>JAEZJV010000023.1 GCA_023415635.1 Bacillota bacterium | reverse complement strand
CGGCGATCTCATCTGCGCTCAGCGGTTACGAGATCACCTTCGCCGACAAGCTGGGATTCGACCGCGCAGACGTCTCTTGTGGGCCGGCTGCGGGCGTCACCTCGTCGAACGAGTACCTCTGCGTCGGCACCGGTGACTCAGCCCTCATCCCGCTCGGTGCCCTGACCACTCTGACCAAGGATCGCCTGGAGGCGCCGCTCTCCGAGGAAGAGCTTGCGGACAGGGACACCCCGGACGCGATCATGGCGACTCGCGTCGTGCCCGCGTGGTGCTCCAGCAAGGCCAAGAGCGATCGCTTCAACGGGTGCAGGAACGGCGCCTGGGCCGTCGACCTCATCCAAGTCGACTCGAAGGGCAAGGTCGTCTGGAAGGGGCGGGCGGGTGGAGGCTTCCTGACCTCCCAGTACGTCCAGAACGGCTCGCTCGTCGTCGTGTCGGAGCAGACTGCGGACGTTCAGTACCTGATTGGCTCGTGGGCTGGAAGCGGTCCGACGATGGCGCTGCAGATGAAGTGTTCGGGCCGGTGCTCGGTCATCAGCGGCGGGAACGGGTCCCGCAAGCTCACAGTGGGCTCGTCCTTCACGCTCGTCGGCAAAGTAACCCCCTCGATCGCCTCCGGCGCTTTCTACAACACCAGCATCTACTGGAGCGCGAGGGTGAGCTACCAGGCCGCCACGCCCGCGTACTTCAGCAGCGTGCTCTTCACGTCGCGGTGCGACCGAGTGCTCTCCGGAAAGGGCATGTGTCATGCCCCTTGCGGCTCCAAGGCTGGACGTCTACACCTCGACGTACCCGGAGTACGCGGCGCACGTTCGCAAGGCGATCAACTCGGGCTTGCCCAGCACCCTTCAGCGTATGACTGATGCGACGAAGAAGAAGGCCAACTACAACAAAGCCTGCCCCTCGTCGATACCGCGCCCTTCCGGCCGCTCGTGCGATGAGTACCCATTCCAGTCGACCTACCAGGGGGCCGCGCTCAACGGTGGTTCGGTCCGTGTCCCCAGTGGGTGCTATCTGGACGTGGTGGCCGGCTCGGGCCCGACGGGCTTCAGCCGCTGCATGATCATCAAAGCTCAAAACAGTCTCGGAGGCTCGGTGCTCAACGCCTTCTACCAGAACAGTCGCGTTCTCGACAAGGACAAGTTCACCGTTCGTGTCGTGTGATGCGCGAAGGAACGGCGCAAGTTTGGACGGAGTACCACCAGTTCTTCGTGAGAGACCAGTCTTCCCACGTCGGGGTGCCGGTTCGGGAGCTGGCTGGCCTGGCAGGCGTCATCGGCGATGGTGGGCTGGTGATCTTCACGGGCATCGCGATCGGCACGGTGACCGTGACGTGGAGCAGCCACGAGGGTTCGCCACCGCCTGAGATCGAGGGCTGGGACGACGTGGTTGAGGTCGTCGCAGATGCGCCGCGCGGTCGATGGTTCCTGACCGGATTCGATGGCGGATCTGTCGACGATGTCAACCTGCTGAGCCAGGGCCCGCGCTCGTACACGGTCCGGGTCTCCGCACGTGGCCGTGATGCCGTGTGGGACGGCGAGGGGCAGAGCACCGAGGAGATTCATCTCGATGTGTGGCCCACCCCGGCTGGCGGAACCGAGCGGGTGCTGAAAGCCGGTAGTGCGATCGCCGGCTGGTCGTGAGAAGCGCGCGCGGCGCGGTTGACCAGGCGAACGTGGTAGGACCGCGACGCCTCCGCGACCGTCTCGGGAGGCGCGAGTCAGATCGCATGCCGCGCGTCGCGCACGTACCCGGCCTGGTCGTCGTGCACCCACGGCAGCGGCGGCAGGTCGCAAGGCCCGGCGGCGATCAGCTCGGCGACCTCCTCCAGGGCGACCGGACGACCGGCCCAGGCGTCCACGCCGACGTTGATCTGCCGTCCGCGCTGACGCCACTCCCGGTGGACGTGACCGTGCACGACCCAGCCGCCGCGGTCGACCGGACGGTGGTCGACGTACCGGTCGGGGCCGTGGGAGTCACCGTCGTACGGGAAGTGCGACAGGACGACGAGCTGGCCGCCGATCGCGACGGACGCCTCGTCGTGGATCTCGACGAACCCGGCGTCCAGGTACCGCTGGTGCGCGCCCGGCTCTACCTTGTGCCGTCCGGAGAACCCGCGGTCGTGGTTGCCCCAGACCAAGGCGATGCGCCCGTGGAGGCGGGCGATGAGCGACAGGGACTGGGTGACGTCGCCGAACGCGATGTCGCCGAGCAGCCAGACGTCGTCGCTCGGCGCGACGCGCGCGTTCCATGCCTCGACGAGCGCGGCGTCCATCGCCGGCGCGTCCGGCTCGCCGGCGGCGTCGCGGAACGGGCGGCCCGTGTAGTCGACGATGTTGCGGTGCCCGAAGTGTGGGTCGCTGCTGAACCAGGTGGTCATGGTGAAGCTCCGATGGGGGACAGGGCACCCTTGTAGTGGGTGGAGGCGAACGAACGCTCCCCGCGGGCCTGACCCGCCCTCACCGGTGTGGCAAGGGCGGGCCAGGCGACGGCCGTGACCAGGTCGTAGTCGGCCAGGGTGATGCGCGGGACGTACGGCGTGACGCGCAGCTTCATCCCGGCCTCCGCCGGCGTCCGGTCGGCCTTGCGGTGGTTGCAGCGCACGCACGCGGCCACCAGGTTCAGCCAGTCCGACCCGCCACCGCGCGAGCGCGGCAGGACGTGGTCGACCGTCTCGGCCGGGCCGCCGCAGTACGCGCAGACCTTGTCGCGCGCCTTGACGCCCGCCTTCGAGCAGACCGGGCCCAGGCTGCCGCGCCGGTACCGCCACGCCATCGCGACGTAGCGGACCAGGCGCAGCACCCGCGGAACGGGGAACGGGCCGAAGCTCGCCTCGCCGACGGCCTCGTGCACGACGGCGACCTCGCGGACCAGCATCGAGATCGCGTGCTTCAGCGAGACGCGGTGCATCGGCTCGAAGCTGGCGTTCAGGACGAGGACCGTCCCGGGCAGGGAGGTGCGCGTCGCGACCTTCCCGCCTGCCGGGAGGTCTGCTCGATGACGGTGCACCGCACCGGTCCTGCGCGCGCTCATCACGCCCTGCTCCTTGTCTGCTCGGTCCTGCCTTCCTGGTCCTGGAGAGATGCACCCGGCCACCGATGCGTCACCGGCGGCCGACCGACCGCCGGCAAGGGCGCTGGGTCGGGGTGAACGAGAAGTGCTGGGAGCCACCACCGGGACTCGAACCCGGGACCTCGCCCTTACCAAGGGCGCGCTCTGGCCGACTGAGCTACGGCGGCGTGCTGTCGTGCGTCGGGACGGCGGGACTCGAACCCGCGACCCCCGGCCCCCCAGACCGGTGCGCTAGCAACGGGTGCCGCCCCAGGGCGGTTCATCTTCCAGGTCGGACGGGCCGTACGACCCGGCTCAGAGCGTCGCGTCGAGGTTCACCCACTCGGCGGCGTTCGGCTGCGACGCGATCCACGCCTTGGCCTTGGCGATCGTCTCGTCGTGCGACGAGCTCCCCGCGACATAGCGCAGGCGCCCCTCCCTCTCGTACTGGTCGTCCTCCGAGCCATACGGCACGTACAAGCGGCCAGAACCACTCTCGAAGGCTCATCTGGATCGCGGTGGACGTCGTGGGCGTGCCCCTGCTGCTCTCCGCCGGCTACTACCCGTCGGCCGCGCTGTACCTCGTGTACGGCGTCGTGGTCGCGTACGGGTTCGTGGTGTGGTGGCGTGCGCAGCGGGTGGGACCGCCGCGTGAGGTCGTCCCAGCCGCCGAGCGGGCGACGGCCGGGACCGGACGACCGTCTACCCTTGGCTGACGTGAAGACCTTTGAGGCGCTGTTCGCGGAGCTGTCGGACAAGGCGGTGACCAGGCCCGCGGGCTCGGGAACCGTGGCCGAGCTGGACGCGGGCGTGCATGCGATCGGCAAGAAGATCGTCGAGGAGGCCGCCGAGGTCTGGATGGCCGCGGAGCACGAGGGCGACGAGCGCACCGCTGAGGAGATCTCCCAGCTGCTCTACCACCTGCAGGTGCTCATGCTCGCGCGCGGGCTCACGCTCGACGACGTCTACGCCCACCTCTGAGCCCTCGAAGGAACCCCCGTGCTGCGCATCGCCGTCCCCAACAAGGGCTCGCTGTCCGAGCCCGCCGTCGAGATGCTCCGTGAGGCCGGCTACCGCCAGCGGCGCGACTCGCGCGAGCTCGTCCTGCCCGACCCGGACAACGACG
>JAEZJV010000057.1 GCA_023415635.1 Bacillota bacterium | reverse complement strand
CGAGCGAGCATGCCGAACGCGCCGCCGGCGTCGACCGACCCGCGCTGCAGGTGGTCCCCGACCAGCAGCACCTTCGCCGACGCAGCCCGCGCCTGCTCGACGATCGCGGCGAGCGTGCGGGTGTCGGCGAGGGACGCCTCGTCGACGATGACGAGCTGACCGGGGAAGAACCGCCACTGGTCCTGCTCGGCGCGCAGCCGCCAGTGCTCCTCGTTGGCCGCCCGCTGCTCCCGGTAGTCGCGGGTGGACATGCGGGCGACGGCGTCGGCGTAGCGAAGGGCGCGCGTGGTGGCGCCGTCGCCGGTGGACTCGTGCAGCCACTTGGCGGTGGTCTCGCACGGCACCCCGAGCGAGTCCGCCAGCGCCCGCGCCGCGGTGGCCGATGGCGCGAGCCCGACGACCGATCCGATCCCGTGCCGCCAGAACGAGGTCAGGGCAGCCAGGGTCGTGGTCTTGCCCGACCCGGCTGGCCCGACGAGCACGTCGAGGAGCCGACCGGAGGTGATGACGGCCTCCGCAGCCGTGCGCTGGTCGGGGGCGAGAGCGCCGAGGTGGCGCTCGGCGCGCAGCTGGATGGCACCGAGCATCTCCGCCGGCCGGTGCGGTGCGCCGGTGGTCCCGGCGGCGTCGATGAGCACCTTCTCCGCGCCGAGCAGCTCGGTCGCGGTGAACAGCGACTCCCCGACCCGCCGCGTCACCGGGTCCCGGTTGTCGTCCAGGTGCACGCACGCCGCCGCCGCGTCGGTGGTGACCTCGTTGAGCAGCGCCCGCCGCTCCGCGGGCGACGCCATCCGCAGCAGCTTCGACACCCGCACGGCGGCGGCGCCGAGGTTCCACGTCGTCCACACCGACCGCCTCGTCGACACGTCGTCGAGCACCTGGGCGACCATCGCCGCCCGGACCTCCGGGCCGACGTCGTGGGCGTGCAGCGCCCGGCCGTAGGTGCCGGCCAGCGCGCGCGCGGCGAGGTCGCGCGGCTCGAGCCCGGTGAGCGTGCGGGCGCGGTTGGCCCAGTCCGCCAGCAGGTCCGCCAGCGGCCGAACTGTCTTCGGCGGCCGCGTCGCCCGCGTCATGTGCTGCCGTGCCCGGGTCGTCTCCACTCGGGTCGGCGCCCGGCCATGGGTGGCCTCGAACTCGGCGAGCCACGCCTGTTCCGCGCAGTGGATCTGCTCTGCGCGGCTGGAGAAGTGCGCCAGCAGGTCTTCGCCGATCCCGTCGACCTCGAACGCGGGGTTGCGGCGCGGGCCGCGGTCGCGCATCGACCACTCCACCGGCATGCGCCGCGCCAGCTCGTCCGCGAGCAGCGCGTCGTACAGCTCGGAGACGGTGACGGCGGCGGCGTGCACGGTCCGCCGTCCAGGCTGCGCCACGCGCCGTCGGGACCCTGGACCTTGTTGGCGATGACGACGTGGGTGTGCAGGTTCGGGTCCCCGGCCCGGGTGTCCCAGTGGTCGAACGCCGCGGTGAGCATCCCGCGGGTGCGGACCTGGCGACGGCCGCCGTCGCCGATGCGCGTACGGATGACGCGCTGCTCGACGAACTCCAGGGATGACGCGAGCGCTGCCCGGTGCGCGTCATAGACGATGACGCGCGTCGCGTCATCGGCCAGCGCCCACAGCACCGACACCGACTTCGGGGCCGTGAACGTCAGGTCGTAGCCGACGACCGCGTGACGCTTCCCGTCATCGAACCGGCTATAGGGCCGGCCGAGCGCGTCATCGGTCAACGGGTCCGCGCCGTCGCGGAACACCGCCGTCATCGCCGCCTCGGTGACGACGTCGCCCGGGTGGAGTCGCCGGGTCGTGTCACCGAGGCCGGCGAGGCCTTCGCCGTACCAACGGCCGGCCGGGTTGCCCGTCTGCTCGTAGTAGGCGGTCAGTGACGCACCCTGCTCGAGACCGGCGTCGCCCGCGGCGACGTGCCGGGTCAGGTAGGCGTACCCGTCCCCAGCCGTCAGCTTGTGCATCGACATGACCGGCTCCACCTCCCCTTGCGACGCCGTCGCTACCTGCAGGTGTGCGGTCACGAGGAGAAGATGCGCACCTGCCGCCGCGACGGCGTTCAGATAGAGGTGTGCCAGCCGGGCTACCAACCTGGCTCCGGGCCGGGAGGTTCGGGAACGCGTCGCCATGCGCCCGAGCGGCCGCACTCGGACGACGACGCCCTCAGGCGGCGGCCTCTGCGTCTACGACGTGCGGCAGGTCCGGTCGCTCGTCACGCGACCCAGCGCAGGACACCTTCGGCCCCGGAGCCTGATTGGCATGAACGGGCCACCCTCGGTGTGACAGCATCGGAGCGTGGGCATCTTCGACTCCGTCTCGCGCGCCCTCGGTAGCCTCCGCCCCTTGTCCGACGAAGCGTTGGAGGAAGAGCGCGAGGCGCTCCGACAGCGCTACGTGTCCAGCGGAGACACTCACGAAGCGTCGAATCTCTACGATGAGTTACACCGCTACGACGATGAGATGACGCGCCGTGCGAACGAGGCGTACCACCGCGAGCACCCGAACCCACCAGAGCCCAGGCATCGCGAGCACGGCTGGTATCTACCGAACGACGACTAGCGCTAGGCGGGGCTTGTCGCCTTCACCGCTCTGAGACTCACACGAGCGAGCCGTTGAGCCGGGGCGCCTCACTGGTCGAGGTCGGCTGACGGAGCCGGGTGAGCCGATGACGGAGGCTGACTCCTCTTGCATCCAAAGGATGCTGGTCTGTCATCGCCCTGGCTCCGACAACGCGTGACGCGCCTTCAGCCAGCAAGCGGGTGAGCAGCATCGGCAAGTGTGATGGCCGCAAGCGCAGACCACCAGGCGGGCAGCGTGCAAGACTCCCGCCATGACCGCGCCGGTACCCGCCGCATACGACGTCACGGTCACGGAGGTGCTCGCCTACCTCGACAACGAGTTCAGTGGCTTCGCTGCGGGCGTCGCCGACGCGCGGTACGCGGTCTGGCTCGGGTCAGGCATATCCCTGACCCGCGTCGCCGGCCTCGAAGGGATCCTTGCCACGCTTCTTCGGCGGTTGCAGGAGCGAGCTGCCCCAGCCGACCCTTCCTGCCGCTTCATCGCCGCGCTTCGTCGGCTCCTCGTGGTCGCAGGCGTCCGCGATCCCGACACGGCCGGGATCGACTTCGCTCGGCCCCCAGAGGAGTGGCCGGCGTTGTCGGACATCGTGAAGACGCTGACGCGGAACTACTCGCGAGCGCTCGACGTAAGGGTCGACGGCGAACCAGCGGACTACCTGCTCTGGGACATCATCGACGTGCGAGCCGTGTACGGAGACGGCGCCTTGGAGCCCGACGCTGAGCACTATTGGATCGCTCTCCTAGCACTAGAGGGGCACGCCCCGGAAGTCGTGTCAGCAAACTGGGACGGATTGATTGAATCTGCCTTTCTTGGAGTTGGACATCACGCCGAGCACGACATCCAAGTCTGCGTGGTGGCGGACGACCTCGTGGGTCCCACGCCGAAGGCACGCTTGCTGAAGTTCCACGGCTGTGCAGTCCGGGCCGCCGCCGATCCAGGCAAGTATCGGGAACTACTCATACATAGGCAAAGCCAGATCGTCGCCTACCGCACGAACCAGAGTTACACGGCCATCCGGAACGAACTCGTTAGTGTGGCCACGCGGCGGCCGACGCTGATGATTGGCCTTTCGGCGCAAGACTCCGATATTCAGGATGTCTTCGCCGAGGCTGCGCATAGCAGGACGTGGCCCTATCCGAACGACCCGCCAGCCTACGTCTTCGGCGAGGATCAACTAGGTGTGGATCAGGGAACGATTCTCAGGTCGGTGTATGGCGACGCGTTCACGTCAACTCCTACTGCAATCGAGGACTCGGCGGTGATCCGGGCATACGCCAAGCCCTTACTCGCCGCGACATTACTGCACGTGCTCTGCTCCAAAATGCAAGCAGTAGCAGCACGGGTTGTTGGCATGCGCCTTTCAACTGACGCCCTTGAGGCCGTCCAGGATGGCCTCCGTAACCTGCGGGACCTCGCGGCCGCCCGAGCGGGATCGGGCGATGTCGACTTCGCACTGGCTCTCGCGACCGCGGTGCGCGCGTGGGTGGTGACGGCGAGGATGGGCAACGCGGGTAACCCGGGTGACCCGTACGTCGCGGCGCTGGGTTTGCCGCTTCACCAAGTCCGCACGGACGACGCGGTGGCCGCGGGTGGTATGCCCGAGGCCGCTCTCTCGCTTGGTCTCCTCGGCGCAGGCGCCGCGCTGGGCGAATGGGAGTTTGCCTCGGCTGCCGCGGAGGGCGAGATCAAGCTGAAGGCCCCAGGGCATCCTGACACCCGCGTGCTGCATGCCCTTAGTGCGAGGGCCGCGATACAGATGGAGTTGAGCGGGGCGGTGGGGGCGGGCGCTGGCGATGTGGTGATCGTGCACAGTGACAGTGTTGCGAAGCCCATGACCCGCTCACCGAGGGCCGCACCAGGGCGCACAGGTGCACGGCGGCCCCGCAACGTCGACGTGGGGCGCATTGCGAGAGAAGCGGATTCGCTCGAGGAACTCACGCGCCGATATCGAGAGGAGGCGGGTATATGACTGCTGTCTCGGCGGTTGCGCGGGTTGTTGCACTGCTCGCTGATGCCGGTTACTCCGCTGTTCCCGTTCCTTTCGTAGTAGGCGGAATTCCGTTCACATTCTCGGCGCTGGTCGTAGGCAAGGGTCGAGCAATCGACGTCATTGCGGTCGAGGACCTCGCAGTGGAGCAGGAGGGCCGGCTGCGGCAGAAGATCGACGCTCTCGCGCGGGTGTTGGACGTTCTCGAGTCCACCCGGTCGCTGACCGTTGTGACGGTAGGCCCTTCCCTCGGGGCTGAGGCTGCGAGCGCGATTAGTAGGGTCGCGCGAGTTTTGGCGGTCGAGCCTGGGGGCTCTGCCGAAGATGCGCTTGCTGTGCTCCTGCCCCTCACCCTGCCGGCTGCGGCGGACCTGCAGGCGGAGCCCTTTGAAGAAGTTGCGAAGTGGTCGACGAAGGCTGGTGCGTCTCTCGAGCCGATCGTCGCTGCCGCCGAGAAGGGTGCCGAGGCCGTGACTCGCGCCCTCGCAGAGGTTGTGCGTGAGGCTGTCTCCTCACCCGAGCGCCGCGGAGGCGAGCAGTGATAGAGCTTCAGTCGCTCGTGATCGAGGACTTTCGCAGCATCAACGGCAAGGTAACGATTCCGCTCGACGCACCGATTGTCTTGCTGCACGGCGTGAATGGCGCCGGCAAGACAAGCGTGCTGTCGGCGCTGGAGTTGGCGCTGACAGGGAAGGTCGAATCACTTCAACGCGTCGACGAGGCAGCGATGCGCCACCTCGTTCATCGAGGCAAGGAGCGGGCGATCGTCACGCTTTCCGGTGTATCGGGATCGGACCAGAGGAGTGCTCGCCTAACGGTGAGTGAGGGCGGCCGTATCTCCGGCGCCCCGCTCCTCGACGCCGATGATCGCCGGACATTTGCTGAACGCTGTTATCTGGCGCAGGCGACGGTTGGCCGGCTCCTGGAGATCTATCAGCACTCGGGCTCGGGCGAGTCGCCGCTGACGAGATTTGTCAAGGACTTGCTGGGTCTCGACAAGGTGGAAGCTCTTGTCGACGGCCTCCATCCAGTGGGCGATATTCGGCGGATTAGGAATCTTGTGCCGGAAGTCGCTCAGCAGGAGCGGCGGAGCAAGGAGCTGATCGAGGAGCTCGGCCGTCAGTCGGCCAGACGCTCCGGTGTGCTTGCGGCAGTGGCTGCCGCAAGGGACGAGCGGGCGTCCGTGTGGATGGAGTTGTACGACGGTGCGCCACCGGAGGACTTCTCGGAGGAACACCTCGTCAGGCTCCGGGCAGAGATCGGCGAGCAGCTCGACCGGATGGGCGCCCTCGAAGCTGCTCGGCAGGAGCTTGCGGGCCTTCGTCGCCGTGCGTCAGATGCGCGGCCAGGGGACGGTGCGGATCTTCGCAGCCTCGAGGTGCAGTTGCGCGAGTCCGAGGAGGAGAACGCTCGGTGGCAGGGTACGGCGGGGAACGAGTTCCGAGCGATCATGGCCGCTGTCGAGACGCGAATGGGTGCCTCCGCGTTCCCGGACCTCGGCATTGAGGAGTCTTTCCAGAGGGTAGCGGCATTCGTTTCTAGTGAACTCGCGCGCTCGGCGGAACGGCTCCGCGTCGACTCGCAAGCAACGGCGGACGCAAAGGCAATTGAGACTCAGTTGGGCGCGTCCCGGGAGCGCTCCGCGCGCCTGCTCGCGGCGGCCGACTCCACCCCCGAGAGACTGACCGAGTTGTCGAGTCTTCTCGCCGGACTACTTGAGCATGTAGTAGGTGATACGTGTCCCGTTTGTGGGCGCGATTTCGGGGAGATCTCGAGCCATTCGCTCGCCGACCATCTTGCGGCGAGAGCTTCAAGCTTGAATGCCGAGGCGCTCAAGCTCCGGTCCGTGCTCGCGAGTGTGAATGAAGAGGCCGCCAGGGAGCGTGAACTCAGGGCCCGTCTTAGCCTTACCCTCGAGCAGAGGCTTCTGGACGATGAGCGCTTGAGTGAACGCATGCGCCTTGCCGAACTGGAGGAGCTAGACGTGCGCTTGCGTCGACTCGCACCGCACATCCCCGCCGGTGCGGAGGCCGCACGAAAGCTCGCCAGCCTCAAGCGGGCGCTGAGCGACCAGAGGAACCGCGTCGCGAGCGAGCTGGATGCAAGGAGAGCCCTTGAGCAGCTCGCCGTATCGCTCGGTGCGGGCCCGTTGTCGGAGACGGATTCTCTTCAGGCCGGTGTAGACCGCCTGACAAGCCTCGTCGACGCTCGGGCGGCTGCTCTAGACCGTCGACGAGCGGCAGCTGCGCAGATCCTGGAGCTCTCGGATGCTCTGGGAGGACTCGGTGGGGAGCTTGCGGCGCTGGACGCGGATCTTGGTCGTCTGATGCTTGAGCGATCTGAGGTCCAACATGCTCTGGAGAACTTCGAACGTCTCCGATCAGCGGCGAGGGAGTTGGCTGCGGTGGCCGAGAGTGCTCGCTCGGCAGTGGTGAAGGAGGTGTTCAACCACTCGCTAAACCGCATCTGGAGGGATCTCTTCGTGCGCCTCGTACCGTCCGAGCCGTTCGTGCCGGCGTTCCAGATCGCGACCGGCCAGGGTGGGCGGGCCGTTGCTCAACTCGAGACGCGGCACCGCGACGGCGGGCTTGGTGGCAACCCGAGTGCCGTGCTGAGCTCAGGGAACCTGAACACGGGGGCGGTGACACTCTTCCTCGCACTACACCTCTCGGCTCGGCCACGAATCCCCTGGCTGTTCCTCGACGACCCCGTCCAGTCGATGGACGAAGTGCACATCGCGCAATTCGCAGCGCTCCTGCGGGTCCTGGCGAAGGAGCACGGGAGGAGGATCGTCATCGCCGTCCACGAGAGGTCGCTCTTTGAGTACCTGGCGCTCGAGTTGTCGCCCGCGTTCCCCGGCGACCGGTTGGTCGCCGTCGAGTTGACCAGACCAGACGGCCAAGGATCGCTAGCGGACCCCGACTTCCGGTCTTGGCGCGGCGATCCGCTCCTCGATGCCACCGCATGACCTCGGCTCGGTGCCTGGCGAACAGGTGCCCCTCCGCGTGGTCAGCGTGTGGTCAGCGAGCACCCCGGAACGGGGTCACCACGCGAACTACCCGCAGGTAGTTCCGCAGGTCAGCGCGTTATCCACAGTCCAAGATCGAACTGAACCGCCCCGGGTTCAGTGGAGGCTCGGTTCTCTGGTTTCCAGCGTTGTCGACGCGGGGTTCTGACGGTAGTGGTTGGCTTCGTGCTCGGCGGGCGGGATGTCGCCGAGCTCGGTGTGCAG
>JAEZJV010000079.1 GCA_023415635.1 Bacillota bacterium | reverse complement strand
ATTAGCCTCTGACATATCCTCACCCTTATCCTAAAAAGATTCCAATACCGAGTTCAATAAGATAATCCAGTACGTAAATAATTAATCCTAAGATAACGGTAGTACTAATGACAGCAACTGACAGCTTACCCAGAGTTTCCTTATCAGGCCAGATAATTTTCTTAAACTCAGCCTTTAAACCCTTGAACCAGCTTCTCTTTGGAGCATTTTCGGTTGTAGCATTTGTCATTTCACCCATGGTTTCATTTCCTTTCAGATTAATTATTTTGTTTCTTTGTGTAAAGTGTGTGTCCGGCAGAACTTACAATACTTCTTGGTTTCCATTCTGTCTGGATGTGTCTTCTTTTCCTTGGTCATGTTATAATTACGTTGTTTACAATCAGTACATGCCAATGTGATTTTTACGCGCACAATATCCACCTCCGATTTCTCTTGTAACGCTTTACGCTTAAACTATGCATCAGGCTTTTTTAGGCATAAAAAAAAAGCCTCTTTCTTTGCTTTTTTAATATATCATAAGCAGGTTTGTACGTCAACACATTTTTTTCCGAGCTTTTCTTATGAATATCCTGATGAAATTCTAAGTCTTAAGCATTGAAGGAGGCTACTTTTAGCCTCCTTCTCTTTCTATTCCAACTTTAATGAAAGACCTGCACAGTTTCTTATAATATAGTAATTGCTTATTCACTTAGCTTATAGTGAGCCCCGCTAGGGAGATGAGCCGCTTCTCACAGTAATTATGCATACGGCGGTTAAGCCGCTGGACGTTCGTACGGTGATCTTAGCCTTTCCGGGTGCTTTTGCGACAACATCCCCGTTCTTTGACACGGTAGCTATGGATTTATCTGAGCTTGTGAATGTGATTACATCCGTCGTATTTCTAGGTTTCGTAACAACCGCCAGCGTATACTCCTGATTTGGCTTCAGGGTCTTCTCCTTCTTAGCAAGCTCCAGCTTCGTTGCCTTCACAGTCTGGACTTTAACATGACTCACTATCATATTGCCTCGGTTATCGATGGCAAAAAATGTGTAGGTACCGTCTTTTTTAACTCTGATGGTAGCCTTACCATCAGTAAGGTCTATTACAGAGCCCGCATCAGAAGGAAGGAATTCAGATGCCTGTCTTTTGCCGGGCATAAATTCTACTCGTTTTACTAGGCTCTGATAATCAGTGACTCTTATGGTAATGGACCTGGTTTTGTAGTCCTTTGCCACAGTATAGCTTGCTTTAATTTTCGGAGGAGTTGTATCTTCCTTCACCTCATAAACCTGTACCGTCTCATTACCGGCAAAATCGGAGACATAAAAGGTGTATAAGCCTGCCTTAGAGATAATTACCTGATTATTCTGTATCGGTGATCCTAATACTCCACGTCCAAAATCTTCAGCTTTCTTAATCCCCAGACTCCATCTGAGAACACGGATACCGGAGCCTCCTTCATCATAAGCATTGATAGGCACCAGCATATCTCCCTTATCATATATCGTGGAAAAACTCATTTTAGGTACCATAATATCCCTGTTGAGATTTTTGACCGCCATTAAGGATTGGTATGCACTCGGTATACCGGCTGCCTTAATACGTCCCCTCAGATTTTCGAGAGGTTTGACGGAACTCACCAGCATTTCCTTCACATTCGATGCATAGATATGGTCACTGCAGGCGTACATAATTGCCGCTACTCCGGCAACCTGCGGAGCGGCCATGGAGGAGCCGCTTAACGCAGCATAACTGCCTACTGTCGTACTATATATATCCTCTCCCGGTGCTGCCAGATCTACAGAATTCGGTCCATAGTTAGAGAGACTGGTCAGCTCACCTAATGCATTGATAAATGTAACGGAAATCACATTATCCAGTCCTAAATCAGCAGGATAAATCGGTTTTACATCGTTATTATCTCCGGTATTACCAGCTGCAGCCACGAACAGCATATTTGATTCCTTAATTACCTGTTCTAAAGCGGCAACACTTTGTGAGGTTCCCCAGCTTAGATTACAGATTTCCGCACCCATCATGGTTGCATACTTGATCGCTTCAATCGCTGCTGAAAGACTGCCGGTACCCTTGGACCCGCCGTTGATCTTTAAGGCCATAAGCTTTACAGCAATATCACCTGCGACTCCGGCGACCCCTGTGCCGTTATCGACTGCTGCACCTATAATTCCAGCTACATGAGTTCCATGGTCATCATTATCTTCGGGCTGTGCCATATACTTATTATACTTCGTAGAGTATTTGTAATGGCATACTGTCGAATCATTATTATAAAAATCCCAACCATAATAATCATCCACATAACCATTCCCATCATCGTCAATACCGTTATCTTTAATCTCACCCGGATTCTCCCACATACGGTTTGCCAGGTCAGGGTGCTGATAGTCAATACCGGTGTCAATTACCGCTATCACTACCTCACGTTTTGCAGCCTGTGTCTCTTTCAGGGTGTTCCAGGCTTCCACAACATCCATATCAATGTCAGGGGTAGAGGTAACACTCGTCTTTCCAAACTCCGTCAGATAGAGATAGGAGCCGGGATTATCAATTGCCCATTGAGCATCTGCATAGGTATCATTACTAAAGCTCAGGATATCTATATCAATATTTCCCTGAACCTCGGATATTCCGGGATATGCTTTTAGGCTGTCAAGAACATCATAATAATCAATACTGTTCTTAACGGATAATAAAGCATAATCGTCTATGTGATTTACCAATTCCACCGAACCGTTAAAATCTTCGGTCAAGTCCTTCAGTTCCCGATCAGAAACCTTATCCTCGAAAATGGTGACAATCTCCCCGCCCGCATCTATATAATCCTGCTCTTCTCTTTCTGCGCTTTCCCCTGATAAGCTCAAGGTAAAACCCATAATAAGCAATAGCAATCCGTAAATCTTATGAAGTTTTAATAATTTGGATTTTTTATTGTTCAATTTATCATCTCCAGTATATGTAAAGAATTATCTATTATTATGTTAGGCTCCGATATTGGCATTTATGTGGCAAAATTATAACAATTTTGTTATAAATTATGAAATAATAAATTATTTGAAGTAAAAGACTTTGGAACCATCTGTCTTAGACTATGATACTGATGCGTTCTGCAATAGCTTCTGGGGGTATATTTTTGAATAATGATTATAATTCGACTTGCATCGACAACTGGTATAATTTAGACTCGCAATTTTGACTATTCTGTGCTACAATTATATAAATTAAAACAGATTTATTTCTTTACAAAGAGGAGGTATGCTTATGAACAGTCAGAATAATCAGTCAGGTTTATCGGACCCTAAAGATTTTTGGGATAGTCTGCATCTGGATATTCTGACCTCAAGCCAGACGCTCTCATCTAAAGACTGTCATTCCTTTGCTGAGAGAAGCTTTATGTTTTTCCTGTTTTTTCGCGGTTGTCTTCCTATGGAAACCGTTTGCTTACAGAAGCTCTTTCATCTAGGTGAAGTCGGCTTTGTTTTATTGCTTGATATTCCCGAACTGCTTACGTCAGGTACAAATGATTCCTCTATTGACGAAATAGAGCTGTATCATTTCATTAAAAGTCTCTTCCCAGATCGAAACTATCTTGTGGGGCCTTTGATTTCCAACAGAATCTATCTGCTCTTTACACAGGATGCCTTTTGTGACGAACAGTCTCACAGAAGAGACAGTATAGATCTTTCACAGGGGCTGATAAAGAAATTCCAACATACTTTTGGTTATTCGGTTTCCGTCGGCATAGGCAGTCTTCAGAGTATCAATACGATATACACTTCCTTCCTTGATGCTTCCTCTTCCCTGTATTTCCGTTTATCCAATCAAATCACCTATTATAAGGATATCAGCCGAAACGATCAGAATATGCATTTCGATTATCTGCTCACAGAACAGCATCTATTAGAGGCAATCCGTCTGCGTAAAACAGAGGCGTATGATTACTTCAACCTGATTATGAATTTCATTCGACCCTTTAATGATGAAACGAAGAGAAATAAAATACTGGAGATTCTAATTCTGTCAAACCACGCGATGGGATTAGACAGTCCGAATGAGGCGAGATTAATTAATTACATCGGATACACCCAGGAGTTTATGAGTCTGAAAGGGGAAGAACTCATTGAATTTGCATATCGCAGCTTCATGCTCATCACAAGCTATGTCAAAGTGCAAAGCAATATTGATTATTCCAATCACATCGTCAAGGCAACCAAAGAATACCTGGAGACGCATTATACCGAGGATATCTCTCTGGAAAGCGTTGCTGAGCAGGTAAATATCAGCCCTCAATATTACAGTAAGCTAATCAAGAAAACTACGGGCTTCAATTTCATTGATTGGCTGTCCATGCTCAGAGTGAAGAAGGCCAAGGAGCTGCTGACTAATTCCAATCTAACCGTAAAGGAAGTCTGTTTTATGGTAGGCTATAAGGATCCCAATTATTTCAGCCGAATCTTTAAAAAACGAATCGGAATCACACCGAGTGAATATATAAAAACAAGCTCTTATTTTAACAATAAGAGCTGAAGAACAAACCACTATACATGGATGTTACATATGGGTTATGAAAAGTCTTACTTTCCCTGTTCGGGTAGGTTATTACCGTCTTATCCAAGTATTCCATAGGATTTATTGCAATGGAATCCGTTTTCTCTATGAGTCTGGTGATAAATCCGTTTTCTCTTGTAAAGAGGCTTTCCAAGCCTCCATCCTCCGCTGCCTGAACCGCCAAAGAATCATCTAAGGATAAAAAACCGTTTCCGTCAGTTTTTATTCCACAGGCATCCAGCTCTTCCTTATACGTATTCTCCAGATTTTTCATCTCTCCGATTAGCTTGGAGGCTCTATAATGTTCCTGGGTGTTAACGGTGCGGTTCTGAGCAATTCGGACCAGGCTGTTATAGGTATCCAATACCCCTTCTACTGCTGTCAGGATAGTCTTACTATTAGGTCCGATCTTAATCGTTACCGGCTTCTCACTTTTACTGTTCAAGGTTATTTGTAAACGTTTCTCAAGCTGAAAGGTATTGGTCGATGTAGTATGTTTCATATCGTTAATGGTGAATTCTGCGGGTTGTGAATGCTTCTCCACCCTGTCCAATCCAAAATACTCCACGATTCCGAAATAACCCTCATCAGAAAAGGACATTGCCGGTTCTCCGTTTTTTCCTGCCTGCTCCGAGACCAGTACCATGCGGCTGTAATCTGAGGAGCCACTATTCTCAATGGAGGCATTGACTCCCGGAAGATCATGATTGATATAGTTTACCAGCTTTCTCATGACTTTCCTGTTTTCATCTCGTTCCTCCTGGACAAAGGTAAGTTTATATGTACCACTGGGGGTTTGGACATTAAAATGATAAGCCCCTGGCGATAATCCCCGCGAATTATCATATAAATCCTTACCGAGATTGATCTGAACTGATGCCAGCTTGTCCACACGGAAGGTCATTGTATCAGGGAGTCCATCGGCATCTTCGCCTATCAGCTTGGCTGAGACTATCTCCTCATCGCTTACGATGGCTGTTTTTGATTGAAATCCCGATTTTTCCGGGTCTGACATTTCCAGCAGCCTGGTTTTTAAGTAAAGGGCTGCTTCTTTTATTCCAATCGTATAATCCTGATTCTCCTTTGATAGATTGATCTTATAGAGCGGAGACCTCTTACTAATACTTACAATACTATTGTAAACCTTCTTAAGTTCACTTCTTTTATGGGCAGGATACATCACTTCCCTTTTTACAGGGTAGCTTTCCAGCATATAATTATATACCTGTAGCATGTAAACTCCTCCCCTCTTAAATCACTTCATGATTAGTTCAATTTCTTCACAGAATTACCAATCATCAGCGTTTGTTTCATAAACACGGTATCAAGCGGTACTTCTCCGTTCTTTTCTATCATCTCGATCAGCTTTCTGGCTGCTTGTCTTCCGATTGCATCTCTTTCCTGCCGTACGGTAGTTAATCTGCTTCCGAAGCACTGTGTGGTGTCCAAACCGTCATAGCCGGCAATTGAGATATCTCTCACTATCTGAAGCCCATTCTTTCGAATAGCGCTTATCACTCCCATTGCCGAAGTATCATCCGGTGCGATGATACAGGTAGGTCTTTTAGGAAGGTGCAGCAGCTTCATGGTATTCTCCTCTGCCATCGCTATATTCCGGTACAGACTCTCCCTAAGGTACTCCTCAGGTACGGTCAGCCCATTCTCCTGCATCGTTTCCATAAAACTCTCCACACGATTCCTTGTTACCAGGGAATTCACTCCATAGATATAGGCTATATCACTATGTCCCTGATGGATGATGTAATTGACCAGCTGCTTCATACCGCCATAGTTATCTGATATAATGGAATAAGCTCTTTGAAACGCATAATCTATCGTAAGCACGGGGATATCACTGTTAACGAGTCTGTTCACTTCCTCATTTTCAAAATCTGCACACATGATACAGACCCCGTCAAAATGCCGATATAAACAATGCTCCAGATAGGTCATCTTTCTTCTACCAATATAGTGCTCAATGAAGGTGATGTCGTATCCATACTGAGACGTCTCTTCCTTAAAGGCCTCCAATATATGGGCAAAATATTCGTTTTTAAGGCCGATATTTTGGAGCGTATTGAGCAACACTCCGATACTATATGTCTTCTTCAGTTTCAGTGCTCTCGCATTTGCATTGGGGAAATATCCCATTTCATTTGCTGTTTTAATGACCAAGTCTTTCGTACTATCACTAATATCAGAATAACCGTTCAAGGCCTTACTGACAGTAGATACCGATACTCCGCAAAGCTTGGACAGTTCATGAATCGTAACCATGTGGTGCCACCCGTCCCTTATCTTGTGCAATTATGTTATTATGTGAGGTTCAAATGTTCTGCACAAAGTGACAGTCATCCTATTCTTGCGTGCAGTTCTGTTTACCAATGGGTAATCTCTTTTATAAGAAACCTATTATTATCTATATAGTATAGTATTTTCCCTTTAGTTTCAAGTAGGAAGTAATTGCTACCATTATGTTATAACATTTTCAATACCTAAACTGACAAATTCTTATGAAATTCCAGCTTTTGGCCTGTGCTACCTGTATACCAAAGGATGTATCCTCAGGTATACAAAGCAAAATGTCAGCATTAAAGCTTTAATTGGCTACTTCAACAGATTACGCATTGTCCGGTATGTCCTTCTGAATACAAAGGTTACATGCAGGTATCAGCCAAGGTGTGCCACTCTGCGATGTATTATTAGCTTGGAAAGTGCGCTATAAGATAAAAAATTCGGGAAGCCTTAAGGCCTCCCGATTAATCGAAGTTAAATTATTAGTGTTGCTATTCCTTTTCAGCGATAATTACCTTTACAGGGCAAACCACAGCACACTTACCGCAATTGGTACATTTATTGTAATCGATGGTTGCAAGGTTATTCTCCACATGAATGGCATCAAATTCACAAGCCTTCACACAGAGTTTACAGCCGATGCAGCCGGTCTGGCAGGCTGCCTTAACATCTTTGCCCTTATCATAAGAGCTGCAGACGACAAGATGCCTTGCAGCTGCAGGGACCAACTCTATCAGACCGTTCGGACATTGTGCGGTACAGGTACTGCATCCGGTACATTTTTCTTTATCCACTACAGCAATGCCATTTACGATATGTATGGCATCAAATCTACAGACCTTAACACAGGAGCCAAAGCCCATACAGCCATAGGAACATTTTTTATTACCCTTGCCGGGAACGACCGCAGCCTTCTTACAATCCCGGACACCATAATACTCATATTTAATCTCTGTCTTATCGCAGGTTCCTGCACATTTGACGAAGGCTACCTTCTTCTCTTCCTCTACCACTGAGGTCCCCATCACTTCGGCAATCTTTGCATGCGCTTCTTGATTAGCTACAGGACAGGCATTCGCCGGAGCGTTACCTGCTGCAATCGCAGCAGCAAGCCCATCACAGCCGGGATATCCGCAGCCACCGCAGTTGGCGCCGGGGAGAAGCTCCCTTACCTGGATTTCACGTTCATCCTGCTTCACCTCAAAGGTCTTTGCAGCAAAACCGAGAAACAAGCCGATAAACAAGCCTACACCGGCAACTATTCCGGTAGCAACAGCTACTCCCTGCAGGCTGATTACTGCAAAGCACTGGGTGAGCTCCGGAAGAAACATATTTGAAAGTAATACATGTATATTCATCTTCCCTTCCCCCCTTATAATCCGGCAAATCCGAAGAATGCCATTGCCATCAGACCTGCCGTAATCAGAACAATCGGGTTACCCTGAAAGGATTTCGTAATATCATTGTATTCGATTCTTTCTCGAATACCTGCCATAATGACGATAGCAAGCGTAAAGCCTGCTGCCGTTCCGAAACCACTGATCGTACTTGCAATCAAACCATAATCTTCACTGACGTTGATTAAGGCAACACCCAGCACCGCACAGTTGGTGGTAATTAACGGAAGATATACACCAAGTGCGTTATACAATGCACGACTGTATTTTTTCAGTACCAGCTCTACAAACTGTACCAGACAGGCGATGACCAAAATGAATACGATTGTCTGGAGGTACCCCATATCAAGCGGTACAAGAAGCTTTGAATATATTACACTGCAAAGAGCAGAAGCTACCGTAATAACGAATATAACCGCCGCACCCATTCCTGCTGCCGTATTGGTCCTTTTGGAAACTCCGACGAATGGACATAAGCCTAAGAATTGACTTAGAACGACGTTATTCACCAGAGCAGATCCTACAATTATCATTATAAGCTCTTTCATCTAACTCAATCCTCCTTATCATTTATTATCCTGAATATTACTGGCTTTACTTTCTGTCGAAGCAGTATGCTTCGCAGCTGCCACCTCGTCCTTAGCTGCAATCTCTTTTCGGTTCGTCGTACAGATGCTGCCACCACAAAGGGAACAGTCACCTCCACAGCCGATGCTTTTATTATTCGGAACATTGGTCGCCGAGGGTGCTTTCAGCTTGTTTTGAAGCGCTGTAAGAATAGCCAGGGTAAAGAGAGCACCCGGAGCCAGGATGAAGATAGTAATTGGCTCAAAGCTCTTCGGAGTAATTCTATAGCTGAAGATAGTTCCTGCACCCAAAAGCTCACGGAAGGAACCGATAATAGTCAATGCTACCGTAAATCCGAGACCCATACCAATTCCATCAAACAGGGATACTCCGATGGAATTTTTAGCAGCAAAGGATTCCGCACGACCTAAAATGATACAGTTCACTACGATCAGCGGGATGTAGATTCCCAGCAGCCGGTTTACAACCGGTACATATGCCTCCAGTAAAAGCTGCACAATAGTAACAAGGGATGCCACAACTACGATATAGGCCGGAATACGTACCTTATCCGGGATAAATTTACGAAGCGCAGAGATCAGCAGATTGGAAGCTGCCAGGACTGCAGTCGTCGTAAGCCCCATATAAAGTCCGTTATTACCGGAGGTCGTAACCGCTAAGGTCGGGCACATACCAAGCATGATGACGAAGGTAGGATTCTCTTTGATGATACCGTTATAAAGTCGTTCGATGTATTTATTCATTATTGTTCGCCTCCCAACTCTGCAGAATTCTCAGTCACAAAAGCAATTCCTGCATTAATTGCATTGGTAACAGCTCTGGAGGTAATCGTGGCCCCGCTTAAGGCGTCAATATCTTCCTCTGAGGAAGCCCCTGACTTAGTGACCACGAACTGCTTCACCTGCTTGTTCAGGAATTGATTCTTAAATTCAGGCTCGGCTGCCTTCATGCCTAATCCGGCAGTCTCCTTGATCCCAAGATACTCTATTCCGGTAACTCTTCCATCCAGGGAATAACCGTATACAATTTTAATTCCATCTTTATATCCGGCTGAGGTGGAAACCGTTACAATATAGCCCGCGAGTTTATTGCCGCTATCCAGAGCTTGATTGATTTCATCAATGGTTACGCCCTGATAATCAGTGTTAATTGATGTAAGCTCCGTTGCTTTGACGAGCTCCATAAGCTCCACGTCCCTTTCAAAGGAAGAAGCGTCAGTGAATACTGCTTTATTCGCCTCAATGCTTTTCTGAATTTCCTGTGCTTTGATCGGTTCCTTAGTGATTTCGTAGACATAGCTGAGACCCAAACCTGATACTAATGTAATCAGGAATAATGCTATGGCATCTCTGATTAATGAAGATTTGATTAAATTCTTTTTATTTTTCACGAACCGCACGCTCCTTTCCGAAGGCTTTGGATTTACTAGCCTTATCAATCAAAGGAACCAGCAGATTACAGAATATGATGGCATAGGATACACCCTCCGCCGTGCTTCCCTGGAGACGGAATAAGCCTGTCAGAAGTCCAAGGCTGATACCGAAAATAATCTGTCCTAAAGGAGTTATCGGACTGGTAACATAATCCGTCGCCATGAAGAAGGCTCCCAATAACAATCCGCCTCCGAGGAGGTGACCGAGTATAAAGGTCATATCAAAGCCTTTGCCTCCGAAGATCATAACATAAATTACCACTGTCACTATGTAAGACAAAGGAATTCTTAAAGAAATCACCTTGCGGAATACAAGATAGGCTGCTCCAATCAGGATTGCTATGGCACTGGTCTCACCTATGGTTCCTCCAATATTGCCGACAAACATCTTCATTAGATCGACAGCTTCGCCAGCCTTCATTGCTGCAAGCGGAGTAGCACCCGAAACACCATCTAAGGTAGCCGCTCCATGGCGCAGGTAATCAGAAGTATTTGGAGAAGTAATTTTCTCCACTGAAAAAGCAGTCATTCTCACCGGAAAGCTAATTAGCAGGAAAACACGGGCCGCCAAAGCAGGATTCATAAAGTTCTGACCTATTCCGCCGAAGAGCATCTTGACGATTAGAATGGCGAATATACCTCCCACCACCGTCATCCAGATGGGGAAGTTGTAAGGCAGGTTATAAGCCAGCAGAAGTCCTGTAACTACCGCGCTATAGTCTCCTATGGATTGCGGCTTCTTCATAAATCTACAGAATAAATATTCTGTTAACACACAGGATGCTATTGAAACAACAATAACAGTCAGGGCGTTAATACCATAATAATAAATACTGAATAGTCCGGCAGGGATTAATGCAAGTATGACATCCCGCATAATACTTTTAGTCGTGATCGGGCTCCTGGTATGAGGAGCTGCCGATACATGAAATAAGTCGTTCACGCTTACACCTCTTTCTGAATTGTAGGTTATGCTTTCTTTCTCTTGGCCAAAATACTATTTCTTTCCTGCATAATAGACTGGCTTAAGCTTCTGTTGGCCGGGCAGACATAAGAGCAGGAGCTGCAGCCACAGCATTCCATACCGTCAAGCTTCACAAAACCGTCATCATCATTTCTCATGCTCAGTTCAGCAAGCTGGAAAGGCATCAGCTGAAGGGGACATTTACTCACGCATCTGCCACAGCGGATACAGGGTGCTTCTTCGACAGCCGAGATATCCTTTAAAAAACCCAGCAGAGCAGAAGAGGTCTTCATAACCGGTACATTACTGCTATACAGCGCAATCCCCATCATCGGACCGCCGGATACCATCTTTTCCGGTCTTTCCTTAAAACCGCCGGCCGCCTCGAGAATTTCCCCGTAATCTATTCCGATTGCCACATTATAATTCCCAGGATTCTTAACTGCATCTCCCGAAACAGTTATAATTCTCCTGATAAGAGGTGTACTTTTTGCAACTGCATTATAAATTGCAATGACCGTATCGACATTATCGACTACACAGCCAACATCTGCCGGCAGCTTCTTTGAATTCAGCTTCCTTTTGGTCAGTGCATAAACCAGCTGTCTTTCTCCACCCTGCGGATATTTTGTTTTTAAGCTTCTGACTTCAATCTGTTTTTCTTTAGAAGTCAATTCGGTTAATATACGGATTGCCTCGGGTTTATTATCTTCAATTGCTATAATTCCTTTGGCATTTTCAAATAACCGGAGTATAATCTTTAACCCACCGATAATCTTCTCCGGTTCCTCCAGCATCATGCGATAATCAGACGTCAGATAAGGTTCGCATTCTGCACCGTTGACAATAACATAATCAATCTTGCTGTCATCCTTTGGAGTCAGCTTTACATGAGTCGGAAAACCTGCTCCTCCTAAACCGACAATCCCCGCTTCTTTGATAAAGCCTCGTATCTCCTCTTTTGCCAGCTTGCTGCAGTCACGTTCCATGCCAAAGTTCTCTACTGTGCGGTATTCACTGTCGTTTTCAATAACAATGGATTCCACCATGTTACCCGATACCGTGAGTCTTTTCTCAATATCCTTCACTGTTCCGGAGACCGAACTGATTACATTCGCTGAAATGAAGCCGCCGGCTTCTGCAATTTTCTGCCCGACCAGCACCTTGTCCCCTTTAGCCACGAGTGGCTTCGCAGGAGCACCTATGTGTTGAATGAGCGGAAATACCAGGTCACCCTTCGGTAACAGAACAGTAGTGGGTTTATCCATAGTCAAAGCTTTACCGTCATATGTATGGATCCCACCCGGGAATGTTGACTTACCCATAATACCCTTTCCTTCTTTCTATTAATTTTTTAATTACTTTTGTTGTAAGATTATACACTTTGTTAAGTTTTACACGGGGTTCGTTAAACAAAAATCAGAGTTTGTTAATCCCAAAACAAAGTGCTCCACCTTAAGGACACAAACTTAATTATACCATAATATAAACTCTTTTGACATACTTTTTATTCAATTTGCCGAAAGTTATTTTTATAACAATAAAAAATGCCTATTTTTGCATAAATTGGCATCCAACACTTTTCCTCTTCTGTTTTTTATAATTATACGATAAAAGATGGTCTGAAACAATATGTTATCTCTCCCAAGAGTGGTAGTGCACCCCATCCGGCAATCCTCACAGCAGTAACCCCTACAGGTAATACTCAGGTAATAAAGTGGGTATATGGGTATATGGGTATGTGGGTATGTGGGTATGTGGGTATGTGGGTCAGAAAAAGAGATTATCAGGAGCCGCTATGCCACACTGACAATCTCTTTGACTTCACATCTTTAATCAGGATAATAAGATCAATAAGCCTGGTTATATCTCGTCTTATGGAGGTATTTTTCTTTGGTAGCCAAACCGCCTCTGATATGGCGCTCAGACTTATTTAGGTCCAGGACTACCCTGGCTCTTTCGGCAAGGGAGGGGTTAATCTGTGCAAGACGTTCTGTTACGTCTTTATGTACGGTTGATTTCGAGATGCCAAATTGTTTCGCGGTCTGTCTTACCGTCGCATTGTTGTCAATGATATAATCAGCGATCTCAACCGCCCGTTCCTCTATATAGCCTTTCATAGTGTCTGCGTTCTAACCTAGGGGGCAGAACGCATTCCCCCTTATTATCGTTGTTGTTACATTGTATGCACGGGAGAATTGCGGTAGTACTGGGAATATTGATTATATAAATGATTTAGTTTGATATATATCGATCCTTTATTGATACGCATTCTATCTGCTGATAGCGACAGAAGCAAATC
Source organism: Bacillota bacterium (assembly GCA_023415635.1). Lineage (GTDB taxonomy): Bacteria > Bacillota > Clostridia > Lachnospirales > Lachnospiraceae > Mobilitalea. The sequence continues at coordinate 159,886 of JAEZJV010000079.1, read as the reverse complement.
TCTTCTATTATATCTCCGTTTTCGGAAACAGCCAATTGCTTTTACCTGGTTACAGTTACGCGGATAATTTTACGAAGTCCGGAGGTTCTGGTATATGCAATGATATATGCCGTACCGGTTCCCTTCGCAGTGATTACTCCTTTGCCGGTCACCTCCGCAATGGATTGATCGGAAGAAAGCCAGAATATCGTCTCGTTAGAGGCTTTGCTTAAGGAAGCCTTCTCAGTAACCGACTTCTTTAATTTCAGAGTAAGCCTGCTATTCGATGTAGAAAGCCTGCTTGCCTTTATTACTTGCTTTGCAGTTATTACTGATACTTTGCCGCCTAACTTGCTTTGATAGCTTTTAACAGAAGCGGAAGCAACCTTTACTGTTGTTCCTGTCGCAATGGCTGCTTTGAAATTGCTAATAGGCTTTTTATTCAAAAAGGTCACGTTTTTAAATAAATACAGTGATTTTTTCCCCAGGTCTTTTATTGTATTAGGTAAAATTATGCTGGCTTTATTTGCTCCTGAAGCTTTAAAAGCATAATCTGAAATGGTTGTAACCCCTTCCGGAACATAGACAAATCGAAGCATGCTCTCTCCATTCTCATCCGTGATTAGATACTTGGGAATTGTCCTTAAATTCTTGGATAGGAACAGGAGTTCTACGTATTTATCAAATACGGCTGTCTCCATTTCTGTTACAGTGTCCGGAACTACAATTACCCTTGCTCCGGAAAAGACAAGCGATGAGCTGCACAGCTTGGTCAGCTGATATGTATAACCGTCATTTATCACAGTCTCGGGTAAAGACAGATAGGAATTTTCTAGGGGCTTCTTTAATCCTATCAGCTGCACGGTACCCGAACCGTCCTTTGCCGAATCGGTTACCTGAAAAATATAATGATCCTTTTGAAAGCACCCCACCTCAATCTGAGCCGCAGGATCAGAGGTTATGGTAGGCTTCATAGTGATGCTGTGTTCATAAAGATCGCTCATGGTGGAATACTGCATTACTTCCTGAATAACTCCTGCATATGCTTCTTCTGCTCCTTTGGGAACTATAAATAATATATCCGGATCCTCAGATGCGTTAGTCAGTTCAAAATAGGCGGCTTCCGGTGGTATCTTTCCTTTGAATTCAACTCTTCTGACTTTACCAAAAGGATAAATCAGATTATGCAGATTACCGGTAAAATCCTCTGAGATAATCAGCTTCTCAATCCTTTGATAGACTCCGGCATAGGTATCATTCGTATAATACTGGTAATTAATATTTGCCTTAGCCACTCGATACTCTTCTCCGTTGATGAAAGCCGTTCCAGGAATAATCAGCTCTTGTACCTCTTCCTGTGCATCAATTCCAATTAGTGTGACTTCTTTTTTCTTCTCATCGCTTATGTGATAGCAGTAAATACCGCTCTGATAGACCGTACTTTCCTTGGCCAGTGCTTCCTTTGACACATTCCCCGACAGAATCGATACCGCCATGAATACCAGTAGCATACTAATTATTTTGCCTGCTTTTCTTATCTTTTCTTTTCCCATCTTTTCTTTCCTCGCAATCCTAAAATTTCCATTAATTTCATTCTATTGTAGCACCGTAATATTCTTCTGGCAACAGAAACGAACTCCTTCGTCCGCTTTTGTTACTCTTCGGTCATTAAGCTTATATTAACTATTTTTGTAATATTCTCCTTTACTTCCCCTGCTTTCGAGTTATAATAAAGACAAATATGCATCAGTACTACAGTGTTCTTAATTCCTTCTCTAGGTACTCAGGAGAGGATTAAAGGGCCGAATGAATTAAATTTGAATTACCTGCCAGGGAAAGGAGATCTTCAGAATGTACTATCAGATTGGGGATAAAATAACGGAGGTTAAACAAAAAGACATCGATCCTGACTATCTGACTATAGGAATGATTAATCTTAATGAATTAGAAGAAGCTTACAACCAATTCGGGTTTTCCGTCATGACTGTGGAGGAATGCAAGAATAATTCTTTGCACCTGCATGGTACGTTAAACTCCTATTATGATTATCTCTTCGGTGTGATTGTAGCAATCAATCCGGGACAGTTTATCAAGGTTCAGGACCGAATCGGGCTCTATATCAAGAAAAACCTTATATTGATCGTAATAATCGAGGATAAGGATGAAAGTACAAAGCTTAAACTTTTTGATCTTCTTGACCATCTTAATCTGAATAAGCTTAACCAGGAAAGATTAATCTTCAACTTTTTGGAACGGTTCATTGATGAGGATAACAGCCTTCTGGCCGATATTGAGGCTGATATCAGCGAACACGAAGATAAAATCAATGAGCGTAATTTGGATAAGGACTTTAATCACCAGATTACCGATATCAGAAAGAAGCTGATTCTTTTGGATAACTATTATCAGCAGTTTATTGCAGTCGGTGAAGAGCTTGAGGAAAACGCTCTGGATATCTTTGCGGAAGAGAATCTCCATTATTTCAGGATATTCTCAAACCGTGCCTCCCGGCTCAGCAGTAATACCCGCATGCTTCAGGAATACAGTATGCATGTCAGGGAATCCTATCACGCACAGCTTGATAACGATATGAACAAGATTATGAAGATGTTCACCGTGGTTACGACAATATTTCTTCCTTTGACCCTGATCGTAGGCTGGTACGGAATGAACTTCACCTCGATGCCGGAGCTAACCTGGCGGTTCGGATATATTTATGTTTTTCTTTTGAGTATCATAGTAGCTATCATCTGCTATATCTTCTTTAAGAAGAAGAAATTCATGTAGTATCTAGCTTCTCTCTGTATGAAAGCCCTGTACAGGAATAGAGATTAATATCAACAGCCTGAAACAGCAGCCTGACTCATCTTGAATAAAAATAAGGATAGGTATATTTTCTGATGACCGCCATTCTCTTTCTTCCCCGAGGTTCGGACATCACAAGCATATCCCTATCCTTATTCTATACTCATATCTTAGCTGATTATTTCAGCTTCATATAGCCATGGCCGTTAACGATAGCTTCTAATCTCTGCTTTGCCTTACACATCGGACACTCATTGATATCGTAGCTCTTATAATCAGGAATATCCTTTGCCGTGAAGATCGAATTCACCATAATGTTATCCACCTGGGGAACCGCGCTGAATATTGCACTGATTCCTTGAATCATTCCTCCGTAATATTGAATACAGGAAAGGCTCCTCTTCAGAGTATCTCCGGTAGTCGCAGATGCAGCCAGCAACAGGACATGCTTATCGTATACCGCAGGCTGGTTATTCTCCCGGAATATCATCTGACCATTCGTATTATATTCAGGAGAAATGATATAAATCGTCTGGTGCATATTCATGGAATGAATTCCAGCACCCGTCAATTCCTTTGCCAAATACGCACCAATTACCTCACAGCCATCCAGACATACGATAGTATCCACCACTGTGGTGTTTACATATTGTCTTGCAAGAATCCTGGCGGCTTCTGTTGCTTCACTCTGCCTTGACTTCATCGTAGTCAGGTCAATATACTGGTTGATATGGGAGTTACTTGTGGCAAAATGCCCCGGTATAACCTTCAATGCAATATTCTTACTCTTAGGTGCATAGATCTTAATAGCTCTGCTTTCCATGAAATTACCCCCTTCGTATACATATCTGCATGATTGGTGACAATTCACTGAACTTTATATTTATATTATATCCCAATTATTAGCACATATCAAGATTATCCTTCCTGCTCCCACTGTCTCCAGATATCCGGTTGATAACCAATCGTAGCCCGTTTCCCATTGCGTACAATCGGTGTTCGAAAAAGTCTTGGCCTCTCAAGAAGCTTCTCCTCCTGATCCTCTGGGGAAAGATACTTTATCAGTGCAAGCATGTCTTGGTCCTTACTTTTTGTATCAATCAACGCCTCGATACCACCGACTGCCTGACGTACACTATTATATTCCCCCTTACTCATCCCGAATTTCGGTAAATCTATGGACTGGAACTTAACACCCCGCTCCTTAAAATACCTTTCTGCTTTCTTTGTATCAAAACATTTCGATGAACCAAATATCTGAATATTCATATATATCCTCCACTTCACGCATTTCAAATAATTATCAGAACATAATGCGCGTATCAAAAACGTGAATTAATGTAATACAAATTACATTGCGAACATCCCCAGCTACTCTCACTTCTCAGGTATGTGAAAGCTCAGGAAATCTTCCCTGTCCTAGAAAGCTTTTCCCCCTAGTAAAGAAGGTCGTCCCCTCCTCCCTTAGTAAAACACACTCAAAGCCCGCAGAATCTAAAGGTGTAAAGCCTAGAATAATCTTCATCCTTGAAGCAATCATTAGCGAATTAATGACCTCCTTTAAGTCAAATTCATATTCACAAAATACGTCTATCAGCTTTAGTGTGTCCCCTTCAAGCTCTGCCACTACTACAAGGGAAAGCTCTTCACAATAGTATATATTCTCTGCGAGGAAAGAATTCAGATAGAACATAATCAGCCCGGGATTATCAAGCATTGCATATTGAGAACAAGGCTTAGTCTGACGGACCAGGTGTAGGAGCAGCTCCTTCTCCTTTGCTTTCTTAAGATCCAGCTTAACAAAATGATACTTCCGGGCTTTCGAATAAGCATATCCGACATGCCCGTATTCCTCCCCCTGTACAAATCCAAAACGAGGGTAAAAATCTAATACGGTGTCATTGGCATACAGATAGATGAACTCAAACTCCTTCTCATATTCCTCCAGAACAATATTCATCAGTGTCTTGCTAAGTCCTCTTCCCCTGTAGGCAACATCTGTCATAACCGTACCGATCTGGAGAGCCTTTCTTGTGCTTCCAACAGCCTGAAATTTCATGGAACTCACCGATATATTTGCTACGATATTTCCATTATGTAATAGTGAGTAGGGCCGGTATCGGTCACCCCAGAACCCCTGTTGATACCATTCTTCAAAGTCAAATCCATAAACTTCCTTCGCTAACCGGTTCAGACTTTCCCTGTATCCTGCTATATTCTTGAATTCCTTAATAAATACGTATTCCTCTTCTTTGATTTTTATAATCGAATTATTCTTCATCCTTATTATCCATTTCCGAATATCGCTATTGAAAACAATCCTTTCTTAGCTAAGGTAAGGATACTTTTATATCCTTACCTTATGTCTTATAATGTGTTCTTCAACAGCTCTAATCTAAAGTTTCCTTCTGACCGCATTCACCACAGCAAGAAGAATTACTGCACCAACTACAGAAACGATGAAACTCCAGATATTTAATCCTGAAGCTGGTCCTAATCCAAAAACACCTACCAGCCAGCCACCTATAAATGCTCCGGCAATTCCAACAATCAGATTCCACCCGATTCCCATACTCTTATCGTTACCGGTAATCTTACTTGCAATCCAGCCGGATATTCCTCCAAGCACCAGCCATACAATTAGGTTACTAATCTCAGGCATAAACCACACTCCTTTTCATGAAACCTATTGCACCCTTATTAAAGCTTTATCCTATCAGCAATGCTTTCATCTTATGTCTGGTATTTAGAATATGTCGAAATGGTAAGACTTATGCAGTATATTTTGGTTTTTACAAAACTATAGCTCTGGTCAAATAAGCAGTTCCTCCTTTAAAACACATACCATATGGGTATAGAAGCGTTCGCAATCTGTATATCTGCCGTCCTCGATAGCCTGAAGGCATGGCAGTAAATAGTCCGACCACAGCTGTCGATAACGTAATTGATATTCCGTGCAAAGATTAAGGTATGCAACGATCGCTGGTGCTATCCTATAATATTCCTCAATCAATGCCTTTCCATGCTCCGTACTGCTCAGATATTCATCCCTGAAGCTGCGAAATGCATTCAATTCATAGCAATCATCAGCCTTATCCATTGCCCTGCAGACTGCGGTGGTGATAAAGCACAGCTTTTGCTTAAAGCCACTGCTTAAATCCTCATACGAACCCTTGCTGAATTGGAATTTGGGATGCTCCCTGCACCAGCCATTGATAATCGCATCAGCCAAAGCCTCGCTGAAGGGCAGTTTTAAATATCTGATCATCGGTATCATATAGACTGTTAAAAAAAGTCTGTATTCTTCAATGATTCTGCCTTTGGTAGGGCCTCCCAGCGTAGTTTTTGTATTATTAATCTCCTGCCCCAGAAGTGAAAGAAGTTCGCGGGTGACCCGTTCCACTACCTCCTCATCCTTCCCTGAAAAAGCTGCATACTGCTCAATTGGTCGCAGCACTCTCTCCCCTGCCTTTAGATACTCCTGAAAGCTTTTCGCGTACGTACCATTGGTAAATTGCGGTATAATGCGTTCATGCCCCTGAAAGAGTAAGCCAAGCTCAGAAATTGCCTTATCATATTCCGCGGTCAGTTCATTCTCAGATCTTGTATCTAAGCTGTCGGCCACTCTGAAGCTGACGTTCTCTCCGCAGTACAAACAGATACATTCGCTCAAGCTATCCGGGATATGAAGCTCACCCTGACATTTCGGACAATATCTCACGATATATTCCATAATCCTCCTCCTTTTTTTGAACTATGATAATGCCTCAACAGACTCCGATACCGAAGCGTATGAGGACAGAACATCCGCAGCTCTATTGCAGACAGAATAGATTATGATATATTCATGGCTCAGCGACCAGGATAAGCGAAGAAATTGCCTCTACATTGACATACCCTCCCTGGAGGTATTCTAATGCTTTTGTACCGGCTCTCATTCCTTTTACATATACACCCCAATTACTCTCCGGTATTTTTATGGTTCTGGTATCCCGATTTGCATTATAGATTACACAAAGATCTCCTTCCATCTCCTCCGATATCAGAAAGGATACAACATTGGGCTGAGACCATTCCAGAAACCTGAGATGAGCTCTGACTTCCTCTGCCTTCGTCATACGTAAAGCCCTGTGCTGTTTACGGAATTCAATCAGCCCTTTATAATAATTCACCACCTCTTTATTTACGGAGCGTTGATTCCACTTCAGACTGTTGATGATATCCGGCGATCTGTAGCTGTTATGATCGAAGACTGTTCCCTCCCTGTTCAACGGTTTGCTTCGAAGAAATTCCTCCCCTGCCTGAAAAAAAGGGATGCCCTGGCAGGTCAATACGATAGCTGCCGCAAGCATATTCATCTTCACCCGGTTTTCACGTCTGTCCTCTGGACTGGAGATCGTAAGCTTATCCCAAAGGGTATAATTATCATGGGCAGAGATATAATTCACAGCTTGTGTTGGTTCCGCCGCCCAAGGAGTATTCGAACAATAGACCACTCTGCCATAATCCACATCCTGATGCCAGGTAGCGGCGGTCACCCCGAATTTGATAGCCTCCTCAAGTCCATTCCTGCCATTCACATACCCTTGTTCGCTGCCATTGAAGACATTTCCCTTAATCGTATCACGGAGATTATCACTAAAGGCGGCAATTCCATGACTCATATCTTTCATATTGTTCTTCAAAGCCCTCTTCCAGTCAGGCAAAGGGGACAAGCCTCCTGTCCAACCTTCTCCATATACCAGAAGACTGGGATCAATTTCATCCAGCACTCTTCTAATTTCATTCATTGTCTGGATATCATGAACACCCATCAAATCAAAACGGAAGCCGTCAATATGATACTCCTTCACCCAGTATACTAAGGAATCTATCATAAACTTACGCATCATGGCACGTTCCGAAGCAGTCTCATTACCGCAGCCGGAGGCATTGGAGAAATATCCCTCCGGTGTCAGCCTATAATAATATCCAGGCACGATCCTATTCAGATTGGAGCTTTCCCCTTCCATCGTATGATTATAGACCACATCCATGATAACCCGAATACCGTTCCGATGTAAAGCCTGGATCATCTGCTTGAACTCTTTGACCCGAACCTCCCCATGGTAAGGGTCAGTTGAATAGGACCCTTCAGGAACATTATAGTTTTTTGGATCATAGCCCCAATTAAACTGTTCCTCCATCAGTCTTGTTTCATCCACGGACTGGTAATCAAAGGCCGGCAGGAGATGTACATGAGTGATTCCAAGCTCCTTCAAGTAATCAATACCGGTTGAGTCTCCGAACTCATTTTTTGTTCCGCTCTCTGTAAATGCGAGATACTTACCCACATTCTTCATACCTGAGCTTTTATCCGAAGAAAAATCCCTGATATGAAGCTCATAAATAACAGCGTCCGTAGCATTATTGAATTCGGGTCGTGCTTCCTCCCGAAAACCGATAGGGTCAGTTGAAGCCAGATCAATGACCATCCCACGATCCCCGTTTACTCCGACAGCTCTGGCGTAGGGATCAACTGCAGTATTTGTCTCACCGCCCACGGTTACTGAGTAGGTATAATAGGTTCCATTCAAATCACCTTCAACAGAGGTAACCCAGGTTCCCTTTGCTTCCATGAACATCGGAATACTGCTAAAGAGATCCTCCTCATCACCGGTTCGGTACAAATTAATCATGACCTGGGAGGCCGTCGGAGCCCACACCCGAAAATGTGTGGCCTTCTTTGTCCAAACAGCACCCAAATCATTCCCCAGATAGCAATTCGTCGTTTCAAATTCAATGGTCGAAAATAAATTATAGTATTCCAGTAATTTTTGTCTGTCCAAAATAACCTCCAAATATAGCCATTTGTTTCTGTGATCCTGCCTGGGATAGTTTCGGCGAAAGTATTCTCCTGTCTAATATCTCCTGTAGTATGACTAAATATAGGTATTTCCTGGACTTGCATCAATCCTTGGAAATACCTGTATTTTGTCTTCTATTCTATCTATCGGTCCCATTTATCACAGAGAGAATTAATTTGGCTCGTAAATTTTGCCAGGTCTTTATTCGCACCGCCCCTATTACGCTGAATTACAGCTGCAAGGCGTTTGCCCGCAAGCACCAAGCGCTCGAATACGGTATCCCCCTTACTCGAAGCAACAGCCTCCTTCGGCTCAACAGGCGTCTTCACTCCTTGCATAACGATAGCATTGCGAACAAGATCATACACCATACCACTATAGGGTGCAACTGCCTGATAGCCAAGCTCAGTACTGATATAATCGGTAAAGATATCGCATACCCGGTCATCGCCATGCACTACAAATACCTTCTCCGGCTTCTTTTCATAGCTGGTCAGCCATTTTGTCAATCCATTCTTATCCGCATGACCGCTGACACCGGTCAGCTGCCTGATCTGAGCAGCTACTGAGATCGTCTCACCGAACAGCTTGACTTCAGTCGCTCCATCAAGTATGATGCGCCCCAGCGTTCCTATGGACTGATGTCCCACAAAAAGTATCGTGCTATCCTCCCTCCACAGATTATGCTTCAGGTGGTGCCGAATTCTTCCTGCATCACACATACCTGCTGCCGAAATAATAATCTTCGGGTCCTCGTCAAAATTGATTGCCTTGGATTCATCAGAGGTGATTGAGGTTTTAAGTCCGGGAAAGGAAAGAGGATTAATCCCTTTATTCACCAGACCCATTGCATCCTCGTCAAAATAGCCTATCATATAATCACGGAATATCTGAGTGGCTTCTACAGCCAGGGGACTATCCACATAAACTTTAAAATTACCGTGTCCCCTTATCAGACCTTCATCCTTAATCCTTCTAATATAATATAATAAAACCTGTGTTCTGCCAACTGCAAAGGAGGGGATTACAAGGTTCCCGCCACGGTCAAGAGTAGACTGGATAATTTCTGTCAATTCCCCTACGTAATCAGGACTCTCACCATGGTTTCTATCCCCGTAGGTGGACTCCATGATCACATAGTCAGCCTCCTTAATATACTGGGGATCCTTGATCAACGGCTGGTTTAAGTTACCGATATCTCCAGAGAATACCACCTTCTTTGTAACATCATTCTCGGTGATCCAAAGCTCGATGCTGGCGGAGCCTAACAGATGTCCGACATCTGTGAATCTTACCTCAATACCCTCATATAAGGTAAACTTAACAGAATATTCATGCGCTACAAATCTTCTGATGGTTGTGAGCGCATCTTCCATGGTATAGAGAGGCTCAGCCTGTTTATCTCCGGAACGCCTTCCCTTCCTGCTCTTCCACTCTGCTTCAGCTAACTGGATATGAGCACTGTCACGAAGCATGATGTTACATAAAGCGCTGGTTGCCGAGGTTGCATGAATATCACCACGGAAGCCTTCCCTGACAAGGAGAGGCAGCTTACCTGAGTGATCCATATGTGCATGGGTCAGCAGGACTGCGTCTATATTCGCGGATAAGACCGGGATCTCCTGATTCTCATAGGTATCCCTTCCCTGCTCCATACCACAGTCAATCAGTATATTTTTGCCGCAAGCCTCAAGAAAATAACAGCTGCCGGTCACCTCGTGAGCCGCACCTAAAAATGTTAACTTCATCGCAAACCTCCTTGTCGTATGTAGCTTCGTAATACTCTTACGTAATATTTTACGCTTCTGCAAATTCCCTGTCAACTAGACGATTATTCCATAGTAACCTGTCATCTTTTCATACTTTTGATTAGCTTTTTAGTATCAGGCTCTACCTTTAAAGATTCGGTTATTTTTTGCAGTGCTTTATTATATGTGAATTTATCAAGCTCATTATTCTCTAGATACTCCATAGTAAGCTCCGGCAGCTTTACAAAGTACATGGACAGTACCCAGGCAACTGCCATCTTGACATAATAGCCCTCATGCTTAATTTTGTTAAAATATGCAAATGCCAGAGGTGCATACTCCTCCTGCAAATAATACAATAGCATCACTACTCCGAAGCGGATTTCATATTCCCGATCCGCTTCAAGGTAAGGCTTAATAAAGCTCCATACACGTTCTTTGTTCTCTATCGTTATCTTGAGACCTGTGCAGAAGCTGTCACAAACCGGCCAGCAATCAATCTTTGGAATAAAGCGTGCAGATAGCTGAAGCACCTCCTCAAGCTCGGCGTCACAATAACCGATTACCATTCCCTGCAGCAGAAGCTCCTCCATGGAATCCTCCTCTGCTTCAAAAAGATACCTTCTCCAGTCACCCTTTACGATTTCCTTCGCCAGCTTACGAAGAGCCGGTATCCGTACTCCAAGTATATTCTCCTTCCCCGGAGTGAGGGAGGAAGTAAAGCTTCTGTATTTTTCCTCGGCCAGCTCAGCCAGCCGCTCTTTTATCGGTTTATCCATAATACTCCTCATTCCTGCATGCACTTTCTTATGTGAAGGATAGCCAGACATCAATCCCTCTTAGCTTTCCGAAATATCGGGTGGCTCAGCCGTCAACCAGCTTTCTGAGTTTCTCCTCATTGAGAATCTCAATTGTTCCGCGGCTTAAGGCTACAATACCGTCATTCTGAAAATACTTTAACATCCTGGTTACTACCTCTCGAGCTGTTCCCAGATGTGCCGCTATCTTCTCGTGAGTAATCTCCAGAATAACGCTTCCCTCGATCACCATCTGCTCCTGAAGAAAGGATGCCAATCTCTTGTCAAAGCTGGTAAATAGTGCCTGTTCCATAATCCACATGACATCAGAAAATCGCGAGGCCATCAGATTATTCGTAAATACCTGAATTGGCAGGGATACCTCGGATAGCTTACGAAACACTGCAGTCGGGATCAGGTAGGCTTTCGTATTTTTCTCCACCTCCACATAAATATCAAAGGTTATGTTCTTCATGATGCAGGAAGCAGAAAAGATACAGACATCTCTGTCAAACAGACGGTAGAGCGTTATCTCCTTACCTGATTCCGATAGGATATAAGCCCTTACCTGACCGGAGCGGATTAGGAATAATCCGGAGCAGTGTTCAGAATTACTGTGCATGGCTTCACCGGCAGATAAATTTTTGATCATGACTGCTTCCGTAAGCATCTGCTTCTGTGGTTCGGTAAGTTCCTTCCAAAATTCAAGTGTATCACTCATGAAGCTTTCATCTTCTCTTGTCAAAGACAATAAACTTCCCTCCAATCTTTTATTGACTCTATCTGATGCAATTATTTTTATATAGATTATATCTTATTTCGTAGAGTTTGCATAGTTACAGACTGCTATTCCCGAAATAATTACTTTCATACCCTGCAGGCTGAAAGCCTATCCAGAATATCCTCCTGGAGGTTACCATCAGAACCGTAGCAATCAGCTTACTTCTCCAGATCAATAACATTACTATATTAAGCTAAAATAAAATCCCTCGCCTGATGCAGCATATCATCTGCATCAGGCGAGGACTGAAGGATGAAATATTAGAGTTTTAACATTTGCTCAAGTTTTTTATGAAGCAGCTCCATCCGTTGAAGCTGTTCACAATCTGTAATCCTTCTTCCGGAAGTATAATATTCAACCGTACCCTGGTTCGTTTCCAAGAGACCTTTATCCTCGAGGATACGTTTCAGATAGTTGACCGTTCCCACACTTCCATCTATAAAAGCTACATCCTTTGGAAAAATTCTACGGTAGGTATCCTTGAAATAATTAAAATGTGTACAACCAAGGATCAATGCAGAATACTCTCCAAGCTCATATCCCATAAATTCCCTTCTTAGATACTCCTCAACCTCATCGCTGTCAAAACAACCTGCTTCTGCAAAGGTTACAAGACCCGGCATCGGAAGAAGATCAACAATATGTTCGTCATCTATCTGTTGTATCAGATTATGAAGCTTTTCTTCCTTTACTGTAAGCGGAGTAGCAATTACCATTACCCTTTTTCCATTGCACCTTTTCACTGCAGGCTTTATGGCCGGTTCCATTCCCAGAATCGGAAGTGAATATTTTCCCCGTATATAGTCAATGGCAGCACTGGTCGCCGTATTACAGGCGATAACGACTGCCTTCACTCCCCTTTTAACCAGAAATTCGACGGCCTGATCCACATAACCGATAATCTCAGCCCTGCTCTTGGTTCCGTATGGTACATTGTCGGTATCCGCATAATAGATAAAATCCTCCTTGGGTAAGGTAAGCATTGCCTGATGAAGGACTGTGAGTCCGCCGATACCCGAATCAAATATTCCTATCTTCAAGTTCTTTCCTTCCTCTCGTAAGGGTAGTTCGAACTCTCTGTGAGTGCTCTACGCCATCCGTTGTCTAAATTATTACCATATAACCTATATTAATACAAAGCAGGGAAAAATCAACTCCTTTTTCCCTGCTTGTCTTCTTAATCATACTAAAGCTCCGGATCAAATTGCTTCTTTATAATTATTAATCTAATTTCATGCGGCTTTAGTTCAGCATAATATGTAATATTATTATTATCAACCTTACTCTGTGCCTTATTTACCAGTGGCATAGAACGCCCCTTCAAAATATCAATTTCTTCCTTTGATGTCAAAGGCAGCGCTCCCATCCGTACCCATTCATCGAAGGCTGAGCCATGCTCCCTGTTGACAATCTGCTCCGTCATAATATATTTTCCATTCTCGATGTTCGTCAGTGTAAATTCAAAATCGCAGGAATCGGAATTGACAAAGGCATTATATCGTTCCAGGAACGTTACATTAAATAGGATACCCTGACTATATAACGGAGATATATGGATATAATTATATAGAAGAATGACATAATCTCCTCTTCCGTTTGTCGTTACAAAATATCCCTTCCCGCTGTCAACTAGGATATCCAACAGCTTATTCAAGAAGGTATAAGCATAATAAGCCGGCTTCTTAATCCCATGGTATGCAAACAGGCCGATTTCCCCATGAAACAGCTCATTATCATACGGCAGCTCCTCCAGCGTGTCAGAAAGACACCAGTTACCGAAGCTATTCACCTCATCATAATTCTCAAGTATATTTTTCACGATAAAGGCAGAGCGGTAACAAGTATCATTCAACCAGTCTCGATGAGAAGCAGAAGAAGCCCATTCGGTAATATAAATAGGAAGCTTGGGATATTTAACCAGTCTTTCCTTTACGTAATTAAGTGTGGATGCCAGATAATCAGGATCCTCGGATAGTATCATCTTATCACTGTTCTCATTCCTTACGGTGCTTTCTCCCAGGGTGGCTAATTCGTTCGTATTGGACGTCTTAACAGGGTAACAGTGAATATTATAGAAGTCCGGAGGATAATCGCTTTGAAAGCATTGCTCCAGAAAATCATAGTATTCTCTTATGGTAAAGTCAATCGAACCATAGGAAGGGGCCCCAAAAATTAGGTGACTATCGCAATTCTTTACACATTCATAGGTTATCTTATATAATTCAAAAACCGTATCATCCGTATCAAAACCGAAGAAATAGGATTTATATGGTACATTCCAGAAGGTAAATAACCAGCTTCTTACCTCCTCCAAGCCGTAGCGCTCTATAAAATGTCTGGTTAACCCCGAAATCAGGAACCTCCAGTTATCTTTGTTGTTTGGCTCACTTATGATGGATGGGTGATAAAATATCGTATTGGATGGATCCTTTGCTAATAGCTTTGGCATAAAGGAAAACTGGATCAACGGTTTTAGATTTATGGACATCAAAAAATCCAATATTTCATCCACATAATGAAAGGTCAGATAAGGGTTCCCTGATCGGTCCTCATTATAAAGCATCATCGAATCATCGAGGATACCATGAAATTTGACATACCGAAAACCAACCTCCCTTTGCAGTGTCGCGAGCTCGCTTCTTACCTCTTCCATCAAAAGCTCCTTGGCTCTCCCGACACCGGTGAAGGTTTTAAAATAATGTCTGAGTCTTTTCTTATTCAATACAGAATTTATTTCGACAGATTTACATGGAACACTGGCCATAATATTTCCTGGTTTCTTAATATTCTTCATGTCCAGATATTCACCGAGTTTATTTAGGTAGTCCAGCTGTTCCATGACAAGGTATCCTTTATAATAAGCCGGACTGAGGGTATTCGTGGTACGTGTCTTAACCTCCTGCTTATGCCCCTTGCGATATTCTCTCGGAAGCATCCCATATTTCTTCTTAAAACAATCTACAAAGTAACGGGAATTTGCAAACCCATTATTGGCTGCGATTTGTTCCATGGTAAGATTGGATGTGAGCAGGTCGTTTACCGCATGGTTCATACGGATGCCTGTCAGGTAGTTAAAGAAGCTTACTCCCATATTGACCTTAAAAAAATGAGAAAAGTAAGATGGTGATAAAAACTCCTTTTCGGCAATCTGCTCAAGAGTTATATTCTCCATATAATTGCTGTTGAGATACTGTATGATGCTACGAAGCCGGATCAAATTCTTCGGATTCTGACTGAATTGATTATGCTCAAAGCTCTTAAAATTTCGAACCAGCTCCAATACAATCTGATATGCAAGTGATATTGATAATAAATCATTATGCTCGGTTTCGTTATAATTAATATATACCAGCTGTGCTATCATTCTTTTTAATTCTACATATTTGGACTTATTATGAAAGATCGTTGAATTACAGTGAAAAAAGGTAGATTCGTCCATCCATTTCTTAAAATATCCATAATCAATCTGAAGTACCACCGTCACATTATCATTACTGGTAATCTCATGCACCTGATTGCTGTTAATCAGAATAATGTCATCCTCTGCAAGATGATACGTTTCAGATTCGACGACAAGGGTTAAGTCTCCGCTTAAAACTAAAAATATTTCAATTCTGTTATGCCAATGTCTCGGCTCCTCAGAAATGTTGCGAATGCCTATAATTATTGGCATTTCCTCTGTAAATTCAATATTTTCCTGCATTATAAACCTCCCACTCCCCTCATAAAATTTGTTTTTTTTCTAAACAATATCCACTATTTTTTGGTAGAAACCAAAAATAAATTAAAATGTTTTAGGAAAATTATATAAAACATGCTATATTTTACGTTTCTATCCTTAAGTTACCAACTGCTATTTTTAAACAACAACCAAATCATGTGTATATTATAACACAAAAACTATAGAAAAGCATGGTAAACTTTTATTTATAATGTTAGAATGTAACAATAAAATGAATTATTTCGGTGAATTCATAGTACAAATTGATAAAACAAAATTGAAACATTTTTAAACCTTATAAAAAGTGCAATATTGCAGTATTTCAAGGCGATATATACATAGTGAATATGCTTTGCACATAAGCATAGCAGAAGGTGGGGGTGCCACCAAACTTTTTATGCATGGCATAATGTTTACTATGTTTATATAAAAAAGGTAATAGGTTAAGGCACAAACCTAAATCTAAAGGAGGGTAAATATGTTAAGAGGTAAAAGATTTACGGCCATTTTACTAGTTTTAGTAATGGTACTCGCAACCGTTTTAACCGGCTGCGGCAAGAAAAAAGAGGCAGAAACTATAGCAACTCCTACCGAAGCTCCTAAAGCAGAAGCTACGGTAGCCCCTACAGCAGCACCTGTTGCTGAGGAGACAGCAGATGCTGACCCCAATCAGTTACCCAGAACTGAAACACTGTATTACGGTGGTCTTCAGTGGGGTTCTGTAAATGGTTGGAACCCCCTTTCCGACAATATGAACAACGCTATGCCCATAACACAGGGCGGAGGTGGTTCTCGTACCCTTATGTTCGAAACACTTTATATGTACAACATGCTTGATAATTCAATGGTTCCCTTGATCGCAGATGGAGATCCCGTATGGAACGATGCTCGTACTGAAGTGACTGTAAAGATTAAGAGTGCAGCTAAGTGGAGCGATGGTACTCCGATTACCGCTGAGGATGTAGCTTATACCTATGCTACAAACGTTAAGCTTGTAAATGCTCAGGGCAGTGGCTTCTCACCTTACATCGATACCGTTGAGGCAGTTGATCCTTCAACCGTTGTTATTAAGGCGAAATTAGATGATCAGGGCAAGACAATTAATCCTTTCCAGGTAACTACCTACCTCGGCCAATGCTACGTACTTCAGAAGGCTTGGATCCAGGCAGTAGAAGCTCGTTGCAATAACGATGCAGATGCTATGAAGAAGGATGCCGGTGATGACGTTGTTTGGTCCGGTCCTTACACCAAGTATTATGCTGATGATCAGAAGGTGGTATTAATCCGTGATAAGAATTACTGGGGACAGGATGCTTCCATGTGGGGCAAGTTACCTGCACCTAAGTATATCTGTCATGCAATTTATGCTGATAATGCTGCAACTGAGGTTGCTTTCAAGGCTGGCGAAATTGATGTTGACCAGCAGTTTATTCCTAATATTCAGGATCTGTGGTTAAAAGACGGTCTTCCGATCTCCACTTATATGGATCAGGCTCCTTACGGTGTATGTGTTAATATGCCTACCGCTTGGTTTAACCTTTCCAAGCCCGGTCTTGACAACGTAGCTGTTCGTAAGGCAATTGCTATGGCAGTTGACTATGACGCAATTAACAAGAATGCGATGACAGGTCAGTCTCCTTCCTTCGCAGATGTTCCTCGTTCCTGTATGAATCCTACTGATGGTGAGCAGTCTACATTTGATCATGATGCAGTGAAGGATCTTCAGTGGGTTGGTAATGATATTGATGGCGCTAATAAGTTATTAGATGATGCTGGTATCGTTGATACAGACGGCGACGGTATCCGTGAGCTTAATGGCGAGAACTTAAAGTTCAATTCCTGCTGTCCTAACGGCTGGTCCGATTGGCAGGCAGCTATGGAAATCGTTGCTGCAGCTGGTAAGAACATCGGTATCGAAATCACCACCAATTATCCTGAGTGGTCTGTATACCAGACAGTAGTTACTGCTGCTAAACAGAACGAATATGATATATTCATGATGTGGACCAATAGTGCAACACCCGCTCAGCCTTGGGATCGTATCCGTCAGTTAATGAGCTCCGAGTACAACGGTATTGAAGGTAACTGGTCAGGAAACTGGGGTCACTATAGCAATCCTGAAGCTGATAAGCTGATCCAGGCAATCCCTGCTGAGACAGATGCTGCTAAGCTTAAACAGTACTATACTGACGCTGTAAAGATTTACTTAACAGACGTTCCGTCCTTCTCACTTATGTATAGACCTAATATGTTCCACTGTGTGAACGAGTCCGTATGGACCAACTATCCTGAAGCAAACGATGGCAAGAACATTCCTCCGTTGATCCTTTCAGATGGTTATGGTATCGCAGGTCTCTATAATATCACATTGGTTCAGTAAGATTATTCATACCAGTAACACCTGAACACTAACATTCAGCCATGTTTCGGGGGCACTTGAAACATGGCTGATTTAAAATTATTGGAGGTCATACATGAAAGGCTATCGCAAATATTTTGGCAAGAAGATATTGTGGTTTTTCATTACGTTTATCATTGCCGTCCTGCTCAATTTCATACTCCCTCGTTTGATGCCTGGAGATCCCGTTGCTGCTATTACCGCAAGAACCGCACAGGGTATTTCCGACGCATCTGCCGTAAAAGAAATTTATGAAAACTATGCAAGAGAATTTGGTACTAACCAGCCTATGTACGTACAGTTTGTAAAATATTTTAGTAATGCATTGAAAGGCGACTTCGGTTTTTCCTTTAGCCAGTATCCCCGTCCGGTAAAAGACATCATTTCAAGTGCGATTGGTTGGACCCTCGCTCTTCAGATGCCTGCTATTATCGTTGGCTGGCTGCTCGGAAATATTCTTGGAGCTTTAGCTGCTTATGTCCGTAAAGGATTTGATAAGGTACTTATGCCCATCGCACTATTTTGCAGCAGTATTCCTGCATTTGGTATGGCAGTAATACTACTTGTTGTTTTTGCTATTAACCTAAAGATTGCACCTATATCCGGTGGTTATGGTTATGATTTAATCCCTCACTTAAGCTGGACCTTTGTCAAGTCAGTTATTGCTCATTATCAACTGCCGTTCTGGTCAATCGTTATCATCTCCATAGGTGGCCAGGCAATCGGTATGCGCTCCATGGCAATCTATGAACTCAATGCTGATTATGTAAAATATAGCCGTTTTCTCGGTATTAAAGATAGAAAGATCGTTGGATATGTATTTCGTAATGCTATGCTGCCCCAGATTACAGGTCTTGCCATGTCTTTAGGAACCATGGTTGGCGGCGCTTTAGTCGCAGAGGTTGTATTCAGTTATCCCGGGCTTGGTACTACTATGCTTCAGGCAATTACCATGGCAGACTATCCATTACTGTCAGCGACTACGCTTATCATTACCATGATGGTATTGGTGGCGACCTTTGCTATTGATATTATTTATGGCTTTATTGATCCGCGTGTCAAAGCGGCACAATTTGATTAAGGGAGGATAAGAAGATGAAAAATACACTACGTCAGGTTTTCCGCTCTCCCAAATTCGTGATTGGTTTCTCTATTATAATGGTTTTACTTCTAACAACAATGATATATCCGCTGTTCAATCCCGGTGACCCTCTTGAGATGATTGGTCTCGGAACCTTCTTTAAGCCTGGTACCTATGTATCAGTTTATGATGCAGTCGATACTGAGGCTAACACACTGAAGCTTAAGGATGCAAATGATAAACGTATTGCCGAAAGGCTCAATGAGGAAGATCGTGTGTCTATCATTACATATCTGACTACTATAGGTGTTGCCGTTGATGATATTAATATGTATGATACCAATGCCCTACTAAAGGTGTGGAATGAAAATTATGATCCCACTGCCAGACCGGCTGGTATGACAAAAGCACAACGGAACTATTATAAGAGATTGAATGACGGTTTGGTTACACTACAGACCAAGGATGAGGTTATTATTGCCAATCCCAATGCTGAAACAGGTGAACTGGAACAGACAAAAATCATTGCTGATACTGATTATGTAAATGTCAAGGATGTGGCAAATGTTAAAGTACTTCCACTCGGGACAGATAACTTTGGACGAGATACCCTGAAGGAGCTCATAGCAGCGGTAAAAACCTCTCTGAAGATTGGTCTGCTGGCCGGTGCGGTTGCTACCTTTATCGGATTAACTCTTGGATTATTAGGAGGTTATCTTGGTGGTATCGCAGATGATCTTATAATGTTCGTTACCAATATTTTTACTGTAATTCCTACCTTCGTACTGCTAATCCTTATCTCCTACAGTGTAGGCCAGGATCAGAGAGGGGCAACTACTGTAGCACTGGTTATCGGCTGTACTTCCTGGGTCTGGACAGCAAGATCCGTTCGCTCCCAGGTTATTTCCTTACGCAACCGTGATCATGTTAACTTAAGCAAGCTTTCCGGCCACAGCCTGTTGAGGATTATCCTTACGGATATTCTTCCTTATATTGCTTCCTATGTCGTAATGGCGCTGATTTTGCAGATATCCACAGCAATTCTTTCTGAAGCACAGCTGTCCATGATCGGCCTCGGACCTAAGACCACAGAGGTTCCTACTCTAGGGTTGATGATGAACTGGTCCATGCTGTACTCTGCACATCTGAATGGTTCCTGGTGGGCATATTTCCCCGTAATCCTGATGATTGCACTGATATCTTTCTCGTTGAATTTAATGAATACCGGTCTCGACCAGGTGTTCAACCCTACTTTGAGAGACTAGGAGGTCGGTTATGGGAAAAACTATACTTGAGGTGAATAACCTCACTACCAAATATGTAACAAGATTTGGAGAAGATGTGTATGCCGTTGACCATGTATCCTTAGCGATCGAGGAAGGCAAATCTCTTGGTATCGCCGGCGAGTCCGGCTGCGGTAAGTCAACTCTTGCCTTAAGTCTTATGGGATATTATTTCCCTCCACTGCATTATACGAGTGGTGATATTATCATTGATGGGCAAAATATCTCCAAGTTAAATCCTGAAGATATCAGAAAAAATATTCTCGGTAACGAGATTGCTTATATTCCTCAGGCTGCTATGAATGCATTGAATCCTACGCAAAAGATTATACGTTTTATCGAAGATGTTATTCATGTACATGATCCTAAGATGCCTAAGAAAGAGATCCTCGAGCTGGCGAAAAAAAGATTCGAGGAGCTGGGCTTACCGGCATCCGTTCTTGACAAGCATGCCGTTGAGCTTTCCGGTGGTATGAAGCAGCGTACAGTTATCGCTATCTCTACCATCCTATCACCTAAGGTATTAATTGCGGATGAGCCTTCCAGCGCACTTGACGTAACCAGCCAGAAGATGGTTATCAAAATGCTCCGTAACTTGATGGATAAAGGCTATATAAAGTCCATGATCTTTATCACACATGAGCTTCCGTTGTTATATAACGTAACCGATGATATCATGGTAATGTATGCCGGACAGATAGTTGAAAAGGGAACCGCGAAGGAGATGGTATTCAATCCTATCCATCCCTATTCCAAGGGCCTTATGGGTTCCATCATCGTACCCGAGGAGGGTACTCGTGATGTAAAGCTTGCAGCTATTCCGGGAACTCCTCCGAACTTAAAGAAACCTCCTGTTGGCTGTAGATTTGCGGAGAGATGTAAATATGTCACCAGCGACTGCAAGGTGAATTCGGTTGGTATCAGGGAGTGCGGAGACGGACGTACCTATCGTTGTCTGATTGATGTAGAAAAGCTGAAGGAGGAATATGCAAATGAGTGATACAAGATCCATGTGCTTAAGCGGGAAGGGCGTCACAAAGGTATTCGGCTTTGGTGATAAGAAAACCGTCGCTGTTGATCACGTAGATTTTGATTTCCACGAGGGCGAACTAATATCAATCGTAGGTGAATCCGGAAGTGGAAAGACAACGATCAGTAAGATGCTTCTTGGTCTTATTAGTGTGACTGAAGGGCAGATTTTCTTTCAGGATAAACCGTTGGATATCAGCACCAGAAGTAAGAAGAAGAAATACTGGAGAGAAATCCAGGCTATTTTTCAGGACCCCTTCTCCTCCTATAATGTTTTTAACAAGATAGACCGCGTTCTGCTCGACTGTATCAATATGCGCGGTGGCAGACACCTTCCAATGGAAAAGAAAATTGAAATGATGACGGAAGCCTGTAGTTTCGTGAACTTAAAGTATGCAGAGTTAACCAATAAATATCCCTTCGAGCTTTCCGGCGGACAGATGCAGCGTCTTATGATAGCACGTATCTTCCTGCTCAAACCGAAGATTCTTCTGGCAGATGAGCCAACCTCCATGATAGATGCATGTTCCCGTGCAACAATCCTGGATATGTTATTAAATTTAAGGAATGAAATCGGAATGACCATCATCTTCATTACTCATGATATCGGTCTTGCTTACTACATATCAGACTCTGTATACATCATGGAGCATGGTAAATTCGTGGAGCATGGTACCGCTGATGAAGTAATCCTCAATCCGAAAGCAGATTATACAAAACGTTTAATCAGCGATGTTCCTAAGATCTATGAGGAATGGGATTTATCTACTGTAGGTTAAGATCTTCGATAATTGGTTAATATATCACTTAAATCATAAGTTAAATTGAAGGAGTACGTTCTCAATCCAAGGTTGATACCTTTCTGAGTATTCGTACTCCCTCAGATTTTGTATGGCTTTTCCTATTGACACGATGAGAGCATAACATGTCAAATTTCACGATATATGATTTTGAAAGGAGGATATTATGAGTACTATTGACATCAAAAAACTATTATCTGAAATGACCCTCGAGGAGAAAGCCGGGTTGTGTTCCGGTGCGGATTTCTGGCATACAAAAGCCGTGGAGCGTCTAGGTCTCCCTGCTATTATGGTAAGCGACGGTCCCCATGGGCTACGCAAACAGGATAGCTCCGGAGATCATGTTGGTCTACTTGGCAGTATCAAGGCTGTATGTTTTCCCACTGCCAGTGCACTCTCCTGCTCCTTCGACAGAGAGCTTGCTTATACTCTAGGTGCTACCCTAGGAGAGGAATGTCAAGCAGAAGAGATATCCACTATTCTCGGTCCCGCAGTAAATATGAAGCGTTCTCCTCTCTGTGGAAGAAACTTTGAATACTTTTCCGAGGACCCCTATGTGGCCGGAGAATTGGCTGCCTACTACGTAAATGGCGTACAAAGCAAAAATGTCGGTACCAGCGTGAAGCACTTCGCAGCGAATAATCAGGAAACCAGAAGAATGAGTATCAGCTCCGAGGTAGATGAACGCACGCTTCGTGAAATCTATTTCGCTGCTTTTGAAAAAATAGTAAAGAAGGCACAGCCCTGGACCATAATGTGCTCCTACAATTGCATCAACAGTGTCTACTCCTGTGAGAATGACTGGCTGTTGAATCAGATACTTAGGGAAGAATGGGGCTTTAAGGGTCTTGTTATGACCGATTGGGGTGCTATGAATGACAGAGTGAGAGCTTTACGTGCAGGCCTTGATCTTGAGATGCCTGCCTCCGACGGATCGACAGATCAAGCCATCGTTGACGCGGTAAATGCAGGGCAGATATCGATAGAGGAATTGGATACAGCAGTAACCAGAGTTTTGGAGCTTATTCAGAAGTATTATGATGGTAAAAAGTCAAATACTGCCTATGATAAAGAAGCACATCACGAAATTGCAAGAAAAATAGCCGGAGAATGTGCCGTTCTGCTAAAGAATGATAATCATCTTCTGCCCTTAAAAAGGACGGACAAGGTTGCATTCATCGGAGAATTTGCCGAAAAACCGCGCTTCCAGGGAGGCGGTTCCAGCCATATCAATTGCTTCAAGGTTTCCGATGCTCTGTCCAGTGCAAGAGGCTGTAATGTGTCTTATGCTAAGGGCTATGATCTGGAGCAGGACACTCTGGAAGCTTCCGAGCTTGAGAAAGCGAAAAGATTGGCGGCAGAGGCACAAATCGCAGTGGTATTTGCAGGACTACCGGATGCTTATGAAAGTGAAGGCTATGATCGGACTCACTTAAATCTGCCTGACTGCCAGAATAAGCTGATAGAGGAGATTGTAAAGGTCCAGCCCAATACAGTTGTGGTCTTGCATAACGGCTCACCGGTTGTGATGCCTTGGATTAATAAGGTTCGTGCAGTTCTCGAGTTATATCTAAGTGGCCAAGCAGTCGGCGATGCTACCATTGACCTGCTTTATGGAGATGTTAATCCGAGCGGAAAGCTTACCGAAACCTTCCCCTTAAGACTTCAGGATAATCCCTCCTATCTGAACTTTCCCGGAACCAACCGTTCTGTGGAATATCACGAAGGTGTGTTTATCGGTTATCGATACTATGATAGTAAGGATATGGAGGTCTTATTCCCCTTCGGTTTCGGACTCAGTTATACCTCCTTTGAATACAGTGACTTAAGGCTTAGGGTTGCGGGTGTTGCTGACGCGTGCAAGAATGACAGGCTTATGATAAAGGATACTGATAAGCTGGAGGTTTCTGTAAAGGTGAAAAATACGGGAACCCGTTATGGTAAGGAAATTGTACAACTGTATGTGTGTGATAAGGAATCCAGTGTTTTACGTCCTGTGAAAGAACTGAAAGGCTTCGAGAAGATTGGGCTTACACCCGGTCAGGAAAAGGTTGTGGAATTCACCTTAAGCAAGCGTGACTTTGCTTTTTATGATACAGAGCTGGAGGATTGGTATGCAGAAAGTGGTGAATTCGAGATCCTGATTGGCAAATCCTCACGAGATATTGTACTGAACGCTACCGTATTATTGGAAAGTACTGTGGAGCGTCCATTCCTTTTAGACGACCGTACTACACTGGGTGATATCCTGGCATATTCTGAAGATCCGCAGGCTGTAATCAATCAGATGCTAAGCGCCTTCTTCCCGGAGGGTTCAGGTGCTGAAAGTGATCCAACCGGTCCGGCGATGATGATGGAGATGATGAAAAGTATGCCCATCCATTCACTGCGTTCCTTCTCCTCCTTCGGTATAGACAAAGGTATTGTAGATCAGCTGATATCACAGCTTATCAAATAATACCAGGTGTAAGGCTATCAGCAAAACATCACCCGGAGGACGAAGTTCATGATTTTTCTTATCGAATAAACTAAAAATATAGAATAAAATAAAAAGTATAATGGAGACAGACACCAATAAAAGCATTACTGGCTGTCTCTATTATACTTTAATTTTTCCACCTTATATTGACTGCTTAAATAATATACGGCTATAGGATGCCATGTCCCGGCTTTTAGCCTACAACGTAGAAACCGATTGCTGCAATCAGGTATACACTCATCAGCTTCAGCCCTTCCATCCAGTTCGACCGTCCCGCTTTAACCACCTGATTGGCGATTAATACACTGGCACCAAATAAGAATAGTTCAATTGGCTTGAAGACAATACTCATCGGTGTATAGAATAAACTGATTAATACCGAGGCGGGAATAACAAATAATGCAATCTGAAGACTGGAGCCAACTGCAATTTCGATTGAAATATCCAGCTTATTCTTGATTCCCATGATAATTGCCGTGGTGTGCTCTGCAGCGTTACCCACTATAGGAATTAAGATAATACCCACGAACATCTCCGGTACATGAGCAGCCTTCGTCATTGGTTCGATGCTTTCAACAAGAAGCTCAGATTCGATTGCTATTAAAACAGTTGCAATCGCAAGTACTGCGATACTAAAGGGCAGGGACCAATTCGCTTCTACATCCTCTGCGTGCTCCACGCCATATAAGTCCTTCTGAGTCTTAAAGGAATATATCATACCTACCACATAGATCAGCAGAAGAATTACCGCAATAATGGAACTGAGACTCTCATATTTTGAGGTGAGTAAATTTTCTGACTTTCCCCACGTAAATACTGCGGGAAGCGATAAGCCGATTACTGCAAATAACAGCATTGTTGCCGTGAAGGTCCCAAGCTGTGAATCATACTTTAATTCTTTATGTTTTAAACCGCCTACAAATATACTGCAGCCTAAAACCAAAAGGATATTCCCTAGTACAGAGCCGGCCAAGGATGCCTTGACCACGTCGAATAATCCTGCTTTAATCGCAAAAAAGCTTATAATTAGTTCAGTTGCATTGCCGAAGGTAGCATTTAGGAAGCCCCCCAGCCTCGGTCCCGTATAAGTAGCAATTTCTTCCGTCGCTTCACCTAGATAGCCTGCCAGCGGTACAATAGCTGCACAGGTTAAAAAGAACATGATTGTCGCATTCCACTTCAAAAAATATCCTGCAATGGTACATGGAATGCATAATAGTAAAATTTTAAGGTATTTCATCTTTTGGTCTCCTCAATAAGTCTTCCTTTGTAATATATTACAATAATAAACTTATGGTAATATAAAAATTCAATAACATCGCAATTATAGTACCGGAAACCAAGAAAATCAATAACAAATTTATTAAATTTTTTAATCAATTTATCCAATTTTATTTCTTAATTCATTTACCATATTGTGGTAAATGTCGCTATCTTCAATTTTCCCATTTATTTCTATTTCCTTAAAATGAACAGAGCCATCTGCTTCTACTGTAAAAGATATGCCCACCTCTGCCATTTTACCCTCATAGTCCATCGTTCCACTGATATTAAAGAGGGCTTTGCCATCCTCCTCCTCCTTTATTTCATAGTTCGGATTTCTTATATAGGCTTTAACAAAATCATTGACTGTGATACTCCCAACATCCTCAAATACCTCCTGCTCAGTAATCTCCTCCATTTTTTGTGGTGGCAATAGTGCAGGGATATCGTAAACCTTTACGCAGACAAAGAGTTCAATCCCAAAGAAAAGGCACCATAGGATTGCACTAAGCTTCCTGGTAATCATAAGACCGGCTCTTTTGTAGAGATATACCGGCGGCAAAAGCAATGCCCATACTAAGGCAGTCTTCTTCGCTTTCTCCTCCTTTATAAGAAATAAGGCATCCAGTACACCGATGGAGCAGTGAATAATCAGTAAAATAATCAATATCGGCAGACTCTTCCTACTAATAGCACCTGCAAGAAGCACCGGAAGGAAGGCAAGAATCCAAGGCATCGCATGATTACTTTCATGCTTCTCAGGCATCTGCTTCGGATCCTCCTTTGCAGATAAGTCCGAGGATCTAAGCTCAACCCAATCCAGCATTCCGCTCTTCCATACCTCAGTATCATCCTCTATGATATGCCTTTGATATAAATCAAACATCTCTTCTTCGGTAAAGGGGCCTGTGACCTCGCCCTGATCGATATAATACCAGAATTTTAACTCATTAATATTACCATTATCCATTGTTCATCCCCCTGTTGCAATCCATCCATAACCTGTTTCATACTGCTCAGAATAAGTCGATCCTGATAGAATTATCATAAAATTCTTCGAAACTTATGTCAATATCTTTCAGATATTCCTTAGGAGAAAAAAATAACAGCACCATTGCAAAACTCACACTCCATCTTAAGGTAGGGATAAACGTTTTTTCCCTCGCAAGCAGTGTATATTTTGCAACAGCCTGTTATAAGTTTGTTAATTCCATATTGTATTAGCTTTCAGCTCAAAACCTCTTATACATCTCCTTCTTTGCACCGCAAACCGGGCACTGGTCCGGTGCCTCGTCGAGAATTGTATGGCCACAGACAGGGCAGATATAGACCGCCGAAAGCATAATATCATTGCCCTCCATCACCGCCTCCTTTGCCTGACCAAAAAGCACTGCATGCTGCTTTTCAGCCTCCAGAGCATAATGAAAGCTTCTCTTAGCACCTGCTTCCCCCTGAAACTCCGCAGTATTTAGATATACCGGATACATTTGATCAACCTCATGAAGTTCTCCGTTGATGGCACCCTGAAGATTTTCAGCCGTCTTTCTATTCCCGAACACAGCACCGGCGGGAACAGTGGCGTCGCTGATCTCTCCTCCAATTTCCCTGAAGTGGTTATTCGCATGAACTCGTTCCGCATAGGCAATTGCCTCAAAGAGCTTAGCCGTATTGGGAAAGCCTTCTTTATCGGCTATCTGACCCCAGAATAAATATCTCATGTGTGCCATACTCTCTCCGCCGTAAGCGGAATGCAGGAAATCAAATGTCATTGCATTTTTTACAGCCATAATCATGGTCCTCCTTAATAGAATTCTTTATTAAGTTTTCCAATTGTATTTGTATTTATCCCTCCTCCCGGCATGTGTTTTTACTATTCTTACTAATATGACACATTCTTGTCAGATTATCTATTCTATAATGGAGAATGAAAGTTGGGATTTATTTTAGGATCCTCCTGTTTCTATTTATAATAGCTTTATTCTTCCTTTATCAATGTAACAATCACTATCTCAGGCCGATTCCATAAACGGAGCGGAACAGAGCTGTTCCCCAACCCTCGACTTATAATCAGGGTCGTATGACCGATTCTGTGTACCCCCGATGTGTATTTCGGGAATAGTCCCTGTCCGGGTGCTACCAGCCCTCCCAGAAAAGGAACTCGAAATTGGCCTCCATGTGCATGCCCTGCAAGGACTATATCCGCTTCTGATTGGCTGTAGTTATGGATATATTGGGGTTCATGTGCCAGAACCACTTGTAGTTTATCTTCATCTGCATAGGAACACAATGTCTTAAGGGTATCATCCGTGAGGTTTATTTCGCTTAAGCCTACGAGGTAAAAGCTGCCCTCCTTATCCTTCTCCAGATGATAGATTCTGTTATCCAATACTCTTACCTGATATCGTTCCAGTCCCTGCATCAAAGTATCCCATTCCCGACTCTCCAGTGAGTATTCATGGTTTCCTGTGACATAGTAAATCGGGGCCAATTGTGAGGCTCCTTTTATAAACTCCAGAGCAGCTTTCATATCGGTCCTGCGTCTATCAACCAAATCCCCGGTAATTACTATGATATCCGGCTTCGTTTTACTCAAGCTCTTCAGTAGTCTACTGCTCCTTCTGCCGAATTCCTTATTATGCAGGTCTGAGATTTGTGCAATTCGAAACCCATCCAATGTCTCATTTATTTTTTTAGTTTTATATCTATATTCTGTAATTACGATATCATTATTCTGCCACATACAAAAAACAATAAGGAAGCCTACCATAAGAATCGAAATGCTCCACCTTTTAAACCTGAAAGCCTTGACCATTTTAAGCTCCATTCAAAAATATACGCCGTATAGTTCAATACTATTTATATATTATAGCCTATCTATGATAGATTACTACTATTATTTTCCATTTTAATCTTTACATAAGGGGATTTGAAATATCCTGGGTGAGGTGGCATATAATATGATAAGTCAATAATCAGGAGTACATTTGCTATGTCGTATGCCAATTCAAATAACTGCTGTGATGAGAATACCATGACGTTTATTGGAAAAGGTCTGGTTACCGCTGAGCCGGATATTGCAGTCCTTCGTTTGGGTGTTGAAACCACCGGAATTAACCTGGCTTCTGCCCAGGCAGAGAATGCACGCCTCAGTCAGGCTATCCTTGAAGCCCTTCGAAAGCTTGGTATTGAGGAAATTCAGACCTTTCAATATACTATTAACAGACTGATAGAATATGAGAATAATAATCGCATCGATAAGGGCTATTCAGTAAGAAATATCCTGGAGATAAGAACGGATCAAATGGATCAGATCGGTCTAATCATCGATACATCAGTCCGTAACGGTGCCAATGTGGTTGATCTGATTTCCTTCGAGCTATCTGATACATATACGTATTATATGCAGGCTCTGAATTTAGCTGTGATCAATGCCTGGGAGAAAGCCAAATCAATTGCTGATACCTTAGGTATTTCGTATATTCCGGTTCCAAAGCAGATTAATGAGAACGAGGCTATGCCCGTTCCCTTCCGCTCCATCAGCTTAGGAGAAGGGTTTACTACTACTCCGATTGAAGCAGGCACAGAGCGGATTGAAGCCTCTGTTACTGTAACCTTTGTATATTAATAAAAAGCACCTTCTACTGTCAGATAAAACTGATGTGAACCCAAAATGTCTAACTTTTTGGGGTCACATCAAAAATCGTTGACAGGGGAAGGTGCTTTTACCTATTCAGCCTTTCGTCAGCATATGTATTATTATTTAAGCAAGAAATGTGATATAGATACCTGTTAATATTGCGGTTGTAATCACACCGCATATATTGGCGCTAAGTGCATATTCCATGACAAAGCTCATTTTATTAACCTTGGACACCTCTTTCTGAGATACCTTTGCTGTTGTCGGAACACAGGACACTCCGGCTATTCCCACCGTCGGATTAAAATTGCCCTTAGTAAAGAAATACACCAGATATCCTCCCAGAATTCCACCAATACCTGAAAGAAGCAATGCGAGCATACCTAATAATAATAAGAGCAGAATCTTAGGATCGAGAATGGTCTTTGCATCACACAGTATCCCCAGCATCAGACCTAGGAAGAAGGTCGCACCGTATAGAAATATCTCTTCAATCAGCTTTATGTATTTTTCTATACCGGATTCACGAATGGCAATCCCTAGAAAAAAGCTCAAAAACAGAGGTGCAGCTACCGGGAACAACAAGCACAGTAATGTATTAGCAACTACAGCAAAGATAAGCTTCTCCTTTGAGGTAATTCTATCTGCCTTTTTATTCTTCTGCAAAATCACCTTGCCTCTTAAATTCTTCGGTATCATAAGTCTTACCAGGAAAGGATATAAGCCATAGGTTAAGCTTAAATACAGGTAGGCAACTATTGTGATTGGAACGAAAAGATTCTTAGCTAAGGTTAAAGAGGTAAAAAGTACCATGGGTCCATCCGCACCTCCAATAATAGAAACTGCCGCAGCTTCACCGTTAGATAAGCCTAATAATCGTGCAATCGGAAAGGTAGCTACTGTACCAAGCTCGGCACACATTGCGATAAACATACCGATAAAGGGATGTGCCAATACCATGCCGACATCACAGATGACACCGATACCCATAAATACCAGACAGGCTATCAAGCCATTGCTGAAGGTAAAGGTATATACCGGCTGAAGGAAATCAATCTGCAATATATTCATCAGTTGATCAGTATTAGAAACCATCGGGTCGATAAAAAGATTCCCTACCGATGCGGTACCGGTAAAAAGAACTCCGGCATTTACCGCCGACATACCCAAGCCCATCGGTATCATAATCAAGGGCTCCAACACTTCCTTTGCACCCAGGTATACAAGCAAAAACCCAAATAATATAAGAACGATACGTCCTATTACAATTTGCGGCTCTTGAATAAACATAGTCCCAATTCCCTGAAATAAATCTAAGATATTAATATGAAACACCTGCTTCCTTTAAATTTGTTGATAACCTTTTAAATTATTCTTGAACTTTCTCAGTATTTCGAGTAAAGTGTTTAATAGCATCAAGTAATAGTTTAATCAGCACTGCGATACACATAGAAATTGCAAAGCCAACGCCAAATACTTTGATGGATAATAAAACTGCTTCTGTCATTTTTAACACCTCCTGTAGATTGATAAAAATTTAACTCATTGTATATGATACTGGAAGTTACCATAAATTGCGAATACATAATATAAAACGATCTGATAAATAATATAAATCAACTAATGCACTCCGCCAGAGGTATCACATGGATCTACATTATTTAAAGCTATTCCATACAGTTGCAAAATACTCCAGCTATAAGAAGGCCTCCGAGATTTTGCATATAAGCCAGCCGGCTTTATCCATCCAAATCAAAAAACTGGAACAGCAGATCAATTCCAAGCTGTTTTTTAAAGCAGGCAATAAAATACAGCTTAGTGATTGTGGAACTATGCTCTTTTCCTATACAAGCAAAATTTTTGTGATCATGGAAGAAATGGAGCGTAATATCTCCAATCTAAGCGAATATGTGGGCGGTACTATTGCCTTCGGTGGCAGTAATACCCCTGGCACCTATATTCTTCCGAAAGCAATCGGAGTCATGAAGAGTCTATATCCTTCTGTAACAATCAACCTGCATATTGCAAATACTTCAGAAATTACCACGCTGATCGAGAACGGCACCCTTGATGTAGCCGTCAACGGCGGTAACTGTGCTTACAGTAATACCACCCATTCCGAAAGGCTTTTTGATGATCGATTGGCAATAATCGCTTCCCCTTCGAATAAATTATGTTCCATAAAAAATCTGGATATAAAGGAGCTTGCCTTCGAAGAATTTATTGTTCATGAAAAAACCTCTCAATTATATACTTGCTATAAGCTATTGATTGAGGATAATCATCTGCCTAAGAATATCAGTATGTATCTGGGAAACATTGAGGCAATTAAGCATGCTGTCCAGGCTAATCTGGGGATTTCACTCATACCCTACTGCGCTGTCAAATCCGAAATAGAGGCAGGCTTGCTAAAGGAGCTACCTATCAATTCCTGTAGCTACAGCTACCCATATA
Source organism: Bacillota bacterium (assembly GCA_023415635.1). Classification (GTDB taxonomy): domain Bacteria; phylum Bacillota; class Clostridia; order Lachnospirales; family Lachnospiraceae; genus Mobilitalea. The sequence continues at coordinate 127,785 of JAEZJV010000079.1, read as the reverse complement.
ATCTTATTTATAGTAAGGATAAGAATAATTCCATCACGATACAGAAATTCATCGAGGTACTTAGAGATGTATTTTCAAATATGAATAAATAATAATGAAACCAAGCATTTGCAGGTTTTTCGTCCATCCTTTAACTGCTTTCATGGGATAATTTCATTTTTCTAAGTCACATTATGTATATTTTTGTGGAGTATTAGCAAAAATACTGACAGATGAAATTATGATGAAAACGAAGGGAGACAATAGCCGAAAATGCTTGTAAAAGATAAAGCTACCAAGGAAAACGGAATTGACCATACGCTCGCGCTGATGCAGGAAGGATATCTATTTATCAATAACAGAGTGAAGCAATTCCACTCAGATATTTTTGAGACCCGTTTGCTCGGTGAAAAGGTAATTTGTATGACAGGAGAGGAAGCGGCTGTTGTATTCTATGATCCCGAGCACTTAATGAAAAAAGGAGCTGCACCCAAGCACGTACAGAAAACCTTGTTTGGAGAAGATGCAATTCAATGCATGGACGGAAAAGCCCATCTTCATAGAAAACAGCTCTTTCTTTCCCTAACAGCTCCCGAGCATCAAAAACGATTGTCAGCTCTGGCTATGAGCAAGTGGGAAGCCTCCTTACAGGAGTGGATGTCAAATGACCAGATCGTCCTATTCGACGAAGCAGCCAAGGTATTATGTGAAACAGCCTGCCAATGGGCCGGCGTTCCATTGGCAAAGAACGAGCTTCAAAGTGTAGCAGAGGATTTTTGCGCAATGGTGGATGGCTTTGGAACAGTAGGAACGAGATACTACAAAGGGAAAAAAGCGAGAAACCGGATCGAGAAATGGATTGTCAGTCTAATCGAAGAGGTGCGCTCGGGCAGTCTTCCTGTCGAGGGTGGAGCAGCTCTCCATAGCATGGCCTATCATAGAGAGTATGACGGAACATTGATTGCGGCAAATATGGCAGCAATTGAACTGATTAATCTATTACGTCCGATTGTAGCTATCTCGACTTTTATTACCTTTGCTGCCTTAGCACTTCATAATTATCCTGAAGCTCTGGAAAAGCTTAAATCGCAGGACCGGCAGTATTATGATATGTTCACCCAGGAGGTTCGCCGTTATTATCCCTTTGCTCCCTTTGTAGGAGCCAGAGTTAAGAAGAATTTTGTATGGAACGAGTGCTATTTTGCCAAGGGAACCCTGGTATTATTAGATATCTATGGAACCAATCATGATGACCGGATCTGGGAGGATCCCTTCGAGTTCCGGCCGGAGAGATTTGAGAATTGGAAGACCAATTTATATTCCTTCCTTCCTCAGGGAGGCGGGGCCGTTGATAAGACTCACCGGTGTCCGGGAGAAGGTATTACCGTAGATCTTCTGAAGACTAGCATCGATTTTCTAGTGAATAAGGTCCTATATACCGTTCCCGAACAGAACTTAAATTATCCCCTGAACAGAATCCCTACTTTACCGGAAAGCGGTTTTATCATCAGTAATGTGAAATCAAAGGCATAGTGCTGTTTTTGAAGCAGAATTATTAATACAGTCTTAATCTTGAGCAAACTTTCTTTGGAAATGTGAAAGGCAGTAACTATATACTGGATGACTGTTATAATAATTCAATTATTTACTATTCATTGGTAGTGACAAGTTGAAATTTATCATATATGATCGAAATATGACCGAAAATAAGGAGATATTCATAGAATCACTGTTCTTTATCGGGAATATATGCTATAATAGGAATAATCTGATACCATAGAATGAAGGAAGAAGATAGAAGGACTGAACTTAAACTCAAGTATGTGCGCATACGGGAGCATAGATAACCCCCGTAAATATAGACTATAAGGAGAATAATCATGAGAAGCTTCACTACCTTAGACTTGCAATATGCACACAGGTTTTTTGGGTTCAAAGGAGAAGCCCAATATTTACATGGGCATACGGGAGTACTTACAATTGAAGTTGAAGATACTGTTAATATGGGAGTAAATATGGTATTCCCATGTAATGAAATTAGGAAAACCGCCTGGGAAGTTTTACAAAACTTTGATCACGCACTGGTTTTAAGGGAAGATGATCCATTGCTTCCCGCGATTCTAGACGTTTACGAAGCACAAGGCATTAAGAACGGTGCACCAACCAATAAGCAAAAAGGTCCTGCTTTTAAGACTGATCTTGCAACAGCATATCCGCAATGTCGTTTAGTAGTTACGAAAGAAACAATGACCGTCGAAGGCATGATAAAAATAGTTTACGATTTATTAAAAGATAAACTCAATATAGTAAAAATCACATTTACAAGCGGAGTTAACGGCGCTACAGAAGAGTACGAACCCCATAAGGTTATAGACCGCTGCCCGTTATGCGGCATTACACTAAACGAAAACGGTGTGTGTCCTAAATGCGGATATAAGAAATAGTCTATACCTAAAACATCCCGTATAACTCGATTAGGAGTCGGTGACAAACCACCGTCCTCTCACAGCACCGTGCGTACCGTTCGGTACACGGCGCTTTCAATAGTTGACGTGAACTGACTGATATACAATGGCCAAGTCATAAATGCCATTGTGTATCAGTCTTTCTATTGTTAAAGCTTTATCGACCGCTACTGTTTGTGTCACAAACCAATAACCTGGTGGTGAAGCAAATATTATAATTGAATATAAATAGTTAATAACATCCGGTGTAATACTAAGGGTGTAATTTTATCCATGACAAGTGAGACCAGTTATCGTTTCATCTTGTTTAAAAATTTATTATGAAAGGAGTTGATGCAAAGTGACTATTGTTAAGAATAAAGTACCCAATAGATTGAGTAATGAAAAGTCGCCTTATCTTCTACAACACGCTTATAATCCTGTAAACTGGTTTCCGTGGAGTGAAGAAGCTTTTACAAAAGCTAAGACCGAGAATAAGCCGATTTTCCTTTCTATTGGGTACAGCTGACATGGTTACTTTAATGTACCTGTCATTGGTGCCACGTGATGGCACATGAATCCTTTGAAGATTTTGAGGTTGCGGCTATATTAAATGAATCCTTTGTCTGCATTAAAGTTGATAAGGAAGAACGCCCGGATATTGATACTGTCTATATGAACACCTGCCAGGCAACCACCGGCCATGGCGGATGGCCGCTGACCATTCTTATGACTCCCCAGCAGAAGCCCTTCTATGCAGCAACCTATGTCCCAAAACATACTCAGTATGGTATATTGGGACTGGTAGAGCTGTTGGATCAGATTGCCCTGAAGTGGGCAAAGAATCCTTCCTCCATCCTGCGGACCGGTGATCAGCTTGCGGATATTATGAAGAGAGAGTTTGAAGCTTCCTCCGATAGCGCTCCAGTTACCAAGGAAATCGTCGATATTGCGGTTACTCAGCTAAGTCAAAGCTTTGATCATGATTACGGCGGCTTCGGCAATGAGCCGAAGTTTCCGACACCTCATAAGCTGATGTTCTTACTTCGTTATTCGGCACTGGAGTCGGATGAAAAGGCCTTATTTATGGTGGAGAACACCCTGATGCATATGTACCGGGGTGGTATCTACGATCATATTGGTTATGGCTTTGCCCGCTATTCAACCGATGCCAGATGGCTGGTTCCCCACTTCGAAAAGATGTTATATGATAATGCTATGCTAGCCATCACTTATTCAGAAGCCTATCAGATCACAAAGAAAGCCGTCTATAAGACGGTCGCCGAGCAGATTCTTGAATATGTCAGCAGAGAAATGACAGATAAGGAGGGTGGCTTCTATTCTGCGCAGGACGCAGACAGTGAAGGGTCGGAGGGCAAGTTCTACATCTTTACTCCGGATGAGATAAAAGAGGCTCTTGGTTCGGAGGATGGCACCTTCTTCTGCGAGTATTTCGATATCACCAAGGAGGGGAACTTCGAAGGTTTTTCTATTCCCAACTTAATTAAAGCCACTGAGTTAAAATCTGATAACGAAAAGGTAGTAAGATTGTGTGCTACCATGTATGATTACCGGCGAAACCGAAGAAGCATTCATACGGATGATAAAATTCTTACCTCCTGGAATGCGCTGATGATTACTGCCTATGCTACTGCCGCTAAAGTATTCTCCAAAAAGGAATATGCGGATATTGCCAGACTGGCAGAGGTGTTCATAAATACCCGATTGACAGATGAGACCGGACGCCTCTATGTGCGGTATCGGGACGGGAGCACAGCCCACTATGGTTCCCTGGATGACTATGCCTATTATTGCATGGCCTTGTTAGCCCTATATGATGTGACCTTTGATATCAAATATATTAAGCGTGCCGTCCGTCTTGCGAGACAGATGCTGGAGCTGTTTTGGGATGATAAATACGGTGGTTTTTTCCTGAACTCTAAGGATGCAGAGCAGTTAATCTACCGTCCGAAGGAGGTTTATGACGGAGCTCTTCCTTCCGGCAACTCCGTGGCTGGCTACGCTTTAAAACGCCTTGCCAATATCACCACTATGGATTGGCTGCTTGAATATTCCGGCAAGCAGCTTCGCTTCCTTGCCGGACAGGTTCAGGATTATCCAGTCGGCTATTGCTTCTCCATGGCAGCCTTCCTTCTTACTTTATATCCCTCCAAGGAAATTATCTGTATTATCCAGGACAAAGAGGATTGCCGTGAGCTATATGATTATCTGGCAGAGCATTATGAGCCCAATACCAACGTTCTGGTTCAGACCGAAATGAATTCCCCCGAGCTGCAACAGGTGGTGGAATATCTTAAGGATTATCAAATGATCAATGACCGTACCACCTACTATATCTGCGAAAACCACAGCTGTCAGGCTCCGCTCAATTATCTTCCGGGTAAGGGCCCTCGGTAGATTAAAGCTCTCAATCTGATATAGGGCTGTTGTATCGTATTATTGGAAGCTATAATGCACTGTTGACGGACAGATTACTGAATTTGTAAAACTAGCAGTAAGATGTCCGTCAACCTGTATGAGGAATTTACTCTGTATCCCTTAGTCGTTCTACGATGCTGAGCTTATTCACCCTCTGATAAGCAATCCCTGGAACAAGCATTCCGAGGATGAAAAAGACCGGCAGTACCACAACATACGGTAATACGGTAAACTGATAATTAAAGTATGCCACCACATTCTCTAAAGCCTTAATCACTGATAAGGACAGAGCAGAACCGACCAGGAGGCTGATGATTGCAGTCAGAAGAATATAATAGCTGCCCTCATAGATTAGCATTCTTCTAAGCTGTTGATTCGTCAATCCGATACTTTGCAGCATAGTCAGCTCCCGCTTTCTCATAATTACATTGGTCAGCATGGTATTGATAAAATTGAGCAGCCCGATCAAGCCGATGATAAAGCTTAGCACTCTCCCTATGATACTGATCGCCCTTGTCATGGAGGTGAGCTCCTGCCGAAAGGTCTCTTTAGAAGCATAATCCGTATTGGGATCAATCTTTGTCGTATAATTCTTTAGATACTCTAAGAAAGCCTTCTCCTTTTCATCCTTAACCCAGAAGGAAGCAGTAAAGCAATAGGCATCGTCTCCCTGCAATTCTTTAAACTCCTTCAGAGGCAGTACTGTCGTAAGACAGTCCTTGGAATATCGTCTCGTTGTCATGCTGGACGAAAGCTCCACAATTGCCATAACCTCATACTCCTTGGTTTTGTCATTGGTCCAGACATCTCTGGAAATCTGTCCGTTATTGTAATACTTCATTACTTTCTTTGAGTCTGAAGTATGATACTGAAGCCCAATCTTATCTCCCGGCTTATAATAGGTTTCCTTCCTATCCGGATAAAGCGCCAGCAGGACATAATTCCCCGTCTTAAATTTCTCAGGATCAAAGCTTCCATCTACAATCTTAAGCTTATCCAGCAATATCTCCTCATAGGAATATCTCGTCTCCACGATTGGTTCATTCTCTCGAATCACCTTCTGAATCTCTTCTTCTTTGGAGTAAGACTTTCCTGCATCGGTTTCAAGAACTCCCTGTTCGTATAACTCCTGATATTTCTTTGATGCAGCTTTCGATAACAAGTGATTGACCTTTTGCTTGGTTGTATACATGCGGGCGGACTTTTCTATCCCCTCCTGACTGCTTGCAGAACGGTAAAATTCCTCCGGCAGGGTCAAATCATAATCCACCTGATGGTTCGTCAGCGAAATGGAGCTAATCATAAAATCCCCGGTCAGCATGGCTTCTAAGTATCTGTCCATACTGAAGCTTTTCGTAAAGGTGATTACCTCTGTCAGCAGGATGATACTTAAAGATAGTGATAGAATTGTAACCACAGTTCTTCTGCCGCTACGCTTTAAGTTAGCAAATGCCATCGCATAGATTTTTGCTCCATGCATTGTATGCTTCATTCTTCTCTTCACAATATTCTTTTCAGAGTATTTCGCTGCCTCGACCGGAGATACACTTCCGGCAATTCTTCCCGGTTTTCTACAGCTGATATAGATCGTCACCAGAGTAAATAAGGCTGAAAACAGGAATATATATGGATTGGCATTCAGGTGAAAGCCCACGGTACTCATTGTTTCCATCGCAGAGAGAAGTAGAGGTACAGCAAGATTGCCTATCCCAAAGCCAAGAACAAGTCCTATCGGAATGCCGATCACAGACAACAGGACTGCCTGTCTCATCACCAGCGCTTTGATCTGCTTCTTTGTGGCTCCGATGGTCTTAATCAGACCGTAAAATCGGATATCTCCAGCAATGGAAATCCGGAAGATATTATAGATAATCAGGTATCCTGTCAGCATAATTACCAGAAAAACCACCACAATGATGGCGCTGCTGAAGGTATCTATATCCCTGCCTGCTTCCGCAAGATAAGCCCAGTTAATCCCATACTCAATCTCCTCTGGTGAAAAGCCGCTATCGGTAATTATAGTACGAACCCTTTCTTCTATATCTCGTGAATTGGCAAACATCAGGGTACCCTGAAGCAACCCGGCACCGATCCCGTGATCTTCATAGCGTTTTACAAAGTCCTCTTCCGTATAACCCTGTGATATTCTATCCAGATACTCCCGGGCGATATATACCTGACTGGCTGCGGCGATCATATCAGTAACATACCAGCCACATACAGTAAAGGTATCTGCTATGGTCTTATCAAGAAAGGAAAAGCGTAAGGTTATCTTTGCTCCCAGCTCATGCGGTACTCCCAGCATATCCATGACAGCGGTATCCACCAGGATTTCATCCTCCTTCTCGGGAAGCCGCCCTTCCTCAAGCCTTACAAAACCATACTCCAAATCTTTTGCCTCAGTATACCTGATCTCGGTACTTCGTTTGGCTAACTCGGTATTAGTTGCCACCCCTAGAAGTATGTTATAGCTGTGCTCTCTGACCATAGGATGTGACGTGATTTTCTCATATTGCTCCCGGGTGACGTTTTTAAGCCCCGCATGTCCTCTGGTCCCGATCTGCCGCATGGTCTGCTCCTCGGTGATCTGCAGCAATCCAGAACCGAGAGAGAACAGTGTAGTAAATAAAATTGAGGTTAGTATGATAGCAACAAGAACAAAGGAATTGCTCATACGGTTTTTTCTCAGACTCCGGTCAGAAAGCTTACGAATTACCTTTTTATTGTTATTTCTCATCTATCCTCCCGCCTTTCCGGGATGGAGATAAAAGCTTCCCATCCTCTATGTGGAGGATCCTGTCGCACAGCTGAGCAAGGGCTTCATTATGGGTAATCATGACAATCGTCTGATTGAACTTTCTACCTGTTGTCTTTAATAGACCCACAACCTCCAGGGAGGTTTTCGAATCAAGATTTCCCGTGGGCTCATCCGCCAGGATAATTGAAGGTTTTGTCGCCAGAGCTCTCGCTATGGCGACTCTTTGCTGCTGTCCGCCGGATAATTGGTTCGGCATATTATATTTCTTATCCTCTATTCCCAGGGTCTTCAATATCTCTCCAACGTATTCATCATCTACCTTGTTGCCGTCCAGTTCGATTGGAAGTACGATATTCTCGTATACATTAAGAATGGGTACAAGATTATAATTCTGAAAGACAAACCCAATGTTCCTGCGGCGGAAGATCGTAAGCTCATTATCCGTAAAGCCGGATAGCTCTCTGCCGCGTACCTTGACTGATCCCTCAGTGGGATAATCAAGTCCTCCCAGCATATAAAGCAAAGTGGATTTCCCGCTTCCGGAACTTCCAACCACTGCAACGAACTCTCCCTCTTCAATTGCAATATCCACCCCGTCCAGTGCTTTTACCAGATTCGGCTCTTTTTGATAGAATTTTTTCAGACCATTTACTGTTAAGATACTCATTTTTACCTCCATCTGCCGCTCGGCGGCCTATAACACATCAACCTACTTACAGACTAAATACCATATCACGGCATCTCAAATCATAGAATAATTCTACTCTTTTCAGAATTATTCTCCTATTTTTATGTCCTACTGATAATTATCATATCAGTCCCTTCTTACAGCTTGCTGACAAAAAAGTAAAAGGTTCTTACACTTTTGTAAGAACCTCATAACTATCCACATATAATCTCTTGTTTCAATCTAACGCCTGTCTCTATTTCTGCACAACCTTCTGCAGATACACGGAAAAGCAGCTTCCCACGCCCGGTACTGAGGAAGCTGTAATATAACCTCCCTGTTTAGAAAGAATTAGCTGTGCCAGATAAAGACCCAAACCGGAGCCCTCCTTCTGTTCTACGCTTTTACTCCGATAGAATCGATGAAATATAAGGTTCAGCTCCTCCGCTGCGATTCCGATACCCTGATCTCTGATCTCCAGTCTTGTATATAATTCCAATTGCTCCAGACGGATTGTAATCTCGCTTCCTTCGGGAGAATATTTTACTGCATTTTCCAGGATGTTGGCAATCGCCTCAGCAGTCCATTTCGGATTATGCAACAGCTTTCTATCCTCAAATTCTTCTGTGCAGATACGAATATTCTTTCTTTCTGCCTGTGCATATACCGCACTAATTCCATCAGCAATGGTCTTCTTTATATCATTTTGAGTAACCTCAAATTCAATCATTCCGATTTCCAGACGGGAGGTCTTAAGAAGCATCTGCATAAACCATTCCATCTTAGTCACCTGCTCTTTGGTACGGAGTAGAAATTCCTGTCTCTCCTCCTCGGAAAGAGAGGTTTCCCTTAAGAGCTGGTTATACATTGAGATATTGGCAAGTGGTGTCTTCAACTGATGGGATAGATCAGAAACCAGATGGGAGATTGCCTCCTTCTCTTCTTTTGCAAGCCTTGCTTCATGATCAGCGATAGAGATCAACTGCCTAAGCTGGCTTACCAGCTTTGATTCTCTGGTCTCCTCGATATCACATGCTTCAAATCTTCTGTGCATAATATAATCAGAGATGATCTGCGAAATTTTATTCAGGGTATGATTTAAATAGCACCAGCAACCTATGACAGTCACAAGACATACTCCGATTGCTATCATTGCCAGAATAAGACTAGTCTTCATCTCTTTCTGCTCCTTCTGTCCAAATATATCCCATCCCGTGGATAGTCTTGATCAGCGTCGGTTTCGAGGGTTCCTTCTCCAGCTTCTTGCGAAGGCGTCTGATATTAACCGGCAGGGTATTTTCATCTACAAAATTGCCCGACGTATCCCAAACTGCTTCTAAAATCTGTTCCTTTAAAAGAAGCTGTCCCTGATGCTCCAAAAAGAGCTTGAGAAGACGGTATTCCGTAACGCTAAGTTCCACCTCTGACTCATTTTTATAGACCTTGCAGTTATCCTTGCATAGGCGGATATTCGCTGATGTAAGCCATTGATGCTTTGTCTGGGAGGCTTCCTCCTTCAGCAGTTGTATTCTTCGAAGCTGTGCTGCGATCCTGGCCTTTAATACCGATAAGGAGAAGGGCTTTGTGATATAATCATCTGCCCCTACCGAGAGCCCGATGATCTGATCTGTCTCTAAATCCCGTGCGGTCAGTATGATAATAGGTGCATTGATTTCTTCCCTGATTTCCTTACAAAAGGAATACCCGTCACCGTCAGGAAGGTTGATATCCAACAGGATCAGATCCGGTTTATTACTATGTATATACTGCTTACCCTGACTCAAGGAGGTAGCTGAAAGTATATTATAATTTTCCTTGGTTAAGGCAAAGCAGATTCCCCTGCTCAGTCCTTCGTCATCCTCTATGATCAAGATCGTATCCATAATAAGCTTTCCTCCTCCTTTCCTGTCTCTCTTCTACCAAATTATACTATCTCTATGACAATTCGACAACCCCTGAACAAAAAAGCTGCTGTCCTAACCAATATCAATCGCTAATGAATGAGTCAGAATTGATATGATTATTACAGCAGCTTTCAGTATGAATATGAGAAGCCTTAAGAGTTTAGATACTTCTTCAGGGTACTTCTGACAGCACCCTTTCCTGCAATCAGCTCCAGGAACATATCTTCCACCTTCCCGCCAAGTCCAACCTCATAAAGGTTTACTGCAAAGATCCTGGCGTCGGACAGGATTGGCTTCAGTACATCCTTAGGAAGCGACCTATCTCCAAGCCTGATTCCCTGAATATACTCCTGTACTTTAGTCAACAACGGATCGGGACTGGGCGTGAACTCCTCTCCGTTATCATCCACACCCATCAGATATCTGCACCAGCCAGCAAGCACCAATGGAATGAAGGTTAAATCTGTCACCTTCAGCTCATTACTTGCTCGGTAAGCCTTGATGGTCTCACCGAAACGAATTGGCAGCTTCTGTGAAGTATCTGTTGCGATACGTTGGGGTGTATCCGGCATAAAGGGATTCGGCAGACGTCGTTCGAGTACAGCTGTGATGAATTCCTTAGGATTTAAAACTCCGGGATTCACGACAACCGGCATTCCCTCAATATATCCAATCTTCTCTACCAGCTTCACCAGCTCCTCGTCTCTCATCTCCTGCCAAATCGTCCTATAAGACAAAAGGCAGCCAAAGATTGCAAGTGCTGTGTGAAGCGGGTTAAGGCAGGTACATACCTTCATTCTTTCTACCTTATCTACCGTCTCTCTGTCGGTAAAGATAAACCCTGCTTTTTCAAAGGGCGGCCTTCCGTTCGGGAAGCAATCCTCAATCACCAGATACTCTGTCTCCTCTGCATTGACAAAAGCGGCCGTGTAGGTGTTCTTGCCTGTGATGATTAAGTCAGTATCCTCGAAGCCGTCCTCCTCCAGAATCTGCTTCACCTTATCATCCGGTCTCGGAGTAATCTTATCAATCATACTCCATGGAAAGGATACCCTCTTATCATCGGTGATGTAGGCAAGAAAGCCTTCCTTTATAAAGCCGTTACCGGCCCAATGCTTTGCATATGTCTCAACAGCTTTGAAGAGCTTATCTCCGTTATGGGAACAGTTATCCATACTGACCAGGGCAATGGGAGCACCGCCCTCAAGATATCTTTCATAGAGAAGAGCCGTAACCTTTCCCATAATGTGGCTGGGTTTCTCAGGTCCATTCTTAATATCCTCAAGAACTGCTCCCTGAAAATCTCCCTTAAAATTCAAGAGACTGTATCCCTTTTCAGTAATTGTAAAGCTTATCATTTGAAGGGACGGCTTCGTAAAGATTTCCTTCAAGCGATTCCACTGTGCAGTTCTGTCACTGTCCGCAACCAGAGCTTCCACGACACTACCGATTACCTTTTTCTCAATGCTGCCGTTCGCCTTCAAAACTACCAGGAGGCTTAAATCATCAAAGGGCAGAAAAGCCTTCTCAATAATCTCATAATCGAAGCCCTCTGCTACAATAACACCCTTATCGTAGTTGCCGTCATTTAACAGCTTCTGTAAGCCTGCGGCCGGGAAGCCTCGAAAGATATTGCCTGCACCAAAATGAAGCCAGGCAGGCTCCTCCATCGTAGCTTTTCTAAGCTGTGCCCTGTCATATTCAGGTAACTCATAGCCCTTAGCAATCCATGTCCGATCATAATTCTGCAGCTTCATACTACACCAGTACCTTTCCAAAATTCATCCAAATCCAATTATCCTATTTATAGATTTTTCTGTTCCTATGATCCTCGATACCGGACTTACGATAGAAATAGGTATTAATTCTATCGCGCCATTCTTTAGCGCTATCAAGCTGAAGCATAAGCCTCTCACTGATTCTGTCAACGACATCCTCAGGTAGCAATCCGGTCAGCTCCTGAAACGCTGCACACATTTCCTCTACCTCTTCCACACCCTCAAAGTGAGTATCATAGATATGCTGGATCAAGGTCTTCCCACTCCTTAATACATAGTCATAGCGAATATAGTGGAAGAATAATAAAAGCTCCTCAGGGCAGGTCGCCTTATTCTCATACATGGAGGCATTCGGTTCATTATATTGGGAAGCAAATCCAGTTCCTGCCTGAGTACGGTCTACACCAAGACCGTTACGGTCGGCTCTGTGGTAGGTTCCCCATCTGTCATACTCATAGCCGTCCACATTCGGCCCGTAATGATTATTCGGATTCACCATCCAGCCGATGCCAAGGGGTGAGGTATATTTCTCGTAGGTCAGCCAGGATTTCATCAGTATATCCAGTAACACCTTCATGACCTTTTCGTTCCACAGATATGTGAGCTGTATCCATTCCTTTGCAATCTCTTCGGCGGTCAATTCCGTATTCCAGCTAAGACGTCCAAAGCCATACAGATTAGCTGCTGCCAGATCATGCCCTGTCCAGTTAAAGACATCACCGGTATTGGCAACAGCCGCCATTCCACAATTCACCTGTGCATAGGTTCTGCCGGATACGATATCCGCAACTGTCGCATCAGACTCCTTCCCATAGGTATTGAAGCTTAATATTTCCTTCCACATGGGGATCAGATAGCATACATGCTTCTGCTGTCCCGTATACTCCTGTGCTGCTTGAACCTCAAGCAGCTGATTGGTCTTCTTTAAGCCTCCGAATAGCGGAGTTACAGGCTCCCTTACCTGGAAATCCATCGGACCGTTCTTTATCTGAAGGATGACATTTTCTTCAAAATGACCATCCAGCCGGATAAAATTATCATAAGCTGCCCTTGCTCGGTCAGTCTTATAATCCCTCCAATCCTGCTGACAGTTATATACAAAACAGCGCCAGATCAGAAGTCCGTCATAAGGCTTGAGGGCTCTTGCCAGAACATTGGCTCCATCAGCATGCGTTCTGTTGTAGGTAAACGGTCCGGGTCTTCCTTCGGAGTCCGCTTTTACCAGGAAGCCTCCAAACTGAGGGATATTTTGATAAAGCTTAGCAGTACACTGCTCCCACCACTGGACAACCCCCATATCGCAGGGATCAGCGGTAGAAAGTCCCCCGATTTCCATAGGTGAGGCAAAGTTTATACTTACAAAAAGCTTAATTCCATAACCGGATAAGACATCCGCCAGCCTCTTCATGCTCGGAAGGTATTCATCCGAAATCAGTTTAGTTGCCGCACCGCTGTGTACATTGACATTATTGATGACAACACCGTTAATCCCCACAGAGGATACAAGCCTGGCATAGTCTACGGTCCTATCATTCAATATAAGCTCATCCTGATCAAAGAAAAAGGAATGTCCTGCATATCCACGTTCAATACTGCCGTCTGCGTTATCCCAGTGATTCAGCATTCGAAGCGGATTCTTCGGATACTCTGTAAGGTTAATCCCCTTAAGGGAAGCACCTGACGCAATTTTGCGGATTAGTTCATACACGCCATACAAAAGCCCTGTTTCTGTTCTTCCGATAATATGTATCTCTTCGTTTTCCTCCTTCAGGATAAAGCCCTCTTTATGAAGATTATCGGTCACAGTCTGTGTCATTACCTTAAGCTTCTCTGTATCCAGCTCAATACCCAGCATCCCTGAAAATGCTCTTTGTAACTCTTTCTTTGCATTTGGAATAATCCTTGAGCCTTCCTCGATCGTTTCACAGTACAGGTGGAGATTGCTTAAAAGCCTTACATCTTTATACTGAGGTACTTTATGGTAGTTCAGCCAGCATTGGTTATAGTTCATATTAATTTCCTCATTTCCTTACATATTAGTATAATGGAAAGCTTATATATAATGGGAGTATATTATTCAACTTGAATAATAACACTCCCACTATTCTCTTACTAGTATAATATTATCCGAAATCTTTACAATATAACAGTCTTTTTGGAATGAAGCTTCTTACAGTATGGCTTCCTTCCGGTTAAACTGATGCTTCTTGCATCAGGCTGGCAGCTTCCTATAAACAGCTCATATTCACCCTCATGAAGAACCAGCTTTCCACTGTTATCATATAATCCGAAGGCTTCCTCGTTCAGCTCCAGCGTCACAGCCTTCTGCTCACCAGGCTTAAGATAAAGCTTCTTTAGTCCCTTCAATTGATGCTTTGGAGCTCCGTCCGCCTTAACCCTTACATAAACCTGAACTGTCTCTGCTCCGGCATAAGCACCGGTATTCTTTACCTCCATGCTGCAGGAAATTGTTTTACCGGCAGCTATTTCCTCTGTATCAACAGTAATATTGCTCATCTCAAAGCTTGTATAGGATAGACCGTAGCCAAAAGGATATAATGCCTCCTCCGTCATATAGCGATAGGTTCTTCCCTTCATGCTGTAATCGGTAAATTCAGGCAGCTCTTCAGATGTACGATAGAAGGTAACCGGAAGCTTGCCCTCGGGTGAAAATTCACCGAAGAGAAGCTGTGCGATTGCACGTCCACCCTGCGCACCCGGATACCATCCCTGAAGGATTGCAGGAATATGCTCATCTGCCCACGGAATACTAAGCGCACTTCCGGATAACAGTATCAGTATCACCGGTTTTCCGCTTTCATATAACGCCTTCAACACGTCTTCCTGAATTCCGGGAAGCTTTAAATCCGGCTTATCACCACTGGCAAATTCATTACCCTGATCGCCTTCCTCACCCTCCAAGCCCGGATCGAGACCGAAGCAGGCAACAACTACATCACTCATATCGCAGACAGCACGTGCTTCCGCAATTCTATCATTACCGGTAGAGAGTCCCTGGATCCCTTCCTTGAACAGATGACAGCCCTCGGAATAATATACCCTTACATCGTCACCGAGATATTCCTTAATTCCCTCCAGAACAGTTATATATTCGGAGGCAGTTCCTTCATAATTTCCTACAAGAGCCTTACGGTTATTAGCATTGGGACCTATTACACCGACAGCTCTTAGTTTCTTCTTATTTAACGGAAGCAGCTGCTTATCATTCTTTAATAATACAATACATTTTCTGGCGGCCTCCTGATTCAACAGCATATGTTCCTTACTGTCAACCTGTTCATAGCTGATGTTACAAAATGGAACCTTTGCCTGATCATCAAATAAACCGAGCTTCATCCGTGTCATGATCAATCTGGTTACTGCCGTATCAATGGTCTCTTCACTGACCAAGCCATCTCGTATGGCATATAAAAGATTACCATAAATATTACCGCAATTTAGATCACAGCCGTTGTTCATCGCTAGTGCTACTGACTCCACTGCATTTCCTGTCACCATATGACCTTCATGAAAATCCCTGATTGCCCAGCAGTCGGAGGTTACATGACCCTGGAAGCCCCATGCATCCCTCAATATATCCTTGAGTAAGGTCTTACTTCCGCAGCAGGGCTCGCCGTTGGTTCTATTATAAGCACCCATGACAGCCTCAACCTCAGCTTCCTTCACACATGCCTTAAAAGCAGGCAGATAGGTTTCATATAAATCCTGTTGGCTGACTTCAGCATTAAAGCTGTGTCTGATGTCCTCGGGTCCCGAATGGACGGCAAAATGTTTAGCGCAAGCCGCCGCCTTCAGATATTTCTTATCATGACCCTGAATACCCTGGATGAATCTGACACCCAATCTGGAGCTTAAGTAAGGATCTTCTCCGTAGGTCTCATGTCCTCTTCCCCATCTCGGATCACGGAAGATGTTCACATTAGGAGACCAGAAGGTCAAGCCCTTGTAAATATCCGTATCATTATATTTCTGTTGCATATTGAATTTTGCTCTGCCTTCAGTGGAGATGGTATCAGCCACTTCCTCCAGCAGCTCTTCGTCAAAGGTTGCTGCCAGGCCGATTGCCTGAGGAAATACAGTAGCCACACCGGCACGAGCTACACCATGAAGAGCCTCATTCCACCAGTTATATGCCTTTACACCGAGCCTTTCAATCGCCGGCGCGGTGTGTAGGGTCTGGAATACTTTCTCTTCCAATGTCATCTTTGAAACCAGATCCTTCGCTCTCTCTTCAAAGCTTAAGGATTCATCCATATAAGCCTTATAATCCTGCATCTTACAACCTCCTGTTATAATTGATAATCGAATGGTTTACCATGTAACAGCACTTCCAGTCTACGAAAAGGGTTCAATGAAACCATCGTTTCTCCTTGAACCCTTCTGCAGCTTCTTATTCATCCCTATATTAACTGACAAAATAGTCTGAGTATCGAATGAATTACTATATTCACTATACAATAAGTCTATATCAAAATTTGCTTTTTATCCTATCAATTTTTGCTATTGTTATCTCATGTTTTGCTGTTCTTAAGAAGGTCAAATAGGAGCACCAAAAATAATTCATTGAATTAACAAATGTTATTTACAAATTACTTAAGATATATTAAAATAGATTTAGGGAATACATTCCTTAATTCTCTCATAAAATGAGTTTAATTTTGAGTATTGACTCTTCTATTGTTGAAATTATCACTCTATTCCGGAATAACTTGAAATAGCAATATTTACTCAGTTACAAAGCTATGAGATAGCAATATTCAAATAGCAATACCCTTGTTGATCGTGATACATAATGAGCAAAAATTCTGAAAGGCAGGATATCATTTATGCGGATTATGGACGGTATATTTGAGAAGGTGGATTATCAAAATCACTCCTCGATTTTACTCCATATTAATCATGTGACTGATAATTATCCGGTTCATTGGCATACGGCAATTGAGATGATCATGCCGGTTGAGAACATATATACCATTCACATAGGGAAAACCACCTACCTGCTGCAGGAGGGTGATATCCTAATCATTCCTCCAGGTGAGCTTCATGAATTGCTTGCTCCAACAGAGGGTGTCAGGCGGATATTGCTATTCGATTTTTCCTTGATCAGTAATCTGAAGGGTCTGTCGAATATTCTTGCCATATTAAGCCAGCCGCGATTAATTACACCGGCAACCGCGCCGGATATCTATGAGAAGCTCTCGGAGCTGTTTCATGAGCTGACGAAGGAATACCAGAGTAAGAATACTCTTCGCGAGGAAGCACTTTATGCATTGATTATTCAAATGCTAGTCGTAACCGGTCGCAAATATATGAATACCGAGAACCTGTTCCCTGCTGTGAAGCTTAATAAGCAGCGGGAGTATATCGAGAAGTTCAATACCATTTTTGAGTATATCAGCAATAATTACATGGAAGATATTACGTTGAATTCCATTGCCGATGTGGCAGGCTTCAGTAAATTCCATTTTTCCAGACTCTTCAAGCAGTTTACGGATATGTCCTTCTATGATTACTTGAACCAAAGAAGGGTAAAGGAAGCTGAAAGACTTCTACTTGACCCACATCTGACAATTACAGAGGTTGCAATGCTTTCCGGTTTCTCCAGCATCGCTACCTTCAACCGTGTATTTAAAAACCTGAAGGAATGTACTCCGACGGAATTTAAGAACTTATACCGCAGAAGAAATCACGTGCATACTGATCCCCTGACTGCGCTTTAAATCTTTCTTTTTTTCATAGTATCATTATCTTTCCTTTAGAGAAAGCCTGCATAATCTGCAGGCTTTCTCTCTAACTACTATTCCTATTTATCTTTCATTATCATATTGACAGCTTCCTTCCAGCCCTTTAGCTTCTCAGCCCTAATCTCCTGCTCCATATCAGGATGAAATTGAACCGCCTCAATCTCTGAAAACACCTTATCCTTATCATAGACTCCAAAGGCAATTCCTGCCGTATATGCTGCTCCGACTACAGATAATTCATCT
Organism: Bacillota bacterium; assembly: GCA_023415635.1. Lineage (GTDB taxonomy): Bacteria > Bacillota > Clostridia > Lachnospirales > Lachnospiraceae > Mobilitalea. Next base: position 109,808 of record JAEZJV010000079.1, on the reverse strand, counting down.
GTTTTTGGAACTCTTAACGGAATGCTTAATAAATCACTTTGAAATTGCATCAGGTAACGGTTTTTTGTGGGACCGCCGTCGACCCGAAGCTCTGTAATCTCTATCCCGGTATCTTGCCTCATTGCTTCTATGATATCGGTAATCTGGTATGCAATCGACTCCAGTGCCGCTCTTACTATTTCTGCTTTCCCAGTATTTCTAGTCATACCATACAGAATTGCTGAGGCGTCGCTGTTCCAATAAGGAGCACCCAGACCGGAGAAAGCGGGAACCAGATAGGTATGATCTGCCGGGTTCGCAATACTTGCATAATATTCCGTTTCATCGGAGCTGTCAATCAGTTCCACCTTATCCTTCAGCCAGCTTATTACTGCCCCAGTGTAATTAATGTTTCCTTCCAGCACATATTCTACCCGTCCATCCATTCCCCAGGCAAGGGATGTTACGATTCCCTTGTTACTGATATATGGTTTGGCTCCGATATTCATCATAATAGAGGAACCGGTTCCGTAGGTGGCTTTTACCATCCCACTCTCCATACAGTTTTGACCGAACAAAGCACCGTGAGAATCTCCCAGTACAGCGTGTATCGGAATTGGTTCTTCCAGTAACCCATCAAAATCGGTATACCCGTAACAGGCGTTAGAATCGTAAACCTCTGCCAAACAAGCCGTATTAATGCCAAATAACTCGCATATATCACGATCCCACTTAAGGTCATGAATATTGAAAAGCTGTGTTCTTGAAGCATTGGAGTAATCCGTTTTGAAGGTAGCTCCTTGGGTAAGCTTATATACTAACCAGCTATCCATCGTACCGTATGCCAGCTCGGCCCGCTCCGACTTACTTCTTGCACCCTCAACATTCTCTATAACCCAGGCAATTTTAGATGCTGTAAAATACGGAGACAGATTCAATCCCGTTCTATTATGTATCAGCTCCTTTGATGCTTCGAGTCTCTTGCAGATAGCAGCACCCCTGGCACATTGCCATACAATAGCATTACAGACCGGTATACCGCTTTGCCTGTCCCATACAACAGCTGTTTCTCTCTGATTTGTAATACCTACACCAATGATCTCTGATTTCTTCACCAGCGTTATATTAAGCAGTGCTTTTACCGCAGAAATCACATTCTTATAAATCTGGATAGGATCATGCTCAACCCACCCAAGCTTATTGATGATCTGCTCATGCCCGATATCCTGCCGGCCAAGAATTTTACCGGTTTTATCAAGCAGGACAGCTTTAGTTCCCTGCGTACTCTGATCAATCCCAAGGATATAGCTATTTGACATTACTCATCAACCCCATCGCAGTTTTTATAATTCCTTCGGTATTTAACCCATAATAGTCGAATACCTCCTGTGATTTTCCTGTTATCACCGGCGTATCAGGAAGTGCCAGATTCATCACTCTTTTTGGGCATTCCCTCGATATTACCTGACTTACCAGGGACCCCAGGCCACCGATCCAGCTATGTTCTTCCACCGTAATCACTGCCCTTGCTTTTTTTGCAGCCCGAATTATCGCTTCTTCATCCAGGGGTTTTACACAATACATATCCAGTACCGTAGCAGATACTCCCATTTTTTGAAGCTCCTGAGCCGCAAGCAGAGTTGGCCTGACCATTTCTCCGCAGGCTACAAGCAGTAAATCCTCTCCGTCACATAAGACTGTAGCCTTATCCATATGAAACGGTATCCAATCCTCTGAATAAATGTCTTCCACTGCATTTCTTCCTATCCGGATATAGGCTGGTTTCTTATCCTCCAGCAGTGCTTCCACTAAGTATTTCGACTGATGTCTGTCACTCGGAATATAGACTCGCATGTTTGGTATTGACCCCATTATTGCAATATCCTGTACCGAGTGATGCGTAAATCCAAGTGCACCGTAGCTGATTCCACCGCTGATGCCCAGCAGAGTCACATTGGTGTCGGAATAGGATACATCAACCTTCGCCTGCTCCATACTTCTTGTGGAAAGAAAGCAGGCCGGAGAAGCTGCTATAGGTTTCTTACCGATTCGAGCAAGGCCCGCTGCCATGCTGACCAGATTTTGCTCAGCAATGCCTACCTCGATGAATTGTGTCGGATGGGCCTTGGCAAAATCAGCCAAGGAAGCTGAACCTCTGGAATCACTGCATAATACAACAATATCCTGATCGGAATAAGCTTTTTCTATCAGTACCTCACAGATAGCCTGACGGTTAGGAATTGTATTCATCAGCTTCTTTTCTCCTTTCCTCCAATTCATGTACAGCCACCTCATATTCCTCAGCCGTAGGTACGCGATGGTGCCATTTAACATTATTCTCCATAAACGAAACACCATAGCCTTTTATCGTATCTGCTATAATGACGGTAGGTTTTCCCTTTGTTGCTCTTGCATCTTCCAATGCAGTTACTAAGGACTCTATGTTATTTCCCTCTGTATGAATTACATTCCAGCCGAAGCTCTGCCAGCGTTCATCCTGGTTATCCTGAGTCATTACTTCCTCAGTTCCTCCTGATATCTGGAGACGATTCCGGTCAATAACAGCACAAAGGTTATCGAGCTTATAATGTCCGGCCGCCATAGCTCCCTCCCAAACTGAACCCTCTGCAAGTTCTCCGTCTCCCATGACAGTGTATACCCGGTTCCCTCTTCTATCCATACGAAGCCCCAGAGCCATACCGACAGATACAGGAAGGCCATGTCCCAGAGAACCCGAATTCATTTCTATCCCATTTATTTTATTGTTCGGGTGCCCTATGTACTTCGATTTAAACTGGGAATAGGTAAGCAAGTCTTCCCTTGAAAAGAAACCCAAATCAGATAACACTGCATAGAGAGCCTCCACCGAATGCCCCTTACTCAGTATAAAGAAATCTCTGTCCGGTGCATTTATCTTATCAGGCGATACATTCATTTCTCGGTAGTATAATGTTACTAGAATCTCCATAACCGAAAAATCTCCGCCGATATGTCCGGCCTTCGCATGATAAACCATATCCAAAACCCTTTTCCTCAATTCAAAGGATTTGGCTGTTAAATTTCTCATATTCTTTCGCCTCATTTCCATTCATCGACCTAAACCATCAAATAAGCACAGTATTATTCGCCGCGTATAAAAGCTTTTACCTTTTCCTCGACAGGGTCGTACAGATCCGGCTTTATTTTTAGATACTTACATGCTTCATAAAGCGCAGGAACCACATCCTCATGAATCCCCACGCAGTGATGAATGTAAGGACCACAGACCAGCTTATCCTCCAGGCGTTTTAAATTTTCTACCTCTACCCAGACATAAGTCCCTTTGGTATAAGGGCCTTCTATCCCAACTGCATTACCAAGAAGCAAAGAATATTCACCATTATCTCCATCAAATCTGCATAACGTCATGATGCCGTGTTTAGCCTCTGCTTCAACCGCCCCGGGATGTTCAAAGGCCAGAGGATATCCGATGGAGGGCTTTTCCTTCGCTACAGATAATGGCCAAGGGCCGCAATGCTGTAACAACTCACCATTCTCATTATCCGGATGACGCACTGTCCAATCTGCAAAAAAACCTCTCCTGTCTTCAAGAGTCGCTGCTTCGACCATAACTGCAGTAATTGCACCGTGTATGTCTGTTTCGCAGACAACCGGAATTCCTTCTTCGTTTAGCAGGGAATTCGCTGCGCAAGGCATAATGCCCAGTTCCCCCTGTAACGCATTCCAGCACTGGATGGCAATCGCATTACAGCCATATTTACCGGCAAGTCTCTTCATAGCTATCTTCAAAGCCGCTACATTCTCAAGCACATCGTCCTTAACTTTAATGTTCATATTCTCCCTGCAGTATTGCATCACAGCCAGGACCTCTGCTTTTTCTTCCTTCACTTTCTTAACTTCTTCTACAAGCTCCGGAATGGGTATAGGTGATAATTGGATGTTAAATCTCTCCAGCAGCTCTCCCTCGTTGCACATGGTAGACCAAAAATCAAAGGGTCTTGGAGCAATCTGCAGAATTCTTGTATTATGAAAGGTCTTAACTACGTTGCATACAGAGAGAAACAATCGGATACCTCTCTCAAATTCAGGATCCTCTAATCTGCAGTTAGTCAGATAAGTGAAGGGAACCTGAAATCTCCGCAACACCTTTCCAGTTGCAAATAAGCCGCACTGACTGTCTCTTAATCGTATTCCCTTCTCATCCGGCCGTTCATCTCGCGGTCCCCAAAGTAAAACCGGGACCTTTAATTCCTTCGCAAGACGGGCAACCTCATATTCTGTTCCAAAATTACAATGTGGAAAAAATAATCCGTCTATTTTTTCTCTTTTAAATTTATCCGCAATCTTTATTCTGTCCTGTTCATCATAGAGAAGACCTTCCTCATTAATATCCTTGATATCTATGAATTCAACACCCAGCTCCTTCAGTTTATTACGAGTCAACTCAGCATATTTGACGGCATCGGGTGCACTAAAAATGCTTCGTCTTGTCGGTGCAAAACCAATTCTAACTTGTTTCAATTCTTTTCCCTCCTGTCATTTATAATTTTCTTACACTATCCCTCTCAATAAATTCCGTACAAATCTGAATTTTTGTCCGAGCCGTATCATTCCCTTTGATTAAGTCAATGATTTTCTTTACAGCCAGCTGCCCCATTTCCTGTTTTGGTACACGAAGACTGGTCAACCTCGGAGAGGAAATTTCACAAAAGGGCAGGTCGTCAAAGCCGATTATGGAGATATCCTCAGGTATGTGGTAACCATATTCCTGCAAAGCCTTCATGGCTCCCAACGCTATCATGTCGTTGTCTGCAAAAAATGCTGTAGGTAATGGCGGCTTCTTCTTCAGATGCTCCTGCATATCCTTGTATGCGCCCTCCATGGTTGTACTAAGGTCAATGACATACTCAGGATTGACTTCAATTCCGTTATTCCTCATTGCTGAACGATACCCGGATTCCCTCTGGCTAAACCCCAAAATTCTAAAGCTTCCCTTTAGATATCCAATTTTTCTATGATTATTGGAGATCAGATAATTCACAGCTTTTCTGACTGAATCGGAGTTGTTGATTAATACACCGGTAAAATCCATGTCAAAGCTCCAACCGTCCAGTAACAGCAGGGGGCATTTCACTTCTCTGTACAGTCTCATATCCTCCTGGGACAGCTCCGTTCCCAGAAGAACGATTGCCGTATCGGTTTCATTGATCATCTGCTTGATATGCTCCAAATAATCCGATTGTCTGGCATCAAGGTTACTGATTACCATCTCAAAACCAGACTTACGGCACTCCTGTTCAAAACCATTAATCAGCAAGGAAAAAAACGGCGTGTCATCGATAATTAAGCCATTTTTTTTATAAATCACCAGCCTGATTTTTGAAACCATAGCAAAATCTATATAACCTATTTCTCGTGCAACTCGAAATATTTCCTCCGAGGTTTTCTGGCTTACACCCTTTTTGTGATTCAATGCATTTGAGACAGTTGCTGGTGAATATCCAGTAATTTCACTGATTTTCTTAATTCCCGCCTTCAATTTTGTACTCCAATCGTATTACCGGTATCTCTTCAAATACCTGATTTTAAGTAAACTATTGATTATAGAGGCAAAAGATCTTATCACTCACGGTGACTTGGTAAACTTTTTAATAGTTAACTTTTGTCGGTACTAATCAATTTCATATTATAAATATTACAGTTTCACCTTACGGACACGAATAGCCATATATTCTTTCCCAGGTAAATCAATTTTGAATTTTCCGGAATAAATTCCCTTATACTCAATCGTCATCTCCCAGGTATCTATTACCTCCACTTCAAAGCTGCTGCAGTCATCGTAATAAAACTCCCTGAAGGAAGGTCTCATAAAGCTGTAATAATACAGATAGTAATCATGCAGCTGCTTCATATGCTCCGTGGTGTCTTCAACGGTGGCAGCTACCTCGTCCCAGGAAGCACGAATTGGCATAAGACCTGTGCCCGGAGTCTCACTGAGTATTTTATGCAAAAATTTGAACCGTTCCGGACTCTCACCATGTAAAACTCCTCCATGGGACCACCATAGAATATTATCTGAATTCATGTAGGTTTCTCCATGACCTGCATATCCACCCCGGCAAGTAGCCTCCCAGAATCTGCGTACCATTTCCTTACCGCTGATATTTCCCCATCCATGCTGGATATTTCCTTCATACGCAATCTCATCCAGTACAACCGGTTTTTGATAGCGTTCCCGCCACTCAGTTACCAATTCTGCTGATTTATACAAATCCTGTCTTTGAATGCTGCAATGAGTAACCCAAGACTGAGAGTAATCGTAAAAAGGCCTGCAGTTATGGATTGATCTCAAATGGGTATACGGGTCTTTTTCACAGATAATTTGTGCAAATCGCTGCCAATCCCCTAAAGATTTCTGTGGCATCAAATCATATTCATTAGCCAGTGACCACCAAACATTACGATATGCGGCAAATCTCGCAACAACGTATTTTAAGTATAAATCATCCTCCTCAGGTGTCATAAGACTAAAGCCCCATCTGTCATACGGGTGCATCAGTATTAAGTCAGCTTCTATAGATAACTCTCTTAACTCTTTGATGCAATTTTCAATGTGTCTGAAGTGCTCCACATTGAAGCTCATCAAATCCCATGTATTTCCTTCTGCTCTCCCGTTATACTGCATAAAATTATCTTTAGTCAGTCCCGAACTGTCACAGGGAGTTCCTATATAAGGATAGGATCTGGGTTCTCTTAAGTTATAATCATAATGCTTAGGGAAGATACAAAATCTGATTTTATTAAATGCACTGTTTTTCAATGTCGCTAGCGTCTGCTTCAGGAGTTCTTCGCTCTGCAGCTCCCAGACATAGCATGTGGTTCCTATGGAATAGTATGGGGTTCCATCCTCATAAGCAAAATGAAATTGCTTTGCTACCCTCACCGGTCCATGATTATTGCTAGTAGCAGGTATAACGGAAAATATTCCTGTATAACCCAGCTCACTGAAGTTACCGCTTATCTCAAAACTGTACTCTTCTACCATGGATGGCATAAAACGAACCTTATATATACCATTTCCGTCATAGAAACCATCTACAGTTATATTTTCATTTTTACTTTTAAAAACACCTTTAATTTGATAATCTGTAAAGGGGTTACCGTCTGCACGCCCGGGGCAGGAGATTTCCTGAATACACCATCTCTCAACCTCTTTTAAATAAGTAAATTCTTTCATGACAGCCTCCATTTCTTAGCCATATTATTATGCTGGCCTAGGATTTAACCGCACCAGCCATACCTTCCACAAAATATCTTTGAAACAATAGATAAATTAACATAACCGGTATAACCGATAGTAAAACACCTGCACAAAGATAGCCGTAATCCGTACCATGCTCGCCAACGAAGGTCATGATACCAACAGGGACTGTCTTTTTCGCATTATCATTAATTATGACACTGGCCAGAAGGTACTCATTCCAGGTCGCCAAAAAATCTGTGATTATAAGAGTTGCAACCGCAGGCTTCGCAATGGGAAGTATGATATTCCAGAACAATCGCCATTTGGTACAACCGTCAATATGCGCAGCTTCATCGATATCCTTAGGAATTCCCCTGAAAAATCCACGCAAAATTAATATTCCGTAAGAGATACCAAAGCCTATATAGACATAAAACAGGCCAAAATAAGTATTGATTAAGCCTAGCTTACTGTAAATAACGTTAATCGGTACCAAAGCTGTCTGCATGGGAAGCATCATACCGATCAGGAAGAAAATGAACAGTCCTGTCTTATGCTTGATATTCAATCTGGTTAATGCAAAAGCTGCCAGTGCTTCAATAAAAATACCCAAGGGTACCTTTAGTGCAGATATAATTAAATCATTCTTCATGTAGGTAAGCAGTCTTCCCTTTGTTATAGCCTTTGAAAAGTTGCTCCAGGCTATTTGCTCAGGCAGACTGAATAAGCTGATACCGCTAAAAAAGTCTTTTTTACTTTTCAGTGCGGTTGCCAACAGAGTAAACATAGGAATAATACATATCACGGCAAATATAATGAGAATTAGATATAGCATAATTCTTTTTGTAATCTTTATCTGTCTTCCAGTCATATCCTAATCCTCCTTTGCCGTAAACAGAATATAAGGTATAATAACCACCAGCATCATCAATACCATAATGCAAGCGACTGCCGTTCCTGTGCCTACGTTGCTGTATTGGAAGGTCTGAGAATACATATAGGTAGATAGCATCTGTGTCGCATTATTAGGACCTCCGTCAGTTAAACCTGCTACAATATCATATACCTTCATCGCTGCCACAACCAGTGTCGCAATGACAATAACAAAGGTCTCTTTCATGAGCGGGACTGTAACCAAAAGGAATTTTTTCGTACCGGATGCACCATCTATCGTCGCTGCCTCAAGCACGTCAACAGACACGCTCTGCAATCCGGCCAGGAATAAAATCATGGGCTGTCCGACTGTCTGCCATAAGGAAGCGATAAATATGCAAAAGATACTGACCTTCGGATCGGATATCCAGCTCTGACTGAACTCAACTCCGATCAGCTTAAAAAACTGATTGATAAAGCCCACATTCGGATTGTATATCCATCTCCAGATAATGGCGACTGCAATCGGGGCAATTACACATGGAAAATAGAAAATTCCTCTAAATATCGTACGCCCCTTAAACTGCTTGTTCAACATAACTGCCAAGCCTAATGCAGTTGTCATCGTTATAAAAATTGTAAGAACGATCCATAATAAATTATTCTTTAGCGCCGTCGAAAATATCTCATCCTTTGTAAATAATCTAATATAGTTATTCAGACCGACAAACTCCATTTTAGCTATTCCGTTCCATTTAAAAAGACTAATAAAAAGAGAATAGATTACAGGAATTACGATTACCGATAAATAGATAATCCCCGCTGGAAGTAAAAACGCATAGGAACTCCATTCAAAGCCCTTCAGACTCTTTTTTTTCATCATTCCACTCCAATCAATATCTTTATTATCAAGGAAGCGGACAAATAAACATTGCCCGCTTCGCTCAAATCAAGAAGATTATTTTCTCCTTTATTTACTCTTATATGCGTCAATTGCATCCGCAATCTTCTTCGCTCCGTCTGCAGGAGTTGTCTGTTTATTAGCAATTGCATCCTGCACATTAAACAATACATCTGCAACTTCAGTAGGGAATGCCTGGTCTGTAATTGTAAAGGTACCGTTGGTTTCACCCAGTTTCATTAAAATCGGTACATTAGGCTGTCCTTCCGGCATTTCTGCATTCTGCTTTGGAAGCGGCATATTATAGTATTCTGCATATTGCTTCACAACCTCATCACTATAATAATAATCCATAAACGCTACACATGCTTCCAGTTCCTCAGGTGTATTCTTGGCATTGAATTGTGTCATTTCAGCAAAAGCAGAAAGACGATTTGTTCCGCCGGACGGGAATGCAAATACACCATAATTATTCATATCCTGTTCATTCTGAACGATCATTCCATCATACCACTGTCCCTGGATATCCATAGCAGCTGTTCCTGAGAACACCGCCATATTAGTATCATTAGGGTCAGCTGTAGTAAAGCCAACCGGGAAATAGCCCTTGTCACAGAACTCTTCATACTTAGTCAGCGCCTTCACAACCGCATCATTATTATAGGATTCTGTGAAGAAATTCATGGCATCATGTAAATCAGCACCTGCATAATGCTCAATCATAAGCTCAACAAATCTCATAACATGCCATCCATTTAAACCTGCTGTAGAGATTGGAGTAATTCCATTTTCCTTTAATGTTGCACATATCTTCTCAAATTCCTCAAAGGTGGTAGGAACAGCAAGATTGTATTTCTCAAATATGTCCTTACGGTAGTATACACCTAATACATTAAAGCTGGTCGGATAACCGGCAAGATGATCGCCATAGGTACATAGGTCTAAAGCACTTCTGTTGAAGCTATCGTACCAACCATGATCCTTTGCATACTGGCTCATATCATAGGTCACACCATTATCTACATAGAAACCACCAAGACTACCACCCCAGTTGAACCACATGTTAGGAAGTGTTCCGGAGGAGACAGCAACCTTACATGCATCCTTAATACCGTCAGTGTCGAAATAAGCTCCAGTTACCTGATACTTATCGTTTGATGCATTGAAGGCTTCTATAATGGGATTAATTGCGTCCTGTCTGGTACTCAGAGACCAGAATGTTACTTCCGTCTTCTCTCCTGATGCTTTGGTGTCTTCAGCTGCCGGTGTACTTGCTACTTCGCTTTGTGCCGGCTTCTCACTACTGGGTTCTGATGTTTCCTTCTTCGTACCGCAGCCTGCAAATAGCACTGAAACCAACATAAGTAAGGCTAACATCATTGAAACTACTTTTCTTGTTTTCATAATTATTCCTCCTTTTATTGTCACCCTCAGTTTATAATTTACTAAATTAATTATTAAATATTTATATTGTATTTTATAAACTGTTTACACGTATAATACCATGTATGTAATTCTTTTTCAATAGATTTTATATAATTTTTATTATTTTTTACTTCTTAAATGACATTATCTATATATAATGCATAATATTACTGAGACATTGTAAAAAGTATATCAAAAATAAATTTTACATATAAAAACAATTCACAACATTATTTGTATATCTCTCTAAATTATTATATAAATCAATTTATATATTTTTATATAATATTTAACATTCTTTCATGCTTCTCAGAGGGTCTGAAAAGCAAAAAAATCTCCAACCACAATTGTCTGGTTGGAGATCTAAACACCTTATAGTTTAGTTAAGTTTCTTTACACTATCCCTCTCGATAAACTCTGCACAAACCTGTATTCTGATACGTACATCCTCTTTTCTTTGTAGCATATCTATAATCTTTCTGACTGCCAGCTTACCCATTTCCTCTTTAGGGACTCGTAGGCTTGTCAATCTGGGAGAAGAAATCTCGCAAAACGGCAAGTCATCAAATCCAATAATCGAAATATCCTCTGGTACGCGATACCCATACTCTTGTAGAGCCTTCATAGCCCCCAGTGCAATCATATCATTATCAGCAAAAAAGGCTGTCGGAAGTTTCGGCTTACCTTCCAGATACTCTAGCATGTCCTTATATGCCCCATTCATTGTCGTACTAAGCTCAATAATATATTCCGGATGTATAGTTAAGCCATTCTCCCTCATTGCTGAGTAATATCCTGCTTCTCTTTGCTTAAAGCCTAATATTCTGAACTTTCCCTGAAGATAGCCGATTTTTGTATGACCTTTGTGATACAGGTGGTATACTGCCTTCCTTACGGAATCATCATTATCAATCACAACACCGTTAAAATCCATATCAAAGCTCCAGTAATCCAGCAGTAAAAATGGATTCTTTGCTTCTTTATAGAGTACCAAATCTTCCGGCGATAGCTCGGTTCCCAAAAGAACTATGGCAGTATCCGGTTCATTGATCACATGCTTTACCTGCTCTTTATAATCCGGTAATCTGGAATCCAGATTACTGATTACCATATCATACCCGGATTTACGGCATTCCTGCTCAAATCCATTAATTAATAGAGAAAAGAACGGGGTATCGTCGATTATTAGTCCATTCTTTTTATAAATTAGCAGCTTAATTCTTGATACCTTGCTGGTACCGAGATGTCCTATTTCTCGGGCAACACGAAAAATATCCTCAGCAGTACTGGGACTTACTCCTTTTTTCATATTTAAAGCATTAGAAACAGTTGCCGTAGAATACCCTGTTATCTCACTTATCAGCTTAACTCCAGCCTTCAAATTATTCTCACTATCCCTCTTGTAATATATTTATAATTAACCGAATGCCATACTCTTCCAACATTATCATATGAGCTTTAGCTATATCGTACTTAAATTCTATTATAAATAATTTACAAAATTTTTCAAGTAGAATTTAATGGCCCTTTTCCCAATTAGACATTCCGGTACTCCAGCCAATCAAAATCCGCATAGCTCGCACTCTTCATCCCATTCGAAGAACAGTATAATCCCAGGGTAGTTCCGACGAAACCGCCCGCAACATCCGTACTCAATATCCTACCATCGACCTCTGCCTTGACGATATGATAGCTTCTTCCATCATAGCTGTACGCAAACTGCAGCTCCTGTCCCCTCGCAATAACACGGAGCCTCAATGCTTTCTGTTCCACCTTACCACTCATTACCTCAGCAAGTACTTCTTCCTCCCCATCAAAGCACCGGATAAGCGCTATTAGCCCGATACTGTTTCTTGCCGTACTAATCAATCGATAATGGAACCCATTGTTCTGTAGAAGCACCAGTCCCGCTTCCTCTTGATTACTCTGGGGAATAAACTCCATGCAGGTCTCAAATATGTAGCTCATACCCGCCTGCCTGACACCGACATAACTCGGGCTGACCAGCTCGGTAATAGTCTCCGGAGCCAGCTTCATCCGTAAATATCCCTTTCGTGCAGACAAGCTGTAATTCTTTCGTTTCGGATTACGAAGCCAGAGAAAATGCAGCGGTAGTTCATCTCCATCAAATTCCTCCCGTTCAGGGACAGTCTCCACCGGAGAAGGTTCAAGATCAGGACCCAACACGGTATCCTCTAATCTTCCTACACCTGCATTGACTATCGGCCAGCCATCTTCCCAGGTAACAGGCACCAGAAAAGTCTCTCTGCCCAAGTTACGATAATAACCACCGTAGGGGCGTGAGGCTAATACTACCATATACCATTCACCATTTTGAGTCTCAACCAGATCCCCATGACCCACATTTACAATCGGATATTTTTTCCCGAGATGCCTATGTGTCAAAATCGGATTACCACGATAGCCCTCAAAGGGCTCCTTTAAGCTGCTTCCGGACGCAACCGTAACTGCATGTTCATGTGCAGTCCCCGCTTCGGCAATCAAAAGATAATATCTTCCATCCTTTTTATATAAATGAGGACCTTCCGGCCATACAACATTTCGTAAGGCACCGTACCATAACGCATAGGTATCTCCCACCAGACGCATGCTTTGTAAATCCAACTCCTGTAAAAATATCTCATTGTCTCCAAAATATTCAGATACAACCTTAGCATCAACAGCAATTCTAGCACTTTCTCCAATGCATAAGCCATCTGATGACTCTATACCTCTCTCTCTTCGCGGTCTTGTACCGGTATAGTAGCATCTACCATCGTCATCAAAGAACAGGGAAGGATCTATTCCCTCCGCCTCAAGAAAGAACGGATAGGACCAGGGTCCGGCAGGATTTTGGGCTGTCACGATAAAATTCCCACCATGGGTAACATTGGTGGTTATCATATAAAAGGTTCCCTTATGATATCGAATTGTCGGGGCAAATATACCCTCTGAATGCTTCACACCTGACAAATCAAGCTGTTCCTCCCTGTCAAGAACATTGCCGATCTGTTTCCAATGTATCAGATCCCTGCTGTGAAAGATTGGTACACCCGGAAAATAAGCAAAGGTTGAGGTTACCATATAGTAATCATCTCCCACCCGGCAAATAGAAGGGTCGGGGTAGAAGCCCGGCAATATTGGATTTGATACTCTTGTTCTCATAAATTCTCCTACTTATTCGTATTTTAATGTGTATATTCAAAAATGTCAGCTTTGCAGACATTTAATGAAGCATGCAATGAATCGTGTAATGGATTATATTATTATATACAAAAGAGACTACTGCAAAATCCTCATAAAACAGTATTAGAATTTTACAACAGTCTCTTTTCAATTCAAGGGTAATCCAAAGCCTAAACTATGACATAATCACATTCAATCTTTTCATCATTTCTTCAAGGAGCACGATTTCCTCCTCCGTGAAGCTCTCCCGAATACCACTCATCAACTGTGCATTGAAGGAAGCATTCATGCCGTATTTCTTGGAAAATTTGTCTGTCACCTCAAGGAAATACTCCCTGCGGTCGTCCTCAGAAAGCACTTTACGCACATATCCCTTACTGATCAGGTTACTAATGCGATAAGTCGCATTTGGCTGAGATATATTAACATAATTGGCAAATTGATGAACCGTAGGACGGTTTAATAGATAAATAGCTTCAACACAATAGGATTCTGTAGGACTTAATCTCTCCTTACCTTCATTCATACCTGAAAATAAATTTTTGCAATAATTATCACGAAATTTATAATATAGCTTTTCAAATTCTTTCTCTAACATTGCTTACACTCCTAAATTAGTTTTGTCAATTTTACCTAATGTATATCTTCGGTAATTTAGTAATAATTTATATCTATTTTGCTAAACCAACAATACATTCCCTCCCGTCCTTCTTATAAATTCCATTAGAATGTAGTTATTAATCTTCTCAGATGCTACTGCTTTTATCTTATGTAGTATTTTTACAATATAATAGGACAAAATCCTATCATTTTGAATATTTCAAATAATAAGATTGATATAGTATTTTGTCTATTTTATCATAAAAGTATTATTTATTATATTATCATATAATTATTGTAGGAATAATTCAATATACTTTTTACTAAAATACCTGAATAGTCCTATTATTTCGCCATAAATTAATATATATATATCAAAATAGTTGAAGTAGTTTTACTAAACTTTTAGTTTACCGCCATAAAAATGCTTTGACAGAAGCAATTGGCTATGATACAATTCAAAAGTAAAAAAAGAAATGTTTGAAAGGACGGTTTTGATGTCGGTATTATCTGTATATAAGGTTTGTGCTCTGTAGCACTGAATTGAATTTGTTGGGTACGTTGGTAGTATACCTTTTTTTTATTGTACCTAACTTTCTACCTTTACAGAAAGTACTCGAACTGTCTTGACTCATTCAGTAGAATTTCAAGGCATAATAGGTTTTCCTGTTATGCCTTTTATATTGTTCAAAGACAGCATGCCCACAGGGAGTATTCTATCCATTTTGTATCGGTAGATTCCCTGTGGGTTTTTCACTATAATAAAAATGATTGAGTTAAGGAGTAGAAAAATGACAGAAAAATCTATGAATGCTTTGGAATTTAATAAAATATTAGATCTACTAAGCCAAAACGCCGTTTCGGAAGCTGCAAAACAAAAACTACTGGCTTTGAAGCCTTATCTGAATGAATGGGAGGTAAACGCCCGTATAAAAGATACCACGGAAGCCAGAAAAGTCTTGGATCATATAGGGACTCCTCCCCTGCCTTCCATGAAGGATATCGAAATGCTGTTGGGGCTTGCCGAAAAAGGTTCCATGCTGATACCGGAACAGCTGACCCAAATTGAAGTGTTTATCAATGGCTGCCGGCGGATGAAGGGCTTCTTAATACGTGCAGAATCCCTGGGTGTTGCTATTGCTGGCTACGGTGGCTCCATTAGCGAGCTGAACTCGCTTAACAGTGAACTAAACAATTCAATTCGAAATAACGCAGTAGAGGATAATGCCTCCAAGGAGCTGAAGGACATCAGACGCAAAGCCGGGCAGCTGAAGGCAGAGATGAAGGCAAAGCTGGAGGTGCAGCTACGAAGCAAGAAGGAATGGTTTACAGATGGATATGTTTCTACCAGAAACGGCCATTTTGTACTTCCTGTAAAACGGGAGTACAAGAATATGGTGAGTGGATCGGTACTTGATATTTCTTCCAGCGGTTCAACCTATTTCATCGAGCCCACCGCAGTATCAAAGCTGAAGGAAGAATTATCTATACTTGAAATTGCAGAGAGCAATGAGGAACGGCGAATTCTTTATGTCCTTACAGGAATGATAGTTGAACACGCATCTATGATACGCCTGAATATGGAAGCTATGGAGTCCCTAGACATCATATTCGCCAAAGGAAAGCTAAGTCTGGATATGAAGGCTATTCCTGCGGTCATCAATACAGGGCGCCATAAAAGAATAGATGACGGAAGACATCCACTGATTAAACCGGAGGAATGTGTTCCTCTGAATTTTATCCTTGGAGACAAGGTCAATGGTATCGTCATCACTGGGCCGAATACCGGCGGAAAGACCGTAGCGCTTAAGACAGTCGGACTTCTGCAATTAATGGCACAGAGTGGTCTGCACATACCATGTGCCTACGCCGACCTCTGTATGAATAATGTCGTCCTGTGTGATATCGGAGACGGTCAAAGCATAACGGAGAACTTATCCACATTTTCTTCCCATATTATGAATATCATCAACATATTAAAGTATGCCACCAGGGATAGCCTGGTTCTGTTAGATGAACTCGGTTCTGGTACCGACCCTGCGGAAGGTATGGGTATTGCGATTGCTATCCTGGAGGAGCTGAGAAAAAAGGGCTGTCTTTTCGTAGCAACCACCCACTATCCGGAGGTAAAGGAATATGCCGGTAAGACAGAGGGTCTGGTTAATGCAAAGATGGCTTTTGACAGAGAGAGCCTGAAGCCTCTGTACCGTCTTGAAATCGGTGAGGCAGGAGAAAGCTGCGCCTTATATATAGCAAAGCGCCTGGGCCTTCCAAAGCATATGCTGGAACGTGCTTATCAGGAAGCCTACTGCAGGGACAGCGAAAAGCCTGCTCTCAGCATCACCTCAGAATTCTTAAAGGATGCCACAGAGTCAATGTCCACCATAGCAGCTCCAGTCCTTCAGACGCAGTCACCAAAAGCAGGAAGGTCAACACAGGGTTCAGTCAGAACCCAGCGCTTTCAGGTAGGTGACAGTGTAATGGTGTACCCACAAAAAAAGATCGGTATCGTATTTCGAACGGCAAATGAGAAAGGAGAAATTGGCGTACAGATTCAAACTAAGAAGGAATTCATCAACCATAAACGGCTTCAGTTGAAGGTGTCTGCAGAAATGATGTATCCTGAGGATTATGATTTTTCCATTGTTTTCGACAGCGTTGCTAACAGGAAAGCCCGTAACAAGATGGAGAAGGGGTACCAGGAGGGTCTGGAGATTGTTTATGAGAAAGAGCAGCCGCAATAAAATACTGCTGCTCTTAATAAGATATAAGGTTGAGGCAGACAGCTATATCTGCTCAACCTTATATCAATGATGCTAACGATCCCTCCCTGTCAGATTGACCGACAGTGTATAAAGCTATGAAAGATAGCCTTCTACCCTGTTTCTTCCTTTATGTTTTGCAGTATAGAGCATCCTGTCCGCATTCTCAATCATATCATTCATCTTAGTATCTGACGTGGGAAAGGTGGTAAAGACTCCAAAGCTTGCCGTAATTCTAAGCTGATTGCCACCGCAATCCATCACTGTTTCTTCCATAGTCTTTCTCATACGCTCCGCTGTCTCCATGGAAAGCTTCAATCCTGCTCCCGGCATACAGATCAGAAATTCCTCACCACCATACCGGGCAACCCAGTCATTATCTCTTTTCAATTCCTTCTGGAGAATATCCGCAAAATTTTTAAGAACACAGTCTCCGTTTAAATGTCCGTAGGTATCATTGATTTCCTTAAACAAATCCAAATCAGCTATAATGATCGAAATACTATGACCGGAAAGCTCCTCGTTTAGAATATCCACCGGTAGTCTTTCATCTATATATCTCCGGTTATAAATTCCGGTCAGAGAATCCCTTAGCGCCACACGATTCACGTTATCTAACATTTTATAGATATTCTCCTTCAGCTCCTTTTCATCAGAGCCAAAGACTATGCTATTGGTTGCCTTCTTTACAAGCTCAACCACAACAATCCTGTCGTGCAATACCACAGGTACTGCAGCTACTATATAGATATCCTCCTGGGAATAATCTATTTTGATAATAGTATCGTTCTCTCTGTATGCACGCATACCAATACAATTATCACATACATTCTTCTTTCCCCAGTATTCAAAGCAGTCATTTTCTATATCAATGAAATGATTATCCTTTATAATCAGTATTTTATTATTTGTCGGATCAATCAATCTGCTCTTATCAAAGGCCTTTTCAAAAACAGCCATTTTTTCAATCAGCTCTTCAATATCTCTTTCGTACATGATAATCCACCTTTCAAAGCATTACATTATTATCTTTTCCTCATATTATCAGATAATAAATTATACGTCAAAATAAATTTAAAAATTTAAGTAATTAAAAAAGAACGGCAGGATGAAACCATTGAAATCATTTCCTGCCGTTCTTTTATAGTTAATTGATCCCTGGTAATAATGTATATTCCTCTTTACGATATTTTAAACTCGTTCACGCTGCTTTCCAGAAGTGCTATTCTTTCTTTGACGGAACTTAAATCATTCTTAATTCCCTCCACGATGGCATATTGCTCCTCCGTCTCTGCGGCGGTCTGCTGGGTGCTCTCATTCAGCTCCTTCGCAATATCAGATAACTGTTTTGTTTTATCCAGTACATTTCTGCTGTCAGCTTCGATATTTTGAATTGCTGCAGCGATTGCCTTAATGCGGCTGTCTATCTTTTTATTGGAGTCGGAAAGCTTGTCTAAGTTGTCCTTGGCCTGAGTCATATCGGTCACTCCCTCACGTGCCTGCTTTACACCATTCTCAATCGCTTCCGTAGAATTATTAATTTCTTCTGACACAGCCGTTATGAGCTCATTAATCTGATTGCTGGCCAAGCCCGATTGTTTTGAAAGATTCTTAATTTCCGCTGCCACAACGGCAAAGCCCTTACCGTGCTCACCTGCAGAGGCTGCCTCTATGGATGCATTCAAAGAGAGTAAATTTGTCCTGGAAGCAATCTCCTCGATATTCTTGGTAAAGGTCAATACCTCATCAAATTTTGCTGCGAGCTGCTTCATAATAGATGCCGTATTTTCCACCGTCTCATTCACCAGATTAATCTGCTCCACTGAACCGGTAAGCTTATCCGAGGCCTCTTGCATATCGATTACTGCCTGGTCGGAATCCTTATTAACTGTCGTAATATAATCCGTGATAGAGGTAATCTGTTCAAATACACGCTCCATTGAAACTTCTGCCTCCTCGGCACTCTCAACCTGTCTGATTGCTCCGGCAGCGATTTCACCGACAATTTTTGTTATTTCCTCCGTCGCCCGGTTCGTTACATCGACATTTTCATTCAAGGCTTCAATATCATTACTGACAGCCCGGGAATTATCCCGGATGCCTAGAATCATCTTAGACATATGCTTTATCATTGACTGGAACGCATTAGAAAGAGAGCCGATTTCATCTCTACGCTTACTGGATACATCCTGAGTTAAGTCTCCATGCTCTGCCAAACTTACCTTCATCTGAAGCTTGGAGATATCCCGAAGCATAAAATTAGCAGCTACTATCGAGCAAATGATGCCTATAGTAACGATAACAATCAACTGTATAAACATATTGTTATTGATCTCATGAAGCTTCTCGGACGCCATGGTACCGTCAAAGTCTGCCGCCAGCATACCGACAATCTCTCCCGAACTGTTTTTGATAGGAATATATCCTGATATAAGAGTTCCCCACTCCTCGGACTCGTATATCTCATAGCCTTCCTGACCATCAAAGGCAGCAATCATTTTATCAGAAATGTCCGTCTCTTCATCCCCGATCTTCTCGACTTCTTCTATTGCTTCACCATCTACGCAGTAATAATACTTACCATCTTCACCACGGTTCATGGTATACATATATTTTAAACCTATCTGCTCTTTTAGGTTTTTCAGTTCTTCCCTAAGCTGATTATAGTAATCTGTATTCATATCCTCCACAGTCTGCAGCTTGGTATATTGATCAATGTCTATCGTATTCAATACGGAATGAGTAATATTGACTGCCATATGTCCCAAGGTATCCTCAATGGTTCTTTGGGCGCTTAGATACGAAAACATATTCATGGTAATTAATGCGACCAATAATAGAGAAACACAAAGAATCATGATCTGATATCTTAGAGACAATTTTACCTTTTTCATAGCTTTTTCTCCCCTATTTATGATTTGTGTATTTATTTCTCTTTTGCCTTCAACATTCTCAATAAGCAAAAAGTTTGTTAATATTGTATCTCTCTTTTCGATAATATTCTACATATTTTCTTGTTTTTTTAAGTATTTAAACCGAATTGTACAACATTAGTATCAAAACTTACTACTATTTTTAGTTCACATTATACTAACCATAATTCAACCTGACAGGATATTATTTTCATATCTGCTTATAATAAAAGTGGAGGTGTTTCATATGATTTCAAATGTTCAATTAACCACAAAGGAAAAATTTTTATTGGAAGATGCCAAATCCCATGAAGAACAATGTATCCGTAAATATGCGTCCTACAGCAGCCTCACAAGCGACGAGCAGTTGAGAGCGGTATTTCAGAGTAACGGAAGCAAAGAGGAAGAGCATCTTGAGACCATCAATCAACTATTGAGCGGCAGCATACCTTCTATGAACGGACAGGGCCAGTCATCTCAATCCCAGCAGACGATGAAGACTCAAAGCAATGCTTCTGGAAATCTTAATCTGTCTGATAAGGATATGTGCACTGATATGCTGAATACAGAAAAATATGTCTCAGGCACCTATAATACTGCGATCTTCGAGTTCAGTAATGCACAAATCAGAGATGTTCTGAACCATATCCAGAAGGAAGAGCAGAAGCATGGTGAAGCCATCTTCAAGTATATGGAGAGCAAAGGAATGTACTCCGCGAATTCCTGATGACAATAATCAAGGGCTGCGGCAAAACTCATTATGCGTTCATAGGCAAGAATATTCTAATCCCGCCTATACACTTAATGGATGTTTTGCAACAGCCCTTGATCTTTTTATTTATAACCTCTCCAGAGTTATAAAATGGTCTCATACTGCCTTTTATATTCCTTCACACTTTTTCCCCAGGAAGAATCGTACTTCATACAATTCTTCACAATGTCGAACCATTCCGGTGACTGATAAGCCTTAAGTGCCCGGTCCAATGCATCGTTCAGAGCTTTTCCGCTCCATTCCTTCATATAGAAGCCGGTAGCTTTCTTAGGATGCTCGTTATCCTCGGAAACTGTATCCTTTAGTCCTCCCACAGGATTAACAATTGGAACTGCACCATATCTCATCGCATAAAGCTGACCAAGCCCACAGGGTTCAAAGAGTGAAGGCATCAGATAGATATCCGCTCCCGCATAAATTTTTTTCGCCATGCCCGCATGATATTCAAAATCAACCGCCATGCTTTCAGGATAACCTGCCGATATATTTGCAAGCAGCCCCTGATAATAAGGATTACCCGAACCAAGTACAATCAGTTGGAAACGCTTGAAATCAAAATAGCTGATTGCCTTTAATAGGATCTCTATGCCCTTAGAATAATCAAGTCTGGTAATTATTGCAACCAGTGGTCTGTCATCCTCAGGAAGCTTATAGTACTCTCTGAGTCGGCTGCGGTTCTTCCTCTTCAGTTCCGGATGCTTACTGTCATATGGGTATTCCAGTTCCTCTTCTGCTGCCGGATCATAGTTTTTTGTATCCACACCATTGAGTATCCCGACTATTCCATTATTCCTCTGCTCTATGAGCGGGGTCATACCGCAGCTATATTCTGTCTGCCTAATTTCCTCACAATAGCCGGGGCTTACGGTGGTTACAACATCGGCATAAATAATACCGGCCTTCATAAAATTGAGCTCTTCCGGCCACCCCAGCTGATACTGTCCCTTCATGTCCAAAAGCCCTGACAGGCAGGAGGATGGAATAAATCCATGATAGGAAATATTGTGGATTGTATAAACCGTCTTAATCCCGGGAAATTCCTTCTTCAAAAGCAAGGGCAGAAAGCCGCAGTGCCAGTCATTGGTATGCACAATATCGGGTCGATAGGGCAGGTGCTTCAACATTTCAACAATTGCCTTACAGAAAAAGAAATATCTATGACCGTCATCCTCATAACCATAAATATTATCTCTGTAAAAATATCTGTCATTTTCAACAAAATAAGTAAGGAGCTTTTTATCCTTTGCATCTTTCTTTATAACACAGGTCTCATATTCCTGATCTATCTTAACCGGAAAATCCGTCACATACTTCATTGTCCTGTCAGTGACTCTATGCAATGGCAGGACTCTTCGAACTTCATAGTCCTCTTCCTGTGCCAGTGCTGCAGGGAAGCTTCTGCCTACCTCTCCCAGGCCGCCCGTGCTGGCATAGGGGGAGATTTCAGCAGATACATATAATAGCTTTATTTTTTTCATGTTTCCTTCCATTTCTGCGCATACTCAAAACGCATACGTAAAATAATCAAATCTGCGGTTTCAGCTTCTCATACAGCTCCATATATCTGGCTGCCGAACTGTCCCAGCTGTAATCGCAGGACATAGCTGCTTTTATAAGCTTATTCCGTAAGTTCTTATCCTTATATAAAGTGATTGCTCTTTGTATTGTAAACAGCATATCATGTGCATTGTAATTCGCAAAGCTAAAACCGTTACCTTCCCCGGTTTCTTCGTTATAGGAACTGACGGTATCCTTTAGTCCTCCTGTCTCCCTGACAATCGGCAGGGAGCCGTAACGCATGGCAATCAGCTGCCCTAACCCACAGGGCTCATAAAGAGAGGGCATAAGAAAGAAATCGGAGGCCGCATAGATCTGCTGCGCCAAGGGATCGTTATATTCTATTCGTACTGCCAGCTTCTCCGGATAACGGTCTCTGGCATTTCGGAACATATCCTCATATTTCTGATCACCCGAGCCCAGAATAACAAACTGAAGCTCCTGCTCCATAATGTACTCAAGCACACATTCAATCAGCTCCAGACCTTTCTGATCAGTCAGTCTGGAGACCAGTCCTATCATTGGAATATCTTCATTAACAGGCAGATTAAGTCTCTCCTGAAGCCGCCGCTTATTCTCAGCCTTTCCCTTTAAGTCGGTTTCGGTATAATTAGCAAACAGATATGGATCTGTTTTTGGATGATATACCTCATAATCGATGCCGTTTACGATACCGAAAAGGCTGTTCTCCCGTGCTCTCAGCAGCCCGTCCAGTCCCTCACCAAAAAATGCATACTGAATTTCCTGTGCATAGGTTGGGCTGACTGTCGTAATCAGATTCGAGTAGACCAATCCTCCCTTCAAGAAATTACCCGCATTATAGAATTCCAGCTTATCAGACGTAAAAAACTCGTCACCCAGTCCGAACCATTCCTTCATTTCAATGATACCATAGATGCCTTGAAATTTAAGATTGTGGATTGTAAACATGGTACGGATATCCTTGTATAGGTCAAGGTGACGATACTGTGCTTCCAAAAGCACCGGTACCATACCCGTCTGCCAATCATGACAGTGCAGAATATCAGGAGTAAAGCTGATATGGGCAATTGCCTCCAGGACGGCCCTGTTAAAGAATGCAAAGCGCTCCGAATCATCCCCGTAACCATAGCAATTATCTCTCCTGAAATAGAACTCATTATCGATGAAATAGTAAGTAACTCCCCGATAAACCACTTTCTCAATTCCGCAGTATTGATGTCTCCAACCCAGGTCCACATAAATATAGCAGATATGCTCCAAGGTCAGATTCAGTTCGAAGAATATATCATAAAGTGTCTTTTTCTCGCCCGTCTCATAGATTTCGCCGCTTTCCTCGTTCTTCATTCTCTTCTTGGATTTACCGGCAAATTCATATTTGGGCATAATCACTCTTGCCTCTACCCCTTGTTTGTTCAATGCATAGGGCAGTGCTCCGGCAACATCAGCCAGACCGCCGGTCTTTGCAAACGGACTTGCTTCCGATGTGACCATCAGTATCTCCTTCATATGCATCCTCTCCTTCTACCTAAATAACAGCATTCTTTCTTATCACAACCGGATAAGATTCCTGACCCACCAGATGCTTTCCCTTACGAATAATAACGTCCTTATCTAAAATGACATTCTCCAGAATAACCCTTTCCTGTATTTCCGCATCCTGCATAATCACACTATTCTTAACAACAGCTCCCTCATCGATCTTTACCCCTCTGAACAAAATACTGTTCTCTACATGACCGTTAATTACACAACCGTCAGCAACAAGAGAATTTTGTGCTTTTGCATTCACGCCGTACTTCGCCGGAACCTCATCCTTAACCTTGGTATAAATTAAGCCGGAATGATGAAACAGCTCATAGAAATTCTCAGGATTGAATAATTCCAGACTGTGCTTGAAGTAGGATTGTACACTATCAATTTTTGCCAGATAGCCCTCATAGGGGAAGCCAAGAATTTTCAGCTTGTCCAGATTGCGAATGAGTACATCCTTATTAAAATCAAATAAGCCTCGCGACTCACATTCATCAATCAGATATTCGAACAGTCTCTTCTCAATGATATACATTTCCATACAAAGCTTATCAGTGCTCGGCATGGCTGGCTTTACCTCCATATCAATAACCCGGTTGTTCTCATCTGTCTTGATAATCGTATGCTTGGACAACGCTTCCCTTGTGGTATTCTTCTCCTCTTTATAGATAACCGTTATATCGGCATGATTCTCTATATGAAATTCCAAGGCCTCGTCATAGGTGAGGTTGCACACCATGGAGCTGCCTGACAGTATGATATATTTCTGTGGGCTTCGGTAAACATAAGACATGTTATTATGATAAGCTTCGATATCACCCCGATACCAGCCCTTATTATCTGAACTCACGTAGGGCGGCAGGATGAACAGACCACCGTTTTTTCGATCCAGATCCCACTGCTTTCCTTTATCCAGATGATCCATCAGGGAATGGTAGTTATTCTGTGTAATAATTCCTACATTAATAATACCGGAATTAATCATATTGGATAAAGTAAAATCTATAATACGATATCTGCCTCCGAAGGGGAGTGCGGCAACCGACCTTTTCAAGGTAAGCTCCTGAAGACTGATATTACTGTCACCGGTATAAATAATTCCCATTGTATTTCTCATAAATCCTCCATTCTGCCGTCTGCTACGGCATAAGAATATGCAATATGAAAAACCCTTCGGATCAATCAGATTACAGCTTGAAAGGTTTTATAGTTATCTACATCAATCATACTGCCTTTATCCAGCCTAAAGCCCGGCGGTAGAATCATATTTTCACCAACCACAGTTATATCCTCTTCCCTTGTCTGTTCCTTGCTTTCCCCATCTGTCTGTGTATTATATCCTATATAGCAGTTATCACTGATCACTGTATTTTCGGCGATAATGGCATTCTCGATGACTACATTCTCCCCAACCCGTACATTCGGCATTAGGATTGAATTATTGATCTTGCTGCCTCTTCCAACGGTTACACCGGAAAACAACACCGAATGACATACATCTCCGTAGATGATGCCTCCTTCGGTGATGATACAGCGGCTGACCGATGCACCAAGGGCAATAAAATGAGGCGGTTCTACGGGATTCCTGGAGTAAATTCTCCAACCGGAATCATATAAATCCAGCTCAGGAGATTCCTCCAGCAAGTCCATGTTAGCTTCCCATAAGCTCTGTATCGTTCCTACATCTCTCCAGTATCCCTTGAATGGGAATGCATACATATGTTCGCCATCCTTCAGCATTCTCGGTATGATATCCTTACCGAAGTCATTATTGGAGCTCGGAGTATTTAAGTCCTCAATCAGATAATGTCTGAGCTTTTTCCAGCTGAAGATATAGATACCCATGGATGCCTTGTTGCTGATAGGATTCTTCGGCTTTTCCACAAATTCATAAATTCTATTATCCTCGTCTGTGTTCATAATACCAAAGCGGCTGGCATCCTCCCAGGGAACCTCCAAAATAGCAATCGTAGCATCAGCATTTTTATCCTCATGGAACTTCAGCATCTCACTATAGTCCATTTTATATATCTGATCGCCGGACAAAATTAATACATATTCCGGTTGATAGGATTCGATAAATTCTATATTTTGATAAATGGCGTTCGCTGTTCCCGTATACCATTCACCTGCATTCTGCTTCATATAAGGCTGCAAAATCGTTACACCACCGTTCAGTCGGTCCAAATCCCAGGGCTGACCAATCCCGATATAGGAGTTCAGTTTCAGGGGCTTATATTGGGTAAGTACACCTATTGTATCAATACCCGAATTAGTGCAGTTACTCAACGGAAAATCGATGATACGATATTTCCCGCCAAAGGGAACAGCCGGTTTTGCAATATTCTTCGTTAGTACACCCAGTCTGCTTCCCTGTCCTCCGGCCAGCAGCATAGCAACACATTTTTTCCCTACCATAAACAAGACCTCCTTTTAATTTTCAACTTTACTTGATTTCTTCTGTTGCTTAAAAGGCTGATAAAAAACAGCCGATAAGGGCGGTATCCGTAAGGTAATGGATTGTTCGAAGCCATGACAGGGCAGCTTTTCTACCTTAATTGTCTCTGTACTGATCAGCCCGTCACCACCAAAGCTACTATCATCAGAACTGAAGATTTCCTGATAACCTGTTGCTTTGGGTACACCAATCCGATAATTCTGTCTTAATACAGGAGTAAAATTCACTACAACAATTGTCTGATTATCCTCTTTGTGCCCTCTCCTGATGAATGCAAGAATACTATGGTCATTATCATCCGCACAAATCCATTGAAATCCACTCCAACCGCTATCATCCTCCCATAGGCTGGTAGTATTCCGATAAAAATGATTGATTGCCTTTACATAATCCTTCATCTTCCGATGCATTTCATAGTCGAGCAAAAGCCAATCCAAAGCTGCATCATATTTCCATTCAATGAACTGACCAAATTCTCCGCCCATGAAGAGAAGCTTTTTCCCCGGGTGGGCGGCCATGTAACCAAATAGGCATCGTAACCCTGCGAACTTCTGATTATAATCTCCCGGCATCCTGTTTAGGAGGGAACGTTTCCCATGAACCACCTCATCATGGGAAAAGGGCAGGATGTAATTCTCAGAAAACGCATAGGTGAGTGAGAAGGTCAGAAGATTATGATTCCATTTACGGTAAATAGGGTCCATGGAACTATATTTTAGGGTATCATTCATCCATCCCATATTCCACTTATACAGGAAGCCTAATCCACCGCTGTAAGTTGGTGCCGTTACAAGGGGCCACTGGCTTGATTCCTCTGCAATCATCAATGCATTAGGATAGTTGGAATAAACCACCTCATTCAAGCGCCTGAGCAGTGCAACAGCCTCCAGGTTCTCACTACCTCCGTATTGATTCGGTACCCAGTCGTTTCTCTCAAAGTTCAGATACAGCATACTGGTTACAGCATCCACACGGAAGCCGTCGGCATGAAAGTAATCCATCCAGAACATGACATTGGAGATCAAAAAGCTCTGGACCTCCTTACGTCCATAATCAAAAATTAAAGTCCCCCATCCGGGATGCTCTCCCCGTCTAGGATCAGGATGTTCATAAATCGGTGTACCATCAAAGCTGGCAAGTCCATGGGCATCTCTCGGAAAATGTGCGGGAACCCAGTCCAGGATTACTCCAACTCCTTTTTGGTGGCAGTAATCCACAAAAAACATAAAGTCCTTCGGTGTACCATATCTGCTGGTTGCCGCATAATATCCCAGCACCTGATAACCCCAGGACCCATCAAAGGGATGCTCCATAACCGGCAGGAGTTCAATATGGGTATACCCCATATCAATCACATAATCAACCAGAGCATAAGCCAGCTCCCTATATGTTAAAAATTCATTGTCTTCTTTTCTTTTCCAGGATCCAATATGCACTTCATAGATCAGCATTGGCTGTTTCAACGGAAGCTTATCCATTTTCTTCTTCTGCCAGATAGCATCACCCCAGGTATAGCCCTCAAGATCATAAATAATGGATGCCGATTTAGGCCTCAATTCTGAATAATAAGCATAAGGATCATATTTATACACCACTTCACCGGAACCAGTTCCAATGGCATACTTATATAGATGATATTCCGCTGCCTCAGGAACGTACGCTACCCATACACCTGAGCCTTCTATTCGTCGCATCGGATTCACATTGTGATTCCACCCATTAAAATCACCTACAACACTGACCCAGCAGGCATTCGGTGCCCATACACTGAATCTGACTCCACATTCCTGCTCCTGCTTTATAATATGTGCTCCAAGCATTTGATAACTCTTATAATTCGTACCCTCATGAAAAAGATAAAGCTGATCTCCTGTTATCTCACCCGCTCTTTTAGTAATCGTCACTTGAACTGCACCTCCAATATCCTTCGCTTTCGCAATGCAAATATCCTCCCCCTCGTAATATCAGCATTGAAAATATATGATGTTATTCCGAAAAAATTCTTAAAGATTTCAAAATAGTACTGATATTTGAAATAAATACATACCTGCTTCTGATGTAATAATTATAGCATAATTGTCGTATTGTGTAATCTAATATATAACTATTATTATATATAATCAAATTGAGTTCTATACTCCACCAGATTATTTCAGATACCTGTCCCATTTCTATTATATGCATGAATACTGCGGGATAAGTGAATTTTTTTTATTATTATTCTATAACAATCCTCTTTTATCAGGGTCGGGGCTTTTAGAGACGAAATGCAGGATAAGCTCCTCGAGCGCAGAAAACAATGCTATACTAAGCACCAGGTAGATCACGGTAGGATTACCCAGCAGGAGAAAGACCGGAGTAAAGAAGGCTAAGAAGCCTGTAACCTTATTACTTCTTGTATGAAGCATAACAAAGGCATGATATTTGAATGCAGCAAACAGAAGAGCAATGATACGCACACAAAAAACAGCTGCCAAAAGCGGGTAATAGGGAAACAGATCCTTTCCAAAGAAAATACTGCAATAAATCAGCATAATGAAAAATAAAAAGAAATCTCCGACAGAATCCAATCTGGCACCAAGCTTACCGGTTACCTTCAGGCTTCGTGCAAGAAATCCATCAGCAATGTCACTTAAGCCACAGATAAAATATATTAAATAAAAGATTCCCGGCTGCCTAAAGAAAAAAAGCAATGAAATTGATAATATGATGCGGCAGACAGATATTATATTCGGAATATACTTCATACGCTAGAAACTCCTCGCCAATTAATTACTCTTATGGAATATATTAGCATATTATTTTTGTTTCAGCAAATATTTAAAGAATTCGTAATCATTCTTAACAGATATATGCTTTACTTCTCCTTCTATCCTTACTATAATTAAGGCTAGAACCAATACAAAATCCTGTCGTACCTGCGTTGCATCAAAAGGAGAAAAGCATGAAGAAAATTATGATATCGATATGTGCTGCTATATTATTAATCATACTTGGAATTTCTTTATATTATATAATAAAGGATAAACCCTCAGAGCAAATCAATACTCCGGATACTATAATAACTCCTACTGTAGCTCCCGATCCCACCACGACACCGGCTGTAACCTCTGCCCCTCTGCCGAAAGAGGAGTCGCTTCTTTATCCTGCTTATCAGGTGCTTGATGGTCTCACAAAATACGGCTATATTGATTCAACCGGAAGCTTCGTGATAAAACCTGTATATGATTATGCCGATGATTTCAGTGATGGCCTCGCTGTCGTCAGACAGGGCGAAGATAATCTTATCATTGACCGGACCGGGGCAGTGATCTATAAGAGCAAGAATACCATAGGCAGCTTCCATAACGGAGCAGCCTCCATACTCACCACCGAGGAGGTCTGGCTATACGGTTTTATCGATACTGCAGGGAATATTATTGTTGAGCCGAAGTATTCCTCCGTGAGCAATTTTGATAAAAATGGGCATGCCTATGCTTATCTTCCCGATACCTCCACCTATGATCTGATTGATATAACCGGCAATGTAGTCGAAAGCTATAAGCCCAATATCGATGCGGATTATGTCAGCAGCTTTGAGGACGGTTATGGAGTATATACGAAGAGAGGTAAACAGGGTGTGATTTCCATTGCAACCGGTAAAACCATTTTAGAGCCTAACTTTAGTAGTATCTCATATCTCGGAAACAATTTATTCGCAGTAAAAGATCCCTCTGTGGAAGGTTATGAGGCAGAATTAATGCCGGTAGCTATCTTTAATCTTGAGGGTGAGCAGTTGACTGATTATGTTTACTATGAAGTCAGTCATTTCAACGGCGATTATGCCTCTGCCTGTGACGATACCACTATTTTCTTTATCGGGACGGACGGAAAGCCGGTCAACTCCCTTCCAAGCTTTGACGGCAGTGGTGTGTTGACCTTAATTGACAATGTGATTAAGGCAAATGTAGACGGTGTCCTGACCTATTACCACACGGATAATACAGTCTTATGGAAGCCGGAAACCTTCATTAAGCTGAGTCCGGAAATTACCGTAAGGGATATGATCTTCAAGCCTCTGCGTACTGTACTGGTGCACTATCCCCAGGTGGAAGGACTTGCTGACACCAATGTACAGAACCGGATTAATGAACAACTGGAAACCAATTTTATTGAGCCTCGTGCAAATATCACAAAAGAGGATACACTGACTGTTAGTGACAGTTTCGTAGCCTCCTTACATAACAGCCTTCTGATTATCTCCATGTCAGGCTATGATTATTATGCTGGTGCAGCACACGGTATGCCGCTTCAGAATTATTATTTTATCGACATTTCCACCGGAGAATTTTATGAATTAAAGGACCTCTTTAGGAAGGACAGCGATTACAAGACCCCCATCAATGAATTTATCTCGAAAGAGATCAATGATGATATCGCAACCGGCGAATCAATGTTTTTTGAAGACCAGTTTAAGAGTATATCTGATGCACAGTATTTCTATCTGACGGAAGGCGGATTGACAATCTATTTCTATCCTTACGACATCGCCGCATATGCCGGGGGCTTTCCCGAATTTACGATGACCTATGACCAGCTGGAGGATGTTCTCGATAAGGAGGGCTCCTTCTGGAAGGCCTACATGGGGACTGCAGAATAGTAAACGAATAGAAAGTGGTTGTTTTGCAACAACCACTTTCTATTTTTTACTCTTTCCGTAACAAACTATTTGATAGGTTTACTAAAAGGGTCTGTTATATTAAGTAGCTTTGAATTTGATTACAGCTCATGATAATAGAGAACAATGTCTTCGTATGCACCGCTCTTTAGCAAGTATCCCTTAGGTATGATGCCTAATTCTACAAATCCAAGCTTTTCATAGATATGTCTGGCAGAAGCATTGGTTTTTACGACTGCATTGAATTGAAGCAGCGAAAATCCAAGCTTTCTACCCATATCAAGCGAATTCTTCACCATCATCTCCCCAATATGGCAGCCTCTGGCATTGCTTTTGACGGCATAGCTTGCATTTGATATATGACCGCATCTGCCAATATTGTTCGGATGCAGGGTATATAAGCCCAATACCTCTTTGGTGTCGGTATTTTCTGCGACACCGCAATATGACTGTTCTCCAAAGTAGCTTTCTCCTTCTTCCAAGGTCAGCGATTCCATCTGAGGAAATGCCACCCCTTCCTCCACAACCTCATTCCATATCTCTATCATTTCCGGCAGATCGTTTTTACTATATTGTCTAAGTATAATATTCATTGTGATTTGTTAAACCTTCCCTTCCCAAGTAAATTCTGTGACAGAATATCAGGAGATGATCAGGTCAAAGCCAATTTATCAAGGATATCTGTCAGATAAGCTATTGTAATTCCATAATTTGTCATAGGTACCTTCTGGCTCTTTGCCTGCTCCACCCTGCTCATGACATACTTGCGATTAAACATACAGGCGCCGCATTGAATAATCAGATCATATCCTGATAGGTCCTTAGGATAATCATTACCACTCACATTGTCAATTGTCAGCCCTTCTCCGACCTTCCTGCGAAGCATCCTTGGCAGCTTCTCCCTGCCGATATCCTCCTCTAAAGGAACATGGGTACAGGCTTCTGCAATCAGAACTCTTGAATTCTCTTTCAGCCGATCAAGTACTACGGCACTCTTTACAAAGTAATCGATATCTCCTTTATAACTGGCGTACAGTACTGAGAAGGATGTAAGCAGGCTTTCCTTCGGCTTCTTTTCATATACCATCTGAAATACCTGTGAATCGGTAATAATCAATTTCGGCGGCTTCGTCATGCTTGCAAGAGCTGCTTCATATTTATCTGCTGTACTGCTGAGTACGAGACATTTTTTATCCAACAACTCACGAAGGGTCTGTACCTGGGGTAGAATCAAGCGTCCCTTCGGTGCCTGAATATCCTGGGGCATAACCAACAGTACGGTATCTCCTTCTTCAACCAGATCACCAGTGATGCTTTTTGCATCGAATTCCTCAGGAAGCTTTCGGATGATTTCTTCTCTGATCTTCTCAATGCCAAGCTTCGAGATAGCACTGATCTTAATTGGTTCCTCCTTCATCGCTTCAAAGATTTTATTCCTGATTTTATCCGTATTGCTGATCTGATCAATTTTATTGATAACCATTACAACCGCTGCCTTATGTTCCTTGAAAGCCCTTGCCCACTCAAGCTCCTGAGTGATATCCTCTTCACTGCAGACAATCAAGGCAATGTCTGTCTTCTCCATGGCAAGCCTGGTCTTTTCCACACGCATATGACCGAGAGCTCCCGTGTCATCAAAACCGGCTGTATCAATCAACACACAAGGGCCTATTCCATAGATTTCAATTGTCTTATAAACCGGGTCTGTTGTGGTTCCTGCCACATCCGATACCAGAGCCGTATTATGACCGGTCAAGGCATTGATCAAAGTCGACTTACCACTGTTTCTCTTACCGAAAATACCGATATGAAGCTGATTCGCTCTCGGTGTATTATTTAAACTCATGCATTTGTCCTCCCATAGATTACACTACTCTGTTTCTTGGTAAATAGTACTTGATCCTTAATCAAGTATAGACCAGTTACCATAATTGTGCTATATCATTATAGCTAAAATCTGAAATCCCTGCTGCCGTTCGCTATCTTTTCAAGATTTTCCTTCGCCATCAGATGAACCTTCTCATTCGGAATATGGAGCAGCTCTTCCTCTATAAGTGCTTCTCCCTTCATCTTCGTGTCCGGAGAAGCATAATCCTCCAGATATTCCTTCAAAGTTATCAGAGCATTCGGTTGACAGCAATTTGCGATCTGCCCTGACTTAACCAGCTGCATAAAGCGGTCTCCGGTCCTTCCCTCGCGGTAACAGGCAGTGCAGAAGCTAGGAATGTGTCCCTGGTCAAGAAGCCAATTGACGATCTCGTCCAGGGTTCGGGTATCCTCTACATCAAACTGGGCAGAACTCTCATCCTCCGGCTCGGAGGAGGCATAGCCACCTACGCTGGTCTTGGAGCCCCCGCTGATCTGGGATACACCCAGCTTCAATACCTTCTCCCTGCTCTTCTTAGATTCTCTTGTAGATACGATAATTCCGGTATAGGGTACTGCAATTCGGAGAATTGCAACAATCTTCTCAAAGATTTCATCCGATATGGAATCCTTGAAGGAATTTGGGTCTATATCTTCGGCCGGGCGGATACGGGGAACACTGATGGTATGGGGTCCGACACCCATAGCTGCTTCCAGGTGTTCCGCATGCATCAGAA
This sequence comes from Bacillota bacterium, assembly GCA_023415635.1. Lineage (GTDB taxonomy): Bacteria > Bacillota > Clostridia > Lachnospirales > Lachnospiraceae > Mobilitalea. Next base: position 76,368 of record JAEZJV010000079.1, on the reverse strand, counting down.
TTCCTACAAGATCATAACGGTACATATTCAGACCATATAAAACCCCTAAGCCGACATCATCAATCCCTGCTTCCATAGCACGGTCCATAGCCTCCGTATGATAAGCATAATTATGCTTAGGACCTGTGGGATGGAGCTTTTCATAATTTTCCTTATGATAGGTTTCCTGGAAGAGAATATAAGTACCGATTCCGGCTTCCTTTAGCTTCCTGTAGTCCTCCACCGAAGTTGCTGCTATATTGACATTTACCCGGCGAATGGCCCCGTTCTTATGTTTGATGGAGTAAATAGTGCGGATACTTTCCAGAATATATTCCAGTGGATTATTCACAGGATCTTCTCCTGCCTCCAATGCCAGACGCTTATGACCCATATCCTGAAGGGCAATTACCTCCCGGCGGATCTCCTCCTGGGTCAGCTTCTTTCTTGGTATATGCTTATTCACATAATGATAAGGACAGTACACGCATCCGTTGACACAGTAATTGGAGAGATAAAGCGGTGCAAACATCACGATACGGTTGCCGTAGAACTTCTCCTTAATCCTTACGGCCAGATCGAACATTCTCTGCACCACCTCCTCCATGTCACACTCCAGCAGCACAGAAGCCTCTCTGTGGGTAATACCCTTGCATGCTTCGGCCTTTTTTAAGATACTGTCAATCAACTCCCGATTGTTCTTATTTTTTTTGGCATATTGCAGTGTCTCCAGAATTTCTTCATGATTAATAAATTCCTCTGCTTTTCTCGATTTTACATCATACATCATCATTATTCCTTCTTCCTCTATATTCAAAAATATCTGTGGTCTCCTCTGCTCACTGTGAGTTCATAGCCGATTTCCTTCATCCTGCGTTCAAGGCAAAAACGGCATTCTGCTGCTTCATCACCGGTACAGATTTTATTATCATATAGCGCATAATGCTTCCTGACTTTAGTAGGGGACAAATTCGGCATTATAACATTAGCACCGGACAGTATCCCTTCCTCTCTGCCCTTCGGATGGATGGTCCCGAGCGCTGTTGTGGCAGGAATTAATGCATCCGGCAGCATCAACCTAATCATACTGATCAAAATGAGAGTCAGTTCCAGAGAACCCTTTGGCTCGTCGGCAAAGGGGGTTTCATGATGAGGCAGGAAGGGTCCAATTCCAACCATCTCCGGCGAAAGCTCCTTTATAAAGATCAGGTCTTCAGCAATATTCTCCAGGGTCTGATAAGGGGATCCCACCATAAAGCCTGCCCCCACCTGAAAACCAATTTTCTTCAAATTAATTAGACAATCTTTTCTATTTCTTAAGCTTAAATTATCCGGATGCAGCCTGGTATAATGCTCTTCATTTGCCGTCTCATGTCTCAACAGGTAGCGGTCAGCCCCCGCCCGATACAGCTTCTGATAGCTCTCATAGCTTCTTTCTCCTATTGAGAGCGTCAATGCGCAATCCGGATAGGCTTTCTTTATTGAAGCGACAACATCAATTAAAACATCATCCGTGTAGCTACCGTCCTCACCACCCTGAAGCACAAAGGTCCGAAAACCAAGCTCATAGCCTTCCCTGCAACAATCCAGGATTTCTTCCTTCGTCAGGCGGTAACGCTTCACTGCCCGGTTGCTTCTACGTATCCCACAATAGAAGCAGTCATTCCTGCAGTAATTTGTAAATTCGATCAATCCACGGGTATATATCTTGTTTTGAAAGCTGTTCTTTGCAACAGCTCTTGCTCTTTCCCGAAGATATGCCATATCTTCCTTATTGATATTTGACAGTAATGCTGTGAATTCCTCCTTTGATAGGATTCTCTGCTCCTCTAGCCGCGTAATCAGGCGTCTTATATCATCCATGCCCTAATCCTGCCTTCCCATAGATTTTACTATAATAGCTTTACTTTATTGCGTTCTCCTGCCTATCTTAAGACAAATCACGGCAAAAAAAATCCCTGTGCCCAAAGGCACAAGGATAGTAATAAAATCCGAAGGAATACGGTCAGGGTAATCTTCGGTTTCAGCAAAATACAGCTAACAGCGTAAGATCACTTTGATACGAATTTCAGATATTGGTCTCTATACTCCGCCTTAAACTCGGGCGCACCCTTGTTGTCAGAACGCATATTATGTTATTTATTTAACAATTATATCTCATTATTCATGATATGTAAATATGGAATTTTAGATTCTTTTGCTAATTTCCCATCAAAGACTTACCCTTCGTATTCAATAAAAAGACATAGGTACATTCCTTGTTATTCCACCTGCAGACAATCTGGAACAATCTTCTCCATTCCTTCTCATAATCCTTGGAGTCGGAACTGAGGTAATAAGCAAAATGCTGGGAAAGCGGAAAGGATAACCTGCTGTCATCCATGATCTGAACCAGCTGTTCCGAATTCATATTGTAACGTAATGTATTGCTTTCGCTCAGCATGGCATCATAAACTAAAACACTATCCGGCATATACCTTCCGAAGTCCAAGGTTATTCTGTGTGTGCTTTCATTCACAGAGGCTTTCTCCAGGCTGATCAGCGATGTCGTCGGATACGTAGAATCAAAAGCTTCAACCAGTTTACTGATCTCTGTCGCTTCAGTCCTGCCTTCCCAGTCCGACATCCGAATGATATAATTCAGCTTCAAGGTATCAAGACTGATTTTGATTTGCGGAGGAGTATCCGGTATTTCCTTTTCTATTGAACTCAATCGACTTTGATCGAAGGAATCCGACCAGTTCAGAAGGCTTTCGGCTTCCTCTCCGGTTATGATAATGCTTCCATTGACCACCTGAAGTTTTCCGTAATCCTTGGTTTCTCCGATCAATGTCACAGAATCAGCGCGGTCCATATTCAGCTTAATATCATCATAGCCATTGCTTGGAACGAGGCAGGTATAGTATTTCTGTCTCAGAAGCTCGGTGAGAGAATGAACGGAATTCGGATTCACATACTCATATACAACCAATTCCAGTCTGTAAGTGTTCCCCTTCCAGGAATCATAGGCATCAAGTATCTCATACTTTCCATCCTGATCAACATCCAGAACATGGGAATTTGCCAGATTCCCCGGTACAAAAGTTACAATCCCGTTCCGGACAAGAAAACATCCTGTAAAACCCAAGTCACTGTATGCACAAAAGGCCTGTAGCTGCAATCTGTCAAAGCCCTTATCAATATCTATCTCAAGTAAACCGGTAACCTTGTCTTTATTATCGGAAATTTTACCCTGTCTGGACAATTCATCCACCTGGTGCTGGATAAGGGGAAGAGCAGCTTCTTTCGTCATGGCATTCCTTCTGGCTTTTAGCTCGCTGACAGAGATGCTATCATCATAATACACAAGAATACTGTTATAAAAAGCGACATCGGGATCCTTAAAATAAGTGATCAGCTGAAGCAAATGATCGCCGTTTACCAGCTCATACTCTGTAGTCCCTAAGGGGACTGTACGATTTGGTGTCTTACCATTATAGTTCTTCCAGCCTGCATCCGATAATCTGCTTAAATATGCCTCCATATCGGTTTTTGAAATATTACTATAAAGGGTCCCACACTCCCATTCTACCGATGCATCCGAATCAGGTAGCGGCAACGCGGTCATATGATCCAAGGTAACTGCAATCAATTCCTTCCTGAAATTATCGCCATCCTCAGCAGCTTTACCGGAATAGCGATCTATAATGACATAACAGGCTATTGTATACATAATCAGGACAACCACCACCACAATAATTCCCCAGCTGGCGCTTCTCCTGTTTCTCTTATCACTCATTCTTGCATTTCCTTTCATTCCAGCTCTTAATCTGCCTGTAAAACCGGGCGCCTCATAATCATCAAATCTATCCTCCACCATATTTTAACATCCGCTAGTATGTGTTTCAAGTCTTTTATGTTCTTTCTGCTCAGTCTCTATTATATCAATTCTCCATCAAATATCATACACAGCTGCATCCGGGTATCCACACAACATATGACTTTACTGTTGACATTTTAAATAAACTTAGTTATAATATGTTTATTATTTAGAACAGGAGTTATTATGAATGCCAACCTTGATGAATATCCGATTGAAGCAATAAAGAAAGGCAGCTATTATGAACCGACCACCCACTCCCATTGCTGCATGCTCTGTGGAGAGCATTTTGCTGAAGGGGAGATCTTCAAGCTCGGAGAACGATATTTTGATGCCCAGCATGCCGTCCGGATGCATGTAGAGCAATCCCATGGAGGAATGTTTGGGCACCTTTTGAGAAGTGACAGTAAGTATAATACCATTACAGAGAAACAGAAGGAATTATTAAATCTGATCCACAGCGGTCTTCCCGACCAAGTCATTGCACAAAAGCTGGGAATAACAGCCTCGACTGTAAGACATCAGAAGTTCAGCTTTCGTGAAAAAGCAAAGCAGGCAAAGCTTTATCTATCCCTGTACGAGCTGGCGACAGAAGGAACACCGTCTGGTAAGGATGCTTTGATTCCGATACATGAAGGAGCTAATATGATAGATGATAGATATGTTATCACAATGGAAGAGAGGGAGAAGATACTTTCCGCGGTCTTTCTCAGCCTGTCACCGCTGAAGCTGAAGCTTTTCTCGGCGAAGGAAAAGAAAAAGATTGTAACCCTACAGAAAATAATAGAACAATTTACAAAAGGAAAGGTATATACCGAAAAGGAAATAAATCAGATCTTAAAGGATATTTATGATGATTTTCCTACCATACGCAGATATCTGATCGAATACGGCTTTATGGAGCGTTCTAAGGACTGCAGGGATTATTGGGTTAAGTAGTCCCTATCCCACCTTTACAAGAAGACTCCGGATAATTCCTCTATACCTGCCGGCTTATCTTCCGGGTGAGGCGAATTATTCGGAGTCTGATTATATTTTTATATCTTATTCCTACTCCCCAATTATCTATTGTAGGAATAGCAGTGATTGCAATGATCGCAGCCTTCCATCAAGGTTTTTGATCTTGTAAATCTGATTTTTGGACTGAATGAAACCGAAGAATAAAAATCTGTCGCGCATGCAAATTGATACAGCCAGTCGTAAAGACCGGTCTTCTCAGCCAAATCATACAGAGGACATTTTGTAACATGAAACTCTGTATCCTCACCTCTGGTTTCTGAGGTATATACAAAGCCCTGTTCCTTAAGCGGACCCCAGAGCAGTCGAATAAAATCCTGCAGCTCGGTTCCCTCGTGCGCTTCCCGTTTTCCGGTAGCAACCCAATCCTCCTTAACTCCTTCCGCTATAAATTTTCCGACAGCCTTCGGTGCTGCCTCGCCGTATTTCTCTGACATTCCCTTTAGTAGTTCTTCGGTATCTGTTTTTCCCCAATCGGCAATTATTTCCCTGACGATTGCTTTTTCCGATTCTTCTAAAGGCATCCTATCAACCGATTTCTGCTCAAACATCGGAGTAAGATAGGAGAATGACATGAGTAATTGATCCATGATACTTCCCCCCTGAAATGTAATAAAATGCAACTACACCAGCTTGCATTTTATTGATTGTACTATTCTTTGTGATTTCCGTCAAGCTATTTCCATGGAATACATCTATTGGGATACTTCCATTGTATCTATGATAAAATGTCCCGATTCATACGTATTTCCATCAATTGTAATCCTCACGCTAAAGGTTTGGAAGTACCTGCCCAGGGTGTTGACTAAGCTTTGTAGTACAAGCTGTTCATAGCCGGAGCCCAGATTCATCCCCTTGATAAATTCTGAGGAAAAATCCGCATTCAGGACACCCTCGGAATCAATCAGTAAGCTATTAATCCTAGAATTCTCATTCATAAGGGGCAGATAATTATCCGAGGGCTTTGAGACAAATATCTCCTCCAGCTTCTCCTCTGCATCCTCCCCTGTTTTAAAGGACAGTTCTGTATTTATTTCGTTGATTTTTCCCTCCGAGTCCGGATAAAACAACCGTAAGCTTTGAGTAAAGCTCGAATCTCTTTTCACATGGCTAAGTTCTGAAGCTACCTTTCTGCTGTCTGCCATATCCTTGCTTTCATACAGACTCTTTATAGGTCCCACCCCGGCAGCATAGTAGTCCTTGGTAACAGCATTCTCTTCTTCCGTTGTCACCTCTATAGCCTGAAAGCTTCCATAGGGGGTCTCGACTGTGCGATTAACCGAAGTGATTTCTCTCCTTCTACCGTCAGACAACGTCCAATTCGTTCCCTCCTTGATAGGTTCCATCAGAAGAACCTCAGGAGCCTGCTGAGTCAAATTGGCTATATCAAGATAGTTCTTTCTGTAATAGGCTTCATATACAGAATATATAACTGATAAAGTTCCCTCCTTAATTTCTAATACATGAACGGTACATGTATCATCGTTTTGTATTCTCGTCTGAAGCCGGTGGTTCTTCTCATCAATAAACTCTACATATTTTGTATATGAGGCAGATTCATTCCCTTCCCCTTCATATTGATATTGTACATCTGCTTCCATTGGATAATAATCCATAATCGTAGGTAATTTCTCTACTGCCGGAGAGGGAGTGTCAGCTATGGTGACCGTCGGAACAGCCGTTGGCCCTTCTGTCGGAGACTTGGTATCAGATATGTCATCCCTCTTGCAGCCTCCCAGAATAATCACTATCAGACATATAACAAAAAACTTTCTATTTCTCATATTTTTCCTCCTATTAGGGATAAAAAGAATACCCTGAAGAACAGCCGCAGCTGCCTCAGGGATATCATTAATTCTTTTCCCTATGAATTTAGACGATTTCAGCCACCGGATAGTTCCATAATTAAGTAATAATTAAGCCTGCAATACTGGTGTGAATTCTTTTTGCAATGGCAGAGTTATTCATCGTATAGAGATGAATCCCATCCACCCCTTGGGAGATGAGATCAACAATCTGATCAACCGCATATGCGATACCGGCATCTCTAAGTGCTTCCGGAGAATACTCGAAACGCTGCATCATCTTTATAAATTTAGCAGGAAGGCTGGCACCGCACAAGGTAACCATACGTTCAATCTGAGCTTTATTCACAACAGGCATGATACCCGCTTCAATCGGGACCATAACACCGGCCGACCTAGCCTTTTCTAAGAAGGAATAGAAATAATTATTATCAAAGAAAAGCTGGGATATGAGATGCTCTGCACCGGCATCTACCTTTTTCTTAAGATTTATGATATCTGTATCCAAGCTCTCTGCTGTAATATGCCCCTCCGGGTAACAGGCCCCTGACACATGGAAGCCACCCCTCTCTCTGATGAAGGTGACCAACTCGTCCGCATAACAAAACTCATGCTTTGGTGGTATATCAGGATTAATATCTCCGCGAAGTGCAAGAATATTAGTAATCCCCTGTGCTTGGAGACGATCCAGGATTCTCTCTATCTCCATCTTTGAATAATTTACACAGGTCAGATGGGCCAAAGGCTCAATCCCATACTTGTTTTTAATTGCCGATGCAATCTCACAGGTGGCCGTATCCCCTGAATTACCTCCGGCTCCGTAGGTAACACTGATAAAATCCGGCCGTAAATCCTGTAGTTCGTCCAGCGTAGTATAGATTGTCTCGATGGGACTGGTCTTCTTCGGAGGAAACACCTCGAAGGACAGTATCGGTTTTCTCATCTCAAATAAAGAGGCTATCTGCATTCTATTCTCCATTCCTTATTTTCAGTATGTCCTTAGTGCTCTATATCTCCTTAACCCAGCATCGTCTGCGTTTGTGCTGTCTGGCATCATAGTGCTTCCATAACGCCTGTACCTGATGATTTGTCTCCAGCTCAGGCCCCGTCTCGGCAAACTTAATACCGTTCTTACGTGCGGAAGCTGCCATGGAATTCATTAGCACGGCAGTCAAACCCTTATTCTGCATCTGGGGCAGGACTCCAATCAGATAGAGATCCAACAGCTCCGTTTTTCTATAGGGAGCTCTCAGAAGACTATACCAGCCAAAGGGAAATAACCGGCCGTTGTTTTTCTTCACTGCCTGATTCAGTGAAGGCATCGCCAGTCCAAAGCCAATCATTTGATTTTCTTCATTAAGCAGAAGCTTTACATACTCCGGATTAATCAACAGGATAAACTCATCATAGTATTTCTTAATTTGAGCATCATTCAGCTCCACAGTACCGTACAGCTCAGAATAGGAAATGTTATATAGTTTTAAGATATCACCGATATAAGGCTTTATCTCTTTTCTGGTTTTTGGTTCAATCAAGCGAACCTTATATTTTCTTAAGACCGCTTCAGAAAGACGGTTCAGCTTCTCGTCCACCTTCTCCGGGATTTTGATCTGATACTCTACCCAATCGATATCCTTTGTAAAGCCCAGAGCTTCCAAATGCTCTTTATAATAGGGATGATTGTAGATGGTTATAAACATGCCTGCCTCTTCAAAGCCTTCAATCAGCATACCTTCCTGATCCATATCACAGAAGCCGATCGGCCCATGTATCTGGGTCAGGCCTTCTGCTCTCCCCCAACCCTCCACTGCCCCGAATAACGCCTTCGATACTTCAGGGTCATCGATAAAATCCACTCTGGTAAAACGGATTCTTCTGGTATTCCATTTGTCGTTCGATGCATCGTTGATAATTGCTGCAATTCTTCCGACACAGCTGCCGTCCTTATAAGCCAGGAACTGTTTTGTTCTGCAATAAGCATACGCTGGATTTTTCTTGGGCTTGAAATTATTGATCTCATCCGATATCAGCTCCGGTATCGCTTGTGGCACTTTTTCATACATTTTTACACCGAATGCAGCAAATATTCTCTGCTCTTTTCTAGTTCTTACTTCCTTAATTTCTAGCATGATATACCCCCACCAATTCTTATGTATGTATGACACCGCTTTTGTAGCAGCTTACATAATTTAATTGTATTACAGGAATACTGCTGCCGCAAGAACTTATTATTTTATATTATGCTTTTACTAAAAAAAGTTCCCGGCTGGCCTCAGATATTAAGCGGCTATGGCAAGCATCCTATTTTGTAGAAAAAATTAATCTTGAAATATTTATTTCACTATGCTATACTAGCCAAAATACAAAATCTGGAGAGTATCACAATGAAAAACAGAAATAACCTAATCGTCTTTAATAGCTTTCACGTCATTAGACATTAACCTGCAGCAATCTCGGATAGCTGCAGGCAGACATGTCTCCTTCAGTTATGCAAAAACGAGAATGGTTATATCTATACAATTAATCAATCAACCGCCTTGCATAATATTCAAGATATTAAGCAGGGCGGTTTTATTTTAAGGCAGAAGAACTACTTTATGTTTCATCATGTACTTTATTAAGAAAGGCAGGGAATCTTAATGGAAGCAATTACAGTAAATCATTTATCAAAATCCTTTCAGACAAAGACCAAGGAGAAAGGACTTAGGGGGAGCCTAAAATCCATCCTCAGACCGCAGTACCGAACAGTGAAGGCCGTGGACGATGTTAGTTTTCATGTGGAGGAGGGTGAAATTCTTGCGTTCATCGGTCCTAACGGAGCAGGGAAAAGTACTACCATAAAAATGCTTACCGGTATTCTATATCCTGACAATGGGGAAGCAACTGTCATGAACATCAATCCGACCATGAAAAGAAAGCAACTTTCCTACCAGATCGGTACTGTCTTCGGACAGAAGGAGCAGCTTTGGATGCACCTGACCCCTTATGATAATTTTAAGTTCTTCGGTGCAATTTATGATCTGAAGGACAAGGAAATCGAGGAAAGGATCGAGGAGCTCAAGACTGTATTTGAATTGGAGGAATTCATCAATACCCCTGTCAGGAACCTTTCTCTCGGACAGAGAATACGCTGTGAAATTGTAGCTTCCCTAATACACCGGCCTAAAGTATTATTTCTGGATGAGCCTACGATAGGACTTGACCCCGTAGTAAAGGAGAATATCCGAGCCTTGATCAAGAAAATGAATAAGGAATATAAGACTACGGTATTCCTGACCAGTCATGATGTGGGAGACATAGAAAAGCTCTGTAAAAGAATCATCATCGTGAATCATGGCCAAATTGTACTGGATGATTCCATGGAGAAGCTTAAATATCATTACCTGAATAAAAAAATAGTAGAATTGAAGCTTCTGGAACCGGTTGACATGACGGATGAGGAGGGTGTCACGGTGTTGAAAAGTAAGGGGAGTCACCTGAAGCTGGAAGTCGATACCACAGTCAAAAATATCACGGATGTACTGAAGCTGATTGCTACTGATAGCATTCTCGATATTACAATCTCCAATATTCCTCTGGAAAACATCATCACTGAGATTTATAAAGAAAACCGATACCCCACTAAGAATAGTGGAGGGAATACCTGCCCGGAAAGAAAGGAGCTTAAGTGAGAAAATATTATACAATATATAAAGCTACTCTGATTGACCGGCTTCAATACTCCCTGAACCTGCTGTTCGGAATGATTACCTTTTTTATCCTGTTGTTTGTATTTGCAAACCTATGGGATTATATCTACTCCGATACTGCTAATCTGATTAGCGGTTATTCAAAGGAACAAATGATCTGGTATATCATTATCGCGGAAATCATCTGGTTCGGAACAAGAAACCGCACGTTGACGAATCAGATCAGCGAAGATATCAAAAACGGAGGCATCGCTTATGGCATCAATAAACCTTACCACTACATTGCTTATATCGTGGCAAAGCATCTCGGAGAAATCTCCATACAATTTATTCTTTTCTCAGGAGCAGGTCTGATCATCGGGGCCCTGTTTGTTGGAAATATTCCGAGCCTGAAGCTATATCAGCTCCCTTTGGTACTGCTGTCACTGCTTCTCGGAATCTTCGTCAATACCTTCCTAAGGATGACCATCAGTATTCTATCCTTCTGGATTGAGGATTGTCTTCCCTTCCATTGGATCTACGACAAGCTGTTGATTGTCGTAGGCACCATGTTTCCAATAGAGATGTTTCCTCTCTGGCTTCAACCGGTCATCCGCGTGACTCCGATCTTTGTCGTCACCTATGGACCCTCAAAGCTGGTTATCGATTACAGCTTACCCATTGCTTTGAAGGTAATCGCTTTCCAGTTGATTTATCTGGTAGTAACCTTATTCTTTTTATTATTACTTTATCGAAGGGGAGTGAAAAAGCTTTATGTCAATGGCGGTTAAGAATCAATTACGGATCATTCAATTATCAGTCAAATATAATATTATGCGAGAGATGACCAATCGTATTACTTTTCTTACCAACATCGTCTTTATGATTCTCAATAATGCTGCTTTTGTCGTACAATGGCTGCTTCTATTCCATCTGAGACCGGAGATTGGCGGTTATGCTTTTCGGGACGTTATGTATCTATGGGCTCTGGCTGCTTCCACCTTCGGCCTGGCTCATATCCTGTTCCATCGTGCCTTTTCTCTATCGGATCTGATCCTGAACGGTAAGCTGGATTGTTTTTTGGTTCAGCCTAAGAATGTTTTGTTGAGTATTCTAACCTCCTCTACCAGCATCTCAGCTATCGGAGATCTGTTATATGGATATATCCTTCTGCTTGTAATTCGCTGCAATGTTGTGGATTTCCTGCTATTTAGCCTATTCACCATCACCGGAGCTATCATCTATACTTCCTTTGCTACGATTGCCGGAAGCCTGTCTTTCTGGATTATTCGTGGCGATATGCTCGCAGAGTGCTTAAGTAATACTATGATTAATTTTTCCGTCTATCCTGATACGATTTTTAAGAACGGGGTACGACTTCTGCTCTATAGTCTGATACCAATTGGGTTTTACGTATACCAACCGCTCCATGTCCTGCTCAAGTTTGACCCCTACACTACCCTAGGTATTTTGGGTTTTACCATAGGAATCAGTCTTCTTGCCTTCTTTGTATTTTACAGAGGACTTAAGCACTATTCCTCCGGTAACCTGATGAGTGCCAGAAATTAGCTTCTATTCTGTGCTACGTGCTTCTATTTTGCGGTATGTGTTTACTTATTATTAAAATGTGATACAATAATATAGTACTTACTGTTACATACGAGGAACTTGTACGGTATTACAACCGGCCACAGAATTTACTGACTCGCAGAAATTAAGAGCAACCGTTTTACCACTAGTTTTTTATTCAGTCTAAGTTTGACCAATCTTATTTCTACATCAAAGAAAAGTAAAGGAGTGAAGTATTTGTATGGTACTTGAGGGAAAAGTAGTTGTAGCACAGGGTGGAGGGCCCACCGCAGTAATTAATCAGTCATTGGTAGGGGCCGTGCTGGAATCCAGAAAATTTCCACAAATCACCAAGGTTTACGGTGCAGTTAACGGGGTTTCGGGAATAATTAATGAGGATTTTCTCGATTTGACACAGGAGACGACACATAATCTGGAGCAGGTTGCAATCACTCCCTCTTCAGCGTTGTTTTCCACAAGAGACAAGCCGGATACGGCTTATTGTAAGGAGATATTTAAGGTCTTCCAGGCACATGGTGTAAGATATTTCTTCTATATCGGCGGCAACGATTCCGCAGATACTGTCCGCATCGTAAACGAGCAGGCAGAATCCTCAGGCTATGAGTTCCGCGCAATTCATATCCCGAAGACAATTGATAATGATTTAATGATGAACGACCATACTCCCGGCTATCCTTCTGCTGCAAAATTCGTAGCACAAGCCTTCATCGGACTAAATCTTGATAACAGAGCACTTCCGGGAGTTCACATCGGAGTAGTCATGGGCCGTAATGCAGGCTTCTTAACTGCAGCCTCCTCTATCGCCCAAAAATACCCTGACGATGGTCCTCATTTAATATATTTGCCGGAACGTCACTTTGTCATCGAAGATTTTGTCAAGGATGTCAAGAATATTTATGATAAATTTGGTCGCTGTATCATTGCTGTATCCGAAGGTATACAGGATGATAAGGGTGTACCGATTGTTACAAAGCTGATTAAAGGCGGCACCGATGCCCACGGTAACACTCAGTTGTCCGGCACAGGAGCCTTAGGGGATCTTCTCACTCAGGAAATCAAGAACCGCTTGGGTATCTCCAGAGTTCGTTCCGATACTTTAGGGTATCTGCAGCGTTCCTTTATGGGATGCTCTTCAGAAATCGATCAGCATGAAGCCAGAGAGGTTGGTGAGAAAGCCGCACAGTTTGCAATCTGGCATAATATCGACGGTTCCATCATCATTAACCGTACCGGTTTCTATTCCGTAGATTATAAGATGACTGACTTAAAAAATGTTGCCGGAAAGACGAAACTGATGCCGAAGGAATTCATTAATGACAGTGGCAATAATGTCACTGATGCCTTTAAATATTATCTTCAGCCGTTGCTTGGCAGCAACATGCCCGAAGCAAGCATGCTGAGAGCTCCCAGAGCCGAAAAGATATTAAAAAAATAGAAAATACCGATACAAAAAGGGATTATGCAAAATCTTATATTCTGCATAATCCCTTATGTGTTACTTCTTCTTGCTGGTTGTTGCTGCTGCCGGTGCTGCGCCACTCTTTTTCTTCGGGGCTTTTTTCGGATTCTTATCTCCCATGGAATCCACCTCCTTTTGTTTGATTTTTGTCAAATAATTAAGATTATTGTATCCTCAATTCAGCATAAAGTCAAACAAAACTTCCCCTCAAGTTTCGTCAAATCTCCATATATTTACAGATTTTATTAAGTCTTTCCTCAGCTTTTTTAGTCAGGCTTCTGCTACGCGGTGCTCAAATATTTCATATCCTTTAAGAATTTTCTTCACACTTCCTCGGGTTCGATCTCTTTGTTGCTTTCTTTACCGATATAAGAAAATTTAACACCTGCCATATAAATCAAGGCCATCAGTATAAGGAAGTATACTGTAATATAAAAAGGACTAATCAGCGCTTTTGGCACAATATCATATAGAGTCAGGGTTCCAAAGAATATAAATACCAAGCCTGCTCCCCACTTGATATATTTATCAGGAATATGCTTCGCCATCCAGGCCCCTCCGATAATACCGATACCATCCGCCACCAGCATACCCAGTGTTGTTCCTATCAGAATGAATATAGGCGATTTGCTTCCTGCTGCCAGGGTAATTGTCATAAGCTGCGTCTTATCACCCATTTCCGCTATGAAGAATGCAATCGCAACCGTCATGACAGGACTGAATTTCTGCTTCTTTGTCTCATCCCCATCCAGCTTATCTCCTCTTAAGGTCCAAAGACCAAAAACCAGAAAAGCAATCGCTGCAACGATTTTGATCATATCCATCGGGAGTACAGAGCTTAAGCAGCTTCCCAGCATTACTGCAAACGCATGATTCAAAACAGTAGCCACTAAAACTCCCAGCATTACTTGTCCGGCCTTATACTTACTCGCCATCGCCATTGCAAGTAGTTGTGTCTTATCCCCCATTTCAGCGACAACAACAAATAGTAAAGCCTTAATAATTTCTGACATTGGCAGTCCTCCTAAAAATATTTTATATATATAAAAAGACTTTTAACACAAGCAATACGCCTAACCGGACTTCTCCGGAAGGACGATCATTCTTGTGTTAAAAGTCTCGCTTGACTGTGCTCAGCCACGACAAAACCAGACCCATATAGGTCAGTATGTTGATTTTGTCACCATATCGGCAGCTACTCCCTCTTAAACCATTCAAAACCTCAATCACTATATCATATTTCTATCATAAAAGCAATAAAATCATAGATTTTTTTGCTTTTATAACGATCAGGCTATCCTTAGCCTAATTGATCCGTCTCATAAATAATCTCCTTCAGCCCATGGAATTTCATAAACCGCGTAAAGCAACGATGGAGTTCTCCAAATAGCTTTTTCGTCGGCTTAACGTCATCCTCGAGCCAGAGCTTCTTTACCAGCAGTGCTTTTTGCTTCGCAGCCGAAATCACTTCCACTCGTCCGATAAAACGATCCCCTGAAAGTATTGGCAGAATATAATAACCGTATTTTCTCTGTTCTTTCGGAGTATAGATCTCCCATTTATATTCAAAGTCAAATAGCTCCTTAATCAGCTTTCTATCCCACAGCAAGCAGTCTAGTGGTGCAATCAGCTCGGTTCTGGGCTTCTGCTGTGAAGGCTCAGGCAGCTGATGCAACAGCTGTTCATCTTCCTTAAGACAATAGAAGAGCTCCTTGGAGCCCTCTATCCGGACCGGTAAAATTTTTCTTTCGGATAAAAGTTCACGAAATACATCCTTCCTATCCTGTGCACGGAAGTTCCATATTCCAAGCCAGGCATCCGAGGGTTTATTCCACAGAAGTCCGATTGCGGATATTCTACGAAGTACTCTCCATTTATAATGCTCTAAATCCTCCGGATAAGGATCAGGCAGCTTAAGCAGTTCTTCTGGAATAATCTTCTCAGCCAGGCAATAGTACTTATTCGTACCTTTTTTATGGTGAATCACCAGATCTCCTCGGAAATAAAGACTCTCCAAAGCGGCGCGCGCCAGTTTAGTGCTGCTCCAGTACCAATCCACCTTTTCATTGAAGCCGATGTCCTTCGAGGATACTTCACCCCGATCCTTTACAATTGCTTTAATCTCCTCCTCGATCCTGTCAATCTCATCCTTCCCCCTGCCTCCCTGACGATAGCCTTCCCGGATACGCTCCAGATAGGGCCAGTCGGACAAATCCATAATAGCAAGATTCTTATCGAAGAAATCAAATAGTCTACGTTCCTCATAAAGCAGCTCGGAAAGCATCTTTTTCATAAATCCTTTAACTCTGGACTGCAACACCAGTTCCGCATTCTTACCGCAGACATCAATCGGGTCAAATTGAATGCAGCCTGCCTGTCGGATATAAGCCACAATCCCGTCCTTTTCGATAAACCGGTATTCGCCCAGGAGTCCTTGCTTCAGAAGCAGAAACCGTCTTGCCTGCTGCTTTGTCAGGGTTATCTCCATAATACTTCCCCCTTATTCATATGTAATCCTTTCCAGATAAAGACCACAGGCCTCTGCCAGATTACCGGTCCGGTTTCTCTGCTTTGAAGCAAAAATATCAGGAAGCTCTTCCGGTCTCATTCTGCCAAGCCCAACTTCTATCAGAGTTCCGACCATCCACCTTACCATATTATATAGGAAGCCCTCCCCATTAATTCGAAGACTGATCAGCCCCTCCGTCTCCTGAATATCAATATGATAAATGGTTCGTACCATTGATTTCTTTTTGGATTTGGCATTCGAGAATGCCGTAAAGTCATGGGTCCCGAGAAAGTACCCGGCTGCAGCCTTCATTAATTCAAGCTCCAGCTTCTCCGGCACATGCATACTGTATTTCCGTAAAAACGGATTACTGTATTCCTTATTCCAAAGCTGATACAGATAAGTCTTATCCTTGGCATGGTATCTCGCATGAAAGCTCTCTTCTACCTGCACTGCGTCGGTAATGCTGATATCCTTCGGAAGATATTGATTGGCATAATGGAGTATCTGTTCTTTGGATAACAGCTGTTTCGTCTTGAAGTTGGCTGTCTGGGCAAGGGCATGTACTCCGGCATCGGTACGGCTGCAGCCGATGAGCTCAATTTGCTCCCCGGACAAAGCTGTAAGCAGATGTTCCAACCTCGCCTGGATAGTATTCTCACCCTCACCCAGCCTTTGCCAGCCCTTATATCTCCCTCCGTCATATTGAATTGTCAGTTTGTAATTATACATTATATTTATTCCTTTCTGCACTTCCTCCATTTAAAAAGGCCTAATGGCATCTGCTGAAGGCTATCCTCGAAGCTACATAAAGGTCTTATAAGCAGCCCAATTATCCCGAAGCAGTGAGGGTGTATCAAGACCATACGGACAATGCTCTTTACAATGGTCGCAATGAATGCAATTATCAATCAGCCTCATCTTCTCCTTCCAGGAATCATTGAGATAAATTGAGACCGGGGCTCTCCGGATCATCAACGACATTCTTGCAGACATCGGAATATCAATTCCCGCCGGACAGGGGAGGCAATAACCACAGCCTCTGCAGAAATTGGAGGACAGCTCCCTCCGGTCTTTCTCTATGACAGCCTTAAGCTCATCATTCCATACTGGCGGTTCCTTGCTATATGTAATGAATTCCTTAAGCTCCACCTCCTTCTGTACTCCCCAGATAGGCAGTACATTCTCGAATTGAGCCAAATAAGCATAGGCCGCTGCTGAATTCGTAATTAGCCCTCCCGACAGGGCTTTCATGGCAAGGAAGCCTATTTCCTTCTCTTTGCAGAGCTTCACCAGCGCAATCTCCTTCTCCGTTGCCAGATAGCTAAAGGGAAATTGAATCGTATCATATAAGCCAGTTTCTGCAGCCTCCATCGCAACAGGCAGACGATGATTCGTAATTCCGATAAAACGGATCATGCCTTTTTCCTTTGCCTCCAGCATTGCTTCGTATAGGCCGGTTCCGTCCCCCGGCTTCGGGCAGAAACCGGGGTTATGAAACTGATAGATGTCCAGATAGTCTGTTCTTAGCTGTTCAAGAGTCGTTTTAAGCTGTTTCCAGAATTCCTTGACCTCCGAAGTCATCGTCTTGGATGCAATATATATCTTATTCCTGACCTCGCTTAAAGCATAGCCAAGCTTTTCCTCACTGTCCGTATAGAATCTTGCTGTATCAAAAAAAGTAATTCCACCGTCATATGCTTTTCTTAGGAGGCTTACAGCCTCTTCCCTGCTAATTCTCTGAATCGGCAAAGCACCGAAGCCGTTCTTATTTACTTTAATTTCTGTCCTTCCAAGTACTACCTGATGCATGCGTATAACCTTCCTTCCCATAGAGGTCCTTAGACCTCTTTATTATAGTACATCATCCCAAAAACAGGATTTAATCCTCCAGCTTATTCCAGTCAACCTCCAATGCTTTCACTGATACCTGATTCGTATCGGATTTGAAAGCTTTTATCCATTCCTGCTGCTTTGGTAGATCCCCTGTAGGCTCGCCAATCTCTACAATATCTGCATACTCCTGATAATCTATATTAATTCCGTTCCAGTTCCACCATTTTTCGTCTGTCAAGCGCTCGTTACTGGCGAATTCATAAGAGGAATATACGGAACCACGGCATAGATATAACTTTCCTAAAATTGGTGCCACTACATAAATATCATCAAAATAACCTGTTCCGAGAGATAAATACCGATTAGCTCCTGTTGCGATATCTGATACCAACATATCAGAAATTTCGATATTTGGATAGTCCTCCTCCGCATCAACGATGCCGCTCAGGAAGGCTTGTGATATATTCTCCAAAGTACCGCCATAACGAAGCAGTTCTTTATTTTCTTGTTCGCTGAGAGGCTCATTCTTCAATTCCTTTGATGAGCAGGAAATTAAAAGCTGTAATAATTCCATATAATCCTCAGCTCCCTTGAGGATTTGATCATTCAGCATCCCTCGGGCCTTCAGTACAGTTACGGTATAATTCGTCAGATAATAGAGTTTTCCGTACAGTTCTATCTTCGGCTCCACGTAATGGGATTTAACATAATCTAGCGGTCCACCCCCCTCCGCCATGGCCTGTTTTCCATAGAGCACCGTATCATGCTTCAATTCTGTATAGCTGCCGATTGCGGTATTTAAGGATTTTTTATTCCAGGCATCATTCATCATAAAGAACGGCATTCCCGAACCCGAAGGATACTCCTTCAAGGCTTCCTGAAGTGTCCAAAGCCATCCGGTATAGAGATTCGTACCCCAGTATTCCGGTGTCAGACCTGCGACAGTGTCCTTCCATTCTTCATAATATTTTGTATAATCAGGCCACTTGTTCTGAGGCTTATATACGTTCTTCTGCAGGTCCTCCGCTGCCCGGCTTCCCAGAACTCCCATCAGATCCAGCGCACTCGGTAAATCCCGGAGGATAGGAACCACCATATCCTGAAGAATGTCACTATCCAGCACATAGCGCTGCCCCATGAAACGGAACTGTTTACCGGTCGCAGCTTCATGCTCTATCATCTTTCCCTGAATCTGAGGTTCCGGAAGTGCCTTCACAGCTTCCAGCAATCCGTCATAGTATACATCATCATTAAAGGTATCGGGATTTGTAACATCCTGAAATACCTTTTGTCGAAGCTCGTTCATCGTGAAGACATTGATATCATCCGATAAGCCTACATACTCGGAGGTCGGTAGATAGATGTTGCTCCAAAGCTCGGCACTACAGGTGGTATCGCTCTTGGCAAAGGTCATATATGAGATTAATAGGGAACGCAGCACATTATCATATTGATAAACTCCCTCAAAATCATAGAAGGTATAGGGAAAGATGCCAAACCACATCATGGTACGGAAGAATCTGCCCAGCTCCTCGGTGCGCGTATAATGCCCTCTGACAGTAAACATAGTATAATCCACCTCTGATTTTACCAAGGGAGATTTCGTAAAAGCTTTCGCCTCCGTTGCCAGCTGATACTCCTGTTTTGCAAGTGTCATGAGCTCATCGTCAACCTCCATTGAAATCTCAGTAGAATTCAGCATCAGCATTCTGGCTACTAGGAAATAAACTACATTATCCTTCTGCAGTTCGATCATTTTCTCATCCTTCAGCTGTGCTAACAGAACGAGGGAATTACTCAGCATCTGCTTCGTCAGTAGGTCTAAATCTTCATAGAGGTAGTTGGATTCGACATTGATCAGAGATTTATCATAAAAGAGATGATATAAATGCAATACACTGTCTGAGGATATAAAATTAGGTACTCCGCTGTATTCGTTGCTATCATAAGTATAATACATCTTGGTACTCGTCGTTGGAAGCACAACAAAGCCGTTTCTTGCCAGCAGCTTAATTTGCTCTTTGGTAAATCCTGCAAACTGGTTGATGTTCTCTACATTGGATAAATCATTGGCAACTGTATAAGCTTTTACGTTCGCCGCTGCCTCTGATGCAGTATAAGAGGATTTGAAGGGCTTTATGGTCTTTACGTCCGTCCAGTCGGTGTCAAGATATAGCATTCCGGAATTTAGGGTCTGTAAATCCTCCTGAGCATCGGTCGTAAACGGAGTTACTGTAGGCTTTTTCACAAGCTCCGTTTGTTCCTCCGTTGTTTTTTTCGAATCAAGATTATTTTGCTGATCGCTGCCTGCTTTATTTCGACAACCGGTCATCACAAGGCAAATGCACAGTAGCACTGCACATATACATTTCATTCTTTTCATTCTTTTCCTCCATTTCTGCTGTATAGGAAGGTTCTGCCCTTCCCTTATTTACTAGTTATTTTTCCGTTCTTCACAACCAGGTCAATCCATTCTTTCTTAGCCTTGCTGTAAATCATCTGTAATTGTCCTTCATCGGTAAGCCGTATGCCTTCGATGGTCTCATATCCCTCACTTTGGGCAAGTAATAGAAATCCAAATTTGAACCAGTAATAAATTCCAAGCCGTTCTCTGCCATTCTCTGTTTGTGAAATAAACAGGACCTCGTCTCCCTTTACCGGCAGATAGTCGCCGACATAAAAATCCTTCCAGGTCCCGGCTATCTGCGATCCGGTCCATTTCTTCACCAGCTTACCCTCTATATAATTGAATACAAATAGCCTGTTCTTTTCTACCGGATCATAATGGGTCTTTTTCCTCACCCCTGTCAGAAGCTCCGTATTCCCGTCTCCGTCTATATCCGCTAATTCCAGCTTCCAGGGCTTTAAGTCAGAAAAATTATTGCTGTATTCCCGTTCATAGCCCCCATTCTTCTTATGAAATACAATAAGGTAATCACCGTATTCTTGGTCATTGGTACTGCTGACAATGGCATAGGCTTTCTGCCCCTCTGTAGCATAATCAATAAGGCTTTCCTGCTCCATCAAGCAATTTGCCAGCTTCATATCGATTGCAGCCTCCTTCATCCCTAAGCGCAATCCGGCTATGACAAGCAACAGGAGGATCCCGAATATCCATTTACTTTTGCGCATGCTTCCCTGCACCTTACCCTTTATTTTTTCAGTATAAACAAGGACTTCCTGTTTTATACATATTCTCCAGTTTATTCCTATCCTTCTTTACAACATGTAGTTAAAAAAATTATAACACTTCGTATTTCAAACACAATACTAAAGATTAGAATTATGGTATTGTTAAACTTTCGTTCGAGTTAAATCCATACTCGTTAAATATAACCGTTCTATCCTGTTCCTGATAAATACAACAATAACTGACTGTCTGAATATGAACATTGATGATGAAATTACATAATATAAAATCCTCAAGTAGGGTAAGCTATTTCCGGAGGTGATTTTTTTGAAGGTTAGAGAAATTATGTCTAAGGATATTGCCTGTCTGCGTTCCGATGATTCTCTGGAGCGTGCCGCTCAGCTGATGAAGCAGTATAACTGCGGTTCCATTCCTGTCTGTACTCAGGACAAGATCATCGGTATTGTCACTGACCGTGATATCGCAGTTAGAAGTGTCGCAACCGGAGAAGATACCGCCCACCGCCAGGTAGGTGATGTCATGACAAAGGATGTTGTCTTTGGCAGCCCCGAAATGGATGTCAATGATGCCGCCAGATTAATGAGTGACCGGCAGATCAGACGTCTGCCCATCGTTGAGGATAACAGTCTGATCGGCATTGTTGCTCTCGGTGATATCTCCTTAGAGCCTTCCTGCCAAAACAGTGCAGAGGATGCTCTGAAGAATATTTCCATGCCCGGAACCAATATACGATAAGAAGCGGGGACATCCCGCTTTACATATTATAAAGCCAATTCCAAAGGCAATACCAATCAGGACAAGAATAAAAGGTTAAATTGTCGAATTAGGTTGAAATAAATATATAATTAGTTCTTGACAATATTTAATTATCATGTATAATTCACTTTATTATCAAAGGCGATTACTCAATTGGTCCGCGGCCAATTGAGTAATCGTGTTTTATTTTATGAATATTTTTCAATTTGACAAAGAGGTCAGAGCATTCCTTCCTAGGTATGGATGCTGTGACCTCTTTATAAATTAAATCATGAAGGGATGCTATAATTATGGAAATCAATCTTGCAAATACTGCCTTTATTCTTGTGTGCTCTACACTGGTTTTCCTGATGACACCTGCATTAGCATTATTCTATGCAGGTATGGAAAGACGAAAGAACGTCCTTAATACTATGATGTCCTGCTTTTTTATCTGTGGAATTGGTTCCCTCTTATGGATCGCTGTCGGTTATTCCCTATCCTTTGGCACCGACCATGGCGGAGTGATCGGAAGCTTAAGTAATGCTTTCTTCAATGGTGTTGGTGCCGAGCCTAACGCAGCTTATTCCGGCACAATTCCGGAGACCTTATTTGCAGCCTTCCAGATGATGTTCGCAATCATTACCCCTGCTTTAATCTGCGGTTCTCTGGTAGGAAGAATGCGCTTCTCTGCATTGGTAATCTTCATTATTGCCTGGTCTATTCTGGTTTATTATCCTCTGGCGCATATGGTATGGGGTGATGGAGGCTTCATTCGGTCCCTGGGAAGTGTAGATTTTGCCGGAGGAAATGTTGTACACATCAGTTCCGGTGTATCCGGTCTTGTTGCTAGTATCCTTCTTGGAAAGAGAAGAGAGTACGGAATTGTCTCCTACAAGCCTCATAATATACCTTATGTTGTGTTAGGTGCGGGTCTTCTATGGTTTGGGTGGTTCGGATTTAACGGTGGTAGTGCCCTTGCATCGGATGGCCTTGCTGTCCATGCCCTCTTAACCACAAATACCTCTGCAGCAGCAGCCTTACTATCCTGGATGCTCGTTGAGAAGCTGATTCATAAAAAATCCACAGCACTTGGAGCTGCTACCGGGGCTGTCGTCGGACTTGTTGCTATTACTCCCGGTGCAGGCTTTGTACCTATTTGGGCCTCCATTATTATTGGTGCTTTAGTAAGTCCAATCTGCTATTTTACAATGACCAAAATAAAGTCCATTTTTAAATATGATGATGCGTTGGATGCTTTTGGATGTCACGGCGTCGGCGGTATCTGGGGCGGTATTGCTACCGGTATATTTACTCAGAAATCCATCAATTCTGCAGCACAGTGGGATGGCCTGTTTTTCGGAGATACCCACCTGTTTGTTGCTCAAATCATCAGTATTGTATTAACAATTGTACTTGCAGCAGTTGCTACCTTCCTTATACTTACAATTATGAAAATATTCATGCGTATCCGCGTGGAGACCAAGAGCGAAGCACAGGGACTTGATATTGCCGAACATGGAGAGATGGCCTACCCTGCATTTAACGGTTTGGATTAATTAGAAAGGATTGATGAAGACATGAAAAAAATCGAAGCAATTATCAGACCGGAAGCATTGGAGGCTTTAAAATCAGAAATGCTGCGGATCAAGGTCAACGGCCTCACCATTAACCAGGTACTCGGCTGCGGCAAGCAATACGGCTTTACCGAATATGTACGCGGAAATGAAATTATATTAAACACTCTTCCCAAAATAGAAGTAAAGATTGTAGTTCCTGACGAAAGAGTTGATGAGGTAGTAAATGCCATCATTGATACTGTCGGCACCGGTGAGTTAGGCGATGGTAAGATCTTTATTGTCGACGTAATTGACTGTATTCGTATTCGAACCAAAGAACATGGAGACAGTGCAATCTAGTATTTCATAGAATGCTGAAACAACAGCCTGAGTATGATACCAATAACCTATAGCAGAATAGGTTATTGGTATCATACTCAGGCTGTCTTGTCATTTCGTAAACAGGAGTATCATCTTGTTGATTCAACCTGTATTTTCTGCATATGAAAGTACGAAGTTTTCCATCCGAAATCCCTGAGGCTCAAAGCTGTCTGGCCAGCTCCCCTAAGGTCTCTCTCTTTCTTATTAGACGTATGCTTTGGTCAGCTCCTAGCAGAACCTCTGCAGGTCTAAGCCTTGCATTATAGTTGGAGCTCATGGAATAACCATAGGCACCTGCATTCTTCACACCGATGTAATCTCCCTCTGCCATGCTGGGTAGCAAACGGTCCTTTGCGATGATATCGCCGGGCTCACATATATTACCGACAATGGTAACCACTTCCTCCTCCACGGATTCATGATACACGATAATCTCATGATACGCATCGTACAGCACAGGACGCATAAGCACATTCAGGCCGATATCGGTTCCCACATATTTTTCACCGTAATTCACCTTGATACTGTTCACTTTACCGATCAGAAGCCCGCATTCCGCAACCACATATCTTCCAGGCTCAATTATAAATTTTAACTCCTTATTCGGGTAATCCTCCAGGAACTCTCCGATCAGTCTATCCAGACCCTCAGACATCCTCTCCAGATCCAATCTGTCCTCTCCATGATAGGGTACACCGAACCCACCGCCCAGATCGATAAACTTAAGCTCAGTAAATTCCTTGGCTGCTTTAAGTAGCTCAGTACCTGCTTGCAGATAGGTTGAGCCTTCCAGAAAAAGTGATCCGATGTGCATGTTAAGCCCTACAATATGCAGCTTATACAGAGCAGCTATTCTTTTGATCTCATCAAGCTCCGAGAGCATAATTCCGAACTTACTCTTTCCCCCTGTGATCACCTTTTTATGATGACCGGTGCCGATTCCCGGATTCAATCTTACTGCAACCTGTTCTCCGGAAAAAATCCTTCCGAAGAGCTCCAGCTGGGATAAGGAATCCACACTTATGGTAATGCCTCGTTCCATGGCAAAGGTTAATTCCTCCACCGAAACATTATTACAGACAAATAAAATCTCCTCCGGAGTAAATCCGGCTTCCAGCTCCTGAACAATCTCCCCGGGAGACATGGCATCCACATAGAAGCCTTCGCTTCGTATGATTTTTAATAGCTCGATATTTGAATTTGCTTTCGCTGAATAATTCGGCATAAAGTGAGGATAGCTTACCAGTTGCTTCATCTCCCTGCATCGGGTACGTAAGGTCCTCTCATCATATAGATAGAGTGGTGTTCCATACTGTTTTGCCAGCTCCTCAATCTGTTGTCTGGTTAATTCAAATTCCATGCTCAACTTAAGCACCTCCCTTTAGTTTTATAAGCTCAATCTCATTGGTCAGCATATCCTTAAAAATTGTAAATAAATTCTCATTCTTAGAATAGAGACAGTTCTTCTCAGGGTGTCCGCTCAATACCTCCTTAGAATCTACGATCACTCTGATCTTGTCATCAATCCTGTCCGAATAATAAATTATAGCCCCGGGGAGCTCCAGTTTTTTATCCGTAAGGAGGACTATCTTGATGCCTCGACCCAGCAGCTCCTTAAGCTCTGCTTCAAAACGCATCATCAGCTCCGCATTCAGAGAAAGATATACCCTCTGCTGTGATTTTTCCAGCATCGTCCGGAGCTTATTATAGATATTTTGTTTCCCGCTGATAGTAATATAGCCCTCTGTATTGATATTGGTAAATACAATATTGGATAGCTCCCTCTTGGCTTCCTCCAATACCTTAATCCTATTTTTGCAAAACTCCTCTATCCCGACTGCAAGATACTTGGTTGCCTCCTCCGTCGTAGTATAGGCAGCTCCCTTGCTGACAAGACTTGTCAGCGAGCTGTAGGTGTTGGATTTGGATATCCCGGTAATTTTAGCTATCTCATATCCGGTCATATAATGATGCGACAGCAGAGTGATATAGATGACAGCCTCCTGCCTAGTCAATCCGAACAGGCTTAGTTTATAGATATTATTCTCGTCCATGTTCTTATTCCCTCCCATTTATTAACCTTCTTTTTGTTTACCCTTTGAATCTCCTTTGATACTTCTTTGGTGTTCCTTTTTAGGAATACTAACATAAATTTAAACCTTTGTCAACGGGCAAATAAACGTAAATTGATACTACGATTCTATTAACTTCTTCCTATCACTTAATTAAATCATTTCTCAATATCCCTCAGTACAGCTTTCTGTATATTACTTTAGAACACAGCCTGTTCATTAAATTTTGTCCTCAGAATACAAGAATTTCTATTAATTTATACCCATTTATGCAATTTATTTATTCAGCTATGCACACTACTTTCATGATTTTATTATCCCTAATTAATATTCTATCTCCTGAAGGAATAAGCCCTGTGCATTGGCGGGGGCGGCTGCTGTCAGCTCAGAACCAGTCTCAAGGATTTTCTTCAACTCCTCCGGCTTTCGCTGCCCCAAGCCTATTTCCAGCAGAGTACCAACCAGTATCCTTGCCATATTGTGCAGAAAATCATTGGCCTTAATTGTAATCTGTATTTCCTTCGGATCCTGATAAATATCTATGTATTGAATGGTACGTAGGGTGGATTTGTTCTTTTTTGCAGTAGTAAAGCCCTTAAAATCATGGCTTCCCACTAATTGTTCTGCCGCGGTCTTCATCAGCTCTACATCAGGCTTCTTAAAGCTATAATAAGTGTATTTCCTATCAAATACACTCGGTACGTCTCCGATGGCAATACGGTAGAGATAGGTCTGGGCTTTTACATTCAGAGAGGCATGAAAACGCTCTGGCATCTCCTCAGCAGAAATGACTGCTATATCCATAGGCAGGTAACGATTAAAGTAATTCTTAATCTCATAAAGCTTCATCATAGATTCTGTCTTAAAATTAACCGCCTGCCCATATGCATGGACACCCGCTTCGGTACGACAGCCGCAGTTCAATTCTACTGTCCCTCCTGTCATCTTATGTAGGATCTCCAGAAGCTTATTCTCTATGGTATTTTCCGATTCTCCCTTACCCAGTCTCTGCCACCCGGCATAACGGCTGCCGTCATATTCGATTGTCAGCTTGATATTTCGCATAGTAATCTCCATTCTTACAGATTATTGTGAGTTCTACTTAAAAATCATACAGCCTTTCTGCTCTCACCTATTCTGTTCTTTTTCACATAATAGCGATAGTAGAAGATGAAAAGGAGCGAGGTTACAGACCAGGTCATCGGATAGCTTATAATGACCGTCCGAATACTAGGCCAGATCGGTACTGCAGTAAACAACCAGATTACACGCAGCACGCACACCCCGAGACTGGTAATAATCATTGGCAGGAAGGAATTCCCCATGCCTCTTAGTGAACCGGAAAAAATCTCGATAAATACATAGATCCAGAAGACAGGTACCAAAAACCTAAGTATCTCCATACCCTTTTCGACCACCTGTACATCTGTGGTAAATAAGCCATAAATATAGGTTCCGCCAAAATAAAGCACTATCATTATACCAATGGAGACGGATAAAGCAAGCCTAAGACATACCTTCACCCCTCTTCGTACTCTATCATAGAAGCCAGCTCCAAAATTTTGTCCCACAAAGGTTGTGATAGCAATACCAAAGGAATTGATTGTCATCCAAAATATACCGTCTATCTTTCCGTATGCAGTCCAGGCTGCAATCGTATTCGTTCCGAAGCTGTTCATATTTGCCTGAATAATGACATTGGAGGAAGTGTACATCAGAGACTGAAGACCGGCAGGAAGCCCAATTTGAATAATTCTGGGTAGCATTCCCTTATGGAAGCCGATATTCTTTAATCTCAACTGATAACAGTCCTCCGTCTTCATCAGCCTGACACATACCATACAGGCAGCTAATATCTGGGAAAACACTGTAGCACCACCGACACCGGCAACATTCCAATGAAATCCGATCACAAAGATAAAATCCAGAGCAATATTGATGCCGATGCATATCATCAGAATATATAATGGACGTTTTGAATCCCCAATCGCACGGAGTATTCCTGCCCCGACATTATAGATTAGGTTGGCTATCATTCCGCAGAAGATAATTCTGATAAAAATCACAGATTGGTGCATGATATCCTCCGGGGTACCCATCCACCGAAGGGCAAGAGGTGCTCCGATAAAACCGATAATTGTAATTGCTGTTCCTCCCACGATTGCCATAGCAATTGCCGTATGTACCGCTTTACGAACGTCTTCTTTATTGCCCCCGCCATAAAATTGGGATATGATGACTGTCGCGCCTGTAGAGATACCGACAAAAAAGCCCACAAACACGTTAATCAGGGTTCCTGTTGCACCCCCAACCGCGGAAAGTGCTTCCTTACCAGCATATCTTCCTACAATTATCGCATCCACTGTATTATATAATTGCTGAAAAAAGGTTCCTAGTAGCAACGGGAAGAAAAAGATCAAAAGCTGTTTCCAGATGACTCCTTGAGTTATCCCATTGATTTGTTCCTTCATATCTCTCATATAACTCTCCTCAGTAAAAACCCCATTGTTATTCACTTACAAGGACTGTCCGCTTCCTGCGGACAGATAAAACATATCTGCAATTATATAATAGATTATTTTAAATGTACATATCAGAAATTAGCAGAAAATTCTAAATTTATCAGGATTAATTGTAATATAGTTATAAATTTTTGTCATTGGTCCATACTATCTATGATGCTGACAGAATAGATCATATGCCAAAGAAAGGATAACTGACTATGGATAATAACAAAAACCGAAGACGCGACAGAGAAAAAAGCAATCCCGAACTACGCAAAATGGAGCCTAAGGATAATGCCGATGTCGGTATGGTGAACGGACAAGTGCTCGGTGTTCATGAAAGCAAGCATGAAAAACACAGGTCAGAAAAATAAGAGAAGGGCTTTTAGGGATTCTTTTTCCAAATAAAAAAAGGGAGTATGAGGTGACCCTCAGTACTCCCTTCTTATATCACTAAGAATACCTTTCTATCGCCGCAGCTTCTATCCTGCAATCATAAAATATCCGACAACAATTATACCGAGTATAATACGATACCA
Source organism: Bacillota bacterium (assembly GCA_023415635.1). Taxonomy (GTDB): domain Bacteria; phylum Bacillota; class Clostridia; order Lachnospirales; family Lachnospiraceae; genus Mobilitalea. The sequence continues at coordinate 47,705 of JAEZJV010000079.1, read as the reverse complement.
GCCAAATGCCTTGAAATCGTTTTTTTTGATATAACTCATCAGGAATCGGATTGCCAATACGGATACGATAAATGCAGTCCCCATTCCCACAACCAGAACCGCCAGCTCTGTATTAGTAAAATGGAAGCCGAATTTTACCAGCTTGATCGCACTGGCACCAAACATAATCGGAATTGAAAGAAAAAAAGAATATTCCGCAGCTATGTATCTGGAGGTTCCCAGTAATATAGCTGCAAGGATGGTCGCTCCCGAACGGGAGGTTCCCGGAATTAATGCCAGCAGCTGGAATACGCCAATGAGCAACGCTGTCTGATAGGTCAGCTGGTCAAAGCTCTCCACTCTTGCCACTCTTCCCTTGTTACGGTTCTCGACTACAATAAACAGGATACCATAGATAATCAGCGCCACCGCGACGGTGATATAGTTATAAAAATGTGCATCGATCCAGTCATTTAATAATACCCCTATAATACCTGCCGGTACGCAGCCAACCAATACCTTATACCAGATGCTCATGGTTGCAAGCTTTTCCTGCTTTGATTTACTTGGATCTAACGGATTCAGCTTATGAAAATACATAATTACTACAGCCAGAATTGCTCCCAGCTGAATTACCACCCTGAACATCTCCATAAATTCATCGGATGCATTCATCTTAATGAATTCCTCCGCTAGAATCATATGCCCTGTACTGCTGATGGGCAGCCATTCGGTAATACCCTCAATGACACCAATAATCAGCGCTTTTAACATTTCAATTAACATGTACCGTTCCCACACCTTTCTTTTTGTTAAATCAATCTCTGTTGCCATCCATTAAAATGATTTATCTAAGAGTTACCTGATTTCTTATTGCAGGCTTCCCTCCCGGACTTTCTCCTATCATCCTATTTTACCATCCATTTACTGTGCAAAGCAATCCTAATAATTCTTAAGTTAAGCTTACGGATAAAATAGGCGGTGAGCAAGCTCACCGCCTATTCCAGGGTATTATAAATCAAACACCTCTAATTCGATTATCAAAACAACCATCCCCTTTCCTTCGAAATTGACCGGTCAATCGTATTATCTCATATCCGCATTCGATTGGATAGGTAAAGAATAAACTAATGATCCTTTTATTTCTATTGTCTATCGCCTGACGTGTGCCGCTAACGCAGCCCCAGCCCACCTCCTTTAAATTAATAATCTTTTTATTCTTCATTCAGAATTGCTTTAATTCTGTGAATCAGCATCTCCATGGCAACATCGTTTTTACCCCCTCTGGGAATAATGACATCCGCATATTTTTTATAGGGTTCCACAAAAAGCTCGTGCATCGGCTTCACAGTATTGATATATTGATTAACTACCGATTCCAGACTTCTTCCGCGTTCATTCACGTCCCGTACGATACGTCTGATCAGGCGCTCATCGGCATCTGTGTCCACAAACACCTTGATATCCAGAAGCTCCCGAAGCTCTGTATTCTCGAAAATCATAAAGCCCTCGACAATAATCACCTTTGCCGGATTCACCTTTACTGTCTCAGGAAGACGGTTATGAATGGTATAGGAATAAACTGGTCGTTCAATCGTGATATATTGCTTTAATTTCATGATATCTTCAATCAGCTTACTGGTATCAAAGGCATTCGGATGGTCATAATTTAAGTTCTTCCGTTCCTCCAACGTCAGCTCGTCATGGGGGAGATAATAAAAATCATGACTCAACAGCTCCACACTGTCTGTAAATGCATTTTTGATACGATTCGCAACAGTTGTCTTACCGGAGGCTGATCCTCCGGAAACTCCTATGATAACCACGTTCTTCATATGAAGTATTATCCTTTCCGTAATCAAAGCTATACTATTCCTATCTCAGCTCCATCAGATTCTAAGCCAGTAAATCGATCAGCCCTTCCTCTGATTTTATCGTTATTATATTACCATAATTATAGCTATGCTGTCTAATATCTTTTCAGTGATACAATCACAATAAATACCTTTGAACCGGTATTACCGCTGTGACTGAAATTATCTGTCACCAAGGATGTCGGCATCTTCTTATGCAGAAAATTACAGTAGTCGGGACGCAACCTCTCCTATCCGATAAAGGAGCAGGAGGGGTCTGCGACCCTGTAATTGCTTAGTCCGTAATAAGGGTGCTGCATCATACTACGTATCATGCAGCACCCTTATAAAACAGCTTATCCTATATTACTATTTCACAACAATATTTAAGATTCTTCCGGGTACGTAAATCACCTTGACTACAGTTTTATCGTTCAGAGCGGCCTGGATGGAAGCCAGCTCCATAGCTCTGGCCTGAACCGAATCCTGTTGTTCGTCCAATGCAATATTCATATTTGCTTTCACTTTACCATTGATCTGAACTGCAATTTCTACAGTATCCTCTATGGTCTTCTTCTCATCATAGACCGGCCATGTCTGCTGATAAATTCTTCCCTGTGCGCCGATTAGTTCCCAGAGTTCCTCCGTCATATGTGGTGCTACCGGATTCAATAATAAGAGCAGCGTCTTAAATTCGCCTCTGGTTACGGAGTTCTGTTTATAGAACTCATTGACCAGGGACATCATTGCAGCAATCGCAGTATTGAATTTCATGGCTTCGAAGTCCAAGCTTACCTTCTTGATGGTCTGATGCAGCTTAGTCTCCAATGCCTGTGAATAACCCTCTTCCTCAGTCAGCATATCCTTCAGCTTCCATACCCGCTCCATGAAGCGGCGGCAGCCCTTCACTCCTTCGTTGGACCAAGCAGCGCTTAAGTCAAAGGCTCCGATGAACATCTCATAGGTACGCAGGGTATCTGCACCGAATTCATTTATGATATCATCCGGATTCACGACATTTCCTCTGGATTTCGACATCTTCTCATTGTTCTCACCGAGGATCATACCATGGGAGGTTCTCTTCTTATAAGGCTCAGGCGTATTGACAAGTCCCTGATCATACAGGAACTTATGCCAGAAACGGGAATACAGAAGGTGGAGTGTTGTATGCTCCATACCACCGTTGTACCAGTCAACGGGCAGCCAGTAATTCAGCTCCTTCTTATCTGCAAATGCATTCTGGTTATGGGGATCGATATATCTCAAGTAGTACCAGGAGGAGCCTGCCCATTGAGGCATGGTATCCGTCTCCCTGTGCGCCTTCCCGCCGCAACAGGGACAGGTTGTCTCTACCCAATCCGTCATGGCAGCAAGCGGTGACTCACCGTTATCTGTCGGTTCATAGCTCTCCACTTCGGGAAGCATTAAAGGCAGCTCGCTCTCGGGAAGCGGTACATAACCGCATTGATCGCAATAAACCAACGGAATAGGTTCACCCCAGTATCTCTGACGGGAAAATACCCAGTCCCTCAGCTTGAAGTTTACTTTTTTAGCTCCGATGCCCTTCTGCACCAGCCAGTCTAAAATCTCTGCTTTGGCATCCGCCACCTCCATGCCATTTAAGAAATCGGAATTCACTAATTTACCGGTACTCGTATTGGTGTAGGCAGCCTCCAAAACATCTCCTCCGGCAACAACCTCGATAATCGGCAGGTTAAACTTCCTGGCAAAATCCCAGTCTCTCTCATCATGTCCGGGAACCGCCATGATTGCACCGGTACCATAGGTCATGAGAACGTAGTCAGAAATCCAGATCGGGATCTCCTTACCATTCACCGGATTAATTGCCACAAGACCATCTATCTGTACACCGGTCTTATCCTTTACCAGCTCCGTTCTCTCAAAGTCAGACTTCTTCGCAGCCTGCTCACGATATTCTGCCAGAGCTTCATAATTCTTAATTTCAGCTTTATATTTTTCGATCAGCGGATGCTCCGGTGAGATAACCATATAGGTTGCACCGAATAAGGTATCCGGTCTGGTGGTAAATATCCGTAAATTCTCGTCCTTACCGGCAATCCTAAAGTCCACCTCTGCGCCGACGGAACGACCAATCCAGTTAACCTGGGAAACCTTAATCTTCTCGATATAGTCCACCAGCTCGAGGTCATCAATCAGCTTATCTGCATATTCCGTAATTTTTAACATCCACTGGCTCTTAACCTTACGGACAACCTCGCCCCCACAGCGTTCACAAACTCCGCCGACGACCTCCTCGTTCGCAAGTCCCACCTTACAGGAGGTACACCAGTTAATCGGCATCTCGCTCTTATATGCAAGCCCCTTTTTAAATAGCTGTAGAAAAATCCATTGGGTCCATTTATAATAATTCGGATCAGTCGTATTGATCTCCCTATCCCAATCAAAGGAATAGCCCAGGGCCTTCAGCTGCTCCGTGAAATGCTCAATGTTCTTCCGGGTTACGATCTTCGGATGAATATGGTTTTTGATTGCATAGTTCTCTGTAGGAAGTCCGAAGGCATCCCAGCCCATCGGGTATAATACGTTGTAGCCCTCCAGCCTTCTCTTTCTTGCAATGATATCAAGGGCCGTATATGGTCTCGGATGACCTACATGAAGACCCTGTCCTGACGGATAAGGAAATTCCACAAGTGCGAAAAACTTCGGTTTGGATTTATCGTCTCCTACCTTGAACGCCTGTTCCTTCTCCCAGATTTCCTGCCATTTCTTCTCCACTTTCTTTGGCATATAATACTCACTCATTATGATTGCTTCCTCCTTGTATTTTCTTAATTGCTAAAGAATCAAAAAACCTCTTCGTCTCATTACTTAGAGACGAAGAGGTCCTAATAATGAACTCTTTCCGCGGTACCACTCTAATCCACGACTTGTCTTAGCCATGTACTCATTATCTCTGTAACGGGAGTACCCGCTCTGCCTACTACTGATTCAACAGAGAGCTCCAAGGCGAGTTCAAAGTCCTTATCTGCCACTTCTCACCTGCCAGCGGCTCTCTGAAAGACTGGTTTCTTTTACTGCTCCTTATCACAGCCATGATATAAAATATGTTTTTTCTAAATAATTATATTAATTCTATCATTTCTTCTGCTAAAGTCAAGTGAAAATGTGCAAAAGGATGGCCTTAATACTGCAAATTATGATATGCCACGCATATTATACCGGGTACCATTGATATTTTTCTTAAATAATGTAAATAGTATGCATGAAATTATGATTTGTATCTCATGAAGCAAAAGAGTAGCAAATATTAATTTACCAAGGATATCTGCCGTATCGCTTATTCCCAGCGGAAGAAGCGGATGGCGGCTGCAATACAGACTGCTGCCAGGCCAAACATGACCAGAAGCGGAAGCCGGACATCTCCTGCCGGTAATCCAAGCGATGCGGCTTTCAGAAGCTTAATTCCCTGTGTCAGAGGCATGACATCCGCTACCAGCTGTAACCCCTTCGGCATTATCTCATAAGGCAGAGTCGTCCCGGAAAAAATCAGCATCGGAAAATACAGGAGGCTACAGAGCAGGTTGGAGGTCTTAATGTTTGGTGATACCGCTCCTACCAGCATTCCCAGGCTGAACATGGACAACAGAACAAGTAGATACGCCCCGAGAAAGAGATACCATTTTCCCATTAATTGCAGTCCGAAGAATATCCTGCCGCACAGGAATAACAATACCAGGGAGATCAGGGAGATTACAGTGTATACCATGACATGTACAAACAGCAGCAACAACGGACTCACCGGGGTAACCTTGTACCTCTTTAATATTTTTCTGTTACGGTAATCAGCTACAATCAGAGGCAATCCCATAACTCCACAGGCGCAGATGGCTATTGCCGTAAACGCACCAAAGGATTGACTGAAAAAGCTATAGTCGGCTCCCTCGAAGGCGGGCTTTTCTCCATACACAATTCCTAATATGACCATGACCGCAAGCGGCATAATAATACCGAAAATTACCATATCCATGCCTCGGATGACCAGCTTCATCTCTGTCACAAACATCGTTCTAAATGCTCTCATCATCTTTCTCCTCCTCATCGCTAAACCAAAAATAGGCATCTTCAAATTTAGGACAATTACTCTTTTCCTTGGCTTCCTGGATTGTACCCAGAAATACAGATTCTCCTCTTTTCAGAATACAAATTCTATCGCACAGTGCCTCAACCTCGTCCATAAAATGTGAGGTTAGAAAGATCGTCAGGCCGTGTCCCTTCAGCTCAGAAAGACACTTCCATACCTCCTTTCTTGCCCTGGTATCCAGACCGGTGGTCAATTCATCTAGGAAAACCACCTCAGGGTCCGGGATCAGGGCTAATACAATAAAGAGCCTCTGTCTCTGCCCACCGGAGAGTTCGCTGACCTGTTTTTTTTGCTGTTCGGCAATTCCGAATCGCCTCAGCAGTTCAGAGTAATCCCTTGGATTTTGATATAAAGCATGCGTTAACCGGCAAAGCTCCTCTACTGTAATTTTCTCCTGATAGTTTGATTCCTGGAACTGAACAGCGACTCTTTCAAAAAGTTTACTCCTGTCCTTCTTAGGATCCATTCCGAGTATCGATACTATACCCCGATCCGGTTTTCTGGTTCCGAGCACACATTCGATCAGGGTACTTTTACCGGCACCATTGGCACCTAATAATCCCAGTACCTCTCCGCGATTCACGTTTAGGCTGACTCCCTTGACTGCACAAACGCATCCATAGGACTTCCAGAGCCCATCAATCCTGATTGTTTCCATCACATAATCCTCCTTTACTTTATTCATGGTGACCCAAAAAGCAATCACCTGTTTAGCCGGTTACCCCCGGCAGCCGGCTTATGGATAAAAGAATAACACCAGAACAAGGTCTGGTGTTAAAGTGTAGGGTTATGAATATTTTTCTGCCATGGATTGCAGCTGCTTTTGCATATACTGTGCATTCTCCTTAGCAACCTCCAGTGAGGTAAGCAATCTATCACATGCGGTTACGATGGTTTCATCCTCCTGCGGGGTATTAATCGTCTTTCTTAAATCAACCGGCTCACCCACGGTCAGTGCATTCATCATACGCAGGATTGCAGACAGTGAGTAGTTGGCACATCGCAGGGATCGAATAATCTTCAGTCTCTTGATATCGCTCTCTGTATAGATGCGGTATCCGTTTCTTTTTCTCTTAACCTCCAAAAGACCATTCATCTCCCAGTTCCGCAGTGTATCCATACTAATTCCAAGATAATCCGATACCTCCTGACGTTTCATGACCCTCATATCATTGGTCTGGTCCATGCTTCTTCTATAGGTCAGCAAATTTGTCTCGTCCTCCTTCGCTGTGTCAGTCAGCAGCTGTTCCACCATCCTGATTGCTTCCTCAGCATTGCTTTGCTCTGTCTGAATCTGCTTAATATAGCTTTGTGTAAGCAGAATGGCCTTATCGAACTCACGACCTGCAGATAATTTGATGATGGATATCATCTTCTTCCTAAGACCGTTCTGCAATACCTCCACCTGAAATGCTGTTCTTGCAAGTCTGAATTGATCAACATGAAGATCGGTAAATACACGATATCCGTTCGGCATTCGGATCGGTGCAGATATCAGCCCCAAGGTCTCATAAAGACGCACTGTATTAGGATGTATTCCCATCATGTCTGCCACCTGTGCGGTCTTATAGGTCTTCTCCATAGTATCCTCCCTTCCTGTATTGTGGAACAATCATAGGTTATTACTTATCTTATTTTAACATAGAAATAAAGTATGGTGATATAATGGAGGGTTTCTATCCACCATTTTATCCTATTATCTCCTCCTTATCAACCGTTAGTCGTATTTAATTCCTATCAGTCCCGATGAAAACCATTCCCGATATAATGAGAATTCCTCCTGCCCATTGCTGTAACCCGGCAGGTTCCTTAAGTAACAGAACGGACAGGATCAAAGCTGTAAAAGGCATCATCCCGGAGAAGGCTGCAGCTGTGGTAGCATTGCAGCGACTGTTTCCCGCATACCAGAAGATAAAGGCCACTGCAGTAATGAATACCCCATACCATAACAATGCGAGCCATTCCCTAACACCAATTTCCGATAATCTATTGATTGGCTGTTCAAAGACAGCGGGAATTAGGCAGAGCAGCATGGCAATTCCTGATACCAGCATAGTCTGCAGCATCGGAGGCAGAGATACCCCCTGTCCTGCCTGTGCTTTGACCGCAAGAGCCCGAGAGCAGATATTGAAGCTTGATTCACTGAAGCAGGCACACAGAATCAGAAAATTTCCAAGAATGTGTTCAGGAATAAATCGATTACCGGCCAGAAACAGTCCCTGGACAATAATAATACCGGTCACTGTGCAAAAAATACCGATCCATTTTCTTCGGCTTAACCTCTCTCCCAATAGATATTTAGCCAATAAGGTTGTCACCGCAGGGGTTGCTCCGGTCAGAATACCTGCCTCAGCCGAGGAGGTGTGACGTAAGCCGAGCAACAAAAACATACGAAATAAAAATATCCCAAACACTGCCTGAATACTTAGGTAGAGCCAGTCAACAAGCTTCATCTGTCTGATGATATACAGCTTTTTTCCCACAACAGGTATCAGGCACAGGAGTGCAAAGAGCAGACTAACTGCGGCAATGGTAAAGTTCCCAAGCTTTCCGATAACCGGTCTTGCAGAGATAACGGATGTTCCGGCTAAGGCAAATGCCCCAAATAGAAATAACATTCCTTTCATTTTCTCCATTACGATTTCCCCTTACCAATTTGTTTGTATTGCTCTAGAGCAATATGATATAATTATAGCGAAAGAACTGGTCCGGTAAAGTTCCAGTATGGCATGGGTTGTACAGTGCCAGTCCATATCCTTCTGTATTGATACTAATTGCTCTGATCATTATATTGAAGTGGGGAAAGGAAATGAAGAACATCCAATTACTTAGAGATAATAAGCTCCCGATGAAGCGCCAGCTTTATCAGACTCTTCGGGAGCAGATATTGAATGGCAGTATGGCTGCCGGTGAGGTATTGCCCTCCACCCGTGAGTTGGCTGGACAGCTCCGGGTTTCCCGCAATACAGTCAGTGAAGCCTATGATATGCTGATTACTGAGGGCTATGTCATCAGTCGTCAGGGGGCTCCCACCAGAGTTGCCGCCGGTCTATGCCTTAAAAGACTGGCGCAACCCGTCCCGGTACCTGCCGTAAAACAACCGATACCGATTAAAGCGGACTTTCATACCGGTCGTCCGGATCTTGACAGCTTTCCCTATTATCTCTGGCGGCAACTGATGTCAAAGGCTGCAGAGGAGCTTCCTAAAGAGCAGCTAAGCTACACCGGTCCTAATGGGCTTTTATCCCTTCGAACCGAAATCGCAGCCTGGCTTGCCAGAAGCAAGGGACTTTTCGTAAATGTCGATGATATCTTTATTACGACCGGAGCAACACAGGCAATCCATCTGATTGCAGGATTACTTGAGTTATCCGGTAAGCAGGTTGCACTGGAAGATCCCTGTAACAAAGGCTTGATGGAGACCTTTCTGACTGCGGGCTGTGACCTCCTGCCAATTCCGGCAGATCGGAAGGGAATTCAAACCGAGCTCTTAAAGGGGTTGAATGCTCAGGCCGTTTATGTAACACCCTCCCATCAGTTTCCGCTGGGAGGCATACTTCCGGCAAAAAGGCGGGCAGAGCTGATTCGCTATGCGAGAGAACATGATATCTTCTTGCTGGAGGATGATTATGACAGTGAATTCCGTTATGCCGGTGAACCGGTATCGCCTTTATATGCCATGGATCCTCAGCAGGTAATCTATATCGGCACCTTCAGTAAGGTACTGTTTCCTGCGATTCGAATCGGCTATGTCCTCCTACCTAAGAAGCTGCATCCCCGATGGATGAATCTGCGTACCCATCTGGATGTCCAAAATCCCCCCTTCGAGCAGGCTGCTTTATCAGAATTCTTAAAGACCCGCAAATTCGACCACCATATACGCAGGATGAGGAGGCTCTATGGGGAAAGACGGGCTGTTCTCCTGATAGCACTGAAGGAAGCCTTCGGTGATACCTGGAGTGTCTGGGGTGACAGTGCCGGTCTGCATCTTGCAGTTGAATTTGAAGACCAAAGCTTTGATGACGACTTCTTCAGGCGCTGCCGTCAGGCGGGTCTGAGAGTAGCCTCTGTGGAGCACCACAGCATCCTGAAGGGGCTGCATCAGAATAAGCTCTTACTTGGCTATGGGCACCTTCAGCCCTCGAGAATAGAGGAAGGTATCCAACTACTCTACAGAATTATCCATAATCTATAAACTAGCGAAAGGCTCCACTTCATAATAATCAGAGGTTGGAGCCTTCCTTTTTTGTCATATCTTGATTGTTTCTCAGCTAAAGGTCACTATATAATGAATTGCTCTGCAGCCTTTAGCCTATGAACCCGGTTACAACGAATGGCGCTCCCTTGTTTTTTAGGATTATGCACCACATCCAACAGATCGTCAAACATGACGGAGGCGGTAGGTCCTGAGCCCGAACCCTGTCCGTAGAAGGCCCTGATACCGCTTTCACGACTCTCCACAATAATCATGTTATTATTACCGCTTACTCTTGCGAGCAGCTTATCTGCTCCTACCATACAGGGTCCCACGTAATAGGAGACAGAGCCATCCTGATTCTTCCTGGCACAGGCAATCTGCTTCATGACAGCATTCTTCTGTTCCTGCTTTCCGATGCTCTCAGTCAATCTGTGTTTCAGAGGTTCCGGCTTAATCTTCTCCAGTGCACAGGAAAGCTTCATTCCCAGATTCATCAGAATTACCAGCTTATAAGCGGCATCCCAGCCATCAATATCCTCTGAGGGATCATTTTCCGTATACCCCTTCCTCTTTGCATCCTCCACTGCCTCTGTATAGGGTGTTCCTTTGTCGCTTGCCATCGATAGAATATAATTCGTAGTCGAATTCAGTATCCCATAGATTCCGGTAACTTCTTCGCCCTTTGCCATATTACGCAGCGAACTGCAGATGGGAATTCCACCTCCTACGGTGGCGTCGTAACGCAGCTGGCAACCGTTACGTTCTGCTGCTTCAGAAAGCTCAGCAAGATTACAGGCCAAACACTTCTTGCTGGATAATACAATATGTTTCCCTTTCCCAAGGGCTCGAAGCAGGATATCTCTGGTTCGCTCTGCTCCCGCTCCCCCCATACACTCTACCAGGATACTGATACGTTCGTCATCGATCAGCTCGTTTTCATCCGTCGTCAGCTTCAGACCGGTGATATCTGCTGACCTTGCCTTACACTTATCTCTGACCAGGATGGCCTGTGGAATAATTTCCATATCGTATTCCCTAAGCAGCCTCTGACTATTCTCCTGTAGGATGGTGAGCAGTCTGGCACCAACAACTCCGAGCCCGAGAAATCCAATCCTGATTATCTTTGCCATCTTAATTCCTCCTCTGCAAAATAATGGTTGTATTTAGGATGGCTTTATTGTATCATTCTGATAAGTATTAGTAAAATTAATGTATTTTATATCTATGTTCAATAATTTTGATAGGTGGTGTTCTCATGGAGATCAGAAATATAGTGTCCTTTATTAGGATTGTAAAGCTTGGAAGCTTTTCAAAGGCCGCCCGGGAACTTGGCTACTCCCAGTCTAATGTAACAATGCAGGTCAAGCAGCTTGAAGCTGAGCTTCAGGTCAGGCTCTTTGACCGTATAGGCAAAACCGTACAGCTTACAGAGGACGGGAAGAAGTTTCTGAAGTATGCCCTAGAGATTGATACTGCTGCTGCCAATGCAAAGCTGGCACTGGTTCCTTCCTCTGAGCCTGCGGGAGAACTTCGAATCGGACTCTTGGAATCCCTCTGCATCTCTTATCTCCCCGATATTTTGAAAGAATTCCACCTCCTTTATCCAAGGGTTGGGGCGGTGATAAGGATCGGAACATTTGAAGAGCTGGCTCAGATGCTGAATACCAATGCCATCGACCTGCTATGGACCTTTGATACAGATCTCTTTATCACGGAATGGATCAGGGAATATGAATTTGCCAGTCCCATCTCCATCGTAGCCTCTGCCTCCCATCCGTTGATAAAACCCGGTATGCTTAAGCTGACGGATCTGGCTTTAGAACCCTTTATTCTCACGGAAAAAATCTGCAGCTATCGCGATATCTTTGAGCAGCAGTTTCGTGCAAAGGGGATGGATCTGAAGGTATTCTTAGAAATAGGCAACACGGAAATCATCAAAAAATTTGTTGGCATAGGGATAGCCTTGTCAGTCCTGCCGGCCTTCTCTCTGCGGGAGGAGCTGGAGCAGGGCGTTCTAAGTATACTGCCGGTAACCGACTTTGATCTTCAGATGAAAGGACAGGTATTCTGTCATCGTAACAAATGGATTACACCTGCCATTACAGAGTTTATCAGCCTGATCAAAAAAAGAGTATCTGCTTCTCTTTCATGTGCTGAAACCTCTGGTCTCTGATGATAGCCTTGCCATAGGCTAGGTCATCTTATTTACCTTGACAGTCGTCTTCTGAGGATATCTATTTCCCGAATATAAGAGCTGCTTGATACTGACACCCTCCGCTACCAGCAGTATCACCTGCTCCTTTGCCTTTCGATACTGTTCAAATAGATGCAGTTTTTCACTAAGATTGCCATATACCTTCCAATAGCCGGCAAAAAGCGGATTTCGCCCATGATTGATCATGAAGCCCATAACATCTTCTAAGGGATAACCCAGAATTATACCTATTTCGTGGGGAAATTCCCGGACCTTATGCATATAGCCCTGATATCTTTTCGATAGCTCCATCAGTATAATGACCAAATCATATTCTTGGTATCCCAAAATCCGAAGCAGTCTTTGATTCTCCCTCTTTCGCAGATACCCAACCAGCTTTTCCCTGTCGTATATCAAAAATACAGCCTTTCTATCAGACATATAAAGTATATAAAAGGAGAGCGCCGTTTCACAAAACGTATCTTTGACTTTTTCCTTATCAGCTATATCAACAATCAGCATATTTGATATCTTGATATCCATGATTACAGGTGCACACTGAAGTGCCATCTGAGTATTCATTTCCTTAATATCCATTCCTGCCAGAATTTCCAGTAGCTCCGGACTCATACTTTGCAGCTCCCTTCTGTCATTTTATTAACTGCAGACAGTATATATTATCTCAAAAAGCTACAAGAAATTTCATGCTTCGTGAAAAAAATGTGTTGATAGGAATTCAGAGAGTTAATAATTGCCTTTATAGACCATTTTAACAGTCGGTGCAGTAGCAGCCTGCTTATGAAATATAACTGTCGGATTTTACTTTTATGAGTGGATAACCTGATCCTGTAATAAGGGAAGATAATGTTACAGACTTCGACAGCGTCAGTTGAAAATTTAATCCAAATATAGTATAATGTTCCTAAAGGTTTGTGCAACAACTAATGAATCGGGTCTCTCGATTTTCTTATGGAGGAAACGAAACAATGCGAATAACCAGAAAGAAGAATAATAGAAACAGTATAAAATTAGAGAAATCGAGAACCCTATACTGGTTTAAATTGTTATTATTTGTTATTTGCTATATAGTCTTGAGTTTATTTATGATATACATGTCTTCACAGAAAAAAGAATTCTTTTATCAAATTAGTAAATATACGATAGCCGGTATCTTATCACAAGTGCAGGTATTAATTGTGATACTTATTACGCTATTACCTATAAAGAGAAGCCAATGGGCTGCAATTTCACTTTGCGGTTTTTCATCTATTATTACTCTTCTTAAAGTCCTATCGGACGGTACGATGTACGTGGTTCCTGGAATCATCACACCGCTTACCTCCATATTCATTTGCATTATCATACATAGTTTCAAAGTCCAATCAGATAAAAGCGGGAATGAGTTTATATTAGCCAATGAACTTTTGCAGAAAGTATTAGATACCATTCCGATGCCGATTTTTTGGAAGGATTTGAATTCCAACTTTTTGGGCTGCAATCAATATTTTGCGAAGGAAGCCGGTAAGAGTTCGCCCGAACAATTAGTCGGTAAAAATGACTATGATACACCTTCCTTTGAACAAACGGAAAAGTATAGAGCAGACGATGCTGAAATCATGAAAAGCGGAGTTGCAAAAATAAATATTGAAGAACTGCACATTTACGCAAATGGAGAGCAGGGATGGATCAGAACGTCAAAAGTACCTCTACGAAATGTAAAAGGAGAGGTTTTTGGACTTCTTGGTGTTTTTGAGGATATCACTAAGAAAAAGCAGTCTGAAGAAGAATTATATTATGAAAAGGAGCGGCTAAAGATTACACTGCTTGCCATCGGTGATGCAGTAATCACTACAGATCAATTCAAGAAAATCACATTAATTAACCCAATTGCAGAAGCACTCACCGGTTGGTCTGCTGAAGATGCTTTGGGTAAAGACATCACACAGGTATTAACCCTTGAAAATGAGATTACAGGTGCCAAGGGAAGAAACCCGATTGATGAAGTATTACACGATTTGAATACGGTCGAATTGGAAAACCATTCAATCATCGTCTCTAAAAACGGAGAAAAAAGAGCCATTGAAGATAGTGCGGCACCAATCTTTGACAAAGACGGGGTTGTTCAAGGTGTCGTAATGGTATTTCGAGATGTAACAGAAAAGAAGCTTAAGCAGGATGAGGTTCTATATTTAAGTTATCATGATAGTCTGACAAAATTATATAATCGAAGATATATAGAAGAACAGATGCGGCTGATCGAAGAGCATGAAAGCTACCCGCTTTCGATTATTTTAGGAGATATTAACGGGCTTAAGATGGTAAATGATATCTTGGGTCATTACGAAGGAGATAGATTTTTAATAGAGGCTTCTAGAATTCTGTCGGAATCTTGTCGTCCAACCGATATCGTTGCGAGATGGGGTGGCGATGAATTCCTCATTCTGCTGCCAAATACAAATGCAGCAGAAACAGAAGCCATCTGTGAACTAATAAGCCAAAAATGTACAGAATTAACATACATGAGCATTAAATTATCCATTTCTTTAGGGTATGCAATCAGAAAAAATGATAGGGAAGAAATTGCAAAAACAATCAACACAGCTGAAGAGGTAATGTATACACAAAAAATACTGAATAGCAGAAGTTATCGATACTCTATTTTGGAGTCTTTTAGAAAAACATTATTCGAAAGAAGCCATGAAACAGAAGAGCATGCCAATCGTTTAATGCAGCTAAGCAAGCATATAGGAGAGGTCATGAATCTGCCACAAACCACGCTGCAGGAATTGGAGCTATTAGGCGTACTGCACGATATAGGGAAAATAGGAGTACCAGATTCGATTTTGAACAAACCAGGGAAACTGGATGAGGAAGAATGGGTAATCATGAAGAGGCATTCGGAAATCGGCAGCAGAATCACGCAATCCGTACCGGAATTTGTCCGTATTTCGGATTATATCCTATCTCACCATGAGCGATGGGACGGAACAGGTTACCCACGGGGTCTGAAGGGCAATGAAATTCCGATACAGTCAAGAATACTGAGCATAGCAGATGCTTATGATGCTATGACAAGCGAAAGGCCTTATCACAGGCCCATGTCACATGAAGATGCAATTAAGGAATTAATCACGAATGCAGGAAAGCAATTTGATCCCGACTTAATAAAACTGGTTATCAAGGAAAAAATATTTGAAAATGGCCAATAAAGCTGTACGATCCTTACAATCGATTCCTGAAGCTTTTCCAGATATCCTGTAAGGAAATTTTGAGTAAAAATTACAGAGTTATGTTCCACATGATTAATGTGATTTCTTCTTTTATAAAAAAGAGCATTGGCTGACAATATAGTCCTATGTAATGACCGGTGAGATTTACTACCACTACTTAAATACAATTTTATATGTATATTAGATAGGCTTTACTATCTGCAAACGATACCATTTATTCAGTAATAAATGGTTCAATATATTTTTGTATAAATTGAACTCTATCTAATACTAATGGCTTAAATATTGCTGTAACTGATATAACAACATTTTTATCAGTATTAACATATATTACATTTCCACTATCTCCGATTGCTGAATATATTTTCTTTTCTTCATCTATAATCCACCACAAATAACCATATTGCATAAATGCATATTTTTCATCACATTTTAGATATGGTATCGTCATTTGCGTTATCCATTTAGAAGAAACTATTCTTTGCTTGTTAAAAACTCCTTCGCCGAGACACATTTGACCTATCTTTGCTAAATCCTCTGCTGACAAACATAAGCCAAATCCTGATGTTACAATTCCTTTATTGTCACAAAACCAACCATTTTCTTTAGGTAATTTTGATGTTACAAAGCCAATGTGTTCTTCTTTATTTTTAACAATATAGGCTTCTCTTTCTTTGATACCAAGTGGCTTAAATAGATATTCATTCGCAAATTCTAATGTCGGCATATTACTTACTTTTGTTATTATTGTACTTAATATATGAATACCTAATGTTGAATACTTAAATTCTCCTGTAATACCTTTCTTTCCACCCAGTAAATCAAGAACTGACTTTGTCCAATCTTCGCTTGTACATACTTTAGTCCAAGGCTCTGACTTATACTTATATGGTGCTGTCATTGTAAGTAAATGGTATAAAGAAATTTCTTGTATTGTTTTTTCTCCCCTTTTTGTAACATAATCCGGGAAAAAATCTAATACTTTTTGATTAACACTTTCTATCATACCTTTATCAATGGCAATTCCGATAAGCAAAGATATAATACTTTTTGTTACTGAAGCAATATGAACATTATCGTTTTGTTTATAATTATTCCAAGTATCATTATAAATGATATCATTGTTCTTTACGGCTACTATTTGACATATATTAGGTTGTTGTTCTTCTACAATATTATGCAATTCTTCTTTATTCATAAAATTACATCTCCCTTTCAAATTCTCTTTAGATTTGGACGTCCATAAATAAGCCTAAGTTAATTTAAAATTTATTTCAATAGTTTTCTAAAAAAAAGATATCTAAGTTAAATAGACATCTTTTTCATAACAGAAACTTCAAATTTTTCTCTTTGAAATGATATAACCCCGAAAGGCTATATCATTCCAAAATGTTTTAATGCTTCTCTTATCTGTTCTTTCCGTTCTTCCGTACAATGATATTCTCTAACAGGATTTTCAACTATGGCTCGTGAACATCTAAACCACATTCTCTTTTCACTTCTGCAATATAGGTAGAATGTGCAAAGAAGTCATACTTTTCATTAATGTAATCTTGAATATCCTTGTAAGTTATCTTCTTTGGTTTTGATATTCCTCTCCAACACTAACTTTAACAGAGATATTATAGTGTTGATTTCTTTTGTTGGATAAAAGTACAACCGTCTCCACATGTACACTGTGTCCGAACTGGTCCACTGCCCTCACCTTCTCCAGCCAGTAATCCTTCTCACACAGATACTTCAGATCCCTTGCCAGGGTTGCCGGATCACAGGATACATAAACCACGCGCTTTGGTGCCATTGCCAGGATGGTATCCAGAAGGCTCTGATCACAGCCTTTTCTCGGCGGGTCCACGACAATCACATCAGCCTTGATCCTCTCCTCTTGATATTTCTTCGGAAGTACTTCCTCAGCCGCTCCGACAAAGAACTGCGCATTGGTAATTCCGTTTAGTGCTGCATTTTTCTTCGCGTCCTCGATTGCCTGTGGAATAATCTCAACACCATAGACCTGCCTAGCCCTCTGGGCGAGAAATAAGGAAATGGTTCCTATCCCGCAGTATAGATCCCATACAGTTTCTTCTCCGTGTAGATCGGCATAGTCGAGGGCAATATCATATAACTTTTTGGTTTGAACCGGATTCACCTGATAAAAGGACAGCGGTGATATCTGATATCGTATCTCTCCGATGCTGTCCGTAATATAAGGCTCCCCCCATAGGGGAATGATTTTTTCACCGAGTATGACATTTGTCTTTTCTTTATTTACGTTCAGGCAGATACTCTTCATACCTTGAATCTGCCGCAAGCCTTCTATTAGCTCCTCCTGATGAGGGAGGGTTCTCCCGTTTACCACAAGACATACCATGATCTCACCACTGTTGTAGCCGACTCTGGTAAGAATATGACGCAGCAGTCCCTGATGCTTTAGCTCATCATAAGGCTCAATCCTATATTTCTCTATAAATCTCCGCAGAAATGCAAGTATTTCCTCGTTTACTTCTGCTCCGATGTAACAATGGGTGGTGTCAATAATAGAATGGGTCCGTCCGGCATAGAAACCGATGACAAGACTTCCATCCTTCGCTCTACCCACTGGGAACTGTGATTTATTACGATAGTGATAAGGCTCCTCCATCCCGCAGATCGGCTCCATATTGATATCAGAAAATCCTCCGATCCTGGCTAGACATCCGCGAACCTTCTCCTGCTTGTACTCTAACTGCTTATGATAATCCACATGCATCAGCTGGCAACCGCCACACCTGGCTGCAATCGGGCATCTGGGCTCGGTCCGAAAGTCTGAAGGCGAGAGTATTTTCACCAGCTTGGCATAGCCATAGGTTTTTCCTGTCTTCGTTACCAAAACCCGGACAACATCACCTATGACTGTATCCTTGACAAAAAGGGTATAGCCCTGATATCGTCCGATCCCTTCTCCTTCTGAACCAATGTCTTCTATTGTAATCTCGAGCTGATCATTCTTCTTTACGACCTCTGTCATATATTCCACCATTCTATAGCAGCATTATTCCTTCTCTTTGGTGCTGCGTCTGATATTTGACTCGAAGAGCTTCTGATAACCCAGCCACTCGGATTTCTGATCACCGGAAGCAAGCATCTCTGTCAGTGTCTGCAGCTTTGCATCCGTATTATCCGCAAAATGAAGTGCCATTGCCTCCATGGTGGCCGGCTTCTTAGGAGAACCGTACTCAAGCTCCCCATGATGTGCCAGGATGCAGTGAATCAATTCATTGGAAAGCTTTCGGGGGAATTTATTAATCTTCTTGATCTCATTGCTTACAATATTGGCTCCGATAAAAATATGCCCCAGCAGCTGTCCGTCATCTGTATAATCATTTTCAGGAAAATCCGACAGCTCATATAGCTTGCCGATATCATGGACTAACGCTGCCGTAATTAATAAATCCCTGTTCAGGATGGGATAGCTTGTCGTATAATATTCACAGAGCTTCACAACACTTAGGGTATGCTCCAGCAATCCGCCTACAAAGCTGTGATGAACACTTTTTGCAGCGGAGTGGCTCTTGAACCTCTTAATAAACTCTGCGTTATTTACAAAAAAAGTTTCTGCCAGAGTCCTCAGATTCGGTTCCTTAATCGCCGCAATATAACCCTTGATTTCGCGGTACATCATCTCTACATCTTTATTGGTAACCGGAAAATAATCCTCCGGGTAATATTCCCCTTCCCGTCCCCTATATATCTTACTGATATTGAGCTGGAGTGCATCCTGAAAGCTGGTTACCCTGGCATCAATATGTACAAAATCCATCGTATCATATTGCTCGATTTCACTGCCCAAATCCCAGATTTTTGCATCGATGGTTCCGGTCTTATCCTGTAATATCAGGGATGCATAGGTCTTACCGCTCTTCCCTGTCAATATCTGCTTGGACTTACACAGGTAAATCTCGTTTTTTATAAAGTCATTCTCTCTCAAATCCTGAATATATCTCATCTTCTCTACCTTTCTATTCTATCGGTACCTCTCTTAACACATCAATATTATACCCTACCTCAGTTGATATATAAAGTATTAATTACTGATTTAAAGAGGTCAAACAAAAAGGAATGCGTTAAAGGTCTCCTTCTACGCATTCCTGTAATAATTATTTTGTCTTCTCAGCCAATGTAACCTTAACCGTCAATTCCTTCTCAGAGGCGCCAGCGGTACGTTTAATCTTAACAGATACTTCGTCCCCTGGTTTTCTGGAAGCCAGCGTACTATAAAAATCACTTGTATCTATAATCATCGAATCTTCTACCTGAAGAATGATGTCTCCAGCTTGAATACCCGCCTCATAAGCAGGTGAGTCCTCGATGGTTTCATTGACAAAGATGCCATTTGCTATCTTGTGCTCAGCCCTGATGGTATCTGTCATATTCTCAGTTTTAACACCGAAATAAATTCGAGGATTATTATTCACCAGATCAGTCAGCAAAGGCTTTAATCTGCTAATTCCGATACAGCTGTTTAAATCTTCACCGACTCCATCCTTCAGAGTACGGGTAATTAAGCCGATCACTTCACCTTGAGTATTGACTATGATGCCGTCGCTCTTCTCATTTACATCGATATTCGTATTAAATAGGTCCAGCTGATTATCAGTGATATAGGTGACCGTATTTCCACTGGAGATTATGCCAAAATCCATAGACCCAACATGTCCGTTTGGACTGCCTAAGGCAATGATTGGGCTACCGGTTACCATCGTATAGGATACTCCAAGCTTAGCAAGCTCAATGCTCTCCAGATAGCTGGCAGGTATATCCTTGATCGGTATAGATATCACAGCCAGGTTAAGCTCTGATTCATAATCCCGGACCGTAGCATCCACACTAAAGCCTTTCGTGAATTCTACACGGATTCGGTCAGCCTTACGGATACGATCCCAGCTGACGAGAGCCAGAAGATCCACACTATCATTATGGATCAGCATACCCGTTGTTTCTTCCATCAGCTCTACGTGAGTACCGAACCATACATCTTCTGTCTCTGTTATTCCTATTATCTTTATTAAAGATTTATTTACCTTGTAAGCAACCCTTCGAAGTTCTCCATAGATATTCTCAAAATCACTCAAGTTAGCTTCAATCCGATTATCAACGATTACCGTTTCGGGACCCTTCGAAATGTTATCTCCTGAAACTTCTATATCTTTATTCGGAGGATCCTCCGGAACCGGAGTTGTTGTTGGAGCAAGAATGTGATCCTCAGGATAATCTGTCGGGAAATCGGCGGGTGTCTTTGTCTCTTCATCCTTATTCAGAAATTCATCCAGCCTAGGAGTTGCCATGACAAAGGTAACAGCTGCAACCAGACCAAACAATACACCCATGCATATAGTCATTGCATAGGGCATCAAACGTTTCTTAATCTTTTTGCGCTTTTTCTCAATTACCTGTTCCTTAATAAACTCAAAATCCTTCTTGTCATTCTCAGACATTCCTATTCTCCTTTTAAGAGATCTAACATTATTGAGAATTCTAATGATACATATGTCCTATTTTATCACTGATATATGAACACACTATGAATTAATTGTAAACAAACGCCTTCCTTCATTATGCCACATTCCGGTAAATATTTCAATTGCACAAATTAAAAGAAAAGAGTTTGCATAAAGACTTTAGGTCTCTTGCAAACTCTCTGATCTGCTTTTCTTCGCCTTAAAAACTCTCATATACCACTGTCTCTTCCAACGATTTACGTGTGGTGCCATGACGGTCCGGGTTCTTACCTTCACCTGCTTCATAACCGATTGCAAGAAGATTAACAGGTTCTATGTTCTCCGGTATATGGAAGAGCTCCCGCATCTTAACCGGATCGAACTTACAGATCCACACTGACTGTAAGCCAAGCGCTGTAGCCTGCAGTATCATGTGGTCAGTGACAATTGTTGCATCAATGTCTGCTACATCCTTAAGGTCAAAATTCCGCCTCCAGGTCTCATTATGGTTGACACATACTACGATAGCCAGAGGTGCCTGAAAGAAATTAGCTGTCTCTGAAAGCTTCCGAAGTCCCTCCTGATCCTGTATAACAAGCATTCTCTGGGGCTGGTTATTGCATGCAGTCGGAGCCACGCGTCCGGCTTCCAGGATTGCCAGCAGCTTCTCCTGTTCAACGGGCCGCTCCTGATACTTTCTTGTTGAATAACGTGTTTTGGCTAATTGTAAAAAATCCATCCTCTTTATACTTCCTTCCTATCATTTTTGGTGCGATAAATTCCCCGGAAGAATAGCCTCCGGCAAAGGTCTAGGGCTTTTTCGTCCACACAATATAATTATTTACAAAATCATTTTATATGATATGATAAAAAAAGGAAGTATGCACTTTAATGTAAGATACTATACAAAAGGAGAGAGTAAATATGGCAAACTGGCCTCAGGGTGAACAAGATTGTCCTATCGTATATACGCTGGCTATCGTAGGTGGCAAATGGAAATGGCTTATTATCTATGCTTTAGCAGAACAAGGTGTCTTAAGATATTCTCAGCTGAAGAAGTCTATACCGAATATCACCCATAAAATGCTGGCTCAGGAGCTGAAGGAGCTGGAGGCAGAGCAGCTGGTCTTCCGTAATGAATACCCCCAGATTCCTCCGAAGGTTGAGTACTCGCTGACTGCCAAGGGTGAAACTCTTATTCCTATTCTGGATAGGATGGCCGAGTGGGGAAGAAGTAATATGACCCTCCGTAGCACTTCTCAACTTGAGCAGTCAATCCTGAATTAGTAGTTTTAATTTTTTACAGCTTAAGGTAAAATAGATATAGTATCTCTTCACGCAACAGAATGGAAGCTTGTTACCAATACCTTCCGGAAAGGCTAAATCGAAAACATGAATGATAAAGCATTACGAACCCTTGAGTATAATAAAATTATAGATAAATTATCTGCTCTGGCAGGAACCTCCTCCGGCAGAGAATTATGTACCGGACTTTTACCCCAGACAGATATCATAACAATAGAAAAACTACAGAAGCAGACTACGGATGCTCTATCCCGCCTACTCCGCAAGGGGAGTGTATCCTTTAGCGGTATCCATGATATCCGGCCTTCCATCCTGCGGCTGAAGGTCGGCTCCGCGCTTAGTGCTGTCGAGCTTTTGCACATTAGCTCCGATCTGGATGCTGTTCTTAGACTGAAGGCATACGGAGGCTATACAGGAAAAGATGGTAATGATTTAACCGAGGATTCCCTGACGGAATTCTTTGCCGGCTTGGAGCCCTTAACTCCGCTAAATCATGAAATCAAACGCTGCATCATCTCCGAGGAGGAAATCGCAGATGATGCAAGTCCTGCACTGAAGAGTGTCCGCCGTGCCATCAAGAATGCCAATGACAAGCTGCACAGCGAGCTTTCGTCCATCTTGAATTCCTCACGAACCATGCTGCAGGATAATATCATCACACAACGTAACGGCAGGTATTGTCTTCCCGTGCGTGCTGAATACAAGAGCCAGTTTCAGGGTATGATTCATGATCAATCCTCTACAGGTTCAACCCTGTTCATCGAGCCAATGGCTATCGTCCGATTAAACAATGAGCTTCGAGAGCTTGCTATAAAGGAACAGGAAGAGATTGAGAAGCTTTTAGCCGACTTAAGTAACCAGGCCGCGGAGCATGAAGAGGAGCTTGCTTATGATTTCTCCACCCTCTCTGAGCTGGATTTCATCTTCGCTAGAGCAGCTCTGTCCAAACAGATGAAGGGCTCTGAACCTGTCTTTAACCAAAAGGGTATCCTAACCATCAAGAAAGGACGTCATCCTCTGATCGATGCTAAAAAGGTTGTACCGATAGATATTATGCTTGGCAAGGAATTCGGCATGCTGATCATCACCGGTCCCAATACAGGTGGTAAGACCGTAACACTAAAGACTGTCGGTCTACTGACCCTCATGGGGCAGGCGGGCCTCCATATCCCTGCCTTCGATGGTTCTGAGCTAGCTATATTTGAAGAGGTTTATGCCGACATCGGAGATGAACAGAGCATTGAGCAAAGCCTCAGTACCTTCTCCTCCCATATGACGAATATAGTAAAAATTCTGGATAAGGCTGACCATAAATCACTGGTGCTGTTCGATGAGCTTGGCGCAGGCACCGATCCTACTGAGGGTGCCGCTCTTGCCATGTCCATATTGTCTCATCTCCACAAGAGGAATATACGAACAATGGCTACGACCCATTACAGCGAATTAAAAATCTATGCTCTCTCCACAGAAGGGGTATCCAATGCCTGTTGTGAATTCGATGTCGAGACACTTCGTCCCACCTATCGCCTGTTAATCGGCATTCCGGGAAAGAGCAATGCTTTTGCCATCTCCTCAAAGCTTGGTCTTCCGGATTATATCATTGATGATGCAAAGAAGAGAATCGGTGAGCAGGAGAAGAGCTTTGAAGATCTGATCAGTGATTTGGAAGCCAACCGCGTAACCATAGAGAAGGAGCAGAACGAAATCTTAAGATATAAGGAAGAGATAGAACAGCTGAAGAAAAATCTTGCGAAGAAGAACGAATCTCTGGATGCAAGCAGGGAACGTCTACTTCGGGAGGCCAAGGAAAAGGCTGCAACCGTACTCCAGGAAGCTAAGGATTTTGCTGACCAGAGCATCCGCCGCTATAATAAATGGCTTCAGGAGGGCGGAGATATTAAGGATATGGAGAATGAGCGCAATTCCATCAGAGAGCGGTTAAGCGGAAGCGAAAAGCTTTCCGTGGGAAAAGCTCCCAAAAAGGCAAAAGAAATTTCTGTGAAAAACCTCCGTGTGGGAGATTCCGTTCAGGTTATTAGTCTGGGACTCAAGGGTACCGTGAGCACCCTTCCCAATGCCAAGGGTGATCTCTATGTACAAATGGGTATTCTGAGGTCTCTCGTAAATCTCAAGGACCTCGAGCTGATCGAAGAAGAGACTGTGACTGCTCCGGGTCTTACCAGAACTCAGAGCGGAAAAATCAAGATGTCCAAATCCTCCAATATCCATCCCGACATCAACCTGATCGGTAAAACCGTGGACGAAGCACTATCCGATCTGGATAAGTATCTCGATGATGCATATTTGGCACATCTGCCACAGGTTACTGTCATTCATGGCCGCGGAACCGGAGCACTTCGAAGCGCCATCCATGCCCATCTGAAGAAATTAAGCTACGTAAAGTCCTTCCGCCTCGGTGCCTTCGGGGAAGGGGATCAGGGCGTGACCATTGTGGAATTTAAATAATAGCAGCAAGCTGTAGAAAGGAGATAATCATGATAGCCAAGCAAAAAATACTAATCGTTGACGACGATGTTAACATCGCCGAACTGATTTCTCTATACCTGACCAAGGAATGCTTCGATACCATGATCGTAAATGACGGTGAGGCTGCCATCCGTGAATTCGCAGCCTATGGGCCTAACCTCGTACTGCTGGATCTGATGCTCCCCGGTATCGACGGATATGAGGTCTGCCGCGAGATAAGAAAGACCTCCTCCGTGCCCATCATTATGCTTTCCGCAAAGGGTGAAATATTTGATAAGGTTTTAGGTCTGGAGCTGGGGGCAGATGACTATGTAATTAAGCCCTTCGATTCCAAAGAACTGGTAGCACGGGTACGTGCGGTTCTACGGAGATTTCACCCTGCTCCCAAGGAAGAGCCCGAGCTTCCGGTACAAACCGGTGATTTCGTAGTATACCCTGATTTAACTATTAATCTAAGTAATTATTCTGTAAAATATCTCGGTGAGATTATTGAGATGCCTCCGAAGGAGCTGGAGCTCCTATATTTCCTGGCTTCCAATCCGAATCAGGTATTTACAAGGGAACAGCTTCTGGATCATATCTGGGGCTATGAATACTATGGTGATACAAGAACTGTAGATGTCCATATCAAACGCCTCCGTGAAAAAATCAAGGATCATAAGGATTGGAATCTTGCCACCGTATGGGGCATCGGTTATAAATTTGAGGCCAGAACAGTTGCCAAGAGATAACAGAAAGGTAGGGATGCGCCATGAGAAAGACCATCTGGTCCAGATTAATGATATGCTATCTGCTTTCAGGAGTTATGATTTTTCTGCTTCTGAATACATATGGTGCAAACCTTTTGGTTCAGAAGCTAAAAAAAGATAAGGTTGATCAGATGATGCGGGAGGCTAAGCTGATTGACTCTGAGTATATGTCTAGCTTCTTTGATGAGACTATGTCCTTGGGTAATCTGACTGTCCAGCTAAAATCCATCGATACCTTCCTGGGAATAAGGGTATGGATTGTCAACTCCAACGGCAATATCATCGCGGACTCCTCTCAAATCAATAATACAATCGGGCAAAACATCAACAAAATCGATCCTGTCTTTATGGAAATGGCGAACTCCGAAAACAACAATGTCGAGGGTGTCTTTACAGAACCCATGATGAGTCTGACCCATCCGATTATCTATAATACTCGGATCCGCGGATATATTGTACTGCATACCTCTCATAAGGATATAGAATTCCAATCCCTGTACTATATGGACGTAATCAATATCTGCTTCCTTGTATTTTTAGCCCTGCTCTTTCTTGTCTTCGTTTATATCTATTATATTACTGTCGTTCCTCTGAAGAATCTGATGAAAGCCGCTAAGGAATATTCCTCCGGCAACTATAATTATGCGTTAGTGCTCAAGGGGCTCAGTGAATATCATGACCTAGGAGCAGCAATTTCCTATATGGCGAGCGAGCTTAGCAAGCTGGATGACTATCAGAAAAAATTCGTGGCAAATATCTCCCATGATTTTCGATCTCCTCTGACCTCCATAAAGGGTTACGCGACTGCCATCATGGATGGTACGATCCCGCATGATATGCAGGATAAATATCTGAATATCATTCTTTTTGAAACAGAACGGCTGACCAAGCTTACCTCCGGGCTTTTGGAGCTGAATAGTTTTGAGAACAACGGAACCTTCCTTGATATCACTACCTTTGATATCAACAATATCATAAAACGTACCTCTGAATCCTTTGAGGGCTCCTGCCGTGAGAAGAAGATTACGCTCAATCTGGTCTTTTCCTCCAAACAGATCATGGTCGAAGCGGATGTAGGCAAAATTCAACAGGTACTCTACAACCTGATTGATAACGCCATCAAGTTTAGTCATTCCAATTCTAAAATTAAGGTAAGCACCGAGGAAAAAGGAGAAAAGGTATTCGTATCCGTCAAGGATTACGGCATCGGTATTCCGAAGGATTCCATCAAAAAGATCTGGGAGCGCTTCTATAAGACGGATGTCTCCCGTGGCAAGGATAAACGTGGTACCGGTCTGGGCCTCTCCATTACGAAAGAGATTATTCAGGCACATAATGAGAATATCAACGTCATAAGCACGGAGGGCGTCGGTTCAGAATTCATCTTTTCCTTAACAAAGGCTTCCGAATAATACGAAGGATTTCAAGTCCAGTGAAAAGATTGTGTCTGCTATCCCGGCATAGTCTTTCCATATACTCTACTTTTACGAAGGAGAAAACTATGAGGGTCAGATTTATAGATAATATCAGAATATTGTGCATTCTTCTGCTCTTTCCATATCATACCTGCATGATTTATAACAATTGGGGAGAGCTTTTCTATGTCATCGGAAAGCCTTATTTACTCCCCAGCCTCTTCACCAATATCGTATGGCCCTGGTGGATGTTTCTTTTATTTACTATTGCAGGTATCTCCGCCAATTATGCATTGCAAAGCCGTTCCGCTTCTGCTTGTGCAAAGGAGAGGGTGCGAAAGCTTCTTCTTCCTTTACTATCCGGGCTGGTGCTTATCATTCCCGTGCAAGCCTACATAGCGGATATCTTCTATAGCGGATATTCCGGCGGCTATTTCGAACATTACAAGATCTTCTTCACACGTTTTACCAACTTAAGCGGCCAGGACGGCGGTTTTACTCCCGGTCACCTTTGGTTCCTCCTATACCTGTTTGTTATCTCTATGCTGATGCTGCCATGCATGAAGTGGTACCAGAGAAGCACTAAGAAGCTTAACACTGATAAGCTTACTATCGGTAAACTCCTTCCCTTGTTTCTGATCATTTTGGTATGCGCTCCTGTTCTTGAGATCGGAGGGAAAAGCCTAATGGAATTTGCCGCTTGCTTTGCTCTTGGATATTTTCTGTTGAGTGATGACCGGCTTCAGAAAAAGCTTGAAAGGAATCGGGCTCTTTTAATGTGCTTGTTTATTGCCTCCCTTCTGCTCCGTCTTGTCATCTACTTTACAGGGCACGGCAATAGCCTCCTTTGGGATATCGAACAACGTGTGATTACCTGGACGGGCATTCTTGCATTATTGGGTATGGGCAGAAAATACCTAAATACCTCCAATAAGCTAACGGACTACTTTACAGCAGCAGCCTTCCCCTTATATTACTTCCACCAATCCATCCTCGTTATTGTTGGTTATTTCACCCTAAAGCTTGTACGGATAGCATGGCTGCAATTCTTCCTCATCATGATCGTAACCCTGATACTAACCTTGCTAACCTATGAAATACTCCGTCGGTTTAAGCTTACCTGCTTCCTATTTGGAATGAAGTATAAGGAGTTTTGGTCCCTTATAAACAAGACTCACACTTCCTCCCACTTATAACGATGAAGCTGCCCCTCCATTCTCATTCCTTCAAAATTATTCTGTCTCAAAGCCTCGTATAGAATAATTGCCACGGAATTACCCAGGTTTAAGGATCTGATATCCCCAATCATCGGAATGCGGATGGTATTCTCTTTATTGGCAATCAACAGCTCTTCCGGAATACCCGCACTTTCCTTTCCAAACATAATATAACAGTCAGGCTCATACTCGACATGGGTATAGGAATGCTTTGCTTTCGTAGTTGCCATATAAACCTTTGCCCCGGGATTCCTCTCTAAAAAATCCTTATAGCTATCATAAACCGTAATATCTAGGTCCTTCCAGTAATCTAATCCGGCGCGTCTGATCTCTTTCTCATCCAGCCGAAAGCCCAGCGGTCTGATCAGATGCAGCCTGGTTCCTGTAGCCACGCAGGTTCTGCCGATGTTCCCTGTATTTGCCGGGATCTCCGGTTCCAATAAAACGATGTTCATCATACTTCCTCATTTCAAACTATATTACTTTTTTGCAAAGAAAAAAGGTGAGCTATTAATCACCTTTAATCGCTATATGTATCTCAATTGTCTTATTTTCATCGTATATCAGCGGTACACAGATATTATGTGCGTAGGTTGCACTGAATGTAACTGTGCCGTTTCCTACTGTAGGTGGTGTAATATCAATGCCAATACCCTTTGTTGAAAATATGGTGGCCGTATTGCCCATAATCATGTTACCAAGTTCACTAATGGCACTCTTTGCCAGATCATCCATTTCTAAAACCGGCATCATCATCATCTTAGAAGCGATATCACAAGCAATAGAATTTTCAAAAGCTATCATAGTCTGACCGCGCATTTCGCCGGTAAATCCTATTAAAATAATAAGTGTCTTTTCAAAAAACGCAGGGTTCTTTATATATGGTTTTCCAACTTTAGCATCTACAAAACACATTTCGTTCAAAATTTTAGTCGAAGCCATTAAAAACGGATTAATGTGGTCAGCGTTAACATTGGCCATTCGATCACCTCCTATGTATCTTTAAAATATTGTATCATACTCAAATGTGAAATTCAAACTATTACTTAAATTTTTTAATTTATCTATACTTCTCAACAAATTTAGCCATTCGTTCAAGAGCGATTTTCAAGTTTTCAATGGAATATGCATAGGAGATACGGAGATATCCTTCCCCGCAAGCTCCGAAGGCTGTACCGGGAACCACTGCCACCTTTTGCTCCATTAAAAGCTTTGTTGCAAATTCATCCGATGTCATACCCAGACTCTTAATGCATGGAAATACATAAAATGCACCATAAGGCTCGAAACACTCTAATCCCATTTTACGCAAGGAATGCACCACATATCTACGCCTTTTATCATAGGCGTCCCTCATCAGCTCCACATCGGGGTCGCCGTTCTTAACTGCTTCGATCCCTGCATATTGGCTGGTTGTCGGAGCACACATAATAGCGAATTGGTGTATCTTAATCATCTGTTCCAGAATTAATGCCGGCCCCACAGCATATCCCAATCTCCAACCGGTCATGGCATAGGACTTGGAAAAACCGTTAATTACGATAGTACGTTCCTTCATACCGGGAAAAGAAGCAATGGATACGTGCTTTTGTCCGTAAGTAAGTTCGGAATAAATCTCATCAGAGATAACAATTAAATCCTTCTCTATAATGATATCCACCAGCTTTGCCAGATCATCATAATCCATAATGGCTCCGGTCGGATTATTCGGGTAGGCAAGAAGCAAAATTTTGGTTTTCTCAGAAATTTTATCAAGGAGCTCTTCTCTCGTAAGCTTGAAATCATTCTTCCCCTGAAGCTCTATAATCACCGGGGTTCCTCCTGCAAGCGTGGTGCAGGGATGATAGGATACATAACAGGGCTGGGGGATTAATACCTCATCTCCGGGCTCAAGCATAGCTCGAAGTGCGATATCTATGGCCTCGCTCCCTCCGACGGTTACCATAACCTCTTTCTCATAATCGTAGTTTAAATCGAATCTTCGTGACAGATAATTGCAAATTTCTACTTTCAATTCCTTTAATCCTGCATTCGAGGTATAAAAGGTCTTTCCTTTTTCCAGGGAATAGATACCCTCCTCACGGATATGCCAGGGAGTATCAAAGTCAGGTTCACCAACACCAAGAGAGATCGCATCCTTCATCTCACTGACGATATCAAAAAATTTACGAATTCCCGAAGGTGGCATATCAACAACTATCTTTGCTAACGGATTTCTCAAGGTGTAATCAGCATCCTTTCGTCTTGTTTTGCTGGAACAAGCGGCAAACCGTGCTCCTTGTATTTCTTTAATACAAAGTGAGTCGCAGTGCTTAAGATTGCGTCCATCGGTGCAAGCTTCTCCGATACAAAGCTCGCTACCTCGCGCATCGTTCTACCTTCCAGAATTACCGTCAGATCAAAGCCTCCTGACATGAGGTATACAGATTGTACCTCCTCAAACTGATAAATTCGTTCTGCGATTTTA
The DNA here is from genome assembly GCA_023415635.1 of Bacillota bacterium. Lineage (GTDB taxonomy): Bacteria > Bacillota > Clostridia > Lachnospirales > Lachnospiraceae > Mobilitalea. The sequence goes on along the minus strand of JAEZJV010000079.1, from coordinate 17,014 downwards.
TCAAAACCAAGCCCTCTTTGAGGTGTTACCTTGAGTTCAATCAGTGCCGTAACCCTTTCACATTCAACTTTATCCCAGTTAATCAGAGTAGGATATCCACAGATGATGGACTCGTCCTCCATCTGCCTGATTGTGGCTGCTACTTCTTCTTCTGTACTGCCTAACATAATTGCAAGGTCCGTTACCGTGGTTTTACTGTTCTTATCTATCGCAGTTAAGATTTTCTCTCTCATACCTACCCCTCCATTCTAACACACTTCTATGATTATGTGGCCATGACAATCCTCTGAGCACCTTATCACATTACTTTATAAAGCTCGTCGCTCTTAGGTGGTTCAAGAAACCTTCTTTCCTCTTCATTGATGATAATTCTGTCATTGCCTTCTGTAATTCTTCCTATTACTGCGGAAGCAATACCGTTCGCCCTTAACTCCTCCACCAGCTGGTTTGCCCGATCTGTTATGATCAGCATACAACCGCTGGAAATCAGCATATAAGGATTGATATCATAAAATTCACAGATTTCAACCGTCTCCTGCTTCAGCAGAATTTTCTTTAAATCCACTTCCAGACCCACCTTGGAGGCAGCTCCGATTTCCCATAAAGCACCGAATATTCCGCCTTCTGTAACATCGTGCATCGATGTCGCCAAAGCTGCTCGTGCAATCATCGCTTCGGGTACTACAGAGATGAAATCCAACATCTTCTTAGCCCCATCAAGAAAGCTCTGGCTGAATCTGGTCCTCAGTTCTTCTTCCTTGGCAGCCGCAATTATTGCAGTTCCCTCCAGACCGGCCCATTTCGTCATTACGATTTCTTGTCCAGGCCTCGCTCCTGCTGTCTTAATCATATGGTCACGTTTCATCTTGCCTACCCCGGTAACAGTAATAATAGGCTGGTAAACTGCCTTTGTGACCTCTGTATGTCCGCCGATAATCTCAATATTCAGTTTTTTGCATACCTCTTCCATGTCCTGTATAGCCATCCGAAGCTCAACTTCCTCTGTTCCATCAGGTAATAATATCGTTAACATGATACCTATGACCTCAGCACCACTAGAAGCAATATCATTGGCAGTAATATGAACCGCCAGAGTACCGATATCCTGTACTGTCCCTGTTATCGGATCTGTAGAAAGAACCAGCAATTCATCCTCGTCGAGAGTAAGAATACTGCAGTCCTCACCAATAGCCGGTCCTACAAGTACCTCCTCTCTTCTATGCCCTATCTGCTTAAGAACAGACCGTTTCAGGACTGTCTCCGGTATCTTTCCAATGTTCATCTTATCTCTCCATACATTTCATTATTCTTCATTCCAGATATCTGCCTGCATCTGTCCGTCGGGGTTCGACAGGTTATTAGAATTTGCAGACTGGTTCTCCGTCTCAAAGTCTTCCTCTTCTTCCGGTGGTAGCTCCTCTAACGGATCTTCTGCAATCGGCAGATCATCCTCAAAATCTGATTCCGCAGGGTTCTTTTTGGGGTCCTTTTTGGGATCCTTCAGTGTATCCTTATCCACTTCCTCAACCTTCTTTGTACCAACGGTGATATATTTCGGAGCTGCGGAATAATTACTCTTATTAACTAAGGTCCTGCTTACTTCGATACCATTCTCATACACAACCTTATACAGCTCAGCCTTATACCCGGTATGCGCTGCCTGAGTTACCTTCTGGTAAGTAGTCGGCTTAGTGGGATCCTCAGTAATTTCATCCTTCGGAGGCGGTGTCTCAGAAAGAACGACGGTAACAAATTCTATCTTTCTGTTCTTCGTATCCCTGGTCTCCTTACCCCAGATTTTAAAGGTAATCTTTCTGCCGCTGGTCGAGCCTTCAACCAGAACAGGGCTATCTGAATTATTCTTGAATTTAAAATCCTTATAGGTACCGGCAATTGCTGCATCCCTGGATAAATCCACATAGCTGATGGTCATGGAATGCGGCTGGCGCTCTACAACCTCCAGCTCTGACTTTAATACCGCATTATACAATGTGGTGGTTACCTGACATGCACCACCTCCGACACTGTCAATTACCTTTCCCTGCAGATACGCACCCGCTACAAAGTAACCGTTCTCCTTCGTAAAGGGTGTCAACATTTTATATGAGGAGAAGGTATCTCCCGGATATAATACAGTGTTATTAATCAATTTTGCCCCGTTTGCCACGTTGCCTGCCCTATCTGCTGTAGAGGTAGCAAAATCTGTTGTATAGGTACCAAGAAGATCCTTACATTGTTCCACATCCTCCTTAGTATACTCCGGCATATCATCCTCGATAACCGCATCCACAATCAAATCCTGACGATTCCAGCTCATAATCGCTTCTTTAATCTTCTGGGTGGTCTTATCTACATTTACCTTGCTTCCGACAACATGTTCCCCATAGATAAATTCACCATTCCGTCGTGAAACCTTCGCATTGACAGGCTTGATATTATAAGCACTTACATCCTTTGACACCAGTTCCTTGATTTTATTGTCATCTACATGAAACGTCATAGGAAATACTACGCTTCCCTGCTCAATATCCTTCATATCCTTATACTGCTTTATCAGATTACCGGATTTTCCGAGCGCAAGTGCCTGGTCAATCGCATCGTTCTCCTCTGCAGTATATCCCAGATCTCCCATGGTAGAATATACGACATCCTTTCCGACCATGATCGCAATCCCTTTATTTTGAAGGCCACCTACAAATTGATCGACGGCCTGTTTCGCTTGTTCCTTTGTCATTTGACTTACATCGACTTCATCTATGAATACACCCTTACATATGGTAATATCTTTTTCCTCAGCTGATGCAGTTACTGCATCTCCTGCCAGGAACATAAAAAGTGAAAATATGACCGCGAATAAGATTTTATTTCTTCTGCCCATTTTCATCCTCCTTTTTCATTGCCAAAATCTTTGTTTTGCCCTTGATACCGCATTTATATGACTTCTTCCTATTTTAACATAACTTGGAGATTATTCAAGATATTCTTTCGTTCGTTGACTTTTATCATGCAATTATGTATAGTTAACTCAAACAGGATTACTGCCATCATATGAAAGCCGGGTAGCCCGGCAGACGGACTAGATGAGTACGCTGAGAACAGAAGGAATAACCATAGCGAGTACTAATATGATTACGATAATTGTAGTGATAATTTTTCTTGATTTCTTACTGTAAAAATTCATTGATTTCACCTCTTTTATAATTTTATATACGAAAGGTTGTGAATGCTGCGTGAACATTCCCGTTTTAACTATATTAATACTGATCTTTGTTCTCTGGCTTCAATATGAAATCCGAAAAAGCTCCAAAGAAACAAAAGCAAACAGCGACGATTTCTGGGAAAAAGAAAAGGAAGCTAACTTAACCCGGCGTCAGGATATTTCCGATCTGAGCTTAATGACAATATCCTTAAGCTCTCTTCCCATGGGAGATCATGAGGATGATACCCTGAATTCGTATCGTGATACGATTCGCAAAATGGAGGGAAAGAAGGTCATTAATCTTTTCGGTCAGACAAATACAGATTTAAAGCTCGAATACGGAGCAGCCAATTTAAATCAGCTTATGGAATATGACAACAACTTCACAAGCTTCGTAAGCATGCTTCAAAAATGGGCCGACCGGCTATACAACAAGGGCTATCTGGAGGAAGCAAAGGCTGTCCTGGAATACGGGGTCGCCTGCCTCACGGATGTGACAAAATCCTACCGTCTTCTTGCCGAAATCTATTACAGCTGCAATACTCTATATAAAATAGATCAATTGATTGAAACGATTGCCAATACAAAAATTACCGATAAGGATAAATTAATTAGGGAGCTTATTGCAATAAAAAATCGTTCCTAAAATAAGTGCAATGTATATTCTATGATATTTTATGAAATCTATCAAGGTTATTTTATTTATTTTTTGAGTTTTTGCTCATTTTATTCCCGTTTAAGCTAAAAGGACACTCCTTTTGTAAAAAGCAATCACTGCATCTGGGATTCCGGGCAATGCAGATGGTTCTCCCCAGGGTAATGATTTGAATATTATATAAGATCCATTGTTCCTTCGGTAAGAGCTTCATCAGATCAAATTCTATCTTTACAGGGTCTTCCTGTTTCGTAAAACCAAGGCGGTTGGAAATTCTTTTCACATGAGTATCAACCACGATACTCGGCTCCCGGTAGATATTACCGCGGATGACATTTGCCGTCTTGCGTCCGACTCCTGCCAGACTTGTCAGAGCATCGATATCGTTTGGTACCTCTCCGCCATGCTCCATAAGAAGCTGATTAGCACACGCAATAATGTTTTTTGCTTTGTTCTTATAAAAGCCCGTAGAATGGATATCCTTCTCCAACTCCTCCTGGCTCGCTGCTGCTAGCTCCTTCAGGCTCTTATACTTCTGAAACAAATCCTTAGTTACCAAATTCACCCGTTCGTCCGTGCATTGAGCACTTAGTATCGTTGCAACCAGCAGCTGCCAGGGAGTCTCGTGATGCAGAAAGCAGGTATAGTCCTGCCCGTATTCCTGATTAAGCAGGGTGATGATGCGCTCCACCCTCTCCCTCTCTTTTTTTGAAATTCTACCTTCCGTCAAGATAATCTCCTTCCTTTATTCATAACTGGTTCCTTCCTTATCCGGTCCCTGTAACTCCCTCCTATCAGACTGATAGGAGCAGCCTTACTTTATATCCTTCCTTATAGCTGCAGTCTTTCATAAGCTGCACAATGATGGATCGGATCCTTTCTGCTGTAATCGAACAGCAGGATCGTCTCCTGCTTTACTACTCTGCCTTCCCTTGCAGAGATCTCCGGATCAAACAAAAACACTTCAATATGAACCTGTTTACACTCCTTGCGATACCTGTCGTAAATATCCTTGAAATTATACTTTGGCTTGCTTTTCGTAAAGCTGGGGCGGCTCTTTAAATCTTCTCGCAGGAAAAGATCAAACAATAATATCTCTTCCAACAATCGGATCAAGCTTGTATTGCTTTCCTGGTCTTCAGATTTGTCTGTACCGTTTCCCCAATCAGATACCTTTTCTTTATAAAAATCCAAAAGTATTTCATATCTTCGAATCCTGCTGTGCGCGAAAAGCAGCAGTTTTCTGTTCCTGTAATAATCATAAAGCTCTTCATATAGCTTCATCGGTGAACCGTAGTAATGCTCCAAAAAGGTAATAGAATGCCTGAATTGTCCGCTATTATAATATACCTCCACCATCTCACAGATCCCTTTCAGCTTCAGCACCTCTTCAAAGGAAAGCCTGTCCGTGAAAAGAACTTCATAGGGTGCACGATCCCGATAGATAATGCCGTATTCTTTAGCCAAAGCTTCCATCGGAGAGCCCTTCAATACCTTCAGAAAGCCCAGCTGCAGCTGGTCTGGCTGAAGCTCATATACCGCTCGAAAGGACTGCTCAAAGGAAGCATAATCCTCCATCGGAAGTCCGGCTATTAAATCAAGATGCTGATGGATGTTTCCGCTCTTTTTAATTAGCGCCACATTCTTTCTTACTTTATTCAGATCCATTTTCCGGCAGATAGCAGTAATCGTTTCGGGATTGGTTGATTGCACTCCAATTTCGAATTGTACCTGCCCTGGTCTTAAGGAACCAAGGAATTCAATCTCCTCTTCTCCTAACAGATCAGCAGATATCTCAAAATGAAAATTAGTTATCCCATTATCCTTTTCTTTGATAAAATGCCAAAGCTCCATCGCATGCTGCTTATTAAAGTTAAAGGTTCTGTCAACGAATTTAATTAAAGGCACCTCACGGTCCAATAGAATCTGTAACTCGTTTTTCACCAGCTCCGTGCTTTTAAGCCTTACACGTCTGTCAATGGAGGACAGACAATAGCTACAAGAAAAAGGGCATCCCCGGCTGCTCTCATAATAGATTATTCTATTCTCGAGATTCTTTCCCTCCTCATAAGGAAAAGGTATCGTATCCAGAAGCAGAGGCTGTCTCTCCCTTGTCATAAGGATTTGATTGCTCACAGGATCACGGTAAGCCAGTCCGGCAATCTCTTCTAATTTCCTGCTTCCTTTGGTGTAATATTCAACCAGCTCCAAAAAGGTCTGTTCCCCTTCTCCTATCATTATTCCGTTAAGCTCAGGATGCTTTCCTAGACATTGAATTGAATCATAGGAAACCTCCGGCCCTCCAAGCCATATCCTAAGTTTTGGACTGACCTTTCTAAGTTCTGCCGAAATTCTGAGAATAATTTCGATATTCCAGATATAGCAGGAAAAGGCAACGAAATCGGCCTCCTCTTGAAAAATTCCAGAAAGAATGTCTTCCTCAGAATGATTAATTGTAAATTCTGACAGCATAATGCTATGGAAGGACTGTTTTCTATCAGAAAGATATTTTTCGGTATAAGCCTTTAGACTGCGCACCGCCAGATTCGAATGTATATATTTTGCATTAACAGCCACTAATAAGAATCTCATAATAACTCCCATTTCAACTTACAGCTTCTGTGTTTTATATAGTACCCAAAATACTTATCTTCACATTTCTTATTCTAACACAATTCTATCCTGTCATGCCACTAATTCATAAAAAAAGAGATTTGGGGAAACCTCTACAGTATCCTGTAACAATGCCATATCTTCATTTTGGGGTAAATAGTATCCTTTAATATCCTATATGGACAGAATAAATACTATGTGCTATAGTGAAATCTGTCATATGTTATCATTTTAGGAGGAAGTTATGCTATCGTTTGAACCAATTACCGCAGCTAACATCTGCATACCGGCTGAATATTTTAAGTACAAGATCAGCCGTACCAGCGATTATACCATCGGTGCTATGTATATGTGGCGTGATTTTTACCAATCCAGTTTTACTATCTACGACGATATGATTTTATATAAAGTAAAGTTCTTAGATCGTATCTCCTTTACATTTCCTGTGGGAGGCGGCTCTCTGGATAAAGCTATGGAGGCCCTGAAGGAATATTGTAGGGTGAATAATATCCCTCTCTGGTTCTGTACTGTTCCTGAGGAAGCTATTCCTATTCTAGTCAATGAATACGGCGGAACCCAACCCTGTTCCTCTAACCGCGACTGGGCTGATTATCTGTACAAAGCAGAGGACCTTGCGGAGATGGCCGGGCGGAGATACAGTGGTCAGAGAAATCATATCAACAAATTCAAAAAGCTATACCCAAACTACAGCTATCAGAGGGTTACTCCGGATAATATACCCAGAGTGTTTGAATTTCTTAAGGATTTTGAGCAGAATCACGGAAAAGAAGCTTCACTGGCCAAGGAAGAGCTTAAGCGTACCCTGGAGCTGATGCCTTATATCGAGAAGTTTAATCTCCCCGGAGCATTTATCGAGGTAGACGGGGTCATCGTCGCACTCTCTATAGGAGAGGTTGTCAAGGATACCCTGTATTGCCATATAGAAAAGGCGAACCGGGATTATCCCGGCTCTTATCAGATGATTGTCAAGGAATTTGCCGATGACATGCGTCGTACCTATGGGATTGCATATATTAACCGTGAGGAGGATGTAGGCGATGAAGGCCTTCGTACCTCCAAGCTCTCTTATCATCCTGTTGCTCTGCTGGATAAATATTGTGTCTTGGTACCTTACAATAATTTATAACGAGGTTTTTCTTCTTTGAGCAGATAATATCTCAGAAAATCATCCAGAAGAATTGCAGGCAGCGAAAGAAAGAACCATATATTTGTATAAAGCAGACAGATCTGTCCCAGAAGATTATAGGGTTTGTTGGAATAATCCCAGACATGTAGTCCAAGCCAGAGGTTGACAATAACCCCTGTCGAGAACTCGACTGTCGTGATAATCAGTGCTGAAATTGCCATCTGACTGAGGATTGCCATATTCCAGGAATAAACCTCATTGAGTAACCCAATTAGAACAAAACATATTCCTCCGGCCACCAGCATAGAGATATGGGAATATCCTCTGGAAAGAATTTCAACACAGCCGTAGGTAAAGCCTCCGACCAGAAATAAAAACGAATACTTTAAAAAGTTATTATAAGCAAGCAGCAAGTTTTCACCCCCAACTACAAATTGAATAAATCACTAAGCTATTAACCGGCTGTTGCTATCGTGATGAGGCGCGATTTGCAGCAGTCTCTTTCGTCTACAGGAAAGTCCAAGGATATCTCTTTCATAAAGAGTATGCGTCTGCTGCCGTAATATTATATATCATACCAGTTCTGTAATTACTGGTCTGAATGCCTGATTTTAGACAGAAAAAAAGACAGCTATGAAGTCTGTCTTTTTTTCGGAGAAGGTATTTTTGTTACTTATGGGGGTGTAGCAAAAAACTATATAATGTATTGGGGTTTACAAAAATAGTATAGCACGCAGTTCGCCAAAAGTGTGCACAAACTTTACAAATTTACAATCCATTTTTCGTCATATTATACAATCAAATAACTCGTTCACCCAATTAATAACCGGACTCAGTGCTAATGCTATACGTTGGCTGGAGTTTCTTCAATAGCCTTTGGCAAAAACAAGGCTTCGAACTCTTCCCTGGTTATTCTCTCTTTCTCTATCAGCAGTGCTGCACAGGCTTCCAAAATCTCCTTATGCTGCATCAGAAGCCGTTTCGCTTCCAGATAACATTCGTCAATGATTTTCTTCACCTCATCATCAATTCGATTGGCAATATTTTCACTATAGCTTCTGGTATGCGCGAGGTCTCTTCCGATGAACACTTCATCATCGTCGTTATCATAATTTACCATACCGATGGTCTCTGAGAAGCCGTATCTGGTAATCATCGCTCTGGCTGTTTTTGTGGCAATCTTAATGTCTTGAGAGGCACCGGTCGTGATATCCTCTAATATTAGTTCTTCTGCAGCTCTTCCGGCCAGGTCAACGATAATTTCCTGCTTCATCCTGCCTTTGGTATTAAACATTTCATCCTTCTCGGGAAGGGGCATCGTAAAGCCGGCTGCACCATTACCGGTAGGAATGATAGAAACCGTATATACCGGCCCAACATCAGGAAGAACATGGAACATAATAGCATGCCCTGCCTCATGGTAAGCAGTAATACGTTTCTCCTTATCTGTAATAACCTTGCTCTTCTTCTCTGTTCCGATTCCGACCTTGATAAAGGATTTCTTGATATCCTCACTATTGATGTAGCTTCTGCTATCCTTGGCTGCACAAATAGCCGCTTCATTCAGTAAATTTTCCAGATCGGCACCGGTAAAGCCAGCGGTCGTCTGAGCAATCTGTTTTAAATCTACATCATCTCCCAAGGGCTTGCCTTTGGCATGTACCTGCAGGATTTCCTCTCTTCCCTTGACATCCGGGCGTCCAACGGTAACCTTTCTGTCAAAACGTCCGGGACGAAGGATCGCAGGATCCAAAATATCTACACGGTTGGTTGCCGCCATGACAATGATTCCTTCATTCACACCGAAGCCATCCATTTCGACGAGCAGCTGGTTTAAGGTCTGCTCTCTTTCATCATGTCCGCCGCCCATGCCGGTACCTCTGCGTCTTGCTACCGCATCGATTTCGTCAATAAATATAATACAGGGTGAATTTTTCTTCGCTTCCTCAAATAAATCTCTTACTCTGGAGGCACCGACTCCGACGAACATCTCGACGAAATCGGATCCGGAGATGGAAAAGAACGGAACTCCCGCCTCACCGGCCACTGCTTTGGCCAGCAGGGTCTTACCTGTTCCGGGAGGTCCAACTAAGAGCACTCCCTTCGGAATTCTTGCACCCACTAAAATATACTTCTTTGGAGATTTGAGGAAATCTACAATTTCCTTCAACTCATCCTTTTCCTCATCCAGTCCTGCTACATTTTTAAAGGTGGTTGTCTTATTTTCTTCGGTTGTCATCTTTGCACGACTTTTCCCGAAGTTCATTACTTTATTATTACCTCCGCCTACCGATGCCTGATTAGAAAGGAAGGAGAAGAGTACAATTATGATAATAAAAACCAAAATGTAGGGTAATACCGAAGTGAGGAACCAGCTTGGCTTAGAGATTTCATGTGTGACTGGATCTAATCCGGCTTCCACCGCCATGTTCTCTATTTTAACCGTATCCAACACATTGAATGATTTACTGCTGCCATCTTGTTTCGTAACAACAACCTCGCCGGTAGGTGTCTCCTCATTCGGGTAGATATCAACGGATTTCACTTGATTATTTTTTATGTCACTCGCAAACTGACTGGGGGAATATTTGTCCTGATCATTTAATTCAATATTATTGGATATATAGAATGTTACAATCACAATAAGCAGAATAATGATATACCAACCATATCCTTTCATCTGTTTTCTCACTGAACAACCTCCTTATTCTTGTATAATGGTATTCACGAATATCTGTGTTTTTCACAATAATTCTGCTTAATTCTCAACCACACCCACAAAGGGCAGATTTCTGTAATACTGATCAAAATCCAGGCCATAGCCTACAACAAATTCATCCGGAATAATAAACCCGACATATTTGACATCCACATCCGTGACTCTTCTGTCCGGTTTGTCAAGCAATGTACAGATCTCCAGACTTTCCGGTGCTCTGGTACCCAGCAAATCCTTCAGATAAGCCAGTGTATTTCCCGAATCAATGATGTCCTCGATAATAAGAACATTTCTGCCCTTGATGGATTCATCCAAATCCTTTAATATGCGAATTCTTCCTGAGCTTACTGTCTCACTTCCATAGCTGGATACGGACATAAAGTCAAGGGTTACCGGAATAGTCAGTCTTTTGGCAAGATCACAGGTGAAGAAGGCACTCCCCTTCAATATGCAGATCAAATGAACGCTCTTGCCTTCATAATCCCTGCTGATCTGTGCAGCCAGCTCCTTGATTCTCTCAGTTACCTGTTCCTCGGGTATCATTACTCTGACTTTATCTTTCATTTCCTATTCCTCCAAATCGATCAATTTCATCAAAAGTATTTTAGTTGTGGTGTCATCCACTTTATATTTTTCACTCATGCGCTCCGCAGCTCCCGGAATCCACATGACATGACTGCCATCGGTAATCAGGAGCTTTTCATCTCTTTGCTTCTGCGGAATTTTATGATCAATAAAATACTCCTTCAGCATTTTTCTTCCGCCTGAAGCGTTGATCTGTATGAAGTCTCCTTCTCTTCTGGTTCTTATTTCAACAGCATTCTCTATTTTATCATAATCAAACCATTTCATACAACTACTTTTCGGGATAGGATCACTTTTTTTATACATTATTATTTTTGTTTCCAATATCCTTCTGTTTTCTGAAGACAGCGTAATTCCCGGGATGTTGACCCTGATAGGCTCCGGCCGTAGTTTAGAGCCTTCCTCTTCATAATTCGGTAATGAGCAATAAAAACAAATCGTTTCGTATTCTCGTTCTGCAATGATATGATATGGGAGGTGCACCTGCTTCCCTACCTGCCTATCCATCAGCCCGAGCACGCTCTCTACATGCTTTGCCTCGAGATTCTTCTGCTTTTTGGCAAGTAGCTCCAATATTCTTCTTATGACACCCTTCCTCATTACTGCCGGCTGGGCTTTCAGCTCCTCAACCCTTACTCTGAGCTTATCCTCGGACTGGCTTACCAGCTGCCCATAGCACTGCAGGATATTGAGATTGATATATTCCTCAATCTCCTTCAAGGCTTTTGCAGCTTCCGTGATATTATTTACTGACTGGGGATTAATCTCACTGACCGCATAGGAAAGTATTCGGTGGCGTATCTTATTTCTGGTATATTCCTCGGACAGATTACTGGAATCCATAATGTATCCGATGCCCTCTCCGGTGAGGTATCCTTCAATCTCCTCTCTTGTTACACCGAGCAACGGGCGAATGATTCGCACCTCACTATGCTCCTCTGTCATAAGGCGGTTAGCCTCCATACCGGATAATCCGCGGATCCCTGAACCCCGGAACAGATTGAACAGAAAGGTTTCAGCATTATCATTTTTATTATGCGCAATTGCAAGCTTCTTACACTGATAATTCCGGCATATATCCAAAAAGGCAGAATACCTTACTTTTCTGCCTGCTTCTTCTACACTAAGCCCTTCCTCCAATGCTAGCTTCTTTACATCATAGTAGAGGCTGCAGGATTCTATGCCATGGTCCTTACAGAACTTCGCAACAAACTGTTCATCCCGATCTGCCTCCTCGCCACGGATTCCATGGTTGATATGTACCGCCAGAAGCTTCAGATTGAATTCCTGCCTCAGTGAGAGAAGCACATGCAGAAGGCAGATAGAATCAGCTCCGCCGGATACCCCTACGGCAATCCTATCTCCCTTTTCCAACAGCTCATTTTGTTTTATATAGGTTTTAATCTTCCGAAGCATAGTTATCCCATCTTTTATCGAAACATGTAGTTTTTATTGTATTCTAACCCTTTTAGTCCTATTTTTCAACGGATTATTTAATATATCTATTTTAACCATATTCCGGCTGTTATTACAGTCATATCATCGATTGGCCGATAATTGCTTTTCGACAGCGTTGTCTCGAGAATACGGTTTGCGATTTCCTGAGGATTGCTGCTTTTGATTTCAAGCAACAGCTGTTCCAGAAAGGCTTCCTTATTATCTCCTTCAATACAATCCAGAACACCGTCTGTGAGAAGTACGATAATATCACCCTCATAAAGTTTTTTCGTAACCGTATCATAATCAACATTTCCGAACATTCCGATGGGTAGGGTGGTCGAGGTAATGGTCTCTACCCAATTCTCCCTCTTGATAAAGGCTGCCGCTGCTCCGATTTTGATAAATTCACACATTCCTGTGAACAGATTAATGATGCCCAGATCAAGGGTTGTAAAGGTCTGCTTATCCGCCTTAAGGACCAGGCTGGAATTGATTAACCGGATTGCCGTCTCTGCCTTAAACCCTGCTTCCAGCATCTGCTCCAGAAGAGACATGACAGTCTCGCTCTCCTCCCCCGCTTCCTGTCCGGTGCCCATGCCGTCCGACAGCGCGATCATAAATTCTCCGTTCTCCAGTCGAAGGACGGAAAAGTTATCTCCGGACACATTTTCCTTCATCGCTCTGGCAATTCCGGTCAGTACCTTGAATTTTGTGTCCATGGTAAAAATATAGCTCTCATAATCTTTCGCTATGACGGATTTTGAGGCCTCCGAGACCTTTACTCTGACTCCGAGGGCTTCTGAGATATAGGCTGCCGCTTCCTTTGCCGTGATGCATCTGCCTCCTTTACAACAGGCATTGAGATAGACCTCCTTTCTCTTATCCTCCCGGTCCAGAATGGTGATGTCCTTAACAGAGATATGCTCGGCCCTTAATCTGCGTACCACCTTCTCTTCCTCATCCCTGGACGCCTCTGCTGCCTCATATATATCTCCTGTAATATCTTGAATAACGGAGGATACCTGCTTTAACTGGTCAGCGATGACCTCCCTGCTTTCTGATATTCTGCTTAACCAGATATGATTTAACCTTGCTATCTCAAATCCCCGATTGGTCTCCGAGATGAAATTCTCCAGACTGATACAGCTGTCAAGAAAATTCACCGGAACATCCTCTCTGCTGACTGATCCTTTTTGCTCTGCTACCTCAAACATCAGACTGGCCGCCTGATAGGTCTGCTGGAAGCATTTATCCCAGCAGTTCACGCAGTGGTCACAGTTCCTGCATAATTTTTCCGAAATATCTTCAAAGATACGGTTAATCTCTCCCTGCTTCAGTTTTGTCTGCTTCTCGGTAATCGTATCCAAGGTCTTTGACAGCTTGAGAAAGGATTCAGAAAATATCCGCATTCGAAGCTTGGCAAGCTTCTTCAAATTCTGCGATGCCTGCTGCTCCTGTTTTCCTATACCACCGGCCGCATCTGTTCGATAGATAATGCCGGAGGGAAGCAATAAAAACATAATGACGGCTGATGCAAGAGCACCTATCTCTATGAGACTAAGTTCCATCTGACTATTAACAAGCCCTGCTATGGCTGCAGTAAACAGATAGACTCCTGCGCACGGAAGTCTACCCATTTCACGAAATACCGCCGTAATAATTCCCATCATGGAGAAAAGTCCGATATCTGCGGCAGGTGCCCCCCGGAGACACATCACCAGTCCGCATACTACCGAAGTGATGGTTGCCTGGCCAGCTCCGTATTTATAAGCAAAATATAGTATCATAAAATAAGCCATAGTCTTTGCAGGCGCTAAATAGGCACTTTCAAGCTCAGGTATTCCATACAGGACCACAGCTGCAATAACGGCAATACTTACCATCTGTTCGTTATTAAGTCGTACTCCCTTTTGTGGTAGTAAAAGATATTCCATTCCGTGTCTGAATAATAAGGCTGAAATTAATGCAATAAAGCCTTCCAATGCTGCCATTGCCATATGGTACTCAAGGGAGCCACCCGCTGTTATCTCCATCAACGAGAAGCAAAATAATGCCAGAGAGGGCACGATATATAGAAAAACCCTTGGGATATTACTCTTTTTAATTATTGGTATTTCCAAGAGAATAGTTGATGCTATCAATGTCAGTGAGTATTTTAACATCCCTGTCATACTCATACTGGATGCAATACCGATTGCCGCCGCTACGAATGCCCAGCCTCCCCCCGCTCCGGACAGATAGGCTGCCGTAAAATAACCGATTGAAAGTGGATTCATTGAATAAAAGGTGGCTCTGGCAATCACCAGACCTATCAGGTGAATTAATATTTTTCTTTTTCTCATGACCCTTGCTGTCGCGCATATACCAAGCTATGCGCATCTCCCTTCCTGCTACACTGGATAATAACCGTGCTGTTATTATAAAAAGGGAGCACATAAAATCTTTGTCAAATCCGTAACCCGGAATCCAAAAACTTTTTGACAAGAATTCCATCAAAAGGGCGAAAGACTCGAATATAGGGCGTTAATTCAGATTAAGAGGATAAGAATGAAAGATAGGATAATACAAATCAAGAAATATCAACTCAAAAACGGTATATCCGGTGTTTCTAGAACTAAGGCTTATATAAAAGCATGCCAAGGACAGGAAAGGCAAACAAATCGAATATCAAGGATTACATGGCATGATAATAGGGAGGTGCTTTCAACACCTCCCTTGTTAAGCAATATCTTATGAGTAGCGAAGGACGGATTTGAACCGCCGACACCGCGGGTATGAACCGCGTGCTCTCGCCAACTGAGCTACTTCGCCGTAACGACGAACTTTATTATAACTGCTATCCAGGAGCTTGTCAACCTAATTTTCCTCCGGCTCGAAAATAATATCATCGTCATAAACGAGCCCCAGTTTACTTCTGGCAATGTCTTCAATATACTTCTTTGTCTTAGTATAGGCTTTATATTCCTCTATCTCATGCGTTCGATCCTGTTCCTCCTGATACTGTGCCTCAAGGCGGTTTATCTTGATCTGCGCATCTTCTTCTTCCTGAGCAAGGCTTATTCTGCGGTAGGAAACAATCGCACATAGTATTAATACCACAAATGCTATGATACCTATACCTGTCCCATTCTTTTTCTTTCTTCTCATACCTGACATCTCCTCAAAGACCGGAAGCCTCATGCCAGAGAAAATACAGAAGCTATCCCCGAATCAGCTTTTAACATTCCTGCTTCTTACTAACCGTTTAGCAGCTTCCGGCTTTTCTTCTACCGATGGTCTCTTCGTTCCCTGCTTCTTAACAGCTACTGGCTTTATTTTAGCTACCGTCTTCCTTTCTGACGCTGGTTTCTTTATTGATAAAGTTATTTTAACCGATTTCATCTTATTTATCAATCGGAATAATAGCTTATTTAATGCCCTTTTCTCCTTGAAAAAAACAAACCGTAAAAGCTTCTGTAATTTGTGCAAAGCAAGCTTCAACGGTGTTAATATTATTCTTAAGATTCTCATGATAAAATGAAACAGGGCAGAGATACTACGCACCAGAAAATCACTGATGCTGTAGTGATACAGTACTCCTCCGAGTACAACCCCAAGTGCGGAAAATCCTCTGATTACACCGTCATTTACACGATATATCATGCCAAAGATAAAAAGGCTCGCAATAACCCAGAAAAAGAAATCCTCTAAAGCAATAAAAAAACTGTCATGGGGTATCAACCTCCGCAGGATTCGCAGCACATCATATACCACCAGCAGCAGTCCGCCCCACAGGATGGATATCAGAAAAAACTGCAGTTCAACAGTAATGGATGGATTCATGCGGCCTCCTATTTAAAAAGCCTGCCAAGTAATGATTCACCTGACTTCGAACCCCCTGCTGCATCGGAATAGGTCAGGCTGTCAATATGACCGTCAATGTCAACCTCACCTTTTTCCAGTGTCAGCCTGTTCACATGCAGCTCTTTACCGCGTATCATCAGAATTCCCTGCTCCGTCTGCAGTAATACTTCACCGGCATCAAAGGACAGCACGTCATTGACACCGGTAATCATAGCGTTTTTCCTGGCAACGATATTCAACTTATGCCCTTTTAAAACCTGTTGCTTCTCTTCCATGCAAATGCCTCCTCATATCATACCAATCAAACCTTCTGATCCAGATATATCTTGTTAAGTATATGAGAAGCATTCCCATTTCATGACAGGCCGGCAACTATTCCAATCTATTACCGAAGCTTCTACAGATATCTGTAAAGCTCCTTTGCCTCATCTTTCTTTGTCGTTTCCTGTACATCTAAAACCTCAATCTTGACAGCCTTCGCACCAAAGCCGATCTCAATCACATCTCCTACCTTCACATTTGCAGAAGCCTTTGCAGCTTTACCGTTAATGGTCACTCTACCGGCATCGCAGGCCTCGTTGGCTACTGTACGGCGTTTGATCAGCCGCGATACCTTTAAAAACTTGTCTAACCTCATTTTGTCCTCCATCAGTATTTTGTTCAATAGCAGCTATATGGGTATTTCATATAATAAAAAAAGGCTGTTTTAAAAACCCTACACCCCAATTGAGCCCGGATTTTAAAACAACCTTTTCGTTCGTTTTCAATCTACTATGCGTTGATAACGTCCTTTAAAGCCTTACCAGCCTTAAACTT
>JAEZJV010000045.1 GCA_023415635.1 Bacillota bacterium | reverse complement strand
TCGTCGGTGAGCTCGCGGCGCACCTTGCCGGGCACGCCGGCGACCAGCGAGCGCGGCGGGATCACGGCGCCCTCGAGGACGACGGCGCCCGCGGCCACGAGCGAGTCGCGGCCGACGACGGCGTCGGTCAGCACCGTCGCGTTCATGCCGATGAGGCAGCCGTCCTCGATGGTGCAGCCATGCACGACGGCGCCGTGCCCGACGCTGACGTTCGCGCCGACGACGGCGGGCGAGCCTGCCTCGGTGTGCACGACGACGTTGTCCTGGAGGTTCGATCCGGGGCCGAGCACGATCTCGTCGATGTCGCCGCGCAGGACGGCGCCGAACCACACGCTCGCGTCGGCGTCGATGCGGACCTTGCCGATCAGCGCGGCGGTGGGGGCGAGCCAGGCGGTCTCGTGGACCTCGGGCGTGCGGCCCTCGAAGGGCAGGATCGTCGTCACGGGCGCCAGGCTACCGAGCGCCGTCTGGGACCTCAGGGGTGGCTGCATGCCGAGTCCGATGCCACGCGGCGGACGTTGTGTGGAGGGTTTCCCGCGGTATCCGCGGGAAACCCTCCACACAGTGTCTGCGCGAGGTGCCGTGCAACGCCGCACCTCGCTTGCGTCCGCCCGCTGGCGAGGCGACCCCAGCACCGGCGAGGCTGTACTCTCTTCCGGCCGGGAGGATTCGCCTAGTGGCCTATGGCGCACGCTTGGAAAGCGTGTTGGGGTAACACCCTCGGGGGTTCGAATCCCCCATCCTCCGCCGAGCGAAGGGCCCGTGAACTGCAGAGATGTGGGTTGCGGGCCCCTCGTCGTCGGCGGGTGCGGGTGGGCGAGGGGGCGGCGGTAGCAGTTCTGGTAGCAGTTGGCCACCGCTGAGGGCCGCTCAGCAGGGCCGAGCCCTCGGACAGGGCCAAGTCCAGCCCGTCTGGCTCGGCCGGGCGCTAGAGTCCCCGCATGCCCGGCAGGGGGAGAGCCCGCGTCTACATCGATGGCTTCAACCTGTACTACGGAGCCCTCAAGGGGACTCCGTACAAGTGGCTTGACCTTCAGGCATGGTGCGCGGTGATGCTGCCGGGCTACGACATCGATCGGATCACCTACTGCACCGCTCGCGTGGCCGCCCGGCAGGACAACCCCAGCGTTCACGTTCGTCAAGATGCTTACCTTCGCGCCCTCGCGACCCTGCCCACGGTCAAGGTCCTCGAAGGGAAGTTCAAGTCTGGGCCGGCGAAGATGCGCCGAGTCCCGCTGGCGACGTGCGACTGCTGCACCACGACCATGGCCTCTTGCGCCTGCTGCCACTCGCCGTTCGCCAAGGTCATCAAGACCGAGGAGAAGGGCTCGGATGTGAACCTCGCGGTCGAGCTCGTCCGCGACGGCTTCACCGACTGCTATGAGACGGCGCTAGTCGTCAGCGACGACTCGGACATCCAGCCCGCGGTCGACATCGTCCGGGGAGAGCTCGGTAAGCGGGTGATCGTTGCAGATCCTCGAAACCGTACCCATCCGTCGCTCATCGGCGACGAACGGCGTCAGGTCCGGCCCGCGGCGCTACAGCGCGCCCAACTCTCCGTAGAGGTCATCGCCAACGGTCGGACGATCTCCAAGCCCACTCGCTGGTGAAAAACTAAGGACCAGACCCGAAGGTCTGGTCCTGGGCCCGACCACCTAGGTGACCGGGTTGGTACAGGCACTGTAGATACAGCCAGACGGACCCTGCAAGCGGCACGCCAGAAGTTCAGCCACTCCGACGCTTCAGGTCAGATGCCTGCACCCGGCCGTCGCTCACGCCCCCACAGCAGTTCCCCCATCCGCCGGTTCGCCTCCTCGACGAGCTCCGGCACGACGTGCTGGTAGCGCGTCGTCATCGCCGGGGACGTCCAGCCGAACATGCTCATCACCACGCGCTGGTCAACGCCCTGGACGAGCAGGAGCGTTGCGGCGTTGGGCCGCGCGTCGTGCAGCCGAGCAGGGCGGATGCCGAGGCCTTCGAGGATCGCCGTCCAGTGCAGCGAGTGGTCGCGCGGCGCGACGGGTCGCCCCGTCACCGTCGTGAACACCATCCCGCAGTCGCGCCAGAGCGTCCCGGCGTGGATGCGCGCCTCGCGCTGGCGGCGCCGGTGCTGGCGCATTGCGACGAGCAGCGGCTCCGGCAGGGGCAGCGTCCGGCGTGACTGCTTGGTCTTGAGCTCGGCCAGCACGAGCCCGCCGTCACGGCGCTGCGGACACTGCGACGGCTTCTCGATGCAACGGTCCGGATCCGCGCACCCGTGCCGCCAGTTCCGGCGCTCCAGCTGCCGGCGCACCTGCAGCCGCCCGGCCTCCAGGTCGACGTCGGCCCACGACAGCCCAAGCACCTCGCCGCGCCGCAGCCCGAGCGAGATCGCGAGCATGAACGCCACGCCGTTCGGCTCGTTCTCCGCGGCGGCGAGGATGCGCCGCGCCTCGTCGACCGTCAGCGGCTCGATGTCAGGCGGGTCGTAGCGCGGCGTGTGGGCGAGGGTCACCGGGTTGCGGGGGAGGCGCCGTCGTCGGGCCGCGTCGTTGAGCGCCTTGTTGAGGGTCCGGCGCAGGTGGTGGACCGTCCCGGCGTTGAGCCCGCTCGCGAGCAGCACGGCGTACAGGTGCTCGACGTGCTCGGGCTGGAGCGCATCGAGGCGGTGCTTGCCGATGGTCGGGCTGATGCGCCGGTAGACGTCGACCGTGTACCCGGACAGGGTGCTCGGCCGCACGCGCAGGGACGTCGCGCTCAGCCACTCCGTGAGCCACGTCTCCAGCCGCGGTGAACGGCCGGCCGGCAGCGCCGACTGCTCCGTTCGCTGCCGCTCCAGCTCGCGGACCTTGCGGACCACCTCGGCCCGCGTCGCGCCGGTGCGCTTGCGGCGGTCGGGCGAGCCGTCGGGCCGGATGCCCATCGTCACGAAGCCGTACCAGCGCCCGTCGTTGCCCTGGAAGATCGACGAGCGATGGTTGCCGGGCCGGGTGCCCATCGGCTCACGGCTCCTGCGCGCGCTGCTCGCGGCGACACCGCTCGAGGAAGTCGCTCAGGCAGTCGGCGGGCACGCGCCGCAGCCGCCCGATGTGGACGGTCTCGATCGCGCCGCTGTTGATGAGCTCGTACATGGTGCTGCGGCCCACGGACAGACAGCGGGCGGCGTCGGTGATGCTGAGCATGACGCGCGGCGTCGGGATGATCTCGATGTCGGACATGGTGGTTTTCCTTCTCGGTCGGGTTGGGCTGCGTTCGTCAGGGCCCGGCCACCGGTCCATCGGCGGACGACGGCGGCGCGAGGGTCAAGCGGTGCGGTCGCGGGCTGTGGGGGCCGGGCGCTCCGCCACCGCTGTGGATGCTCGCGGCACGACGGGGCGGCCGGCGTAGGTTGCTGGACGTCCCAGGCGAGCGGGCGTGGATTCGGGTGAGCACACGGCTCCAGGCTCGTCAGGGCCGATAGCCGAACCGATGACGAATCCGCTCCGGGGGCGGCCACGCGATGACGGACGCGATGACGCCACCGCCCGATGTGCGTCATGGACGATGACGCGGGTCGCGTCATCGAGCGATCTATCGACCAGGCGCACGGCGTCATCGGTCGGCGGCTCGCAGGCGATGAGCCCTGCGTCACCCGCGGCGACCTGCCCGGTCAGGCCTGACCCGCAGACCGCTGCCGGCGGCCCGTCATCTGACCGCGACACTGGCCTGCCCCTCCTCGACCGTGGTGTGCTGGGCGCCGTGAGCCCGAAGAGCCGAGGCCGCCCTGCCGGCCGTGGGAAGCAGCCGCGTCGACACCCCCGCCCCGGACCACGGCCCGTCACTGCACTCGAGCTCGCGCTCCGCGAGGCGCCGAGCCTGTACGACGGCGACCTCTTGTCCGCGCAGGTCGCCGCTAGCGAGTGGCTGGGGAAGGCATGGGGGGCGCGCGGCATGTCGGAGCGCAACCCGGAGAAGGACCTCGTGCGGTCGATCGTCAACGCTGCCGGTGGCGGCTCCCGGGCCGACGCCGCTGTCTCGGCCCTCTTCGCGCTCGCCACCATCCCGGACCCGGCGTGGCAGGACGATCTCGTCACGGCACTCGCCGACGTGCCGTCGGTGCGCTCGCCCACCTGGGCGGTCGACCCGGTCCGCCATCGGCCACCCGCGCCCACGTCCGCCCAGCTCTGGTCCGACCCGTGGGGCGCGAACCGGGTCCACCTGCTGCGCTACGACACCCCGGTCCCCCACACCCTCTTCGTCGCCGAGTCGACCGTGGGCGGGCGCTACGTCCAGGTCGTCGACGTCGGCGTCGAAGCCCAGTCACGCCCCCTCGAGCCCCGCGCGGAGGACGACCTCGAGGTCGTCGAGGTCGTGCCTGCCGACGGGCTCGCGGAGGTTGCCGATGCCCTTTGGCAGACCGACATGTACTGGCCACCGCAGAACGCCGATGACTACACGATCTTCCGTGCCTACGCGCACTGGCTCACGCGGTGCCATCGGCGCGAGACCGACTGGGAGCCCTTGCCCGACGACGAACGCGAACGACTCCTCGACGAGTTCGCCGGTCAGCACGGCCTGGACCTGGACGACGACGTCATCCGACTGCTCGCCGACACGTTCATCGACTTCGGCGACGGGTACCTGCACGGCGGCGTCCTCGCATGGAGCCCCGGCGAGGTCGAGCACTTCCTGCTCGACTGGATCCACCGCAAGGTGATCCTCGAGCCCGAGGTGCAGCCACACGTCCCCGAGGCACTCCGAGCGTGGGTCGCCTTCGCACTCTCCCGCCGAGGCCTCAAGCCGGAGCACATCGACCCCGTGGTGGACGCCGTCAGCGACCTGGAGGATGCGTACGCCGAAGCGTCGACTGACTCCGCGCTGCACGGCCCGGCGAAAGAGATCACCTCACGGCTCATCGCCGGCGGCGTCGACCTGCATGACGAGGAGGCCGTCAACCGCGCGATCGGCCAGTACAACGCCGAGCGGCTCGCCCGGCGGATGGTGGAGGACTGACCCACACGGTCCCCGCAGCGCGGTCGCTCGTCGACGATGCGGCGACTCTTCTTGCACTTCTGCGACGCTGGGCCAGCTCGGACGCCGTGCTCGCCCACGGCGGGCTTGCAGTCACCGTTCGACGTGAGGGCAAGCGTCGTGCGCTCAGTGCGCGACGTAGAAGACGCCGTCGATGTCGCATCCCTGAGGCGCGTAGTCGGCGTCGCGCGGTTCGTCGTAGTAGCCCTCGCCGAGGCTGATGCTAGAGCCGTCGGTATAGGGCTTGCCGTTGTAGGTGAGGGTCGTGCCGTCCCTCTCGGTCCGTGGTCGTTGGAAGATCGGCAGCAGGGTCTGGCCGAACTCGTCGACGATCACGACACAGGAGTCGGACACCTTCAGGGTGCCCTCGAGGAGGGCGTCGTCACCGCCATCGCTGCTCGCGGCGACGTAGGCGACCGGTCCTCCCTCGACGATGCCCGTGCCGCCCTCGGGTCCTGAGCATGCTGCCAGCGCCAGCGCGAGGACCGTCCCGACCGTGAGCCCGACGCCCGCGCCCAAACGTGGATGTCCCACCAGACGAGGCTAGACGTCGCCGCGCGGCGCGGTGGGGCATTCGCGTCCCGGTCAGCCGCTCGGCTCCGGTCGCCTGGGCGGCGGTCGAGCGTCCTGCTGCTCGGTGCCGGTCGACGTCGCAGCAGTGGAGTCCCTGATAGTGGTGTAGCGCTGGACCGAGGTCGTCGTCGTAGACGACGAGGCGGTCACCGCGTGGTCCTTCGAGTGAACCTCTCACAGCACTCTCGAATGGAGCATCACGATGACCGCACCACGCATTGTCGACCCCGGCGCCGTCTTGGGCCAGGCCTTGTCCGACGCCTCGCCCGATCTGATGCGTCACCTGCTGGGCACGGTGATCAACTCACTGCTCTCAGCCGAGGCGGACGCGGTCTGCGGCGCCGAGTGGGGCCAGCCCTCCCCGGAGCGGGTCGCCCAGCGCAACGGCTACCGGCACCGCGACCTGGACACCCGGGTCGGCACCATCGACGTCGCCGTCCCCAAGCTGCGCACCGGGACCTACTTCCCCGACTGGCTCCTCGAGCGGCGCAAGCGGGCCGAGGCCGCGTTGATCAGCGTGGTCGCGACCTGCTACCTGCTCGGAGTCTCCACGCGTCGGATGGACAAGCTCGCCGAGTCCCTGGGGATCACCTCGTTGTCCAAGTCGCAGGTCTCGCGGATGGCCGCCGACCTCGACGAGCAGGTCGCCGCGTTCCGGACCCGGTCGCTGGCCGACGCCGGGCCGTTCACGTTCGTGGCCGCCGACGCGCTCACGATGAAGGTCCGCGAGGACGGCCGGGTCATCAACGCCGTGGTTCTGGTCGCCACCGGCGTCAACGCTGACGGGCACCGGGAGGTCCTGGGCTGCAAGGTCACCACCTCTGAGACC
>JAEZJV010000039.1 GCA_023415635.1 Bacillota bacterium | reverse complement strand
GGGAGCTGGTATATGTGCATGATTTCGATGATTATTACCTCGGTTGTGGATTCATCAATACAAAATCAAAAATTACCGTACGTATGATGTCCAGAATCAAAGGTCAGGAGATAGACCATGATTTCCTGGTCATGCGGGTAAGGAATGCCTGGGAGTACCGGAAGAAGACCGTGGATACCGGAAGCTGCAGGGTAATCTTCGGGGAGGCTGATTTCCTGCCCGGCCTCGTAGTCGACAAATTCTCCGATGTACTGGTGGTTCAATCCCTGGCACTTGGCATTGACCGGCTGAAGGAAGAGCTTCTCGGGATACTAAGGGAGCTGCTTGAACAGGATGGTATTAAGATTCGAGGAATCTATGAGAGAAGTGATGCTAAGGTCAGATTAAATGAAGGGATGGAACGGGTGAAGGGCTTTATTGGTGAACCCTTCGATACCAAGGTTGAGATCATTGAAAATGGCGTGAAATATCTGGTAGACGTGGCGGAAGGCCAGAAGACCGGTTTCTTCCTGGACCAGAAGTATAACAGGGCCGCTGTGGCCAGACTCTGCAGTGGGGCAAGGGTTCTGGACTGCTTTACTCATACTGGCTCCTTTGCTTTAAATGCCGGTCTGGGCGGAGCGAAGGATGTTACCGGAGTGGATGCCTCCGAGCTAGGTGTGGCACAGGCTACGGAAAATGCTGCGCTGAATGGTTTGTCCGGCACTGTGAAATTCATCTGTGAGGATGTCTTTGAATTACTTCCGAGACTGGAAGCACAGGGGGAGCAGTATGATGTTGTGATACTGGATCCACCGGCCTTTACGAAGTCCCGTGACTCTGTGAAGAATGCGGTCAAGGGTTACCGTGAGATTAACTTAAGAGCAATGAAGCTGGTGAAGGACGGAGGCTATCTGGCTACCTGCTCGTGCTCCCACTTCATGACACCGGAGCTGTTCTCCGAGACCATCGGACAGGCAGCGAAGAATGTAAGAAAGAGAATCCGCCAGGTTGAATATCGTACCCAGTCCCCCGATCATCCGATCCTGTGGGCAGCGGACGAATCCTACTATCTGAAATTCTACATCTTCCAAGTGATTAGTGAGAAGTAATTAAAATGGATTTAAAATGATTTAATGAAGTATCTAGCAAGGAGTAATCGTATGACCTATGAGGAAGCCAGGGAATTTATCAGCCAGTCAAATCAATACGGTATAGTGCCCGGATTAGAGACGATCACTGAGCTACTGAACCGTCTTGCTAATCCGCAGGAGCAGCTGAGAATCGTACATGTGGCTGGAACGAACGGGAAGGGCTCCACCTGTGCCTTTCTCACGTCAATCTTAAATCAAGCCGGATACAGTGTCGGAAGATATATCTCTCCTTCCGTATTCTCTTACCGGGAAAGAATCCAGATCTCCCGACCGGATATAAGTAATCACCGGCAGGAAGCGAAGACAAAACCGGTTGTTGAATATATCACCAGGGAAGGTGTCTGCCGGACAGTTGAGCTGATTAAACCGATTTGCGAAAGCATGGTAAGAGAGGGCTTCTCCCATCCGACCTCCTTCGAGATCGAGACAGCAATGACCTTTCTGTATTTCCTGTGGGAGAAGGTTGATTTTGTGGTACTGGAGGTGGGCTTAGGCGGAAGGCTGGATGCGACGAATGTCATCAGTAAGCCTGTCTGCAGCGTCATAGCATCGATCAGCATGGATCATATGCAGTTCTTAGGAGATACTCTCCAGAAGATAGCTTCAGAAAAAGCAGGTATCATCAAAGCAGGCTGTCCGGTCGTTACCTGTGACCAGGAACCTGAGGTGATAAGTGTATTCCGAAATAGAGCTGAAGAAATGGGTTCTGAACTCTATATCGCGGATTCCCGGAAGGCAAAGGATCTTCGGTTTTCCTTGGAAGGTACAGAATTCAGGTACGAAGCAATGGTTCCTGTCATACGGGAAAAGGATATGGTGACAAACTATCGGATACAACTTCTGGGAAGGCATCAGGTGAAGAACGCCATTCTGGCCTTAGAAGCAGCCAGGGTATTGCAGCGATCCGGATATCATATAGATGAGGAAGCCATTAAAACAGGACTTTCCACTGCTCATTGGAGTGGCAGGCTGGAGCTGTTATCTACGAGACCATATCTGCTGATCGATGGAGCACATAATGAGGATGCAGCACGTACTCTTCGGGAATCGATAGAAATCTACTTTACAAATCGAAGGATAATCTTTATGATAGGGGTATTAGCGGACAAGGACTATCAGAAGATACTAGAAATTACGGCACCCCTGGCTGATACGATCTATACACTGACACCGGAGAATCCCCGGGCCCTGCGCTCTGACAATCTGGCAGAGGAAGCTGGGAAGTACTGTGACAGGGTGTTCGATGCCGGGAATGTTACTCAGGCATTGCAGCTTGCTTATGAAGAAGCGGGAGAAGAGGACGTAATCTTGGCCTTTGGCTCCTTATCGTTCCTGGGGGATCTGGTACATGCCTTAAAGCTACGAAAGGATGAGGATAAATGATAGACGAAGCAAAAGTTGAACAAGCAGTCCGGATGTTCCTCGAAGCAATCGGTGAAGATGTAGACAGAGAAGGACTAATCGATACTCCGAGGAGAATTAGTGAGATGTGCCTTGAGTTATTCGGTGGGATTGACAAGGAGGCTAAGGAGCATCTGGACGTAACCTTTCATACGGAAAGCAATGAGATGGTCCTGGAGAAGGACATTACCTTCTATTCCGTATGTGAGCACCATCTGGTACCCTTCTTTGGAAAAGCCCATATTGCCTATCTGCCGGAGGGTAAGGTCGCAGGCTTAAGTAAATTAGCCAGAACAGTGGAAACCTATGCCAGAAGACCTCAGATTCAAGAGCAGCTGACGGCACAGATTGCGGATGCCATCATGAAGTATCTGAAGCCGAAGGGCGTTATGGTTATGATGGAGGCAGAGCATCTCTGTATGTCCATGCGTGGGGTGAATAAACC
>JAEZJV010000052.1 GCA_023415635.1 Bacillota bacterium | reverse complement strand
GTCCACTCATGTACATAGCAATCTGCCCAGCCTGTAGCATCGTATCTGCATCAGCGCCTGTAATATTGAGCGGTGTTACTTTCTTGTTCACAGTTAAGTCTTGAAGCCATTCTAAGGTTTTTAGATTAGCTTCTGAATTCAATAGATTTGTATTAGTATTTGGATCATCTGCGTCACCGCCATTTGCCCAAAGGAACTGCATGTATGTAGCGTTGGTAGGTAAAGCCAGTCCATATTGATTCTTTGAAGGATCCGTAAGCTTTACTGCATAATCCGCAAGCTCCTCTAAGGTTGTGGGCGGTGTGTTTGGATCAAGACCAGCTGCTTGGAACAAATCTTTATTCCAATATAAATAGCTAACATTGTTTTGCATCGGTGTACCATATAACTTGCCATCTACATAAGATAATTCCGTTACATTTTCTAAAAAGTTGTTTTTATCAACACCGGTGGTCTCCCAGAAATCACTGATGTCCTCCAGTGAATCATTGCTAACATAAGGTGCAAGATTCTCAACTCCGAATAAAACCAACTCAGGTGCTGTATTTGTTGCGATAGCTGCCGGAAGCTTCTGTTGCAACGTGTCATTGGGCATGATGTCCATTTCAATTTTTATATTATCAGTGTTCGTGTCATTATACTTATCTACAATTTCTCGTAGAATGTCTCCATCAGACCCTGTGAAAACATTCCAGAAGTGAAGTGTAATAGGTTCCTCAGTGACTTTTTCTTCAGCGACTTTTTCTTCGGTTACTTTTTCTTCAGTTGCATTTTCTTCAGTTACTTTTTCATCAGTTGTTGTGTCAGGTGTTTCCTTGCTACTACACCCAATTAGTAACATGGAAATCATTACTGCTGTTAATGTTAAGCTTAACAACTTTTTCATAGTACCTACCTCCTGGTTAATATGATTACATAGGTTTCGTTGAGTACACGTGTACTCACCTTTAAATTTAAGAGAAATTCATCCACTATATCTAACAGTGTCTTTCATTCTCCCTTTGTAACATTTATTTGCGTTCACGTGTACTCTTGACATTTTTATTATACATAATTATCTTTATCTTGTCAATAAAAAAGTATCAATTCTTATTTATTTTAAAAAGTACAATATTTATTATTTTCTCAGTTGAAAAGTAAGTTCCGCCCTTTTGCTACACATACATTAATCCGTCTATATAAATGAACTTTATTACATATAGAAACCTTATTTTATGAAATTCAGGATGATATATTAGGTTCACTCCTGTGATTTCGTCTCGTTATCAGGCATATACCAGAAGGAGTTAAATTGATATAAATAAGTCCTTGCCCCTTTGGGCATCTGTGTGATGGCATTGAAAATATTATAAAAGTCACCAGCTCCCATACTGATCGATAGGACACCAAAAACCCCTAACATACTGAGCGACGGCCTAATCATCGCTATGAGAAACGGGATTATACCAAAAATCAGACTGGGTAGTATCGACATGAATATAAATCTACCTTTACTCATATCCTCCGGACCAACGACAAACAGCATTCCCTGCTTCAAGTTTGTATAAAGATAGACATCCTCTTTAAAACAGATTGCATGCAGTAATTCATGAGGAAAGGCACACAATATAGCTAATATTCCCCCAAGAAAAAAATCATCAAAAGCTGCATTACCACAGCGCTGATAAAGAATAATGAATAAAGGAATGAGTAACAGCACTGATATCACACTAGCAATTATCATCATTTCCTTTGAATCCTTTGCCTCCTTAAACCTTACTGCTTCATCCTTATGTGGTTTTGATGGTAAGGATTCCGGGTCTAAATTAAACTTTCCTTTATAATGTAATTTCATTTGATTAACTCCATTTATTCTTGATCATCAAACATACTTCCTGTTTGCTCATTTGTTGCAATATTCTCTCTTCTTTTGTGCTTATGCTTTCACTTCTTGTGGTATTGAATAATTAATCTGTTTTCTTATCTATTCCTTCAGCTTCCCGGGCTTAACACCTGTTAATACATCACGGTAGGAAATCAAGGTACAGCCCTTCTCTTCAATCATCTCCTTGGTTCCCTGCTTACTTTTTGCAGTACCGCCACCGCCTGAACACAGAATAATTTCAACTTCCTTTTCTCTTGGCAACCTCTCCACAATGGCATTAAAGGCAGGTGCCGGGTGTGCATTCCACACCGGACAGACGATGATAATCCGGTCAAACTCCTTCAAATCAATCTCTAGCGGCTGTATAGCAACCGTCCTGCGTTGGCCTGCTTCCAAGCCTCCCGGAATAAATGCTGCCAGAAAACTGCGTTTACGTGCTTCCTTCACCCGATAGGAAGGTACATTGAGTTCTGCAGCAATCCGTTCCGCTTCCTTTTTAGAGGAGCCGCCAAAGGTATAATACACAATCACTGTTTTCATATAGTCCTTCTCCTTATTTATATTATTTTCTATTGGATAGTTCTCCTTACTCAATATCTAGCTATTACCGGCTGCTGTTTCTTATTATTCATATATAATTTCTTAATTGCATGTCTTCACTTATCTCTCTAATAACATACTATTTTTTTTCTGGCCTGCTCTCTAAAGATATGATAGCCCAATGCCTCCCAGCATTTTTTTGCACCAAGGTTCTTATACAGGAAATTAACTTCCACATATTGTATCCCCAGCTTTTTGAAGAAATGGGTTAAATTCTCTTCTAATCTCTTAGTAATCCCATTTCTCTGAAAATCCTCTCGGATGTATGCGGCTGATATATATCCTACTTCACTTACTTTTGAAACCGGCAAATGGCATCTGATTACTTCCCCCATAATAAATCCAACGATTTCGCCCTCATATTCCGAAATATATATCTTACAATTGGTGCATTCATAAAATTCATCTATATATTGAGTCGTATCTTCCATGTCCAGCTCTTCAAAATTCCAGTAGTCATCCCCTGTCTGTTGCTGAATAAAATATACTAACTCATTATGCAATACAGCTATTTGAGGGATGTCCGCTTTTGTTGCTTCTCTATATTGTATTATATTTGTATTCAAGTCTGCATCAACTCCTTTATAGAAACAATTCCCGGTGCCGGGTTATTCACTGTTTAACAGCCCCTACAACAATAAAGTGGTATCCTTTCATCATCATTGCTCTTTTCATTAATAACCCATAGGTATTTTCTCCGTGTTTTCCTTATATTCATTATAAGTTTTATTAAAGCGGATAAAATGCTCATCACAATCTTCTACCGTATTATTTTTCATTAGCTCAATACCTTCTGAACTGATGACATTATAAATAATATTGTATTCACTGCCATCACCGGTATTTTTCCACGGTATAATCTGTATCGGTCGTGATACCCTACTAAAAACATTCTCTGAAATCTGCGGATCGATAACCCCACTAATTAATATTGCTCTCCTACCAGCCTTTCTGTCTGCCACATTACTAATAGTGTTTCCTTTGATTACAGGCTTCTCCCAGTTCATGACGCGTATTGCATCTTGATCACAATTGCTTATTATATTATTTAATATTTGAACATTCTTATGTAGCTTATTTTCTGAGTACTTATGTGTTCCTATTGCACGTTCCAAATCTTTAAAAATACAATCGGAGATTGTAATATTTTTATTTGGTGTCTTATCATAAGAAGACCAGTCCGCATGAAACCCCTTCGTTACTTTATCCGGCGTATCGATATTGATTGCTTCTTTATTATTATTTGGAGAGTCCTTATGATTCAGAAAAGTACACTTCGTAATTATTACATCTCTAGATGCATCAAGCTCGATAAAATGCCCTCGATACATATTGCTGAATATTATGTTGCTAATTGTAATCCTACTATTATGACACATCATAATTCCAACTGTATCTGAAGCATAATTCAAATCGATTTCGGCTTTTCCCTCACCCACGATTGCTATATTGGACTCTCCATTATACTTACGATAGGCACCCTCCTTAGTACTGTTACGATTGGAACACAGCTGAAAAATGGAATGAGAAGCTTCAAACTTACTTGTTCCTGTCTTTGTACCTTTAACAAGCTTCACTCCGTCCTTTAGTTTAATTGTAACATTAGAAGGAACATATAGCGTATTCGTAATTTTATAGATACCTTTTTCTATTATCAGGGTTCCGCCACCTTCATTTTCTAGCTTTTTTAAGTAGGACAAAATCGTATAGTAGTATCTGGTGTACTTATTATAAGTAGTATAATTAGCTGACTTATCACAAGGCTTACTCGCTGTGGTAATTGTATAAGCTGAATTTTGGCTTTTTGCCTGAACAGTGTGTGGCATCGAACTACAGACCGTAATTATCCATACCATAATCATTACCGCTACTATACCTCTTATCTGAATAACCCTTCTTCTCCTAATTTTCATTTATGCCGGCTCCTCTTCTGTTTGCCTTAAGCATTCACAGCTCCTCATTTAAGTTTCCTTTCCTGACAAATGTATACACCTATTAATTTTACCTTACTGCATCTTCAACTTCAACATATTTCTCTATATTATCCATTCTATCATTCCTTCAGAATATCAGTATCCTCCTGAAGCCCTTACCCAAAAATGCTGCCTGATTAGCTATATTCGGCATTGCTTCAAGTAGAGTAAGCTTTATATGATTGATAAAGTAACATATAGTGAGAAGCTCCGTAGAAGAAAGGAACCCGCATTATTAGGATAATCCTAACAATGTGGGTTCCTTTCTTCTACTCTCTCAAAAATAATATGCCTAATATTCATCTATTCCGCCATAGCTATGTCAATCACATCTACATAATAAGGTACAATAATATAGTTGCCCGCATGAATCTCATCGGTTACCATACCGTTGCTGTCCATGATTTCCTTAATGTACTCATTCAAATCATCGTATTCCTCGGTCACATACTCGGAAGCGATACTCCATAAGGTATCACCCTTCTTAATCTCTATACAGGCAACCTGCTTACTGCGTTCTCCATCTCTCTGAGCTGTTACTGTCTTTGTCATAAAAAATACTGAAAAAGCTATAACCAGTATTAATATCAAACTGCCAAGCTTCCACAATTTCTTTTTGTTCATCTGATAATATGCACTCCCATCCATCATTCTTTCTGATGCTCTATTCATCTTACATACCTCCTGTAAATCTTCTCTAAAGTTTTAATCCTTTGTTCTGTTCTTTATGTACTGATTATAGAATACGGATTGGTCATCCGATGTCCTAGTATATATAAAATATTCTATATTAATTAATTTCACGAACATATGATACGAACATTTGTTTCTATATACAGATTATATCGAACATATATTCTTTTGTCAATCAATATTTCGAACATATATTCTTTTATACAAACATTTTTTCGCTTTTCAGAACATAAGTTTTGCATTTTGGTAATCAATATGTTATAATGATGCAAATAGGAAATGGAGGCTGATATTTACATGGGGTATGGTAGAATAAGCAATAAGCAGAAGGAAATACTTGAATACTTGAAAGCTCAGATCATTAATAAAGGATATCCGCCGGCCGTGCGTGAGATTTGCGAAGCAGTGAAGCTGAAATCCACTTCTTCCGTTCACTCCCATCTGGAGACCCTTGAAAAGAACGGCTATATCCGAAGAGATCCTTCCAAACCGCGTGCCATTGAGATTATTGACGATGAATTTAACCTGACCAGACGTGATTTGGTCAACGTACCGGTTGTAGGCACGATTACCGCCGGTCAGCCAATTCTTGCAGTCGAGAATATAGACAGCTACTTCCCTATTCCTGCCGAATACATGCCGAATGAAGACACCTTTATGCTGAAGGTTAAGGGTGACAGCATGATAAATGCAGGTATATATAACGGTGATAAGATCCTGATTCAGAAACAATCCCATGCGAAGAACGGGGATTATGTCGTTGCGTTAATCGGAGAGGAAGTCACGGTCAAGACCTTCTATAAAGAAAATGGCTACTATCGCTTGCAGCCGGAGAATGATACCATGGAACCCATTATTGTATCGGACCTCAATATTCAGGGAAAAGTAATCGGATTATTCAGAATGTTTATGTAATAATATTATGTAAACCCAACATAAAGCTCAGGACAGTTCATGCATCTTCTGTCTTGAGTTTTTCTTTTATTCTATTCGAAATTGAAAGGCTTTTTTGATATAAGATGTCAATACCTTCTATATAAACAGCATTTTCCGCAACTTAAGTGTCATTTTCTGTAACATAGTGTTTTATCACTTGCTTAAAAATGGTAAAATAGATATAGTGATAACGAAACGGGGGTGCCACTGTTTGAAAATACAGATTAATGAGAATCCAAGGTTGTATGAAACAGAAATCATAATCAACTGCGGAAGAATTAGCACGGAGGTGGAGAAGTTAATCACCATGCTGCGTGTCATGGACTTAAAGCTCACCGGAAAAAAGGATAATGAGACTTATATTCTGGATGCTGCTAAGGTTCTATATATCGATACTGTCGATAAAAAGACCTTCTTCTATACGAGAAGCGAGGTTTATGAAACCGATTTAAAGCTTTATGAGCTTGAAGAACAACTGGCTGCACTTGATTTTCTGCGTGCTAATAAATCCTGTATCATCAATTTCAACCAGATTATATCAATCAAGGCAGATATTGATGGTAAACTCTTAATCACCATGAGTAATCAGGAACAATTAAATATATCCAGACAATATGCACCATTCATTAAGAAGAAGTTGGGGGTGAAATAATGGAAAAATATGATAACGGTGTATTTAAATCTATAAATCAGGTTTTGATACTTTTTTCAATTGATATACTAATCCTGACATTACTATCAGAATTAGTTGGCAATGATGCACAAAGCCAATCAACGATATATCAGTACGGTGCAGGGGGACTTGCTACCACTACGATATTACAATTTTTATTAAGCTCTGTAACCATCGTATTACTGAGATTATTATTCTATTCCGAAAAGTTCTTCATAAAGCTGAATACGCTGCAGCGAACCATACTCATGCTTATTAGTATCCTGCTAACTCATATTCTGTACATCATTCTCTTTGGATGGTTTTCCTTGAATAACTATTTTGCCTGGATTGCCTTTTTTGTCTTATTTGCAGGCGGTTTTACCCTTGGATTACTGATTATGGTATTGAAGACCAGATTAAATAACAGCCAGTATGATAAACTACTGTCCAAGTATAAAGAAATGCATGAGGAGGAAGAAAATGAATAGTATCTGTATCCAAGAAATTTCGAAGGCCTTCAATGAGAAGGAAGTGTTAAAGAAGGTCAGCTTTACCGTCCCTACCGGGGAGATATTCGGCCTACTCGGACCCTCCGGTGCCGGAAAGACTACCTTGATTAAGATCTTGACCGGTCAGCTTTCCTATTCCGGCTCTGCTGAGATTTTTGAAAAAAGCTGTGATCAGCTTGATCGGAGTATCTATTCCGAAATTGGAATGCTGATGGATAACAGCGGTTTATATGAGCGTCTGAGCTGCTATGATAATCTGCTTATATTCTCCCGTATCCATGGTGTCGATAAAAAAGCCATTAAAGCAATTCTGGACAGAGTGGGCTTAATTAATCCCAAAACTTCAGCCGGAAAGCTTTCGAAGGGCATGAAGCAGAGACTTGTATTAGCCAGAGCTGTCCTCCATCGCCCTAAGCTTCTATTTCTGGATGAACCAACGAGTGGCCTGGATCCTGCCACAGCCACAGAAATCCATGCTCTTCTTCTGGAGCTGAAGGCAGAGGGTACTACCATCTTTCTGACCACTCATAATATGGTGGAAGCACATAAGCTGTGTGATCATATTGCTCTGCTGAACGAAGGCAGCATCGTAGAGTATGGTGTTCCCGATGAGCTTTGCAGAAAATACAATAAAGACAATGTCATCACCATACTTAAAAAGGACGGCAATACGGTAAGCTTGATCAACAATCCGGACTCTGCCGGCAGAATTGCCGATTATTTCAGACAGGGCGAAGTTGAGGCAATCCATTCCTCTGAGCCAAATCTGGAAACCGTATTCATGAAATTAACAGGAAAGGAGCTGGGTGTATAATGAGAATTCAAAATGTTACTGCTTTATTTTATAAACAGGTGAAGGACGTCTTCAAGAACCTTCCGATACTGGTATTATTTATCGTATATCCGATAATAGCGGTGGTCATGACACAGGCTATGAAGGAACAACTTGATATGGGGAGCTTCTTTATTTCAATCTTTGCAACCATGCACTGTGTATTTACACCGATCGTTGCTACCTCCAGTATCATAACGGAAGAAAAAGAAATGAACACACTGCGTGTGCTAATTATGTCCAATGTTAATCTCCGGGAGTATCTGCTGAGCATCGGTGGTTTTGTACTCATTTCTACTCTGCTGTCCGGTACCGTGTTCCTGTTTCTCGATGGTATGCCCTCCTTAGAGAGTTCCCTTCAGTTCCTGTCAGCGATTGCCCTCAGCTGTCTGATTTCAATTATTGTCGGTGTGTGCATCGGTTTATTCTCTAAAAATGCTGCAGCTGCGAACGGACTGTCCGTTCCCTTCGGTATGGTGTTCGCCTTTTTACCGATGCTTTCCAACTTTAATAAGGGAATTGAAGCAGTATCAAAATTCACCTTCAGCCAACAGATCAGCTATCTGCTCGCCGGAAAGTCTATTACCTTATTCGGAATCGGGGTAATAGGTATTAACTTTATTCTTCTGATGATAATATCCACACTACGTTTTAAGCGAAGCATCTCGATGGAATAAAATTAGCTCCACAGGATTAGGTTTTCATATAAAAAAGACCTTTTGGTTTCTGTCGATCAGGCAATCCAAAAGGTCTTCCACCCTAAAAATATTCTCATTATCTAATCTATATGTTAAGCTCTTCCCTGCTGATAGTTTTCCCGTCTCTCCAGATGCGCTCCAGGTTATAGAACAGACGGTCTTCCTTCGAGAAAACATGAACCACAACATCACCGTAATCCATCAGAATCCAGCTGGCAGATCTGATCCCCTCAATTCTTTTAGGTTCAAAACCGTTACGACCCAGAGTATCTGACACCGAATTCACAAGTGCATCCACCTGAGAAGAATTCGTTCCGTTTGCGATAATAAAATAATCAGCAATAATGGAGATATCTTTTATCTCAATCACTGTGATATCTTCTCCTTTTTTCTCTTCCAATGCCTGATAAGCAAGTTTTACCATGTTTGTTGAATTGTCCATTACAATCCCCTTTCAAATTCTATGATAGCAGGCCGCATACTGCAGCCTGTTCTTAAATCTTATCTATCCTTATTCTATGCCTGAAGACTTTTCTGTAAGGCCTGGTAGTAGCTTAAGGTATCCTCTGTCCTTCCATCGATTACAACCTCAGATTGCCGAAGATAGTTCAGCATATTCTCTAAAATCAGTAGTACACCCCGGTCAATATCAGAATATGCGGCTTTTCTGATGTCCTCAATATTGGGCACCGGTCTTCGATACGGCTCAATATAATCTGCCGTGAAGATGATCTTCTCAAGTAAGGTCATTCCCGGCCGTCCGGTTGTATGATATTCGATGGAAGTCAGAATTTCTTCATCGAATATTCCATACTTCTCTTTTGCAAAAACCGCACCGACCTTTCCATGCAGTAGAAAAGGACATTTTCTTTCCGCCTCTCTGACCTCAAGATGATGTATTTCACATTGCTCCAAAAGCTGAACCTCCGACAGATACTTTGCACAGTCATGGAGGATTCCCGCAATGCCGGCTTTTTCCTCCTCATAGCCGAAAATAACCGCCATATCTCTGGCAACTTCTTCCACACCGATACTGTGAAGGTATCTGGAGGGACTAAGTACCTCTTTCATACTGTCTCGTAATTGTTGTATGTCCATTCTGTCAATCCTCCGATGCTTCCAGATACAGCTTATTATGATTGATATATTCAATAACTTCATCCGGCAGATAATAGCGTATAGATCTCTGCTTTCTAATTCTTTTCCTGATTTCCTCGGAGGCAATCTGGATGGTGGGCATGTCCAGCAAAACTATACTGGCCTGATACTGTTGCCGAAGATACTCTGCTTGTTGCTTAAGCATTTTTGGCTCCACATTATTACGTCCTGCAGCCACTACGGTACATAGTGAGAATACAGTCTGCGGATGATACCATTGCTGCATCATAAATAAAGAATCTGCACCTACGATAAAATAATATTCTACGTCGGGATTTTCTTCCTTAAGTAAGGTCAGGGTATCAGCTGTATAGGTGTAACCGTTCCTTTCCAGCTCAAAGGTGGACAAAGCAAAATGCGGATTATCTGCGATTGCAAGGGATACCATCTCCACCCTCTGCAGCTCCGTAACCTGATACGGCTTTTCCTTATGAGGAGGATTTTTTGAGGGCATGAATAGAATTTGATCCAGTCCGATTTGTTCAAAAGCATTTTCTGCTAAGAATAGATGCCCGAAATGGATTGGATTAAAGGTCCCTCCCATAATTCCGATTTTCTTCATTTGTACCACCTGCCTGTTTCAATTGGTCATCCGATATCATATTGCCTGGAATTATTGTATTAAATTTCTCTGCGCCTTATCGTTGGTAAAGCTTACGCTTTTTTGGATTTCTTCTCTTCCGGAAGGACGATTTTCTTCTTGTCCTTACTTTCTTTGTAAAGAACGATTTTCTTACCGATTACCTGTACCACCTCGGAATGGGTACGTTCAGCCAGTATCTGCGCTATTTCCTTGGGATCATCAAAACAGTTTTTTAACACACTGATTTTAATTAATTCCCTGGCTTCCAGAGCCTCGGCTACTCCCTGTGTTATCTCAGGTGTTAAGGCTGATTTACCAATATGATAAATAGGTTCTATCGTCATCGCAAGACCCTTTAAATATGCCCTTTGCTTTGTTGTCATCTGTATACTCCTTTCAATTTTATGTTACTGTATCTATTAAATCCTTCTTTGTATAATCGTATAGAATAGCTTATAACTAACAAGCTTTTCTTACAAGCTCTCATAGCTAATTCGCTGCTTTGACACCTTAATTGCTTAATCCTCTATTTATAATAGTCAAACTGTAAACCATACATCCTAACAGTATCGCCTTCCTGTATTCCAAGTTCCTCCAGCTGCTCCAGAATACCATTCTCCTTTAAGAATTTCTGGAAAAACTCAAAGCCCTTTTCGGAATCAAGATTCGTATATCCAAGCATTCGCTCAATTCTGGGTCCTTCCACAGCAAAAAGATGCTCATCCTCCTGCCATACCTCGAAAGGAAGATTGGATTCTGCCATATCCTCAGGAAAGAATTCCTTTTCGAATACCACTGGTGTACGGTCCAGCTGCTCCAGCATTCCCTTTACATGGTATAACAGCTCCTTTATACCCTTACCGCTGACCGCAGAAATCGGAAATACCGGAATACCCTTCGGTTCAAAGGAAGCCTTGATTTTCTGAAGTACTTCATCGGCATCTTCTTCACTTAGCACATCGGTCTTATTTGCCGCAATGACCTGGGGACGGTTCGCAAGCTCCGGATTATAAGCAGTCAGCTCAGCATTAATGGTATTGATATCCTCTATTGGATCCCTGCCCTCCGAGGAGGCTGCATCCACCAGATGGATGATTACCTTGGTCCGCTCAATATGACGTAAAAATTCATGACCCAGACCGAGTCCTTCCGAAGCACCTTCAATGAGTCCCGGAATATCGGCAATGACATAACCACCACCCTCTAAATCCACCACGCCCAGATTCGGACTTAAGGTTGTAAAATGATAATTACCGATCTTTGGCTTTGCATTGGTTACCCGAGATAACAGGGTGGATTTACCTACATTCGGAAAGCCCACAAGACCAACATCTGCAATTACCTTCAATTCCAATATGACATCCATTTCCTGTGCCTTCTGGCCTGGCTGGGCATACTTTGGTACCTGCATCGTCGGAGTAGCATAATGCTGATTACCCTTGCCGCCTCTGCCGCCTCGGAGAATCACCTCGCGGTTATGTCCATGAGACATATCAGCAACTACCTTGCCTGTCTCTTTTTCTTTGATAACCGTTCCTTCCGGAACCTTCACGATCAAATCCTCGCCATCCTTGCCGTGACAGCGTTTTTTTCCGCCGTTTTCGCCATCCTTTGCACTGTACTTACGGATATACCGGAAATCCGATAGCGTGTTGAGTCCTAGATCCACTTCAAAGATCAAGTCTCCTCCTTTACCGCCGTCTCCACCGTCAGGACCGCCTGCCGGAACGAAAATCTCCTTGCGGAAGCTGACATGTCCATCTCCGCCCTTACCGGATCTGATATGGATCTCTGCTCTATCTGCAAACATTCTATCACCTGTTATCACATCAGGAAAAAACATCAGAATCCTGTTGACCATACTGCTCTTTTCTGGCCTCGTCCCGTTAATTCTATCCTGTGTTATCCTCTCTATCTAATTATAACCATATTGTTTCCAAAATCTTTATGCTTATTATATAAAAAAAACCGGTCAAATACAACTTAAGAAAATCTAATAAATTACCATCATCCCGAATTTTTTTTCTAATATCCTTACAATCAATAACAGCCATGCATAAAAGAACCCCAAATCCGATCAAGAATTTGGGGTCATGGTTATCACCGAGTGTTTAATTATTTTGCTTCAACCGGGTAAACACTTGCCTGCTTCTTATCTCTACCCTTGCGTTCGAACTTTACAACGCCATCAACTAAAGCAAATAATGTATCATCGCCACCGCGTCCAACGTTTACTCCTGGATGGATCTTCGTTCCACGCTGTCTGTAAAGAATATTTCCTGCAAGAACAAACTGACCGTCTGCTCTTTTTGCACCCAATCTCTTGGACTCAGAATCTCTACCGTTCTTGGTAGAACCAACACCCTTTTTATGAGCGAAAAATTGAAGGTTCATTCTTAACATGTTCTACACCTCCTACATTCTAATGACTTATCAATATCAGTTACTGTAATTCCACCTGAGTAAGGCTGATATACTTTTCAGTATACTCCTCCGCAATCCCCTGAAGTCCCAATACTAGAGCGTTCAGAAGAATATGCGCATTGTTACTCATAGGCAAATCCATATGAAATTCTATTAGTCCTTTTTTCTCATCCTGATTCATAGTGAACCGATCTGAGGTAAAATACTCGATAGAATTTATTGTATTGATTACCAGCACCGAGACCGCTGCACATACCACATCGCTTCCCTTCTCGGAATAATCGGCATGTCCCGATACCTTAAAGCCGGTAACCAGGTTCTCTGCATTTTTATATACGGACACCTTGATCATACCGCATCTACCTATGCATTGATCTTTTCAATCTTAACCTTAGTATAAGGCTGTCTGTGACCGTTCTTCTTGTGATATCCAGACTTTCTCTTGTATCTGAACACAATAATCTTCCTATTCTTGCCTTCTTCAACAACAGTAGCCGTAACCTTAGCATTAGCTACGGTAGGATTTCCTACTACTAACTCGCCCTTGTTCACTGCAAGTACCTGATCAAAAGTAACAGATGCTCCTGCATCAACACCGAGCTTCTCAACTTTAATGATATCGCCTTCCGCTACCTTGTACTGTTTTCCACCAGTTGCAATAATTGCGTACATATTGGCACCTCCTATTATCATTACTCGCCAACTA
>JAEZJV010000008.1 GCA_023415635.1 Bacillota bacterium | reverse complement strand
GGTAACCGCACATAAGCTTCTGCCTTCCGCTGCAAACGGCGGCCTGACATCCACTTACGAATAATAGGAATCCCTTTTTATTCATGTAGGTTCAAAATTACAAGAGTGTCGAACATCTCAGGAATTTTATGATTTAATTATACTCTATGAACCACTATTTTTCAAGATTTTTATCTTTTTTTTGCTCGCCAACTTTTTCCTGATTGTCCATCCTCAATATCGTTCCAGAACGAAAGGTTTACTCATTCCCGGTAACTTCATACAGAGGAAAGGTAAAGATAAATTCCGATCCAACACCCATGGAAGATATTACTTCAATCTGCCCCTCATGCTTGATTGCAATTTGCTTTGCAATAGCAAGTCCGAGCCCTGTTCCGCTTGCGTTCTGACGAAGGTTTGACTTATAAAATTTTTCAAAGATATTACCGATATCTGACGCATCGATGCCTACACCCTCGTCTTGAATGGATACTCTTATTTTGTCCGATTTCGTTATATTTATGTGTACGGATTTGTTATCTTCCGAGAACTTTATGGCATTGTCCAGGATCACCATAAACATCTGCCTGAGGCGGTCATAATCACCAAGAATCATTACGACAGGTTCCTCGTTTTTTACTTCAATGGCAATATTCTTCTTCTGCGCAATAGTACCCGCACTTCTGATGATATCCTCAAATACCTGCAGAAGATTGACCGGCTCCTTCTGAATCATAAAATCCGGATTTTGCATTTTTGACAGCAAAAGCAGGTCCCCAACCAGTCGCTCCATAGATTTACACTCTGATAACATACGGTTATAATACTGCCTGATCATATCCTCCTGAGTAACCACTCCGTCCGATAAAGTCTCCGTGTATGCCCTGATTACGGTTATTGGAGTGCGCAGCTCATGAGATACGTTGGCAAAGAAGTCCAATCTCATCTGGTCCAGCTTCTTACGTTCGATGTCGTTCTCTAACAGCTTCTCTGAGAGAATATCCACTGTTTTAGCCAGATCTCCCAGTTCGTCCTCTCGCTTGATGCCTGTTTTGATTTGATAATTTCCTTTTGCAAGCTCAAGTGCTGTAACACGCATTCTGGAGATAGGCATGGATAATTCCGTTGCAAAGATAATAACTATAATGAATGATATCCCCAAAGCCACCACACTGCTTAGTACGATCAGAGAAAGACTTTTCTGGATGACATCGGTCTGATCCTTTACCATACTGATGATTAACACAGCACCCACCACTTCCCTGCTGGCATCGAAAATCGGTGCAGCTGTAGTAATCGTTTCTACTCCGTATGCTTCATCGTAGCTAGGATTCTGATGATTAGCAATCCCGTTCATGGCAGTATTAAGGTTATCAACATATTGCTTATATTCGGGGATCGCAATAAACTCCTCATAGCTTTCCCCCGTCTCCATACCGGCAGGCATCTTATTATTTGCATTCGGCTTCGCAACAGTCCATACATCCCAATCATTGATTTCCATGATCGTATTGATTTGATCCAGATATTCAGCTTGATTACCGCCCTGTATAAATCTTGTTGTTAAAGTACTTATGCTTTCCGCCTGTCTCTTAAGATCCGCTATATTATTGTCCGTAGTATATTTACCATATAATTTCATGAAAATAAGACATATTAAAACAGCTGTGACCAGCATCATCACCGCATAGTTTAAATACAGCTTAACAAACAGTCGATTATATATTCGAACTTTTTTATCCTTGGCCATATAGCTTCTTACTTCTCCTCAATCTCAAATTTATAACCTACACCCCATATGGTCTTAATTGTCCAGGTCGGATGTTCAACCACATCCAGCTTCGATCGAAGGCGCTTGATATGGGAATCCACTGTTCTGCTGTCACCAAAATAATCAAAGCCCCATAAACTATCAAGTAAGTTGTCTCTTGTAAACACCTTATTCGGATTAGATGCCAGAGTCCACATGGTTTCTATTTCCTTTTTTGTTAATGAAATCTTATTACCGGAAATATGTAAAGTATATTCATCAAGATTTATTTCCAGGTTACTGATCGTTAGTACATTTTCCGAAGAAGCTTCTTTCATGGTCTTAGCCATACGTCTCATTACTGCTCTGACTCTTGCCATAACCTCCCGAGGGCTGAACGGCTTCACGATATAATCATCAGCACCGATATCAAGACCCATAATTTTATCAAAATCCTCACCTCTGGCCGTAATCAGTATGACCGGTACATTGGATTTGCTTCTGATCTTTCTGCAAACCTCATATCCATCCTCTTTCGGCATCATTACATCCAGCAGGACAACATCAGGGTTGTATTGAGTAAACAACTGGATTGCTTCTTCTCCATCGCTTGCTACAACAGGCTCAAAGCCTTCCATTCTGGAGTAAGTGGACAAAATATCCGTGATGTCATGATTATCGTCGGCAATTAATATATGCTGCATTATCAATTTCTCCCTTCTCGTACTTTTTACGTTTCCTTCGAATGTTAAATTGATTAAAAATAAAATCATGGTATGATTATCCATGGAGAATTCATTTCGCTACTATTATATAGTATAAAGAAATTCGAGACAAGTAGTAAAACTTTTCAAAAACCATTATTCACGCTGCAGCTGAAGTAAAACTCTCCCTCATATTGAAAACTCTTTTTCCATGAAGGTTCTGCTATTGCAGGTGAAATGGGTATTAGCAACAAAACTGTACCCGAACAGCTTAGATAAATAATTTGGTTTATATCAAGTATTATTATTTATTTTTTAATATTATGACACTTTTCTGACAAAAATAATTGCTATGATATGGATAGATAGGATAGGATGTGACAAAGGGATTTCCATAAATCGGAGGAATAGCCATGAACAAGAAATCAATATGTAAATGCTTTATTACACTTGGCTTACTTCTTTTCTTTACTGTGCTTTTTTCATTTGCTTCAAATGATGCCGTAACAGCAAAAGCAGCTAATTTAACAGGTACTGATAAGGAGAAAACAGAAAGCTACACCATTGTAAAAAGCGTTACATTAGTCAAGGGCAAATCATATACTTTGAAGGTCTTCAATTTAGGTGAAAAGGCTAAGCTGAACTTCAAATCCAATGATGCGGAAGTTGCTTCTGTTAGTAATGATGGTACAATTACAGCCAATAACGTTGGTTCAGCCGTCGTTACCGTTACAATTAGGGATGGCGGAGTAAAGACCAGTTTGACC
This sequence comes from Bacillota bacterium, assembly GCA_023415635.1. Classification (GTDB taxonomy): domain Bacteria; phylum Bacillota; class Clostridia; order Lachnospirales; family Lachnospiraceae; genus Mobilitalea. Next base: position 119,191 of record JAEZJV010000008.1, on the reverse strand, counting down.
TGCGATGTAACAGTCGGACCTCCAGCCATCAGCGTGAAGTGGACAAAAGAAAGAGTTTATCTGGGACTGAACAGTGAGGTTATCTTAAAGGTCATTAAAAAACCCGATAACTCCCCTGAGGATGTTAGCTTCTTCAGTAATACTCCTGAAATCGCAACCGTTAGCTCCGGTGGACGTATCAGTGCTAAGAAAATCGGTATGACCTATGTATTTGCAGAAATCAATCCAAATCCGGACGGTTCCCGCAGATTAAGCATGTGTACCGTATTTGTTACCAGCGCAGCGGATGCCCCCTTGTTGGAAGGATATTTTAATAGCCACCCTGAGTTAAACCGGGTCTCCAGTAATGACTTAATGAAAGCACTGGATGAGTTCTTTAATGGAGGCAGTGCTGCAGCAGCAGTAGGAGCCGATGGCACCTCAACATTAATGAACGATCTGGATAAATTCCTGGAAGGTAAGTTCAAATTATCCGATATCCGCGCTCAGATGAAGGCAGAAATTGAGGCTGCCACTCCAAAGTCACAGTCAACAAACTCTGCTCCTCAAAGTACAACACCTAATACAACAGAAACAACCACCGAGAATCAGACTAAATAGTATGTTGCACAAAGCTATATGATTACTCACGAGACAGCTAAGACTACTACCTGACGTCACAATTAGGACGTATCCGATCGGATACGTCCTTTTATATTAACTAAAATCAATAGCCGAAGGTTCCTTCTAAGGATTCATCATTGTTTACCCAGTCCTCAACAATAATCACACGATATTCGTCCTTTGTATCACGTACATACACCTTTTCAATTCCGGCATTGATTACCAGCCTCTTACACATGGAACAGCAGGTCGTGTTCTTAACGTATTCGCCCGAACTGATTTCTATTCCGACCAGATATAAGGAGCTTCCTAACATCTGATCTCTGGAAGCACTGATAATGGCATTGGCTTCCGCGTGAACGCTGCGACATAGCTCATACCGCTCACCCCTTGGAATATTTAATTTCTCTCGAATACAGATACCCATATCCGTGCAATTTTGTCTGCCCCTGGGGGCACCGACATAACCTGTGGATATCACCTCATCGTTCTTAACAAGAACTGCTCCATATCTTTTCCTAAAGCAGGTTCCTCTTTGGGATACGGTCTCCGCTAAATCCAGATAGTAATTTACTTTATCTCTTCTTGCCATTTCCTATTCCTCCTATATCTGTACTCTTCTGCTCGACCTTTTATGATTATTTGTATTATACAATAGGTAACAGGCAATGTCATCAGAATTTTTTCAGGTTGCAGATCCCTCTGAATTCTATATGATAATAATTAATACTCTATTTGTCTATCCGTAAAATTTATATTATAATATTCCTATGAAAGCGAGGTGATAGTAATGAATTTTAAGTTTGTACACAATAATTATAATGTCCTGAACCTGGATCAGTCGATTAAGTTTTATCAGGAGGCCTTAGGACTGAAGGAAATCAAAAGAATCACTCCTCCCAGTGGTGAATTCATAATCGTATTTTTAGGCGATGGGATTACTTCCCACCAATTGGAGCTGACCTGGCTAAGAGATTGGGACCGCCCCTATAATCTTGGTGATAACGAATTCCATCTCGCCCTCGTAGTGGATGATTATGATGCTGCTTACCAAAAACATAAGGAGATGGGCTGCATCTGCTATGAAAATACCGCTATGGGACTTTACTTCATCAGTGATCCTGACGGATACTGGATTGAGATTATCCCCACCAGATAGAGTTGAGAGTGTATGGCTTCAGCACTTACCTTCGTCAGGCAATAACCATTGTAGCGTAAATAAAGAAGAGTAGAGAATTACAATTTCAATCCGTAATTCACCTGCTCTTCTTTATTCACTCCTATTTTTTTCTGTATACTCTTTTTATCATACCATCTCATCTTGATTCTGTTATGCCATGGTATAAAATCCGATCTGCTGTATATTGTACAGCTTACAGCTGGGCTACATCTACCAGGGTGATTTTGCTGTTATCGCTCTCCATACTGGTCAGCAAGGCATTGGCAGTGTCGAGTGCTGTGAAGCAGGTAACACCGGTCTCGATAGAGGTACGGCGAATTAGAAAGCCGTCCCTGGTCTTGTCTCGTCCCATGGTAGGGGTATTAATCACAAAATCAATCTCATGGCTTAGGATCAAATCAAGGATGTTCGGGCTTTCCTGGTCGATCTTGCCAATCCTGGACGCAGGAATTCCGCTCTCAATCAGAGTCGAAGCAGTGCCTTCTGTTGCATAAATCTGATAACCAAGGGCAATCAGCCTTCTTCCAAGCTCCACTGCTTCCTCCTTATCCTGTTGCTTTACGGTCATGATCATTTTCTTATGCTTCGGAAGATTGATTCCTGCTCCCTGGAAGGCTTTATATAACGCTTCATGGAAGGTTTTGGCAATACCCAGACATTCGCCGGTGGATTTCATCTCAGGTCCTAAGCTGATCTCTGCTCCACGAAGCTTCTCGAAGGAGAATACAGGCATCTTGATAGCGATATATTCCGATTCGGGCCACAGACCAGGTGTATAGCCGAGACTCTTAATCTTCTCTCCAAGAATTACTTTAGTAGCGATATCTACAATCGGCAGGGAGGTTACCTTGCTTATGTAGGGCACGGTACGGCTGGAACGCGGATTTACCTCGATTACATATACCTTCTCATTATAGATAATGAACTGTATGTTGATCAAGCCGATGACATGCAGGGAGTTGGCGAGCTTTTTCGTATAATTTACGATATCTACCTTCACCTTACGGGTGACACTCTGGGATGGGTAGACCGAGATGCTGTCACCGGAATGAATTCCGGCTCTCTCGATATGCTCCATGATGCCGGGGATCAGAATATCCTCTCCGTCACACACAGCATCTACCTCTAATTCCTTGCCCATCAGATATTTATCTACCAGGATAGGATGCTCCTGTACCGTCATATTGATGATCTTCATAAACTCTACGATATCTTCATCACAGATAGCAATCTGCATACCCTGACCGCCGAGAACGTAGGAAGGACGTACCAGTACCGGATAACCAAGCTCATTGGCTGCCGCCAGCGCATCTTCCGTCGTAAATACCGTCTTGCCGGCCGGTCGGGGGATACCGCATTCTTCCAAAATCTTATCAAACAATTCCCTGTCCTCCGCAGCATCGACATCTGCCGCTGAGGTCCCAAGGATCGGAACACCCATCTTCAGCAGTGCTTCCGTCAGCTTAATCGCAGTCTGTCCTCCGAACTGTACTACTGCACCATCCGGTTGCTCCATATCCACGATACTCTCTACATCCTCCGGAGTCAAAGGCTCAAAGTAAAGCTTATCCGCGATATCAAAATCTGTACTTACTGTCTCCGGATTATTATTGACTATGATTGTTTCGCAGCCGCTGCTCGCCAGCGCCCATACACTATGTACAGAGCAATAATCAAATTCAATACCCTGACCGATACGAATAGGACCGGAACCGAGTACCATAATCTTCTTCTTTTTGCTGGTGTTCTCCACTTCATTAAAGCTGCCAAAGGCAGAGTAATAATATGGAGTTGCCGCATCAAATTCTGCTGCACAGGTATCCACCATCTTATAGGCGGCAATGATGCCGTTCTGCTTGCGGGCCGTCTTAATCTCCTCCGTACTTTTTCCTGAGAGTTCAGAGATTACACGGTCAGGAAATCCGAGTCTTTTCGCTTCCGCTAAAAGCTCTACGGTCAGAGGCTCTTCTGCCAGCTGTTTTTCCATCTCAACAAGAATTGCAATTTTATCAATAAACCAGAAATCGATCTTAGTGATTTCATGAATTTGCTCATAGGATACACCTCTTCTGATCGCTTCTGCAATAACGAATAGTCTTCTGTCATCCACCTTATGAAGGTCACTCATGATTTCATCCATAGTCATAGAGCCGTAATTACCATACTTCAGACTGTAGATGTTCTGCTCCAGGGAACGCAGTGCCTTCATTAATGCTGCCTCAAAATTCGTACTGATCGCCATAACCTCGCCGGTTGCCTTCATCTGTGTAGTCAGAAGGCGCTTGGCGGTGATAAATTTATCGAAGGGCCATTTCGGAATTTTAACAACAACGTAATCCAGTGTCGGTTCAAAGCTTGCATAGGTCTTCTTTGTTACGGCATTCTGTATCTCATCCAAATGGTACCCGAGTGCTATCTTGGCTGCAACCTTGGCTATGGGATAGCCGGTAGCCTTCGAAGCAAGGGCCGAAGAGCGACTGACCCGGGGATTTACCTCGATAACACAATATTCAAAGGTATCTGGATGAAGTGCGTACTGTACATTACAGCCTCCGGTGATCCCAAGCTCCGTGATGATATTCAGAGATGCGCTCCGAAGCATCTGATATTCCTTATCTCCCAAGGTCTGGGAAGGTGCTACCACGATGCTGTCACCGGTATGTACTCCGACAGGATCAATATTCTCCATATTACATACAGTGATGCAGTTGCCGGCACTGTCACGCATTACCTCGTATTCGATTTCCTTCCAGCCTGCGATAGAACGCTCAATCAGACACTGTCCGACACGGGAAAGCCGGAGACCATTGGAACAGATATCGATCAACTCTGTCTTTGTAGAAGCAATTCCTCCTCCGCTGCCCCCAAGGGTATAAGCAGGACGTACCACTACCGGATAACCAATGGTATTGGCAAAGGCTATCGCATGCTCTACACTCGTTACAACCTCACTTGGAGCACAGGGTTCACCGATCTTCTCCATAGTCCGTTTAAATTCAAGACGATCCTCTGCCTTCTTAATCGTCTCGGAGGTGGTTCCGATCAATCTTACATCGTTCTCACGCAAAAATCCGGACTCCTCCAATTCCATTGCAATATTCAAAGCAGCCTGACCCCCTAGAGTCGGCAACACACTATCCGGCTTCTCCTTGAGGATGATTCTCTTCACGAAATCAGGGGTAAGGGGCTCAATATATACGATATCCGCTATTTCCTTGTCAGTCATGATTGTTGCAGGATTAGAGTTTACCAATACAACACAGATGCCCTCTTCCTTAAGGGAGCGACAGGCTTGTGTCCCTGCATAATCAAATTCTGCTGCCTGACCGATGATAATCGGACCTGAACCAATCACCAATACTTTTTTGATATTCTCTATTCTTGGCATTATCCTTGCACCTCCATCATGTTAATAAACTCATCAAACAGGAATTCACTATCCATCGGTCCGGCGCATGCTTCGGGATGGAATTGTACGGAAAATACATTCTTCCCCAGGTAATGCAACCCTTCTACAGTTCTGTCATTGACATTGATAAAGCTGACCTCTGCAAGATCCGGCTCTATGCTTTCTTCCTTTACCATATATCCATGATTTTGTGTTGAGATATATACTCTGCCGGTCTTCAAATCCTTCACCGGATGGTTTGCACCCCGATGACCATATTTCATCTTCTCCGTATCACCGCCGTTAGCTAATGCCAACAGCTGGTGTCCCAAGCAGATTGCAAAGATTGGAACTCTGCTGTCAAATAAATTCTTCACCTCTGCAATAATACCACTACATTCCTTCGGATCTCCCGGGCCGTTGGAAAGCATAATTCCGTCCGGCTTTTCCTTAAGAACCTCCTCAGCCTTGGTAAAGGCGGGGTAAACTGTTACCTCGCAGCCTCTCCCCGAAAGGGATCTTGGTATATTCTTCTTCAGTCCGTAATCCATCAGTGCAACCTTAAACCTAGCTTCCCCAATTGCAGGAACCACGTATCTCTCCTTGCAGGTAGTCTTCTCTATAACCTTAGCAACCTTATTCTCATGGATCCTTGTCAATACTTCTTCTAATTTATAGTTTTCGCAGGTTGTAATCATGCCGTTCATGGTACCCTTGATTCTTAGCAGCTTTACAAGTGCTCTGGTATCGATGCCTGCAATACCCGGAATTCCATATCTCTCCAGAAAGCTCTGGATGCTTTCTTCGTTTCTGAAGTTACTCGGTATCCTGGATAATTCTCTGACTAAAAATGCATCCACCCATGGCTTATGAGACTCCATATCCTCGTAGCAGATTCCGTAATTACCGATCAAAGGATAGGTCATCACCACACTTTGACCAGCGTAAGAGGGATCAGTCAGAACCTCAAGATAACCCGTCATACCTGTGTTAAACACTATCTCGCTGATGATTTCCTTCTTTGCTCCAATGCTTTCTCCAGTAAAAACATTGCCATCCTCAAGAATTAAGAATGCTTTCATCAAATCCTCCATTCTGCTGCCATCGGCTGCGTAAACATAAAAGTTTGCAAAAAAAAAGAATATAAATCCATACTGGACATATACTCCTTTGTATACCTTCCAATTTCTTCTTTTCCTTCTATATTCTCAGATTCACGAGAAAATGTATGCGAATTATTATAAATTTGCCGTGAATATTTATGCAGATTTTTTATTTATTTTTATGATTTTATCACACCTGTTTTAAAATTACAAGTCTTTTTTTTAAATATTATACTACAAAATTTGACTCGCATTTATTTAATAGAATCTCTGCATAATTTTAAATATTGTAATAAATTGTTCTAAATACTTCTCACATTCTCCTCCTCTTCATCATAACTTGGTAATAAAACAAAAAGTATTGGCGAAATATATGGAGCAGACCAGTCACCAAAATAAAACCTTTGAGCCGGGAATTCGTGTATATCCCACTCAGACACAGACACAAGCCTTCGGACAGCTTCGAATCATGTGCAGAACGCTGGGAGAAGCCCCGATAGAGAACGCGACTGTTGCTATCACCTTACCCAGCGCTCCTGAAACCGTAGTCGAACAGCTCACCACAGATGCCTCCGGCCTAACACCGATCATTGAATTACCAGCACCCCCCTTTGATTTAAGTCAGGAGCCTTCCGCTGAACAACCATACTCAGAATATAACCTCCTGGTATCTGCCCCTAATTTCAATGGAGCTGTTTTTTCAGGAATTGAGATTTTACCTACCGTTACCGCAAATCAGAATATATTTCTTAATCCACAGACCACCCCCACTACTCAGGTACAGTCCTTCGTAATCGAGCCCCATACTCTGTATTATGAGTATCCTCCGAAAATTCCTGAAGCCGAAATTAAGCCTACTTTCGAAACCGGAGAGATCGTTCTCAGCAGAGTTGTGGTGCCGGAATATGTCATCGTACATGACGGTCCTCCTGATTCCAATGCGACCAATCACTATGTACCCTTCCGTGACTATATCAAGAATGTCGCTTCCAGTGAAATCTATGCCACATGGCCTGAGGAAACAATTTACGCAAATGTATTTGCAATCCTCTCCTTCACCCTAAACCGGGTCTATACGGAATGGTATCGCGGAAAAGGATATAATTTTACGATTACCTCCTCAACAGCCTATGACCATAAATGGATCAATGGGCGAAATATTTTCACAAATATCGGTCTCATTGTGGATTCAATCTTTACAAATTATCTATCCAGGCCTAATGTAGTACAGCCGATCCTGACCCAGTATTGTGACGGTAACAGGGTTCAGTGCCCTGGCTGGATGACACAATGGGGTTCAAAAAAGCTCGGAGATCAAGGATATACACCAATTGAGATTTTGAGATATTTTTATGGTGAGTCCATCTATATCAATACAGCAGTCGGGGTATCGGGCGTGCCGTTATCCTGGCCGGGCTATAATCTAAGCATTGGTGCCAGCGGCAATAATGTTCGTACCCTCCAGAACCAGCTGAACCGAATTGCTCAGGTTTATTCGGCTATTCCAAAGGTTGCTGTAGACGGAATCTATGGTCCCAAAACCGCAGATGCGGTTGAAGCCTTCCAGAAGATCTTTGCTCTGCCTGTAACAGGTGTAGTGAATCAGCCTACCTGGTATCGCATCTCGAATATTTATGTGGGTGTAAGCAGACTTGCAGAATAAAATCAATTCTTCAGGTTATAGGAATGATATCAGTATATGAAATCGAGGTCTACAAGCATGGAGAGAAATCAAACCAGCTGCTCTAATAATTATGCAGCTTACCGCATATATCCTGCTCAGATGGGGACTCAGTCTCTTGGTCGATTAAGGGTCAGAGCAACGACACCTAATATTGCTCCCATACCGAATGCGACTGTGAGAGTTACCTCAGCCTCTCTGCCAGATACCGTAATCGAAGAGCTCACGACAGATGACTCGGGCCTCACCTCGGAAATCGAACTCCCTGCTCCTTCTCCTGACTACAGTCAGAAGCCCTCTACAGAACAGCCTTACTCCGAATATACCATCAAAATAAGTGCATCCAATTTTTCCCCCATCACTGTTCAAAATGCAGAGATTATGCCTCAAATCACAGCACTTCAGGATGCCGTCCTGACTGCGACCCCACAGCCGGTGCTTTATGTCATCCCTCCCCATACCCTATACGGAGATTATCCCCCTAAGATAGCTGAGTCAGAGATTAAGCCTACCTCAGAAACCGGCGAAATCGTACTTACAAATGTTGTTATACCGGAATATGTCATAGTCCATGACGGTCCTCCGACGGATACTTCTGCCGCCAATCATTATATTCGCTTCCGAGACTATATTAAAAATGTTGCCTCAAGTGAAATCTATGCCACCTGGCCGGAGCAGACCATTATTGCAAACATACTTGCGATCCTCTCCTTTACACTGAATAGAGTATTCACAGAATGGTATCGTAATCAAGGCTTTAACTTCACCGTCACCTCTTCCACTGCCTTTGATCATAAGTGGATCAATGGACGCAATATTTTTAATAATATCGGGTTAACTGTTGATCAAATCTTTAATAATTATCTATCCCGGCCGAATGTAAAACAACCCATTCTGACCCAATATTGTGACGGCAATAGGGTAAAATGTCCGAACTGGATGTCACAATGGGGGTCGAAGGATTTAGGTGATCAAGGGCAGGATGCCATCACCATCTTAAGGTATTTTTATGGTGAATCCATTTACATTAATACTGCGGCACAGGTATCAGGAGTTCCCGTCTCCTGGCCGGGAGCAGACATAAATATCGGAGCCAGCGGTAATAATGTCCGAATGATACAGACGCAGTTAAATCAGATTTCAAACACCTATTCTGCCATCCCGAAGGTTGCAGTCAACGGGCAATTCACTCAGCAGACCTCTGATGCAGTAAAAGCCTTTCAACAGATCTTTGATTTGCCACAGACAGGCATCGTCGATTTTGTTACCTGGTACCGGATCTCAGCCATCTATGTCGCTGTCTCTCGAATCGCAGAGCTATGAAGAATATTCTTATGAAAGAAGAAAGAAGCTCAGGCATGCTTAATAGCTGATGCCTGAGCTTCTTTATTTAATTATGTAAGGCAATCCTTTTCACTTCCTGAAGCCCTGACTGAATCTGAGGGAACAGAAGAAGCACTAATGTCAAGAGGGCTTCCGGAAAGATAAAGCTTGCATTGTAGCCAAAGGAATATATAGCCGTATTCATTCCCTCAGGTGCATACATCCAAAAGAAAATGATTCCGCTGATCACATGACATAAATACCTTCCGAATACGCCAAAAATATAACCCTTCAGCAAGCCGTTCCTAGACTCAGAGAATACGCCGGTCATTCCGAGAAAGCCAAAGGCTAACGGATAGTCCAGAAGCAGCTGAATGGGATGTATCACCATCGGATCAATGATAAGCTGCAGCAGACCATAAGCTATGCCTGTCATAATCCCGACTCTTGTTCCATACATATAGCCGATAAGACAGATAAAAAACATACTAAATAAGGTGATGGAACCACCGAAGGGAAGATGAGCAAATTTAATAAAAGAAGTTATCACGGCAAGAGTTACTGCCATTGCAGAAAAGGTAAGCTGCTTTACTTCCAGCTTCTTGCGAGCACCCGAAAAGACAGCCATGGCGATCAGAAGCACCGCGATTAGCATAAAAAACAGGATATTAGCTGCCAACGTCGGAGTATAGTACGTCTCGACCTCTGAATAAACCTCCTTAGTAAATAGAAAATCCAAAACTCTTTGAAACATAAAAAAACCTCCTTTTTATTAATCGGAGGGGGCCACTTGATTGCTTCCTTCCGCCGGTATTACCCGGATCAAGTAGTGAGGGTCGGTATGTTTTACACACCTCTCAGCACAAGGCTCCCCTAGCATAAATATGAATCATATCAAATTATGTACGACCTAATCATATACAATTTCTGCAGCTATGTCAATATATTTATCAAATCCGGGTTGTATAATGACTGTCAAATATGGGGTCAAAATTGATTCCTTAGACATTTATATTACTTCCTGAATTTGCTTGCTATTATGACCTTCATTCTTTATAATACTTGTAAATTAATTACATATAATTATATATACCTCAGGAGGTCCCTATGAATAGAAATCTTTTTTCTGTATTCACTATTTTACTTATCACCGCATTACTCTTAGCTGTCTTCTCCCATCCTATTGCAAAGGCTGCCGAAAGCAAGACACCTCCCGGAAAAATTATGGTAGCCATTGATGCGGGGCACCAAAGCAGAGGCAATTATAACACCGAACCGATTGGCCCCGGTGCAAAGGTAATGAAGACTAAGGTATCCTCCGGAACCCAAGGTACCTATACAAAGATACCGGAATATAAATTAACTCTGGTCATTGCCAAGAAGGTCCGGGATGAACTGATAGACCGAGGTTATGAAGTATATATGCTTCGAGATAAGAACAAGGTCAATTTAAGTAATAAGGAACGCGCTGAGCTAGCGAACAAGAGCGGTGCCGATATCTTCATCCGGATCCATGCAGACGGCTCCACTGATCCTGAGGTCCATGGAACCAGTACACTTTATCCCTCTAAGGACAATCCGTATGTTTCTGAATTAAGTAAGGATAGTCAGGCTTTGGCAGAGGCTATCGTAGATGCGATGTGTCATTCCACAGGTGCGAAAAACCGCAAAACCATAGCCAGAGATGATATGAGCGGCATCAATTGGAGCAAGCTTCCCGTAACAATCATTGAAATGGGCTATATGACCAATAAGAAGGAAGATAGATTAATGCAAAACGCAAAATACCAGAATAAACTGGTTCAAGGTATCTGTGACGGTATCGACGAATATTGGAAGCACCACGTTAGCCACCCAGTGCATTCTTGAGCCTTTGTACGCCCTCTGTAAGCTGTATCAGGCTCAGTCCGCCATAGCCGAGTACTATCTGATGGGTATGTCCTCCTTTATTTAAGGCATACTCCTCCACAAAGTCTACTTCGACATCCTGATCCTCTATGTTCCTGCTATCGGTCTCCGTAAGCTCTCTCTCAAAGCTGACCAGCAGATGCAATCCGGCATATTCCCCCGAGATGCTGATCCTATCCCCGAAGGCTTCTTTAAGACAACGAATCAGGTGAAGCCGTTTGTGCTCATAGAGCTTACGCATCTTATAAATATGTCTGTCCATCAGTCTTTGGTTTATGAATTCAGCCATGGCGTGCTGTTCTATCGGATTCACCCAAAGATTCGATTCCTGAAGCTGGTAAGTCACCGGTTCACACAGGTGAGTAGGTAATATCATATACCCCATTCTCAGGGCCGGAGTAAATATCTTACTGAAGCTCCCTATATATATCACCCTCTCTTGATTTAGGTTTCGAAGGGCCTGCAGGGCCTCTCCCTTATAGCGGAACTCACTGTCATAATCGTCCTCTATAATATATGCATTTCTCTCACTAGCATACTGCAGCAGTGAGATTCTCCTGGGAGCCGGGAACACTCCTCCCAGTGGATATTGATGGGAAGGAACCACATAGATTAAGTCCACTGAAGCAAGCTTATACAGGCTTTCTATATCCATTCCCTGCATGTCTACATTTACCGGACACAGTTCATATTTATGATCTGAAAATATCTTTTTTACAAAATGGATACAGGGGTCTTCTATCGCTATTCTATTCCTGTTCCTTTCAAATACCTTTGCCAAAATCTCCAGACCTCCTGCTGCCCCCGGAACAATGATAATCTGGTCCTCTTCGCAGCGAATTCCCTTCATACGATACACGTAATCCCGAAGCGCTTTTTTCAGCTTCGGATAACCGGAATAGTAATGATAGCCGTAGGCTTGATCCTCAGCCTCCAGACAGGCTTCCTTTAAAAGCTTCGACCAGGCAATTCTGGGAAAGACTCCAATATCCGGATTACCGGAATCAAAGGTGATTTTGTTCAGTCCCTTATTCTCTTTCTTTTTCAGATGATACGGTAAAAGCTTTTGTATAGGCAATTTCCCAATCTCTGTAACATAGGTTCCTGCCCCTTTTCTACTGATTAAATACCCTTCCGATATCAGCTGCTCGTAGGCCTGTATTACAGTATTACGCGCAATCTGAAGATCCTTAGCCATAGCTCTGGTCGGAGGCAGACTGTCACCGGATGAAAGCTCCCCCCGTAATATGGCATCCCTGATCTGATTCTCCAGCTGCGATGCAAAGGATTGCAGCGAGGTTCGATCAATCTCAAAGCCGAACATAAACACTCCTCCTGATGATGTTTTGATTACTTTCTTCAAAGTGGTTCCTTAAAACATATCATTTATTGGTACTTTTAAGTATCAATGTATATTATATAATAGCATTACAAGGTTCGCAATCTTTTCCTGGATTCGATCCGATATGAATAAATTACGGGAGGAAGAAAGTATGGAATATCGTAAAATTGATAAATTAGGAATAACCACCTCTCTGCTCGGTTTTGGCTGCATGCGATTTCCTCTGGATATGAATGGGGAAATTGATGAAGTCCGCTCAGAGAAAATGATAGACGAGGCTTATGCAAGCGGTGTAAATTACTTTGATACCGCATATGTCTACCATGGGGGTAAAAGCGAGATCTTTACCGGTAAAGTACTTGATAAATACGACCGAAGCTCCTATTACCTTGCTACCAAGCTTCCAATATGGGATGTTCATTCCGTAGCTGATGCCGAGCGACTTTTTAGGGAGCAATTAGTAAAGCTGCATAAGGATTATATCGACTTTTATCTACTGCACTGTTTTACCCGTGAATCGTTTGAAAAAATGGCGAGGCTTGGGGTCATTGATTATCTGGATGGGTTGAAGGCTGAAGGAAAGATCAAATTCTTAGGCTTCTCCTTCCATGACGAATATGAAGTCTTTGAAGATATTCTGAAGTATAGAGATTGGGATTTCTGCCAGATCCAGTTGAACTATATGGATACAGAGTTACAGGCTGGAATGAAGGGCTATGCTCTTAGCGAGGAGCTTAATGTGCCACTCATTATCATGGAACCGATTAAGGGTGGATCCATAGCGAAGCTTCCTGCCAGCGCAGCAACCTTTTTTGAAGCACTTAATCCCGGTAAATCACCCGCCTCCTGGGCTTTACGCTGGGCAGGTTCTCTACCCAATGTTAAGGTGATCTTAAGCGGAATGTCCGACGAAGAGCAGGTAGCGGATAATCTGACTACCTTTCAATCCTTTGTTTCGCTAAATAATGAGGAGCAGCAGGCCGTGAGGATAGTCGCAGAGATTTTCCGCGGTCTGGTGAAAAACGGTTGCACAGGCTGCAGTTATTGTATGCCCTGTCCTGCCGGTGTAGATATCCCAAGGACCTTTGCTTTATGGAATGATTATGGTCGTTATAACAACAAGAGTGAAATGCAGTGGCAATGGACCTTCAATTTTGAAGAGGGCAAGAAAGCAAAAAACTGCATTGAATGCGGTCAATGTGAAGAGGCTTGTCCTCAGAAGCTGCGTATTCGAGATGAATTGAAATCTGTACAAGTTGCATTTGATACTATTTGTGCTGAAGCTAATTAATTCAAGCTTGAAGCAGGTGTAATTTGTGCAATGAGACAATTCATTTAATGAAAAGGAAGAATTATGGAACAGATAGTGTTAGGCTCTACAGGAGAAAAAGTCAGTGCATTCAGCCTCGGTGCCATGCTGATGGGTACAGCCATCAATAAAACAACGACCTTTCAGATACTGGATCACTTTGTGGGTGAGGGTGGAAATTTTATTGATACTGCTAACTGCTATACCTGGTGGTTGGGAACAGGGGAATATATCGGCGGAGAAAGTGAAAGTTATCTGGGCTTATGGATGAAGGAGCGTAGAAACCGCGATCGTATTTTTCTATCCACTAAGGTAGGTGCTGGGCTAAAGGATCCCTATCACATCAGGGATGCCCATGGTATACCTGTTTGGGATAGAGTCCGCAAGGAATATGAGGGTCTGTCCCGGGATACGATCAAAAGAGAGATAGAGAACAGTTTACGAAGGCTTAAGACAGACTATATTGACCTGTATTTTACTCATGTATATGATCCTGTCACTCCAATTGAGGAGACCCTGGAAACAATGCATGGGCTGGTAAAAGAAGGAAAGGTACGCTATATAGGTGCCAGCAACCTTACCACAGCACAATTAAAAGATGCTAACAGCATCAGCCAGAGCAAAGGCTGGACTCCTTTTACGGTCCTGCAACAGGAATATTCCTATATCCATCCGAAGCAGGGTACCGATATGGGTATTACAAACCATGGGGATAAAGAGATGTTTGAATATGTCAAGAGCAGCAACATGGCTTTTATGGCTTATTCACCTCTTCTGAAGGGCATCTATACCAACAGTGAGAAGAGAGTTCAATATTATAACTGGAGCCATTATAATACAGAGGAAAACATCAGAAAGCTTGCCCTGGTAGAAGAACAGGCCAACAAGCTTAATATTACCGGTAATCAGCTTGTACTGGCATGGCTGTTGCAATGTGAACCTCAAATAGTTCCTCTTCTCGGTTTCAGCCGGATCGAGCAGTATCTTGAAGATATCAAGGCATACACTATAAAGCTTCCCGAGGAAGTAATCAATCTAATGAACAGCGCTATATAAAGCTGTCAGAAATTATTAATAAGAAACCAGGCCTACATCCATAGTCGCTCTTCATCGACTATTCTCGGATGCAGGCCTTGCCTTTATCTACACATTAAATATCCAAAAAGAAAGGGCATATTGCATCCCCACCATAATCGGTTGGCTGAGCAATATGCCCTTCTAATTTTATATCATAATTTGCTTTTGCATCACATCATTACGGAATTACATCATACCCATTCCGCCGGCACCTGCAGGCATTGCAGGCTCGTTAGATTTAATGGAAGCAACTACAGATTCTGTAGTCAATAAGGTGGAGGCAACACTGGTAGCATTCTGAAGAGCACTTCTTGTAACCTTGGTAGGATCCAGAATACCTGCTGTAACCATATCCACATAATCCTCAGCTAATACGTCAAAGCCAACACCTTGCTTACTCTCCTTAACCTTACTGATTACAACTGCGCCTTCCATACCTGCATTATTCACGATGCAGTTTAAAGGAGCTTCCAGAGCCTTTAAGATGATATAGGCACCGGTCTTCTCATCGCCATGCAAGGTCTCTGCAAATTTAGCCACTTCCTTGGAGGCATGAATATATGCGGAGCCACCGCCTGCTACGATACCTTCCTCTACTGCTGCTCTGGTAGCTGCAAGAGCGTCTTCCATACGAAGCTTATTCTCTTTCATCTCGGTTTCGGTAGCTGCTCCAACTCTGATTACTGCTACACCGCCGGCAAGCTTAGCAAGTCTTTCCTGTAATTTCTCTTTGTCGAATTCAGAGGTAGTCTCTTCAATCTGAGCCTTAATCTGGCTAATTCTCTGAGTAATCTCATTCTTGTTGCCTTCGCCGTCAACAATAATGGTATTCTCCTTCTGAACCTTTACAGATTTTGCACGTCCTAATTGTTCTAAGGTGGTTTCCTTCAGATCAAGACCTAACTCATCAGAGATTACAGTACCGCCGGTTAAGATAGCGATATCCTGAAGCATAGCCTTTCTTCTGTCACCATAGCCGGGAGCCTTCACAGCCACTGCGGTAAAGGTTCCTCTTAATTTATTGAGTACTAAGGTTGTAAGAGCTTCTCCCTCTACATCCTCAGCAATAATAAGTAATCTTGCACCAGTCTGAACAATCTGCTCCAGAACCGGTAAGATTTCCTGAATGTTGGAGATCTTCTTATCGGTAATCAGAATATAGGGATTCTCAAGATTAGCTTCCATCTTATCCATATCTGTGCACATATAAGCTGATACATATCCACGATCGAACTGCATACCTTCCACTAAATCAAGCTCAGTCTTCATCGTCTTGGACTCCTCGATGGTGATAACACCATCATTGGATACCTTCTCCATAGCATCAGCTACCAACTGACCTACTTCGTCTTCTCCTGCAGAAATTGCAGCTACTCTTGCAATCTGCTCCTTGCCCTTTAAGGTGGAGCTCATCTTTAAGATAGAATCTACAGCGATATCAGTAGCCTTCTTCATACCTTTTCTTAAGATAATCGGGTTTGCACCTGCTGCCAGGTTCTTAATACCCTCGGTAATCATTGCCTGTGCAAGAACGGTAGCGGTTGTTGTACCATCACCGGCAACATCATTGGTCTTTGTAGCAACTTCCTTAACAAGCTGGGCACCCATATTCTCAAAAGGATCTTCTAACTCAATCTCCTTTGCAATGGTTACACCGTCATTGGTAATGAGCGGAGCTCCGAAGGATTTATCCAAAACTACATTTCTACCCTTAGGACCAAGGGTTACCTTTACTGTGTTTGCTAATTTATTTGCGCCAACCTCAAGGGCTGCTCTGGCTTCTGCGCCATACTTAATTTCCTTTGCCATGGTAATATCTCTCCTTTTAATTAGTCTTCAACTACTGCAACAATATCATTTTGTTTTACGATAATGAATTCCTCATCTTCAAGCTTAACTTCTGTACCGGCATATTTGGAATAGATAACCTTATCGCCGACTTTAACCTGCATAACAACTTCCTTACCGTCCACCATTCCACCCGGTCCGACTGCAACAACAGAAGCCTGCTGGGGTTTTTCTTTTGCCTGACCAGGTAAAACAATACCTGATTTTGTTGTTTCTTCGGCAACTAATTGCTTTAATACTACCTTATCTCCTAATGGTACTAACTTCATTTCGTAATTCCTCCTTCAAAATTCATTCTTACAATAGATTATATTGCTGTTGTGATTATTAGCACTCTTTGATGATGAGTGCTAACCTGTTTTATATATTAGTAAATTTGCTTTTAAAGTGCAACCCCATTTCCATTCAAATTCTTTAGCAAATTTAATAATTTCTCTTCCTTGCTCATGTTTTCTCATGTTTTCTCATTTTTTCTAAATTTTAAGAATTCCCTGGCAGCTAAACCCAGAAATAAGTGGAGTAACAGCAAAGAAAAAGTTATTACTCTTCCAGTAATAACTTTTCAATCCATTTATCGATGGTTATGCGTAATGATAGCATAGTCCACATACATAGTATATTCCACGACAGGATTATTATACCTACCAGAGCTTTTGTATTGTCCGGGGAAGCGCATCCTTAGCATTCTTCCAGGGTTCCTCCTGATAGCGGTAATCAAATTTATTGATGAACCATTCCAAATCATCTCTGACACGTTTCATATTCTCCAGATAAAGCTTATTCAGAAGCTTCAAGAACCGGGAAAGCTCTTCTCCACTGAGATAGTCCGGTGCTGACTCATACAGAGCTGTGTAGTGACTTGTACAAAAACCCTTGCATTCCGCAAGCTTCATGCAAAACTCCTCACTGGTATGATATAGATGGAATATGGTCGCAATATACCGTGCCATAGTCTGATTGATTCTGTCACAGATAAAGCAGGCTTCATGAAGCTCATGAAGATGTTCGGTTAAATCAGAAGGAGCATTCTTCTTTCGGAACAAAGATGAGGCTGGTTTTCCCTCCGCCGAGGACAGCTTCTCTACATCCTTCATCAGCTTATCCATTTGAGATTGTAATATCAATGCCAGTCCAAGACGGTTCTGGTTCTGATACAGCATACCAAGATGCTTTTCACAAAATCCAAGCCTCGACGTCATTTCCCTGACATCATCTTCCATATAGCTGGGACCCATAGTAAATTCGATTGCACCTGTTTCCAGCTTACGATACATCGCACAGACCGGGCATTCACAGTCTGTTTCGAAGGCCTCATTGACCGGAATGGTATATAGTTTTTCCTTCAAAACTTTGTCCTGCCTTTAATAGTTTTTATTGTCTTTAATCATATCCTTGATATCTCTTGCCTTTTCCTTAATTCGTTCACTGGCTTCCTTAGAGATCAGGACTCTGGAAATCCATCTGCTGGCTTCATCGTATTTACCTATTCTTCTTGAAAGCTCAGCCATAAGTAGAGTCATAGTGCTTTCATCCATACCACACAGCGGAAAGGTCTCAGTACTGAAGGCTTCGTCGAAGCCCACATAAGCCTTGGATATAAAGTCCAATTCTTCCTTCTCCAGCTCAGCAAGCTTATTCTTATAATCAGGGGTATCCTCCGGGAGGCTTTCTGATTTTCCTCTAAGAATCCACGCAATCTTCAGGCAGGTATAAGCCCTTTCAGAGGTCTTTGATCTCTTGACAATCGCACTTACCAACGCCAGCTTATGTCTCGCAAGTGCATCATCATAGGTAAAAAAGGAACCAGTTTCGTTAATTCCCTTAAAATTGGCCGATATATTCTTCTTAATTAATTGAGCCTGTGCTCCTGTTACATATTTGAAGAAGCGGCTTAGCGCAGAGAATCCACAGCTGGGGCATACGATCGCATCATATTTCAGTGGGTCTATGAATTGATAGACCGGACGTAAATCCGGATCCAGATTGAGTAGCTTTACTTTACCCGATTTTACCTGTTTCGTTTTAAATTCCTGGTCACAGACAGGGCAGGCAAAGGTCTTATCAAATATAATATCCTCTTCCTGAAAGGCTGCCTTATCTTTATCCACTGACGTCGCAGCAATATCCTTATCCTTTTCTTCATATACATCCATTTCGGATAAGTTACCTAATCCAAATGCCTCTAATCCTGAAAATAAATTAGCCACTTTTATCCCTCATTTCCTATTGTATTCTCATATGTTAAGGTGTTCATGAATGATAGTAACCATACTTATTGCGGTTTATAGGAGCTCTTTAGTGATACAATCCGATTAAAAATTGGTAATGCTTCCGTCGAATCTTTGCTATCCAGGCAGAAAAAGCCTTGTCTCAGGAACTGGAAGCTTTCCGGTGCCTTTGCCCCTCGGATACTCGGTTCTATAAAGCAATTCTTCAAGATGGTAATGGAATTCGGATTTAGGTTCAGACTTCCATCCTCATTATAGACACCCTTTTCCTCATCGACGATATTCTCATACAGCCTAACCTCTGCTTTTATTGCTGTCTGTGCTGCCACCCAATGAATGGTTCCTTTAACCTTACGTGCATTGAATCCTGAGCCACTCTTGGTCTCGGGATCATAGGTACAATGTACTTCGGTTACTCTTCCGTTCTCATCAGTGACATAGTCCTGACAGGTTACAAAATAAGCATTCATCAGACGTACTTCATTGCCGGGAAAAAGACGGAAATACTTCTTTGGAGGTTCAATCATAAAATCATCCCGTTCAATATATAATTCCCTGCAAAAGGGTACCTGTCTGACACCCATCGCTTCATTTTCCTGGTTGTTCAGAGCTTCCAGATATTCAATCTGCCCTTCAGGATAATTGGTTATAATAAGCTTTATCGGATCAAGTACTGCCATAATTCTGGGCCTTTTAAGCTTTAAGTCTTCCCTTATACAGTACTCCAGCATGCTATAATCCACAGAGCTCTGGCTTTTCGATACACCACACAGCTCCATAAACATCTGGAGGGACTCCGGAGTAAAGCCACGTCTTCTTAAGGCGCTGATGGATACCAGTCTGGGATCATCCCAGCCATCTACGATCCCATCCTCAACAAGTCTCTTAATATATCTCTTACCGGTGATCACATTGGTAAGATACATCTTTGCAAATTCAATCTGTTTAGGAGGAAATTCGTATTCCAGCTCACGTACTACCCAGTCATACAGAGGACGGTGATCCTCAAACTCCAACGTACAGATGGAATGGGTAACTCCTTCAATTGCATCCTCGATGGGATGCGCAAAATCATACATCGGATAAATACACCACTTATCACCCGTATTATGATGTGAAATCCTGGCTACGCGGTAGATGACAGGATCTCTCATATTAATATTCGGAGATGACATATCAATTTTGGCACGAAGCACCTTTGAGCCATCGGGATATTTTCCTCCCTTCATCTCCTCGAACAGTTGAAGGTTCTCCTCGATAGAGCGTTCACGGTAAGGGCTGTTTTTTCCCGGTTCTGTCAGAGTTCCTCTGTATTCTCTGATTTCCTCCGCAGTCAGGTCACATACAAAGGCTTTTCCTTTTTTAATCAGCTTAATCGCTGCTTCATACATCTGTTCAAAGTAATCTGAGGCAAAAAACAGACGGTCTTCAAAGTCACCACCAATCCATTTGACATCCTCAATAATGGAATCAACAAATTCCGTCTTCTCCTTGGTGGGATTCGTATCATCAAAACGGAGATTGAATTTACCGCCGTATTTCTTAGCCAAACCATAATTTAAAAGTATTGACTTCGCATGTCCGATATGAAGGTAGCCGTTAGGCTCCGGAGGAAATCTGGTTATGATACTCTTAACCTTACCCTCCTCCAAGTCTTTATCAATAATCATTTCAATAAAATTCTTGGATACCGTCTCCTTGTCTGTTGCTTCTAATGCTTTATCTTCTGTCACATCTTTGTTTTCCATGATAAACCTCCTGGTAATTGATAAACTGGCTTTTGTATAGTGTAGACCTAAGTCGGGTTATTATATTATTTCATGTAATATGCTCAAATTATAGCATTAAAGTAAAAATATATGATATATGATATCACATATAGGCTTAACTTGAAAGCAGAAAATAAAATGAGCTAAAAAAGAGACTGATTATTCAGCCTCTTTTCATCTATTAGGATATTTTATTTGGTACGATAGAATATATGATCATCAACAATCTTATAATCAGAATATCTTCTCATAATACTCTTGAAACAGCTCTTATTCTGGAAGCACAGATAATTACCGATATTATTCTTACCGGTCAATGCAGCCTTCGCCGCCTTGATTGCTCTGTTCATAGCCTTCTTTTGAGCCTCCGGGTTAGCTCCGGTAAATTTACGGGAATCATATAGCTTTAGTGCCTTTTCCATCATGCTTGTGCCTGTTCTGGAGTTCTTAATGGTTACACCGAACTGAACAGACCACTTACGATCGTAGATTACCTCTTCTACAGTCTTGACATGCCAATATGTATCACTTTTAACCCTGTTAAGTACCACATTTGCAACAGCCAGCATTCCCTCGTAATTCTGATTGCCTGCTTCGGTATATACAAGACAGGATAAAAGACGCAGATCCTTAGCAGATACGGCTACCTCTTCTGTATCCTTCTCGTCCTTGGCTTCATCCTTATCTTCCTCACCTGTATTCTCTTTCTCAGGTGCATCAAAGCAAAGTTCGCCTTCTGCATCCAGATAATAACCCTCCTGTAACAGTAACGCTTCAATATCTTCATCGGAAAGAGCAGGGTTATTCACTCTGTTTCTTCCAATTTCTTCCCCATCTGCTGCATCAGTCTCTATGGTATTCCCAGCAGTTATACTCTGTCCTGATACGGCCTTTGCAGATCCGGGCTCGGATGCAAATGCGTTCGCAGCGAAGCAGAAGGAAAAAAGCCCTGCTGTAATTATAGTAATCAGAAGTTTTTTGGCTATCGTCATGATGTTCTCCTTAAATATTACATTTTTGGGATAATCGTTAACTTCTGTTAACAATTACTTAATAATTATAACATAAATAATTAAAAAATCAACCCCATATTTATCCCCTCCTTTAAGTTTGCATTTGCATAACTGAAGAAGAGGGGTAACCATGGGGTTGAACCTTTTATTATATAAGCCTGTGTTACTTCCGTCTATCTTGTAGTATTATCATCACTCTCATTCTGCAAAGTCTTGAACAGCTTCAGGATGCTCCTTCCGGAACTTCGCCAGCAGTAGATCAAGCATTCTCCCGTAGCTCTGCACCCCGTCTGTCTGGGCATTCGCTTTTAAGTAAGTTTCATTCACCTTATTGGATATGGTGCTGACAGCAGTATCCTCATACTTCTGCCAGTACTCGGAATTTGCCTGTATGTCCTTAATAACTCCTATGGAATACAGTTCTCTGATTTCAAAATATAATTCAGCATTTTTCTTATAAAGTGCATTACCGGAGGTAATGAGCGCAAGCATGGTACAGCTGTACCGAATATCCGCATGATCCGATTTCATTCCAGCCAAATAGGCAAGAAAATTAGCCTCGTCCTCTCTCATAAACCCTCTCAAATGTGCCAGCTCATGCAGCATCGTTACGGGTATCGAGTAATCGGGAATATCAACATTCACATTTGCCTCCATGGTAAACGGGAAGAAGATGCCTGTAATCTCGGTTCTGGACATAAGCTCCGATAAAAGAATGGGTTTCGGAGGAGGATAATTGCCTCCGAGCACCGGGTATTCTACAGAAAGCATTTCAAAAGCCCGGTCCGCTTCCTTTGCCAGCTCTGTATTATTCATGGAGAGCTGAAATACCCCTTGCTCATCAACCCTTGCTGTCTGAGCTCTCAGTTCGTTCGCCTCCAGGGCAAGACTTTTTGTAAGGGCATACAGTTCCTTTATCGAGGCGGCTTGCAGCTCCAGATTGGAGTAGGAACTAAAATTGCTCCGGTAATAATTCATTCCTGCGAGCAGAACAAAAAGAAATATAGTAACACTTCCCGCACACAGCATATTCAGTAAACACTTGCCCAGTCTGCTTACCCTATGCTCCTTATCCAGAAACAGTAAAAGGATAAAGCGAATTAAGATCGTCAGTACAACCACCGGCAGTGCAATAATAATCAGCTCGGCTAAAGAAAATGGAAATAAGGCGGTTATTGCAGAAATCACTTGTGATATCAATTTGTATATTCGCTTTGCATAAATCTCCTCTGCAAAAAAAGCGTTATTTTTGGCCAGTAGGATGAGTAGGTACGAAATTGGCAGAAGTCCAATGAGATATACTCTTTTATAGGAAATAATCTTCTTCATGTAAGGGACCCCCGTCTATAGGCAAGAGATTGAGACATCAGATACAGGCTAGAATGCAAAAACCCATAGTAGTATAATAGCATAAAATCAGTGCTTCTGCAATAATATGCATAATTCAACCCCCTGATAATCTTTACCAAATAGGCTTACCAATAAGGACTAAAAAGGCTGATCCTCCAGACATACCCCTTTATCCTCAGCAGCTTTTGGTTTCTTACTGTCTGCTGTGAGGGGGCATCTCCGTCGGAACAGCCTTCTCCTATTTCTAAGTCTTCATCAGTATCAGAATTTCGGAACAACTGCACCCTGATAGGTATCCTCAATAAACTTCTTTACATTCTCGCTCTGCAGTGCCTTAACCAAAGCTTTGATATCTTCTCTGCCCTCATTGCCCTTCTGTACAGCAATAATATTGCCGTAGGTCTCAGCCGCTGCGGAATCCTTCTCCTCAAATGCAATGGCATCCGAAGCCACATTTAGACCTGCTTCGATCGCATAGTTACCGTTAATGACAGCTAAGTCAACATCTGCTAATGAGCGTGCCAGCTGAGCAGATTCGATTTCTACGACTTCAAGGTTTTTGGGATTCTCAACAATGTCGGTCTTGGTTGCATTCAGTCCTGCACCCTCCTTCACTTTGATAAGTCCGTTGTCTTCCAGTAGAAGAAGCGCTCTGGCTTCGTTGGTTGCATCGTTAGGAACAGCTATCTTAGCCCCATCCTGCAAAGCATCAAAGGAAGCGGTCTTGCCAGGATATACACCAATCGGTTCATAATGGATGATTCCTGCAGATACCAGGTCTGTCTTATTTTCCTGATTGTACTGATCGAGATAAGGCTGATGCTGGAAGAAGTTCGCATCCAGATCACCGCTGGCTAAAGCTACATTCGGTTGAACATAATCATTATAGACAATAACCTTTAGTGTATAGCCTTCCGCTTCTAGGGCAGCTCTCGCCTGCTCTAATATCTCCGCATGGGGAGTAGCACTCGCACCTACGACAATCTCCTTGTCTGCCCCATCCTTCTTTGTGCACCCGGCCAAAACCGCTGCCAACAAGGTAAGTACTAAGATTACCGATAATAATTTCTTCATAATAAAATCCTCCTATCTATAATATTTAATATTATTTCTGATCGTCTGTCGCAACCCTATATTCTTTTGTCTGTATGCTTCATCCATGCGGATCCAAGCTCCTGAAGTACCTGTACGATAAGAACTAAGATAATAACCGTTACCAGCATGATATCTGTCTGGTATCTATAATATCCGTAGCGGATAGCTATGTCTCCCAGACCTCCTCCGCCGACAAAGCCTGACATGGCAGAATAGCTTAATATGGTGGTAACTGCGATAGCCCCTCCGATGACTAAGGAGGGCTTAGCTTCCGGTATCAAAACCTTATAAATAATCTGAGAAGGGGTTGCTCCCATGGACTGAGCCGCCTCGATGACTCCCTTATCCACTTCCTTCAGCGAGGACTCTACCAACCGGGCAATATATGGTGCAGAAGCGATTATCAGAGGTACGACCACGGCTGTGGGACCAATCGTGGTTCCAATCAGAAAACGGGTAAAGGGCATTACTGTGATCAAAAGGATTACAAAGGGCACGGATCGGATAAGATTTACGATTACGCCAAGAACCTTATTAAATGGAACCAGAGGGGCAATACCATCCCTATCCGTTACCACCAGCATTATTCCGAGCGGTAATCCGATGAGGTAAGCAATCAGGGAGGAAAGTAGCGTCATGTATAAGGTTTCAAGTATCCCTGTACCTATCATTTTCAGTATTTCTTCGCTCCACATGTTACTTCACCTCCTCATAGGGTATCTGATTGGTTCTTAAATAATTAAGGATCTTCTTCTGTCCGCTATCATCCTCCGGCAGCTGCAGCACCATCTGCCCATAAGCCTTTCCATCAATATCTTTGGTATCAGCAAACAGAATATTGACAGGTGTTTTGCATTCCATGACCATATTGGCTATGACAGGCTCAAAGGAAGTCCGTCCATCAAAGATGATCCGGCATTTATACTTTCCGACAAAGCTGTCGATATGGGTATCTCCTGAATATACCAGTTGTCTAGCAATTTTGGTCTGAGGTCTCACAAATACCTCCTCTACTTCACCGATCTCTGCGATTCGGCTTTGATCAATGATAGCCACGCGGTGGCAGATTTCTTCTATCACGCTCATTTCATGGGTTATGACAACAACCGTGATGCCCAGCTTCTGATTAATTTCCTTCAGCAGGTTTAGGATGGAACGAGTAGTAGTCGGATCCAATGCACTGGTGGCTTCATCACAAAGCAGTACCTTTGGATTCGTTGCCAGTGCTCTTGCAATTGCTATTCTCTGCTTCTGTCCACCGGAGAGCTGTGCCGGATAAGCCTTTTCTTTATCAGCTAAACCGACAATCTCCAACAGCTCCTTAGCCCGTTCCCTTGCTTCCTTTCTGGAAATTCCGGCAATTTCCAACGGAAAGCATATGTTTTGTAAGGCGGTTCTCTGCATCAGCAGATTAAACTGCTGAAAAATCATTCCCATAGATTGTCTTGCCCGGTTCAATTCGCCTTTACTTAAGTTTCCTAAGTCGAAACCATCAAAAACCACAGTGCCGCTCGTCGGACGCTCAAGGAAATTGATACATCGTACCAGCGTGCTCTTACCTGCCCCGCTTAATCCGATAATACCAAATATCTCACCCTCGTATATCGTCAGGTTGATATCCTCCAGTGCCTTCACTTCTTCGCTATTCTTACTTTGAAACACCTTCCCTAGACCAATCAGCTCAATGATTGATTTCTGACTCATAAAAAACGCACCTCCAAATATTTATCCTAATATGATACTAGCTCTTGCCCTTACATAATCTTAAGCGGTATGTATGCAATTCTATCAACTAAAAATTATAATAAATCCAAAACCCGGATATATTTCTACCCCTATAGGCTTATCTGGCTTGCTGGGGCAATAAAAAACAGGATGCCTAGATAAGCATCCTGATCTGTCATTCATAATATTTGGAAGAACCCTTCAACTTCCGAGCATAATGAAACATCACATTCACTTATCCTGCAAATATGTTCTGATCAGCATACACATGCCGCACATATAGGAGTACATAGTTAAATTAGATGTTCTCATTGATTGCCCTCCGTCTTTATTTCCTATTAATCCGATATAGTAATCAATTTTTTGGGTTGTGGCTAGTATAACGCAAGAGAGTTCCATTGTCAACGTTTTTATTCTATGAAGTATGATCCTATTTTTAACAATCTTATAGGAAGAACCCTATCTGATCCAGTAAATAACCGAAGATCATTCCTCCAGCCAATACAAAACCGACATAGAGTGCAACAGCACGCTTTTTCATGAAGGTTGAAAGTCCTGGATATCCCTCCCATTGAAATTATTCATGCCAAATTTCAATCATCGTCATATTTTTTACAATGTCCTGAGAATGGGTTATTTTTACAATCAAATTTTTCAAGTTTTTCCGGCCCCCTGACTACTGTACGGCGGATACATAAGCCTCCTTTTTCATCAGCTGCTATCCTCCAATCGACCATCAATATCTTATCGTCAACTATCTCCAGACCGCTTAATCCTCTGCTACGGGTGCAGCAACCTGTATTGAAGTAAGGAATTTCATCCGACTTCGGAAATTTTGGCCGGTGGGTATGTCCACAGATCAGCATAGTCTTATGTCGAACAATCCATGAAGCATACAACCTTTCCATCCTGTGCCTCTTATATAAATTCCTGGCGGGGCTTGCAGGATTATCAAAACCGACAATATGCAGGTAACGCCAGAAATATCGAAGCAACAGCATACCGACAAACCATAACTGATCATTCATACGATCTCCCTGATGCCCATGCAACACAAGAATTTTTTGTCCGCTGTGTTTATTTTGGAGAATCACTGCCTCCCTTGGCACCAGACCTTTGAACAAATCAACCCTCTTTTGATTGTACTCATCATAGTATTGATAATAATTTTTTTTTACAAAGCTTTTGGATCTCAAATAGATATTATGATTGCCGTAAAGCATGATAAGGCGTTTATCATCAAAGAATTTCTTTAATACGGTAAATACATCTGTATGCGCAAGTCTGATGACTCTGAAATTCTTATATTCCCACAACTCGTCCCCGTCACCGGCTTCTATATAGACATATCCCTCTCTATAATAGTAATTAAGGGCATGCAGAAAAATATTCTGATTTCTGGTAAATTCGTCCGACACACTGTCATCGCCTCTGTGTATATCGCTAAAAAGTATATATTTCGAATGCTTATCAAAATATTCAATCTTAGCTCTCCTATAAGCTTGGGTCAGTCTTTGTTCGATCTTCATGCTGTCTCCTTGCCTTTTTGATTTCTATGCTACGAAAGCATATTTTATATTATAGGAAATGTTTCTGATAATATGTATGTCTGTTTGTTTTTTGCATAGAAAATCAGGGTGGTACACTGTTATTTATTACAGTGTACTCACCCTGCCATTTAAATTATTCACCACCTATATCTCTCAATAAAAGAACATTCTTAATAGCTATGTCCGCCTTCCACCAGTGCTTGGAGATAGCCCATTGCTCTGGATAGCCACTCCAGCCCCAGGTTATATCCCATACCCCTTCCTGATTGCGGGTCCTTCTTATGAAATCAATTTCATAGTCTGAGATATCCATATTTTCCGGATAGAAGCCGCTATCCCGATACTCAAAGAAAAACGAAGGTTTACAGCAATAGCTGTCGGTCCAGACCGAAGTGTCCCAGGTAATCGCATGCTTCACCAACTCTCTCAGCTTGTCCTCCACTCGGTAGCTATCATACAGCTCCGTTATTCCGGCCATCCGGCAGTATTTAATCATAACGATAAAACATCGCAGGACATGCATATCCAGTTTCTCAGAAGCCAGAATATATTCCGCGGCAGATTTTACTATGGTTTCGCACTTCTCATATAGGCTGCTGCCCCTCTCCCCATAATAAAGACCGAAACCGGCTAGTCCTGCGCTCGGATTAAATCTGTCATGACCGTAGTTTTTGTCGTCCTTATGCCACCAGGGTGCGTGCGGGAAAGCATTGTTGGTTTCAACAATATTCAGCCAAAACCCCTCCTCATAATCCCGTCCGCTGTCCATATAATTCATTATTCCTTGTATGATGGGATGTTGTTTCTCATCAAAACCAATTTCATTCAGCAACTCAATTGCACGAAATACCTGTATCGGAGCAGAATTCGGATTCCAAGAATCCTCCTCCAAAGCATGGCCAAAACCTCCATCCCTGTTCTGATATACAGTAAGCCGATGGATTACCTCCTCTTTCTCCCCCTGTTCAAAATGATATTGCCATCTGGCCAGGTCCAATGATCTGGCATTCCGATATATCCAATTTTGAACCTGTTGATAAATTATATTATCTTTCATATCCTTATTAACCCCTTTCCTTCCTTTATGTGACTGTTTTTTTCATAATATGACATTTTGGACTGCACCTGCAACTCTACTACTGGGGTAGCCGGACTTCACGTTTCTTGCGTATACGCTTCTCTGCTTCCTGATAAGAATGATCTATCATATCATAAATCAACTCATCTTCCAGACCACTGTTTAAATACACCGTGTTCTTATATGGCTTTTGCCTGTCCGGGCAATGATATCCTACAATAACAAGCTCCGGATAGGATCTGCGATAATAATCAGCCAGCATCGGCTCACATCGCAGAGTTATCTTTTCCTCGGGATACCACTCAAGAAAAATGCGCTCGCCCACCTTAAAGCAAATCGGATATGGACCAAAAGGCATATCCTCATACGCTCCCGGTTTAGCTAAACAATACTTTCTGATATCCTCATATCTCATAGAACAACTCCTTACCATAGTATACTGCCAGGTACACCCCTGATTTCTCGGATTTTTTATCTGTCGCCTTCTGAGTCCTCGTAATCCATTATATAGAATGAACATGACGAGTGTATGTCATGTTCATTCATAATGCTTCAATATATTTTCTGCAATACCTCTGATTTCCAGCTTTAAGCCCTTAGGATATAATACCTCTGCCTTGTCGCCAAAACTCAGTATCCAGCTGAGCATATAATTTTTATTGGAAAAGCCCATACGAAATAAAAGCTTCCCATCTTCGTTGACTTCAAAGCTCTCCATACCATACTCATCAATCAATCGGTATTTCACCTCCGGGTCAAATAGTACAGTAATCTGAAATTCATCTGAAAAATATCGATTAAAGTCCTTGTGTTTCTCTTCGACTACCCTCGGTTCAAATCGCATCCCCGTACTCTTAAGCTCACTTAATCGATTCAGCTTAAATAAACGGAAATCCCCTCGTTCCTTACAATAACCGAATACATACCAAGCAGACCACTGGAAGGCCAGATAATAAGGCTCGATTATACGCTCCGTATCTCCTTTGTCACTGTAATAATGGAAGGAAATCAGGATATTATCTATGATCGCTTCTCTGATAACAGCTATCTTATCTGCTAAATCGCTTTTATAATGGGAAATCAGATTAATAATGATACTGTCTTTGATTGAAAGTACCTGTTCCTTCTGAATAAAGAATTTGTTCAGCAGCTGCTCTGAAGCTGCCTTGGGAGTAATGCTGTCCATCCCTTTGAGGGCTGTCACTACCTTCTGCATCTCGTCATAGGTCAGTACACTTTTATCAATCCGATATCCATCTGCGATTGAGATCCCACCGTTAGCACCCTGGGTTGTTACGATCGGTATTCCGGCCATGCATAAAGCTTCAATATCCCTGTTTATAGTCCTCTTGGACACCTCAAATTTATCTGCCAGATATGGGGCAGTTACCTTATCCTTCTGAAGTAATATCATTACAATCCCTAACAAACGGTCTATCTTCATTCTAAAACCTCACTTATTTGCAACACTAATCCGTTAAAACCTGTTATAAACTTCTACACATCAGGATACCTCATATGCCTAGCTGGTCTCAAGGTCTCCTATCATTATTTCGGAAGCCGGGTCGTGTCTGCTTCGGTTTCTGTCTATAGACGCAATACTGTGATTGGCATAACAGTAGATACATCCATTCCGGCAGGTATTATATGCTCCGATATCAATGCTCTTGATACAACCACAGTGAGGTCTTTGATTCTTATCCTTTCCTGCTGCTATGGTGCGTCCACTTACCTTTTCAATTGTCTCTCTGTCGATACAGGATGCAGGTAGTACCCCATCCTTAGTTAAGTCTACGGTCTCACAGCAGGCTCTTAACGATATGTTAAATGGCTTTGCTGTCTCCGATAATGCTGCTGCCAGGCTGTGCATCTGTTCCGGGCTGACTTCGCGCAAGATCTGTTCTTTAACCGTATGGTTCAGCTTACGGTAAACATCTGCAAAGCTGATTGTACAGAGCCCTGTATAGCCTGAAAGCTCCCTACAAAGAGTCTTGAATTGCTCAAGGTGATACTCCCTGGTCAGGGTATCGTTTAAAATAATCGGATCATACCTCCATAATACCCTGTCCTTGCCAAGCCTCTCTGATAATAGCTGAAAGGTCTGAATAATCTTTCTCTTCTCTCTGAGATTAGGCTCGAGATATTGACCTAAAGCAGAACCCTGATAGGGCAGTCCATAGGAGGTTATGGTAAATTGGAAGTAATAATGAAAGCCAAGAGCATCCAGCTCCGTCAGCTTATCAAGCATAGGTGCAGGATCCTTGGTCCAGAATACAATGCAATCGATATTCTCCGGTGTCAGGAGTACCTTGCAGACCTGTGCTGAATTCATTGGATTTCTATAATATGCAAAACCCTCTCTTAACCGGTTCATCAACCATTCGGAATAATACCCCGGAATATCTGTCCTGCGGGATGCAGATAAAATCATATCCTTTCCCTCCTTAGTCTCTGTGTCCTTCTGCTTTAGCTTACCTCCAGTGTACCATATTTGTTGTTTGTATACAAACATTTGTTTTGTTTAATCAAAAAACACGATTAAGAATTTAATCGTGTCAGAAGCTTACATAAAAGAAAAATGAGGCAGCTGATTTGAACTCAATCAAATCTGTCTGCCCCATGAATTATAATCGAGGCGACAAGATTTGAACTTGCGACCTCTGCGTCCCTAACGCAGCGCTCTAGCCAAGCTGAGCCACGCCTCGATGTCTGCTGTCCTTCGGACAGCAAACATATTATATTATGTTAGCATACCGTTTGTCAACAGAAAGATTTCATAATTATCAAGAATATTTTCTCAATTATGATCGGTGCCAAATCCGTTGTCAGATCCACTCCAACCCGTATTATCTGTCCCGACAGTCTCCATGGAATCAGGAATGCCGTTAACATTCAAGTCCTGCATATTGCTATCTGCAGTGGCTTCCTCGACAGGCCCCATATCCGCAGCATTGCTATTAAGTATATTGGCATAATCATGAATAGATTGATTGGAATAAAGCTGCTGTTGAAGCTGTTGCTGCTCCTCCGGGTTCTCCTTCTCCTTTGATTTCTTATTTTCTTTATAAAGAAATCTTAATGCAAGAGCAACGACAATAATCACAAAATACATAAAAAAATCTGCGAATTTCTCCATGTGATCTTCTCCTTATATAGGATTTTTACATATGTCCTTCTGTCATTATAGCCTAAAGTAGATGGTATTTCAATCTGCTCTTACCTGATTCGGTTTTGCACCTCGTGAATTTTCTCAAGTGTAGGCGGATTCAGCGGGATCGGATAATTCTCACAGGCAACACCTGCCGTAGCACAGGCAAAGCTCACCAATTCCTCATCCCTCATTCCCTGATTCAAAGCATAAATCGTTCCTGCTTTAAAGCAGTCTCCGGCTCCCAATGTACTTACAACATGAATAGGATAGGGGCGGAAGAATTTCGGTGACTGCCCCCTGCGCCCAAACATAATCTCCTTCTCGCCGAAGGTAAATATGATCAGCCCTTCCGTATTCTCTGTATAGAGACGGTAGAGCTCCTGATAATCCTGTCCCGGATAGGTCAGCTCCAGATGTTCATGAGAGAGGACATTTACCTCACAGTATCTGTTCATATTGCTGTCATAATTGCAATCGATTGTTGCATATTTCTTATGATACTTCCTACAGTACTCTGAAATCCTGTCTCCAAAGTAAGGATCTGCTCCCACGACAGTACAGTTCTTTACTGCTTCTTCATCCGGCTGCTCATACCAGGGTTCCTTCAGGCTGTACAGATAACCCCATCTCCCGAGTCCGGTACGAGTACCCTTGGCGATAATCATATAATCCACCACACCCTGAAAGCCTTTTTCATAATGTAGCTTGCTGGTATCTGCAGACTTGTCCTTAAAGTAATCAAGAATAACATTGACATTCTCATCCCCAAGATGTGTTCCCCCCAAGATCACATTACATCCGAGAGAAGTAAGTACTGCTG
Source organism: Bacillota bacterium (assembly GCA_023415635.1). Lineage (GTDB taxonomy): Bacteria > Bacillota > Clostridia > Lachnospirales > Lachnospiraceae > Mobilitalea. The sequence goes on along the minus strand of JAEZJV010000008.1, from coordinate 86,650 downwards.
CTGAAGTTCCGGTTTCACCTCCCAGCAGATAATGTCTTTCCTTAATCTCAACATTCGTATCTGCTTTAGGATAGTCACCTTCTAGCAGGAAATGTTCTGTAGTCATTATTTGACCATAAAGATATATATACCCCATACTAACCTCCATATATTTTCTTAGCACTCACCTTCATGCTATTGGCATGGCTTGAGCTATGGTAATATTATATACCCTTAACTTCTATAAATCCATGTGGTTTATTTTCTTGTTCATTTATGGATTGCTCGTTTCATTTACAATAGCAACCTTTTCATATAAGCTAATCGGTATGCCAAATAAAAACCCTACGTAATAATTCTCACTACGTAGGGCTTTGGTTCAACTTTATATTAATTATTTGGGGTAATTGTATAATAACATAATTCCCATAAAATGTAAAGAATGGCTCGTATCAAATTAATAAAAATAGTACTAAAGTATTATATTCAACTATAATTTCCAAATATAAACCCTTATATGTAATGGACACAAAAAAACTTCCCAATCATAATTCTATGTTGACAGGATTATTCGACATGAAGCGACACATTATTGTATGATCGGCATAAAATAATTATGAGAACTGAATTCAAAGGAGCGATCAATATGGGATGCTGCTTTTGCAATCGCCGCCGCAGACATCGTAGACGTAGATGCTGCTTGTAACACATTTATAGTGTAGTAGTCAAGTAATACAAAAGGCGCTGGATTCCCAAGCTCTAGCGCCTTTTCAATAGGAGCTGGATGCCGGTAAGCGCTTTATACCCATATCATTGATCAGATATAACTATTTTCTTACCGAAATAGATGTATGATTAAAAGAATAATGAAAAGCTCGTCTAAAAAAGTCATTGAAAAACTCATTGAAAAAACGGATATAACGACTTGTTAAAATCGCTACACCCGTTGATTTTTCATTAAGCTGTTGGGCAGACTTGAACTGCTGACCTCCTCATTACCAATGAGGTGCTCTACCAGCTGAGCTACAACAGCATTAGAGTTGAACTGTAAAATGCGAATATGATAATCCAAAGTGATCAGATTACTTTGAGTACCTGGTTCAATTTTGTCTTAATCCTGGTCAATGCATTATCGATTGTCTTGGGTTCTTTACCAAGCACCTCTGCAATCTGGACGTATTTCAAATCCTGCATATATAGGGCTAAAACCTGCTTCTCCAGGTCGCTCAGACGCCTTACAAGTTCATATTCTATCATACTGGTATTCTCTTTGTCAATAACTAATTCCTCAGGATTGGACGCATTTTTTTGGTATATTATGTCAACTAAAGCTTCCTTATCCTCGGCATCCCCATTTTCTCCATATGCCGGAGCATAAAGAGAAATGTAGGTGTTTAGGGGAAGGTTCTTCTTACGGTTCGAGGCTTTGATGGCACTGTAAATCTGCCTGGAGACACATAGGTCTGCGAAATTAAAGAAAGAATTCTCCTTACCCGGTTGATAATCTCGGATTGCTTTATAGAGACCAATCATACCCTCCTGAATTAAATCGTCCTTATCTCCACCGATTAGGAACAACGCCTTTGCCTTGTTTCTCACCAGATATTTATATTTCTCCATCAGATAATCGATGGCAGGCTGGTCTCCATTCTTTATTCTGTCTACAATCTCTTCGTCTCTCAGTATGTCATACTTAACAGGAGCATTCATGATAAACCTCTTCCCATATGATGAACTTTTTTCTCTTCGCAATACAGCCGCAGCTAGCTCATTCTCTGCCGAACAATCTCATATGCCATGATTCCCATCGCTACAGATGCGTTGAGGGAATCCACTTTACCAAACATCGGAATCTTTGCAGCAAAATCACACTTTTCCTTTACCAGCCTGCTGACTCCTTCTCCTTCGCTTCCAATAACCAGTCCGATGGACCCTTTTAAATTAACGCGGTACATCAGCTCTCCATCCATGTCGGCACAGACGAACCATAAGCCCTTTTCCTTTAGTTCCTCAATTGTAGCCGACAGATTTGTTACCTTGGCTACCGGAAGATAATTAATTGCTCCCGCAGAGGTCTTCGCAACGGTTGCAGTGAGTCCTACGGCACGGCGCTTCGGAATGATCACTCCATGCGCTCCTGCCTGGTGAGCAGTTCTGATGATCGCTCCGAGGTTATGCGGATCCTCAATACTGTCAAGTAGGACAATAAAGGGTGCTTCGCTCTTCTCCTCTGCAGCCTTAAGGATATCCTCTACCTCTGCGTATTCATAGGCAGCTGCATAAGCGATGACTCCCTGATGCTTCTCCGTTGACGATAATTGATCGAGTCGCTCCTTCTTCACAAATGTGATGATGGCCTCTGTCTTCTTTGCTTCGCGAACGATTGATTTAATAGGTCCATCCTGACAACCGTCCAATACAAACAGACGGTCAATGGTCTTCCCCGCACGGAATGCTTCCATCACTGCATTACGTCCCTCTATCGTAAATTCTTCATATCTCATGAAAATACCAGCCTTTCACCGTACTAATACGGTAGTTTCATGTACCCTATAAGCGATACATCTCATTATAATACTTTTGATAGTCCCCTTTGGTGACATGCTCCATCCAATCCAGGTTCTCCAGATACCATTCGATGGTCAGCTTAATACCCTCTGAAAAGGGTGTCTCGGGTTCCCAGCCAAGTTCCTCCTTAATCTTGTCGGGGGCAATCGCATAACGGAAATCATGTCCCTTTCGATCCTCCACATAGGTGATCAAATCCCTGCTAACATTCTTTTTTCGAATATCCGTCTCAGGAAGTATCTCAAGTAACGTGTCTAATATAGTGGTTACGATTTCAATATTTCGTTTCTCATTGTGACCACCAACATTATATACCTCTCCTATTCTGCCCTTCTCTGCCACCAGGTCAATGGCCTTCGCATGATCTGTGACATACAGCCAGTCTCTTACATTTTTTCCTGTTCCATAGACCGGCAGACTTTTTCCGGCAAGGGCATTATTAATCATCAACGGAATCAGCTTCTCAGGGAATTGGTAAGGCCCGTAATTGTTGCTGCACCTCGTTATATTCGCAGGAAGTTGAAAGGTGTCTACATATGACTTTACGATAAAGTCTGCGGATGCTTTACTAGCCGAATAGGGACTGTGAGGATCAAGAGGGGTGGTCTCGTAAAAATATCCCTGATCTCCCTCCAGCGAGCCATATACCTCGTCTGTGGATACCTGAAGATATTTTTTCCCGGGTTGATAGCCTTCCGGTGTCTCCCAGGCTAGCTTTGCAGCATTGAGCAGATTTAGTGTACCAAGGACGTTCGTACTTACAAACACCTCTGGATTACGAATACTGCGATCCACATGACTTTCTGCTGCAAAATGTATCACCCTGTCGATGTCATATTGCTCGAAGACTTTAAGAACAGCATCCTTATCGGTGATATCCACTTTCAGAAATTCATAATTATCAAGCTGCTCTACTGATTTTAGGTTTTCAAGATTGCCGGCGTAGGTCAGGGCATCCAGATTCAGTACTCTGATCTCCTTTTTATACTTGTCCAAAAGATAAAGAATAAAGTTGGAACCGATAAATCCGGCTCCTCCGGTTACTAGATAAGTTCTCACTTATATTCCTCCTTCAATTTGTAATAATCGCTATTTCAAAAGGGCATTATCTCTCATATATTCATAAAAAGCATCCTTCCAGTCCTTCATATAATATTGATGGCGATCCCTCAGCGCCTTATTGTCAAGGATGGAATACATGGGTCTCGGTGCAGGAGCAGCATACTCGCTTGAAGATATTGCTTCTACCTGTACCTCCAGCCCGGCTGCCCGGAAGATGGTGCAGGCGAAATCATACCAATTCGTGCTTCCTTCACAGGTTGCATGATAAATTCCATAGCTCTCCGTCTCCATCAGGAAACAAATAGTCCTTGCAAGTTCCAGTGCACTGGTCGGAGTACCGAACTGATCAGCTACAACTCGTATCTTATCACTGTTCTGCGCCAGCCGCAGCATCGTTTTAACAAAGTTCTTACCGTCTCCGTAAATCCAGGCGGTACGAAGAATAAAATATCTGGAACAGTTCTTTTGAACCAGTTCGTCTCCGGCCTGCTTCGTCCTGCCGTAAGCACTGACAGGGTTCGTTGGTGAAGTCTCTGTATATGGGCTGTTAGCCCTTCCGTCAAATACATAATCCGTAGAAATATGAACCAGCTTAGCTCCTGTCTTCTGAGCAGCTTCAGCCAGATAAAAAGGACCAAGTGCATTAATACGGTATGCCTTTTCCTCCTCAGTCTCACATAGGTCTACTGCTGTGAAGGCCGCACAATTAATGATGATCTCTGGGGTCATTCTTTCCACATAGGCCTTTACTTCTTCCTCTTTTGTTATATCCAAAGCCTGAATAGCCCCGTCTTCACTTGGTACTGCATCGGTACGCAGCAATTCATAGCACGGCTTGTCTTTCAGCAGACGATATAGCGCGAGCCCGAGCTGTCCAAGAGCTCCGGTAATCATTATTTTTTTCATCCGTCTACGTCCTTCTTTCCCTGCATCTTTCATTGCTTCCCAATTTCTATCATGATAAGCAAATTCAAGTATAGTATAATCAATCCAAAATCAAATAGCAATCTTTTTTCCATGTATATAACCGTAATAAAAAGATAGGGGCTGCTGTAAAGCAACTCATATATCCTTCACGGGAGTTGTTGATCTTAACGCGAAGGATACATAGTTACTTACAATAGCCCTTAGTAAAAGCTTATCAATTCAATATCAATCAGCTGAGCATACCTCCAACCATACCGCTCATACTGCAAATGATCATAGCAGTGAACAGGTTGCCTAACGGCAACGGTTCCGCGCGATTCATCAGAAGGGAAATCAGCATCAAAATGATAAAGTAAAATACTCCCATAACGAGGCCCCAGATAAATTTTCTCTGTTCAATCTTTCTTCCGACCAAAAAACCCCCGAACAAATTAGATATTATGTAAGCCGCGATAATTCCCGCACTTATCCCTGCACCCGGCAGATTAAGCTTTAGCATCAGGAAGGAAAGCAGCAAAAGAATGAATGCAGTCACTAGATAGGAAAACAGTAATCCTGTAAGGACGGCAAATAACTTTGTATTTTGACGGACGATCTTATCCATTGGACACCTCCAGCGCATTTATACTAAATATATATTATCCATGCCTTTGGTTTATTCCAAATAATAAGACAAAACCCTACTGCTCCGACAGTAAGCCTTCCTCTGTATAATTACAGCCGGCGTTCCACAGGATCCATTCCTCATAACCGGCGTCGTAAACCCCCTCGACCTGTTCTCTTATTTCCTCTTTTCCGTATTTTTGATAATTCTTAATCCAGGATGCTGTAAAATCCTGCAGCCAGGGTCTTACGACTGCTTTATGGTCTCCCTCGGGTATTGCACTTAGCTTTTCTTTTGAGGCCATCAAAGCTTTACGGATAATTTCCCGAGGCTCTAAGTCCGGGTATTTTACACCGTAGCTGCCTTCTCCGAAATGGGATGGATAAATCATCGGACAAATAAAATCCAGATACTTAGCCATCTCCATATAATTCTGCCCAACCCTAGCCGCATCAATCTTACTGTTGATAATTGTCCCGTATACATCGGCAGATATGTAAACTCCAAGAGGCTTCAGGTGCTCATAGGCGTATTTTGTAAACTCTGTGATGATTTCTTCCTTGGTTTTAGTTTTTGCTTCTTTCCCAAAATCAGCCTGATCGATGCCGGTACCGGTTGAAAAGCGAATATAATCGAACTGAATTTCGTCAAAGCCTGTCTCTGCAGCCTTCTCGGCCACTTCGACTAAGTAATCCCAAACCTTCCTATTATACGGATTCACCCAACTGTCTCCATTATTATCCTTATAGATAGTTCCGTCCTGATTTCTGATGGCAAGCTCTGGATGCATCTTGGCAAGATAGGGGTCCTTAAAGGTTACGATGCGTGCAATCGTATAAATATTATCTTCTTTTAAGGATGCAATCAACCCCTCCATATCTCTGACAGCCTTTGTAGCTGCTTTAATCTCCTTCACCTTCAGGCTGTCCATTGCATAGGTTACCTTCCCTCGGTCATCCTTTACATCTATTACCATAGCATTAATTTCCGTCTTATTGACCAACTCTAGCAGAGCAGTAATTCTTTCAGAACCTGCTGCCGGGGCGGTCACATAAATACCCTTTACCTTGATCGCAGCTGCTGTTGCCACCTTCACCGGAGCTTCGGAAGGGATCGGAGATGGTGATACTGTGGGAGTCGGTGTTAATGTAGGCTTCGGCGTAACGGTCAGTGCTGCTGTAGGCTTTGGCGTCAACAGACTGGTCGGAGAAGCTTCCATATCTTGCTTCTCATCTGCAAGGGAAATCTGTTGCTTGGCAAAAATATTATCCCTTAGAATATAGAAGGCGATAGCTGCAAGACCGATTGCCAGAGCTACAGCCAGTGTAATCAGATACCAATTTGTTTTTTTTCTTCCACGCATTTTAAATGAGCGCTCATAGTCAATATACATGTCTTTTTTTCTTTTCATCTTTTTCCCTGCTATTCTTTTGCTATTCAATCAGTAAATTACTTATTATGTAGTGTTACACCATCTGACGTAATGACAGCTTTAATAATATGTCAGCTTCTCTTCAGCTGGCTTTGTATCTTATTGAAGACGTCTATAATATCCGGATCATATACAATCCCGGCATCCCGATTAATGATCCTCATTGCCTCCTCATGAGTAACAGTGTTTCCATTTTGACTAAAGCATACCAGTGAATCATAAATCTCCAGAATAGATACAATTCTTGCACATAAGGGAATTTCATTCCCTGCCAGTCCGGTCGGATATCCACTGCCGTTCCAGTTCTCATGATGATACTTCGCGATATTGACAGCCATTCTGATAAATTCATTATCTCCACACAGACCATAAACCTCTTCCAAGGCATCCGCACCCATCTGTGAATGCGTTTTGAAATGAAGTAACTCCTCATTGGTATATTCCTCTTTGGTCAGCATACTCTCTCCTATACCGAGTTTTCCGATGTCATGAAGCTGTGCAGCTATTTCTATTGCATCAATAAAGCTATTGGTAACCTGTTCTTTAAACTTAGGGGACAGCTGGAGGCTGATTGCCAGAATGCGGGCATTATCTCCAACCCGCTTCATATGCGCAGCCCGGAGCGGTTTGTTAATGGTTGCAATCTTAGCTATTGCCTCCACCACTTGCTTCTGACCTTCATAGATTTTTCGAATCTGATCATTGATAATCTTATATAGCTTCTTATTATATATTTCCAGCTCCTGCTGTATATTATACATTTTTAGATGCGTGCTGATTCGCATCGTGACCTCTTCTACTTCAAAGGGTTTGGTGATATAATCCACCGCCCCTAAGTGGAAGGCTTTAATTTTATCGTGGATGGAATCAAGTGCCGAGATAATAATTACAGGAATATCCCTGGTTACCGAATACTTTTTTAGCATAGAGCAGAACTCAAAGCCATTAATCTCCGGCATCGATATATCAAGCAGTATAAGCTTAGGGGGCAGTGCCTCAATTGCATTCCATGCCTGGGCTACACTGGTAACAGGTCTGGCAATGTACCCTGCTTTATGAATCATCTCTGTCAGCACAGTGAGATTGGCATTTACATCATCCACTATCAGGATATTGGGCAAAGAATACGACATATTATCCATGGCTTCACCTTTCATCAATATATACCTTTAATTCATTAATAATTATGAAAGCAATATCATATTTTTCTTTTCTCACCGCAAGAAGCAGGCGAAACACCTTCTTTTCTATATCATTCTGTCCCGAAGGCATCTGTTTCTTCATATAATAAGCCAGCTCCTCAGCCTTATCCCAGCTCTCCATTTCTATGCAGATGGAAAGCTTCTCAAGGAGCGGTGCCAGCTTCCTCTTGAATTCCTCCTTGGACCAGCCACCCTGCGGCTCCTGTCGACCAGGTGCTAATTTTTGGTCAAGCAGCTCTTTCCCTGTTGGATAGATTGTATCAAAACCAGTTTTGACCTGTCGACCTATTCGATTTCTATTCTCGGAACTTCCTTCCGGAAGGGCCAAGTGAACAGTGAAGGAAAAGGTACTTCCTTTATCCTTCTCACTCTCCAGGCTAATGCTCCCACCCATAGCCTCTACCAGCTTCTTGCTGATTGCAAGTCCCAATCCTGTGCCTCCGAATCTTCTCGTGATTGAACTATCTACCTGTGAAAAACTTTGGAACAATTTATCCTTATCTTCATTACTGATGCCTATCCCGGTGTCGATGATCATAAAAAATAACTCCACATCACGTTCGGTTTCCGAAAGCTTCACCAGCTCCAATGCAACCTGACCAATGACCGTAAACTTTACTGCATTTGAAAGAAGATTATTGAGAATCTGAGTCAATCTTAGTTCATCCCCAATAACTCTTTTCGGAATATCGTCCGATATATAGACAAGAAGCTTTAATCCCTTTTCATTAATTCTTGGCTTATTGGATTCAATAATTGTATTAATGCAGGCACCCAGATCAAACTCCCTCTGCTCTAAGATCATCTTCTCGTTGGTTATCTTTGCATAATCCAGGAAGCTATTAATCATTGCATTCATATTGTTACAGCAGTGCTTTATCAGCTGGACCACTTCTGTTTGTGCTGGATTTAGGTCCATATCAAGCAGGTTGTCGCTCAGTCCCATAATTCCATTAACCGGAGTACGCAGCTCATGTGTAATATTAGCTGTAATCTCGTTTCTTTTTTTATTCAGTGTGTCAATCTCGTTCTGCAGCTGTATAATTTTCCTGTTGGCCTCCTTAATACTTTCAGTACAGATGGCCATGCATAACCCGTAACCCTTCTTTTTCCTCTGATATGTAGAAATGTTTAGTCTTACTGGAAAACAGGTCTGGTTCTGACGATAGGCTACTGCTTCCACATATTTATCATTTTCATTATTTAAAAAACATAGCTTATTTCCTTCATAATAAAAAGTACTTCGAAATATCTCATTAATTGTATGTTTGTAAATTTCTGCACCATATCCCAGTTCCTGTAGAGCTTTACTATTGCAGAAGATGATTTTCCCCTCTTTATCAAAGAATATCTTCATCTCCTGAGTTTTCTCTGATATCATCCTTTGCATAATTCCATTCTTATGGAATAGTGACAACTGCATATAACTTCCTCTTTTCAATTGATATAATCAGTATTCTTATCATAAAAGACTGTTTACAATAAGATTCAATTACATCTTATTTTTTATTTAATAATTTGTCAATTTATATTTAAATCTGTTTAAATATGCTAAATAATAATGCTTTTGTTATTGACATCGTTATTTTTCTAGATATATAATATTTTTAGAAAAGTATATACAAATCGAATAGTTTTACAGGAGGAAAGCCATATGAATTTTAATCAACGTCTCAAACAGCTAAGGCTGAAGAATAAACTCACGCAGGGAGAATTGGCTAATATTCTGGGTCTGAAACCTACTGCTATATCCAACTACGAATCAGAGAGAAATGAGCCCTCTTTCGATAAATTGATAGCCTTATCAAAATACTTCGACGTATCCTGTGACTACCTGCTCGGTATTACCGATTCCTATCTGCCGGTCGGAGGAGAGGTTCTGGATAAGGATATCGTAGAATTATTTGACTTATATCAACAATTAAATTCAGATAGCGTATCCGAAATCAAGAACTATGCAAAATATCTGATATACAAGCAAACACAGCAATAGCTATAATAAAAGCTCCTCCTTACCCTGGTCATTTCGGATAAGGCGGAGCTTTCTTCAGTCCTTTATTGGTAAATAAAATATTACGCGTTCGCTCCGCAGCAATGCTTATACTTCTTTCCACTCCCACAGGGACACAGATCATTTCTCCCTACCTTCTTATCCTTTACAACTGTAGTGGAATTTTTTTGCTCACGGTACAGTTCCTTTCTGCGCTCCGGTGTAAGAAGGGTATCCCATTCTTCCAGCTCATAAAGCCAATCAGCCTTTGCTCCCACCATATTATAGTATAATTTTTCTTTATCAAAAACCAGACTCACCTTAGTCTCTTCATTCATCTCTTCTATTGGGTTCGCTGTAACAAGACTGTCGTTGATTCCATCCAGGAAGCCTACGAAGTAATTTATCTCTGTATCAAATTCCTTTGCCAGGGAAGCAACACTTCCTTCCCATACCTTATCTGCATTCGCAAGCAACACCTTATAGATTTCCTTTTCAATGTTGAAATAGTTTGCCCAGAACAACTGGCCGGATCGATTATTCATGTCATTGGCATAGGCATAATCTCTCCACTCTTGTAATAAGCTCATAGTATTCATCCTTCCTGGTATATATCATAGATTTGTAGGGTGCCTGACTCCGTCAGCCGTACACCTAAGAATAAGCCCGGCTATGCCGAGCTTCCTGTGATAATATTAGTGACTGTACTGCACAGCCTCTGTTATCTTATCTCTGTATTTATGATTATATCATGGAATTCTTGGAATTACTATGAAGAAATTTTTAATCTTATGTATAAACTCAATAATTCTGTATCATAATAGTAATATCCTTATAAGGAACAAAGTTCCAAAGAACAAAGTTCAAAGTAGGGATGTAAATGCGTATGCTCTTTCATAATTGGACTCCCCCTCCAATTATGATTACTAAAGATAAGTTAAATACTTATCCTCCCCTTTTTAATGAAAACCCTGCCAAAGACGGCAGGGTTTTCATTTTCCTATGAGCTGGAATGCTTTGTTTATAAAGCTTCCAGAGGTTTGAACCATAAGTATTATTTTATTGGAAAGAGGTAAAAAATCGTCTATAAGCAAATTATAAGCAACTATACTCTAAAAATTTTTAGTCAGATATACAGATATTAACAGCCTCTTTTATCGTAGAACAAGTGATCGGCGAAACCTGTCCTTGTTTCAACTGCCAAACCGTATAACCGCTATTATCTAGAACTTTCCCTAAGTTGTTATATTTTTTCTCACTAATCAACTTAATTACTAAATCCTTACCTTCACATGCCTTTTCAATTTGAAAAAGCTTTCTCTCACTATCTGTATGTATTAAATGATCACCTTTTGTATCAAGGGCATAGAGTTTATTATCCGTCCAAACTAAAAAATCAGGATTAAAGTTATCCGTACCTTTCCCATCTAAAAGGTTTATCTTTAATATCCCATTTCTAGGATTCCTCATCCAAACAAAACCTGTCTTATCGAGTTCTTTTGCAAATTCTAATTCAAACTTATTGAAATCACTATATCTTGCATGAACAGAATAATTAAATTCTACCCTGTCATCACTTATGATGACCTCACCTACAGGAACTGTATCAATAGGATTTTGCATAATGATTGAATTTTGTCTATAGATTTCCGCTATTTTAGCAGCTTCTTCTTTAACATAGGATGCTGCATTGCTGCTATATTCAACAAGTGCATCAAATTTAGGTGCAGATATATAACATATCGTAATAGCATTTTTGGCTAGTTTATCAAACTCTCTCTTATAAATCCACCTTACAGTGACCTTATTACTATGAGTTGTTTCAATCGTAACTTCTTGTCCATCTTCATTTGACCCTATGTTAGTTATAACCTTAATCGTACTTCCTTCCCCAACAGTATTCACATCATCCTTTGAGTAATCAATCATTTTATCGATGGCATTTTTAATTTCTGACATTGCTCTATTAGATACAATAGCAACATCAGGTACTTCAACTTCATACCTAGGTTTTTCTGTAGGTCTTACTTTATTTTTTCCATTACCAATGTGATAAGATATTGATATTTCTGGAATATCAGTGGATAGTGTTTTTCTGACGTCATCTAGTATAGCTTTAAAAACGTCTTTCTCATCTGTCTTTATGTAGAAATTAGCCATATTCAACTTATCGTCAGGATAATGGGTTTTATTTGGCTGTCGTAACACTCTGCCTATAATCTGGGTTACTTGAGTGCTTGAACCCATATCTTTGTCTATATATGCAAAATAACAAGCAGGATCATCCCAACCTTCTTGAAGAGATTGATTAAATATTATATGCCTATAGTTTCCTTTCATGAATTCTTCATAATCATTATCGCCACCGCAAAACAAATTGAAATTGTCAGGTTTAGGAAACCTCTTATCAAACTTTAAATTACAGTATACAGCGATTTCTTCAGGTGATACTCCTTGCTCAACTAAGTGCTTCCATATTTTAATTGGTCTAGCACGTCTTTCATTGAAAGGCACTAAAGGGCTATCTACCTCAGATGTAGTTAGCAACATGTTTGTATCGCTAACGTATATGGCTTTTGGTAAAAACCTACAATCATATTTTTTAGTTGCCTCTTCAGTTTCCTTCATATCCTCTAAAAGGTTATTGATTGCTAATTCCATAGGAGTTAAATAACCTCCTAATGATATGTGTTTTTTAATAAGTCCACTTCCAACAACTTCTTTATTACTTACTGCAACTACTAAATCCTTATCTTTCATACCTTTTTCATTTTTCAAACGAGCTATATACCATTCTAAAGCTTTAGGCACTTTGGTAGTAGCACTTGCTGCTATTAAAGCAGTTGGTGACAGATCAAGTAATATCTGCGTTTGCTGATCTGATAGATTATGACCTTCATCATAAACAATTAGTCAATATATCTCCTTATCCTTATATTGTTCCTGCTATTAGTTCTCGAAGTGAAAAGTACGTTCGTTCAGAACCAAATGATACTCCCTATGACAATCTACTCAAGTTACCGAGAATATAGGAGGTGATATTATGGCAATACATCATGGTGGTAAAGTTGGTACTGCTGGCAAAACTCTTTCTTCAAAAAGTTCTAGTAAAAGCGCAAAAAGCAAAGCCGGTAAAACATTAGTTAATCACAAAATCAATAAGCACTAAATAGATTTACAAAAGGCTCGAATCAAGGGAATTTCGAGCCTTCAATTAAATTCCCCACGGTAAAATCAAAACAAAAATTAGTTTATTATACAATACACACGACAAGGAGAAGCATCTATATGAATAATGAAACTCATGTTGAAGATAGTCATACTAAAACAAGCATTACCAACTTTATTACATCTCATAAAGATAATATTGCCACTTATAGTTTCTTTTCTGCTATTATTATTACTGGATTAACATTAGTGGCAAAATTATGTATCTATGTTTATTATTCCGGATACTATGCATATTTTAATATTGATCGTAGTTATATAGATATTAATAACCAGAACATGTTCTATGATATATTTTTTTACTCTGCGTGTTTGATTATGTTTTCTGCAATAAGTTTACTTCCTTTTATGATTTTCATCTCGAAGATAAAAAAATATATAAAAGTTATACTCACATTTTTACTGTTCTTTATTACGATTGTTACTTTATATGTTTATGTCTATTTTTCTTCTGGATTAAACATAAAAGATATAGCACCTCCATCTCGTGAAGAGTTATTAAACTTAATATGGGTTACCTGTTTGTTTTTATTTATCTTTTATATGTTCGGAATTTTCTCAATAGCAGGATACCTTATAGATAAAATCTCATCAAAAACTCCAAAAAAAAGAAAAAAGAAGGATGTACCAGAGAAGAAGTATGATCAAAAGCACATAATAAGAGTATCCATAATAATAATTATAATTACTTTTCTCGCATATATTTTAGTTTCCTATTTAATAGGCTACTCAAATGCATCAGACAAAACATCATACAAGATAATTGATGAAAATCACGTTATTATTTACGAAGATAATACTCATTATATTAGCTCTGATTATAGAATTATCAATACTAACTCTATAGAAATCAATACCTTTAAACAAAAGCTTATTGAAAAAGTTGATATTGAGACCGAGAAAGTATTATTTAAACATGTGCAAGTAAATAACTAATCATATAATATTTCATGCTAATTACGCAACTTTATACGCAAATTAGATATCACAAGACGAAACGAGATGAATTTGAAATCTCCATATATCCCCTCTCGGAGCACCCTATAACATAAGATGAGACCACATGAAAGAATAAATGCATAGCCATACCTTTTTAGGGAAAGATATAACATATATCAAATATTTCGAATATACCTTGTATTACTATTTTAAATCACTCTGCATTTTTCTTTTAAATAACAATGCTGAAATCATATAGATTGCTAATGCATATAAAAAAATAATTAAGAGTGGTTTGCTTATATCTGCATAGTTGCCTTGCATTGCCATTCGTGCAGCACTTACCCCTTGATAAAATGGTAAAACATGACAGACTGTCTTAAATGTACCGCCGATCGTATCTACATCCATCCAGATACCCCCAAGTATACTGGCTGCTGAAATAATTATGGAACATATTCCAGGTGCAGTCTTATCATTTAGCAGCGTTCCAAAAAATAAACCGAATGCAATGAACAATAGAGCTGATGGTAATAATACCAAGATACACAATAGTACATTGATCATCTCAAATGTATATTCCGTGATGCTTCCAATAATAATAGATGCTACAAAAGAAATTATTATCTGCAGTACTGAAATAATAATGAGTGGCAACGTATATCCGCCAATAAAGTCAACTGCTTTCATAGGCGATGCATACAATCTTGTCAAAAATGCACTCGCACGATCTTTTGATACCTGTAAACATGTAAACAGCATAACAAAGGTTAGTCCAAATAAGGCAATTCCTGGTGCCAATGATTGAATATGAAATATTGTCATACCCGCTTCTTTCGGAATACTTTGGTCAACAATAGTCATAATGACCAGCATAACCAACGGAAAACCCAAACAAAAGATATAACTAAGGGGATCTCTCAATAATTCTTTAATTATTCTTTTAGAAAATATTATGCTTCTCATTTTAGTTTTCCTCCGCTATTGCAATAAAAGCATCTTCCAAATTGTCTTTTCCAGTCTTAAGTTTTAGTTCCTCGACTGTTCCCTGTGCCTTAATAGTACCATTTACCATAATAGCGATTGCGTCAGACAAACTTTCTGCTTCTTCCATATAATGAGTTGTTAAAACAATCGTAATCTTTCCCTTTAAATTCTCTATAATCCTCCACAGCTCTCTTCTTGCAAGTACATCAAGCCCTAATGTTGGTTCATCCAAGAAAAGTAGCTTAGGTTCTGTAACTAATGCCATTGCTATGCTAAGCCTTCTCTGCCAACCACCCGAAAGTATTTTTGCTTTGCTGTCTTCCACTTCTTGCAGCGAAAACTGCTCTATGATCTGATTGACTTTTTCTTTAACTCTATTCTTTTCGATACCATATATTTCTGCTATAAATTCAAGATTTTCTTTCACTGTAAGATTCGGAGCTATCGCTGTTTCCTGTGGAGATAGATTGCTTATTTTCTTAATATCATTCAGTTCATTATTTACACTCTTATCAAATATAAAAGCATCTCCATCCGTAGGTCTAGTAAGACCTGTAAGCATTCGTATCGTAGTTGTTTTACCAGCCCCATTTACTCCTAACAACGAAAATATTTTTCCCTCTTCAATTGTAAGTGAAATGTCATTTACGGCAGTTTTACTTCCATATTCTTTTCTTAACTTCTTTATTATAATTGCATTTGCCATATTCCTTTTCCTCTCTGCATTCGTTGTTAGAATTCACTCCCATTAATGATTCATTTCATTTATTTTTTGGTTAATCTTTGCAACTGATTTTTTACATAAATTATATTGGACAATCCATGTGATAATATAAGATATTGTATAACTACAAATAACACTTATAAAAGCTGTTGTGTACTTATCAATACACCAGCAGAAAACGCTTACCGGTACCCATACTACGGCAGTCAAAATAAAATATATTACACTTTGCTTTAACAAACTCCATCTTTCTATTTCCAAAATAACAGAACCTGCTCCAAATGCTGCACTTGTCATTCCTATCAAAACAATTTGTAGCAGCATTGCTACTATTTCTGTTTCAAAATGTACTGCATAGTCAGGGACTAAAGGTAAAAAATCCGGTTTATTTACAATTGCTACAATTATTAATACAATCACCACATTAATGGCTGTTGCATACATAAAGCTACTGATTCCCCGTATTAGTGCATTCTTAATCATCTTTCTTCACCTCAAATTCCTAATACTTTCTTTATCTTAGTCACATATCGACGGGATACAAAGGTTTTTATATCCGCTTGAAGATACATAAGAATTGTTCCGGTAGCACTCGTATCTAGGCGCTTTATTTTACGCAGATTGACAATCTCGGAATTAGATATTCGTGTAAACAATCTTCCGTCCAATATTTCCTCTAATTCAAATAAACGTTGATGTAAGCGGTAGCTTCCATTTGCTGTAGTTGCATAAATCTTTTGATTCTCTGTATAAATTCTGATTATTGAAGTACAGGGTAATATTTCTACGCCATTATCCGTATAACCGGTAATAGTTGTACTTACTGCCTGCGACACTATTTGCTCCAGTCTTTCTGTCTCATCATTTTTTTCTTCGTTACAAATATGAATCTCTAGCTCAGTGTATTTTTTATCAATAATTAATTTTACTTTCATATGTGTACCGCCTGCAAATAATATAGTATAATTTAAAAATAATTGAAATCATTTCTAAGTAACTGGTCGATTTCGCAACCTAAGTGGTAACTTTACTACCGGGATGCTAACCCCTTTACCAGATAATCCTTAGTTTTATACTACCATATTTTCATTATTTTGTTAACTTTATCTTTTTTTCTAATATATATTTCAAATAGAAATATAATAAGCAACTTTATACGCAACTTAGATATCATATGACGGCATAAGATGAATTTTATATCTCCATATATCCCCTCTCGGAGCACTATATAACACATGATGAAACAAAATGGAACTTCAATTGCTTATCCTCCCCTTTTTAGCAACAACCCACTACAATGGCGTAGTGGGTTGTTTGCTTGTTTATCCGTGGGCTGCTTAAGCACTTCACTATATGTACATTATTTTATACTTTCAGCAGTTATGTCTGCTTTAAAAATGCAGAATTCCATTGCAAGGAGGGAATTGGATAACTTAGATCCTTCTCTAAACCACCAATAATATAAAACATATAAGGCATTATTTTTTATTAGTAACGCGTCCTTTATTCATATCGCTTTTTATCTCATTAGCTGTCAAGGCATAATTGTATATACGAAGCTCATCCATCTTTCCCTTAAAGAAGGTACCATGTTTTTTTTCTGCTCCTATCCAAAGAGGACCGCTGGAATGAGATATAACTCCATCATACTCCTTTGTTGAAACAAGCTTTCCATTAATATAAATCTTAATAGTATTGTCACCCTTTTTTGCATTTTCATCATCTTCCTGGCCTTTAAAGGTAGCGGAATAATAATACCATTTTTTATACCCTGTAACACCTTCATCTATACCAAAATTGTGTTCATCGCCTTCCATATCGAAATTAGCAAGGGTAAGGGTCTCACTTCCATACCAGTCCTGTAAAATATAAGAAGGATTTCTTTTATCATGACTTTCTCCGTATTTGGCTATTATCGGCTGGCTAGTTTTAGGTTTTTCTGCATATATCCATGCGCTGATGGTAAATCCATTATCAAGATTCAAAGAATCGCTGTCTTTTACTTCAATGTAGCTGGAACCGTTGAAAACGGCACATTTACCTGCATCGGTTTTATCGTATTTTATTCCTCCCTTAGAATTAACCGCTTTACCATCATTCTTAAAGCCTGATGAATCCTTTAAATTTCCATTAAAATTATAATATGCAACCAGTGCATCTGGCTTTTTTACTTTATCAGCACCCGGATTATTTGAAGCTGTTGCAGCATCATACAGCTCTTCAATATCGCTGTAGGATAGGGCTGTGTTATAAATCTTCATATCGTCCATGATACCCTTAAAGAAATTATTCATTGTCATAAAATGTCCAAAGCCAATATACAATGACTGTGATGAACTTATAAGCTCAACTTCCGTTAACACGCTTTTTACAAGCTGCGCATTTTGATATAGTTTCATGGTACTACCATCATAGGTTGCTGTTATCAAGGTCCATTTCTGAATATCCATTTGCTTTTCAGAATGGATACTATCCGCACCGTCTTCTCCGCAGTAGGTTATTCCCGGGGTAAGATCATTCCATTCATATACCCCATAGGGGAAATCAGAATATTCCTCATTGTTCTTAATTATATACGGTACACCACCATCCACCAGGTCTTTTTTTCTCATATCCTCCTTATAAACCCAGAAGGAAAACGTGAAGGCATCCGTAAGGGCCAGTGAATCACTGTCTTTAACTTCAATATAGCTTTTTCCGTCAAGCCTTACTCCAGAATTTAATACTCCATCTACAAAGGTAATCCCTTTTCCCCCAACAGCAACACCATCATTGTTAAATTGTGAGGAATCCTTTAAATCTCCGTCGAATTTCCAATGAGCTACTAAACCTTTATATCCCCCTAATGGATCATCAATATTATCACCTGTCTCATCTTCATATTCCTCTGAATCCTCATAATCACCGATATCATAATCTTCATCCTCATCAGCATACGAGGCTAAGGCAGGGCACCAATACACTATAGCTAATGTAAAAACAAGCAGAAAAGCTATCAATTTACTTGATTTCTTCATAAAAAATCCTCCTCACTGTTCTCAAAATATGATACATAACACCAACCTAACAGAATTTTAATTTCTTATATTACGATTACTGCTAGGATAATCTCATAATTTAAGTATAACAATAAAGAGGTTTTCAAGCTTCGGTTTTATTGCCTGTTTTTATGGATATATTGCTAAACTTTACTGTTTAATTACATATTCTCTTATATTGTGATGGCAGCATTCCTGTTTTTCTTTTGAATACAGAAGAAAAGTGTTCCAGATTATTAAATCCGCATATAAAGCAAGCTTCTGTGACTGATATTTTACTGCTCCTGAGCAGATGACAGGCTTTATCAATCTTTATATCCAGAAGGTAATCATAAGGTGTCTTACCGGTTGTTAATTTGAATACTCTTATAAAGTGATAGGGACTCAAATTCGCTGTTTGTGCAACACTCTCCAGCGAGTAATCTCTATGGTAATTCTCCTTCAAAAAAGATATGGCTCTATTAATTCCATCCTTTTCATGATAATTGCGTTCGATAATATTATGAGAAATATTGCTTCTTAGCTGTCTCAGTAAAATAATCACAATCTGATTTACAATTGTGTGCGTCATAAATTCATATCCTGCTTGTTTCAATGAAGCCTCTTCCATATACTGCCTCATATATCTTAGTAATTCATTATTTGGCTCTACAAATTCATTTATAAACTCTACCTCCTTCTTATCGCATATTGTATAAGCTATATTTGAAAAAACAGAATGATCGATCAAAAGCCCTAACACGTTACAATTATCCATAGGCATTGAGGGCCCATGCTCCTGATTTGCGTTAATGGGCAGCAATCTGTTTTTCTCAAAATGAATAAGCTTATTACCTACATAGGAAGTAGGCATATCAGACATCGGTATGACGAATTCATAGCTGTTATGTGCATGGATGCCCATTGGTAAGTGCATTACATTAACTGGCTTAATAATAACTGCTCCTGCACCATGGTATATATGTACCTGTGGATTATTTTCATCATTGTCAGAAAACGGAAATGGGCCTTCTCCAAGTATCCTTTTTAGGTCCTTTTTCATATATTCCTCCATTATTGGATAAGAAATGTAACGATACACCTACGTTAATTTTATTGTATTATATGATTCTAAAACTATCAATAAAAATCCTACAATATATTTAAGTATTAAATCGCTGTAACCTATGAGCTTATAAATATTTTATTACCAGTAATTGTGCTCCATATGTTTTGGAATTTCATGTCAGATTATTCAAAAAATTATAGTAATGTGTTTATCGTATTATGGAATATGGATAATGATAACATAACCCACTACAAATCGTAGTGGGTTATTAGCAGTGCTTATATTCCTATGGGTTTATTTCATGTTCTATTCTACCGATATTGCAATCCAGAAGCCTTGCTGATCTAATACGTTTTTAAAAGTCAATATTTTATTTAACGTTCTTCCATCCTTCAGCTTTAGCTCAAGAGACATCTCGGTATCCGAAATTGCTTTATCCAGAACCTCATAATAGATCCTGTCCCTGGCATCTATTTCCTTTTGACCAAGCTCATCGACTTTTTGGATATCATAACCGTAATCCTTATAATATCCCTTAAAACTTATGGAGTAGTGATAATTCCTATCCTTCTGTTCCTCATAGGATAAGCTGCATTCTTTTCCATAATACTCAGTTGCTGACGCTCTATGCTCCGGCCTATTACTAAATTCCCCTTGATTTAAAGTATAGGTAAGAGCTTCAATATTATCACCTTCCACCTCAAGATAATAACTCAGTATCGTTTGGGAATACTCTTCATTTCCAGACCAGCTGTGTGAATCATTGTCCTTAATACGGATTGTAATACCATTCTCTTCATCGGTAAACAGTTCCTGCTGAATTCTGAGATTTGTATCAGTGCTGGCGTCATTATCTCGTTCTACCGGATTGCTTTCCTTATCCTCAATTGTCGAAGCTGAATTCCATTCCTGCTCCAACTGCTTCAAATACTCCTTAGCCTTTATTGCATCTGCTTTTGAGGGATCAAGTATCAGATCAAATAAGGCATTGGTACCTTTATAGTCCTCGGCTGCTGTGATATCACCCGTAGCTTCTTCATATTGATATGCACTCTTACTGAAGAATGCTGTATCCGATATTGCCAGATACAATTTTTTATCAGCAAATACTTCGATATTATCACATTCAATGATACGATAAAGGACACCGTCGATTATTTTTTCCATATAACTACCATTCATAGTGACGATATTATATTCCCAGGGGGTTAGCCCCTGTATCAGAGGCGACACGAAGAGCTTGTTACCATCCTCATTCTGTATGACTGTTCCATCCGCCTTTTCAATGGCTACTGCAACATATATTCTGTCCGGATGGAGTTCCCAGGCGGACCCTGTTCGTTCACTTAAGTCTTCACCGGTTACATGCCCAAGATAGGTTATCTTATATGAACCGTCTGTGACTGCCTGCATAACCTCAGTACCAACCTGATCAAATGCCTCCTCTAATTTTTTGTCATCCATTTCCTTAGCTGCCTCTTTGGGCAGTAGATATTGATATGCCGCATACGCAGAGGTTGGTACTATAAGTATGCATACTGCTGCAATTGCCGCCATAATTAATTTTTTATTTCTTAAATGCATTTCGTCACATCCCTTCGACTTTATCTGATTCAATATTTTGTTATTTAATTCCTCTGAAGGGGATATTGCCGGGGAAAGAGCTTTCTGTAAAACTTGATCCATTTTATTCATAACCGAACACCTCCAGATATTCTCTTAGTTGATTTCTTCCTTTATAGAGTCTGCTTTTCACAGTTCCCCTAGGAATATGTAATACCCGGCTGATCTCTTCCAGAGACATCTCGGCCGTATAATACATATAGAGTACAATCTGTAATTTTTCAGGAAGTCGCTTTACTCCGTTACGAACCTCCAGAATTGTCTCTTTTCTGATTGCCTCCCCCTCTGGTTGAATACCTGAATCAATTGCCTCCTCTAAAAGACTCTCATTATGATCCGTCATAGGAAGAATTCGCTGTCTAATTGCATATTTTTTCTTATGATTCTGCCAAAGCCTTACCGATATACCCATTAGATAACTTTTAGGATTGCCACTGCTGTCCAGTTTGTGGCCCAACTCAACAGCCTTTAAGATGGTATCCTGATATAAATCGTCCGCATCCATTTTATTCCCGGTCATATTGCAGCAAAAACTATACAAATGCGTTCCGCATTCTGCTATAAGCTGTTTCAATTCATCTGTAGTCATTTTCTGCTCCCTTCCGATATCAGACGTTTTTATATCGACCTTCTTACCTATTATTGTCATGAAAATAAAATCGGTTCATTTTATTCTACTTATTATTATATTTCGTCCTATTACAATTTCAAATTTATGTTAATACGTAGTTATGGAATCAATATTACTGCCAAAGGTATAGAAATAGGAAGTAGAGAATTATCCCTACTTCCAAACAATGTGTTTCTCTTTTTGTTAAATCAATGTAGAATAGGCTAAAAAATACCAGTCTTTATTCTTTCCTTTTTGCCGGATTTTTACACCCGGCTATTAAAGCGTTACTTGATATGGTCTCATCATCTCATTATCCTCATGATCCAAGATATGGCAATGCCAAACATAACCGGGTCCAGCTCCTGGATTAAATGGGTATAAGTTTTGTCCGGCTTTTACACAACCTTGCGGTACATTCTGAGGCGCAAAACGTACTCGTATCCGTGTTACCTGATTTGGATTCATTTGTATGGTATCCTTCCATCCAGCTTCATTTTCGTTTGGAGCAATTGGTTTCTCCCTTAAGAAAGGATCCAATGGAAGCACTACTGTTGGATGATTAAGAGGCGGCATCCCGTTTATGGCTTCCCACTTAGTCTGATATGCCTGGGCATCGATTTTCTGTCGGTTCAAGATTTGGAATTGTACCAAATGCAGGTGTATCGGGTGTGTATCTCCTGTCAGATTTACGATTGTCCACTCTTCTGTAGATCCAACTTTTGGCCATTCCGTAATCGGAGCCGACCATTTCTGACCGTTTAAGAGTACTTCCAGTGGCCCATTAGTCCCCATTACTTCATTCAAGGTAAGAATTCTCTCTGCTGCATTCGGAATTAGATTAGGGATACAGTTCAATCGTGCAGGAAGCTTTGATGGTTTTACCGGTTCCGGAGCATTCACCGGGACTTTAAAACGCATAATCTGCCCTACTGTATTAGGATCCGGGTCATCACCGGCAGGAAACGGTGCTTTGGCATCATTCTGCCAAATGATCGTAGTCCCGGGTGTAATATCTGAGAAATCAATTAAAATATCTGCCCTTTCGCCAGGTGCCAGCAATAAAGCTGATAACGTAACAGGCTTCGGCAAAAATCCACCATCTGTGCCAATTTGTATAAATTTCATGCCATTCGACAGCTTCAAGTTATAAAATCTTGCATTCGATCCATTCAAAACTCTAAATCTATATTGATGTCTGTCAACATCAAGATTGGGCCATACCTTGCCATTCACCATAATGGTATCTCCAAAGAATTCAGGTACCCAATAAGGGTGGATATCCGGATTCACACCGACATTATTAAATAATAATGATCCATCCTTATAAAACATTCTATCCTGTATTACAATTGGAATTTCATATTTGCCGCTTGGTAAATTTAGATCTCCTTTCGGAGGTAAACAATGCTTTTTCTCCTTTTTACCATCCCGTAGCAGATAAAAGCCTGCCAATCCTGCATAAACATTTAGCCTCGTGATACCCAGTGCATGATCATGATACCAAAGTGTAGTAGGCTCCTGTTGATTAGGATAGGTATAAAACGATGTTGTATAAGCCGGTCCAAATTTCCTGTTATGCGTAAACCAAGCATCAGGATTACCATCAAAATCAGAAGGTACCTCTCCCCCATGCAGATGTGTTACGATTGGTACCGGTTTCTGTGCTTTATTAAATCCCGGTGGAAAGGTTGGCCATGGTTTGGGCGGATCCATCGAAATATTATTTGGATTTGCCCAGTGTAAAGTAGGATCAACAGCAAAGGGATGTGCTCCCTTCAGCTTGTTTATCCATTTTACTTTTATTGGTATTCCACGAATTGCTTCAAACGTTGCTCCCGGTGAGCTTTTGAAATACTTCACTCTTCCGCTCATAGGATCCTTGACCAGGCCACCGTAACCCCACACCTTTGTTTTCGGCATACCCTCAGGGAGTATCTGCTGTTTGAATTCACTGATATCGATAAAATAGAGATGCTGTTCTTTGCCTTTCCCTTTCTTCCATTGAAAAAGTTTTCTTTGCTTTAGGGGTTTGAAAACCGGCGGGATTACCAGCTGATTGGTATACTTTTGTATGGAAGCAGGGTCAAGCTTTCCTGCTGGTTTACTAAGCGTCTTTTCTGGTTTCTTCTTTGGTATTGTATTTATCATATTACTGATATTTTTCTTAATATTTAAATACCAACTAGAATTTGAGTTCATATCTGAACCTCCTTAATCATTATGATAGAATATCATATGATTATTCGTCAAAAAGGTTCAGAAAGTGTCATTATTCGATTCTATCAGGGAGGAATCGATATAACACAATTATAGGATTTAGTAAACTACAATTCATTACATTTTTCCAGCTCCTCCCAACACCTTATGTAATTTTCATAATACTCCTCCCGCTTACCTTCTTCACGATTCAGTTGATTATTAATATCACTCAGCTTAACATAATCACAGGCTATGTCTGGATTTTCCATCAATTCTTTCATTCTATCGATCTCCTTTTCCGTCTCCTCCACCATAAGCTCCAACCTTCTCATCTCCTGTTCCTTTCTGAATAGAGCCCTTCTATCCATTTCTCTTCCAATCGGAGCAGCTTTGCGAGCCGGTGTCCTTTCTGATAACTGAATGGAAGCTTCCTCCTCACCTAAGGCGAGTTTTCTTTCTGTATATTCCTGATAGCCAAAGGGATAATAATTTACCTTGCCCTTTTCAAATACCAACAGTGAATCAGCTATTTTTTGTACGAAATAGCGATCATGGGATACGAACAAAACTGTCCCTTCATAATTCATGAGCATAGTCTCCAGCCCTGTCTTTCCAACGATATCCATATGATTTGTCGGTTCATCCAGGATAAGAAGATTTGGTCTCTTCTTAAGAAGCTTGGCAAGACTCAATCGAACCTTTTCTCCGCCGGACAGCTGACTAACCTTTTTATAGACCATATCCTGAACAAACAAGAAGCAACCAAGAGCAGAACGAGCCTCTGATATAAGCATATTGGGGAATTCATCACAAAAATCCTCCAGCACGGTCCTTTCACTCTCATTATTGGCCAGCTGCTGGTCAAAATAACCGGAATCAATCTGAAACCCATAGGAAAACGTTCCACCCAGCTGATCAGTCTGTCTTACCAGTGTTTTCAGTAGCGTCGATTTTCCAATTCCGTTTTCTCCTATAACAGCAAGTCTCTCCCCCTTCTTCAGGCGAAAGCTTACCTCACATAATGGCTTTTCATAGCCAATTACAAGTTTATTTACCGATAAAACCTCTTGACCGCCCGCCCTTAGTGGTTTAAATTCTGCACGAAAGGACTTAAGATCATACTTTTCCGGTGCCTCAACAAGGTCCATGTGTTCAATCTGTTTTAATTTGGATTTGGTCATTGCCACCTTGGTTGGATGATGCTTATACTTTTCAACTAAGGTCATAAGCCTTGTGATTTCCTTTTGCTGTAATTGATAGTCCTTCTGCTGCTTATCCCAATTTAACCGCTTCTGTTTTACAAATGCCGAATAATTCCCTGTATATCTGGTCATTTTCTTATGCTCTATCTCATAGGTAACCTCTATGATCCTATCTAAAAACATTCGGTCGTGGGAAATAATAACCACCGCTTTGGGATATTGCTTTAAATATCTTTCCAACCATTCAATTGTGGTCAGATCCAGATGATTGGTGGGCTCATCCAACAATAAAACATCAGGCTTACTTAGCAGCAATCGTATGAACGCCAGCTTCGTCCTCTGCCCTCCAGAAAAGCTTTTGATAGGTCGTTTCAGATCTGTAAGCGCAAATCCAAACTTGGTTACCAGTGTATTCATTTCCGATTGATAGGTATAGCCCCCCGAGTTTTCGAACTGTTCAAATAATTTTGAGTAACTCTCCAATACTTCCTTGGAGTGATCTGTCTCCATTCGGAGGGTGAGCTGGTCCAGTTTGTCCTTCCTTTCAAGTAACGCAGAAAAAGCCTTCATAAGCTCCTCTTCGGCAGTAAGTGTATCATTCTCGAAGATGATCTGCTGTAAGAATCCGATGGTTGTATTGTTCGCCTTACTAATCCAGCCAGCTTCATCGCTATCCGGATTATCCAGTGGAAGCATACCTGCAATCACCTTAAACAGTGTGGTCTTTCCACAGCCGTTTCGGCCGACAACAGCTATTTTTTCTGTATTTCTTATTTCAAAATTGATATGGTCAAGTATTGTATCAGCCGCATACTTCACAAGACCGTTATTGATTTGATAAATCATTGTAACACCTTTCCTTTCATTCTGGTTCACTATTACTTAGCTCTATTTTTTTGACTATTAGTACGCAAAAACTGCCGGATCAGGTTCAACAGCTGCAAACCTGCCCGACAGTCCTTCGTCTTCTTATGGATTCATAAGATTTCATAAAAATAAGCTCAAAAAAACTGCAGACAGGCTAATGCCGCTGCAGTCATAGTTTAATGAATCAATCCCGATCACTACTTCTTAAAATCAGGATGCCAAAATGAGATACACAAAATAATCCTCATGAATAAATCAAGAGAAGTCTCAAATATAATTTGGCATCAACTATTTTAAGAAATACAACCTCCGAGCAAAGCATAGCCGTCTTTTTTTAATTGTGGTCTTTGCGCGGAGATAAGTTTCACAGCTAAATACTGTTTTGTAGGTTTCACAGGATTATTCCCTTCTGATTAATTTTTGTCTATTATAACATATATTCCAATAAATGCAAATAATTTTTTATCCCTATCCTTCTGATACAATCTATTAAAAAATAGCATTTAAGCGGTCTCATCAAAGAATCTTATCGCTTTTTAGTTGATATAACTTCACCAAACCGCTTTCCAGAGAAGCCTTCACGTCTATGATACGCTGATTGGAGGAACCTCGGAAGGGAAGGCTGATATCCTTTAACTCTTCCATGTATTCTCCGTCCACCAGTACATCAATCAAACCTAACAGCTCATCAGTGCTCTCACATCTGGCCCTGCTGTCTCTTAGTAATTCCTCCTCGAACAGATAGCCGGTATAGCACCAGATACTCTTTTGGGGGAAATAACTTCTTACCTCCTTCAGAAAAGGCAGGAGCACACGCTGATTTTGTTGTTCGAAGGGCTCCCCTCCCAGTAAGGACAATCCGTCAACGAAATCAGGAGACAACGCCTCAAGAATCTCCTGTTCGGTTTCCACCGTAAAGGGTCTGCCGTATAAGAAATCCCAGGTTTCTTCATTGAAGCAGCCTCTACAGTGATGGGTACAGCCCGATACAAACAGGGAAATTCTTATCCCTTCTCCGTTTGCGATATCATATTTCTTAATCTCTCCGTAATTCATATTATAGATGAAGCACCCTTTCTCCGATTTCTTGGGTTCTTCCCTGATTCCAGAACTGCGTTCCGATATAGCCGCAGGTTCTTCGTGCAACATTCATCTTATCCTGATTACGATTGCCACACTTAGGGCACTCCCAGACAAGCTTACCATCCTTGTCCTTGACAATCCTTATCTCACCGTCAAAGCCACAGTCCTGGCAATAATCGCTTTTTGTATTTAGCTCCGCATACATGATATTGTCATAGATAAACCGTATCACCTGCATTACTGCGGGTATGTTGTTCTGCATATTCGGCACCTCAATATAGCTGATGGCTCCACCCTTAGACAGCTCCTGGAATTTTGATTCAAAGGCCAGCTTTGTAAATGCATCAATCTTTTCGGTGACATGAACATGATAGCTATTCGTTATATAGCTTTTGTCGGTGATGCCTTTAATTACCCCGAAGCGTTTCTGCAGGCACTTGGCAAATTTATAGGTCGTACTCTCGATAGGTGATCCATAAATACTGAAACCAATCTCTGTCTGCTCCTTCCAGCGGTCACAGGCGGTATTCATATATCTCATAATATCAAGAGCAAAATCCTCAGTTTCAGGATCAGTATGAGATTTTCCTGTCATGTACTTTACACATTCATATAATCCCGCATAACCGAGGGATATTGTAGAATAGCCCCCATAAAGCAGCTTATCTATGGTTTCTCCTTTTTTCAGACGGGCCAATGCACCGTTCTGCCACAGGATCGGAGCGGCATCGGACAGTGTACCCTTCAGGCGGTTATGGCGTTGCATCAGGGCACGATAGCAGAGCTCAAGCCGTTCATCAAATATCTTCCAGAATTTATCCTGATCCCCACCCGAGGATAACGCAATATCTACAAGATTCAGAGTAACAACTCCCTGATTAAAGCGTCCGTAAAACTTATAATTACCGTTTTCATCCTTCCAAGGACTTAGGGCACTTCGACAGCCCATGACAGGGAAGCAGTTCCCCTCCTTAAGCTCCATCATCTTCTTTTCCGAGATATAATCCGGTACCAGCCTTTTCGCAGTACATTTCGCTGCCAGCTCCGTCAGATAGTAATATTCTGTGCCTTCCTTAACATTATCCTCTTCAAGTACATAGATCAATTTCGGAAATGCAGGTGTTACCCATATGCCTGCTTCATTCTTGACTCCCTGAAGACGCTGTCTCAAGGTCTCCTCAATGATGATGGCAAGGTCCTTCTTCTCCTGCTCATTATTTGCCTCATTTAAGTACATGAACACTGTCAGAAAAGGTGCCTGTCCATTCGTAGTCATCAAAGTGATTACCTGATACTGAATTGTCTGAACCCCTTTGGTAATCTCTTTGCGAAGCCTTTTCTCAACGATTTCTCCGATCTGCTCCTGCGTTACGGTACAGCCGAGTATTTTAACTTCTTCCATTACCTCCGCACGGATCTTTTCTCTAGAAATTTGTATGAAGGGGGCTAAGTGAGCGAGACTAATGCTCTGTCCTCCATATTGATTACTGGCAACCTGTGCAATGATCTGTGTAGCGATGTTACACGCAGTAGAAAAGCTATGGGGCTTTTCAATGAGTGTCTCACTGATGACCGTACCGTTCTGCAGCATATCCTCTAGATTAATCAGATCGCAATTATGCATATGCTGGGCAAAATAGTCCGAATCATGGAAATGGATGATCCCCTGTTTATCGGCTTCTACTATATCCGGTGACAGAAGTAATCGGGTGGTGATATCTTTACTCACCTCACCGGCCATATAATCACGCTGAACACTGTTTACTGTTGGATTTTTATTGGAATTTTCCTGTTTTACATCTTCATTATTACATTCAATCAATGACAGTATTCGATTATCCGTAGTGTTAGCCTTACGAACCAGGGATCGCTGATAGCGGTATCGGACATAGCTCTTTGCCAGATCAAAGGCCCCTGTAGCCATAATCTGATCCTCCACCATATCCTGAATCTCTTCTACCGAAATAGCCCGACCCAGCTTGTTGCATCTATATTCCACATACTCTGCTATTCCCCTGATTTGTTCCTGATTCAGAAGTCTTTTTTCAGAAGCTTCATTTGCTTTCGTTACAGCCGCGACAATCTTTTTGATATCGAATAGTTCTTCCGATCCGTCTCTTTTAATGATTTTCATACCCCATATCTCCTTCTGTA
The DNA here is from genome assembly GCA_023415635.1 of Bacillota bacterium. GTDB lineage: Bacteria > Bacillota > Clostridia > Lachnospirales > Lachnospiraceae > Mobilitalea. The sequence continues at coordinate 57,181 of JAEZJV010000008.1, read as the reverse complement.
CATCTTCCTTTATGCTCTGCCAATTATGGTAGGAAATTAACTATAATACAAAATATAGTAATTGTCAATATAATTAGCACAATATAATGTATAAAATTATCGATACCCGCAAAGCATAACTCCGCATAAAGAGCCGACTATCCAGGCTCTTGCCCAGACGATCGGCTCTTACTTTACAAGCGGATTGGCTTTCTAATGATTAGATCAAATCCTTTATGGACGTGGACCTTCTTTATTTGATTACAATTCTTCCCTGTCCGATCGGATTGGAATACTCCTCTCCTACGATACCCTTCAGATTCTCTGTCAGATATCTGATGAGGATTTCATTATCGACAGCCACCTCATCCTTTAGAAGCTTGCTGTTCTTAAACATGGTAAAACCATCACCGGAGCTCTTTAAGGTATAATTGATTCCTGCTAAGGTATATTTCTTCTTTAAGTCAAGCTTCTCATACTTTCCGGTTTTGCTGTTTAATACCATGATATTCTGAACACGATATGCTCCGCTTACCTTCTGGAACATTCCGGTCGTGTCTACAACAACCGAGGTAGGAACTGTGGAATTGATTTCATAGGTCATACCGGAAACATGTAAGAAGCCACCGCTCTCTGCCGGATAGTTCTTAGCTCCCATTTCAAGTGCATCCTTAATCTGCTGACCTGTTACTTCCATGACGCAGCCCATATTGCCGAAGGGGAACACAGACAACAGGCTGTTATAGGTAATATCACCCTTAGTAATATTATCTCTGATCCCTCCGCCATTCATGATAGCAATATCTGCATTCAGAACTGTACGCAGAGCATCGCTGCAAAAATCACCAAGATTCGTCTCTGCATTCCTGACTGCACGTTTATTGGTAGTTACATTCAGTGTTGTAAGATCAACCGATGTCTTACCGATTACTCTTGATACCTCTGCCGAATATCCTTGTTTCACTTTTGCGATAAATTCCTTCACTGTGGCATCGGTCTTAGTATAATCCTTTAAGGATACCAGCTGAGTAGAGATTTTTCCTTTCTTTGAGATCAAAAGTTTACCGATGTTAGCAAACTTCGTACCGGTAGAGGATACAATTACGTCCTTGCCGTCCTTGTTCTTAACCATTGTTTGTGCATATGTACTATGAGAATGGGCATCCAGCATTACATCAATACCTGTTGTATTACCAATTACGCTGGTTGAAGTCCATTGGCTGGTGATACCGTCGGTACCAAGATGTGTAAGCGCTACAACATAGTCTGCACCGGCTTTTCTTGCTGCATTGACAGACTTCTGGACACGGTCATATAATGCTTTACCGGTTTCGTCACCGCAGAAACCATAGATAAAAGCTCCCTTTTTATTCTGGAAATAAGTAGGGGTGGATTTTGTAATGGATTCCGGTGATGTAATCCCAACATATGCCACTTTAGTATTCCCGTACTTTTTTATCGTATAAGATTTGAAAACAGCTTTGTTTTTTGCTAAATCTATGAAATTACTGCTGACAACCTTGCTGTCCAGTAATTTTGTCAGGAATATCAACTGATCCATCTGATAATCAAATTCATGGTTACCAAGGGTAACAACATCATAACCTACCTGATTCATAATATCAATGATGTTCGCTCCCTTTGATAAGGCTCCGATCGTTGCTCCCTGCACAAAGTCACCATTCGAAACTACGGATACATAATCCGTCTTGCTCAACATATCTTTTTTCAGAGCGGCCATACTTGCATATCCATCTACGGCACAGTGAACATCATTATCATATAGGATAACGATATCTCCTAATGATACATCATCTGCCGGACTTACAGTTGAAGCAACCGGTACACTTGTCTCGGCAGCTAACCCCACCTGGGCAGGCAGACCGGATACACCAAGCATTAATACGGATACGAATACAGCTAATGACTTCTTTGCAAACCTATTATACCATTTCATACTGTTCTCCTCCCAATAATAAGATAATGATAGAGTCCTAAAACACTATATTATAATACCATATTGTCCAAATAATTACAATCAAACAATATACCTGTTACCATCTCTTTCCAATCATTTTAAGCTTTGTATCCACCGATCCGGTTTACATACACTCCCTGTAAAAACCTCTGTTATCAGGGTTTTTCCCTTAAGATACCGTGATATTGGATTGTTCATCATGAAGATAGTATACTGACAGATGAGGAAACAGTATAATGATAAGTACCACCATAAAAATGCCCTGACAGAATTTCTCTTTGTCAGGGCATTTTATTGTCGGCAAACTATCGCTTATACCTGAGGTAATTGACTGGCTTTGCTTTTAAGAAACTCCTTACACCGCTTAGACTTTACAAAATACAGATACCAGGAGACAGTAAATACCGATATGTAGAGTAAGGGAAACAGCACTTCCCAAAACATCAGCTCTCTATAGGATTGATACTGTATGGTTCCGATTCCGGTCATGTTTTCATAGTCCACAGTGTATAAAAATAAAATCAAATTACAGAACACCATATATACTGCCTGTATAATCAGATACAGCTTTGCTAAGGTAACCATATGTCTATTCAGGGTAAAGCAGATCACAGCTGTAACTATTGTAAATAGAATAAAAAGAATACCAATAACCATATGGCCTATACCTATAATCGGGATATGCTTAAACGTATCATAAAAGCGTGCGATAAATGACAGTGTCGGCAAAATATCAATTACTACAATCATAATAATAAATAACAACAACAGACCTTTCTTTTCTTCCTCATATTCAAACGGCTTTCTAAAGTCTTCATCCATGTGAAATTTCCTCCCTAATGTAGATATCTGTTTATACCAGTCAATTATATTGTTTAAATATCATACCTCATAATGGACTATTTTTCAATTCCTACAAGTGTATATAGCAATTCCTGTCCATTTTAATAAGTCTCGCTTCAGTTCTTCTGATACAGAGTTTCGGTAAAAAGTTGTATATTAGTATATATTATGCTTTATTATTACAAAATATAAGTAGTTTGTTCATTCAATAAGATTTTTCGGAATGCTATAATATCGGTATTACAATAGAAAATACAATTGATTGATACACAAATACAATAAAATCATACTCCTGTAATAAGAAAGGTGAAGGGATGGAGCATAAGTTGAATAACATAGTCGGATCAAAGGAAAATGGGAAAAGTCAACAGAAGCTTATTGAGATTTTTAGACTAAAAATCGGAAGGGAGAAGCCTCGTAATGAGAAGGAGGAACCTACAAAAGCCCTGCCAAAGGTTAGATTGTTTTCAACCTTACGATTTCGGTTGATAGCCTCCTTTTTTATACCGATTGTAGGTATTATAGTACTTGGTATCGCTTCCTTTGAAAAGGCATCCTCGGGAATTAAGGATAATTATAGAATTTCTACCGCAGATTCTATTAATATGGCTGCTGAATATATGCGCTTCGGTTTCCAGAGCGTAGTTACGGCCAGCAACCAATACGTAAGCGACACCGCGCTGACTCAGTATCTTCGAAATAGCGGTGATATAATAGAATTAGCTAATATTAATACTACTGTCTCAAAATCGCTTTCCTCTAAAAAGACCGCGGATGAATTCATTTCGAATATTTATATTATTTCAGATACCGCATTATCGATTACGACCTCGCAGATAAATTTTAAAAATGATTTTTATAAAGGCTTTATAGAGACAGAGAACGGAAAGTTTCTTATCGACAATCCAATGAAAACAATATGGGATGGGCAGGATGAATACCTTGATCAAAAACTGCAGACAGGACCTGAGAATTATTCCATAAGACTGATCCGTGGTTTTGGTAGATTAGATTCTGTCCTGATTATGGATATCAAGGCCGAGGCAGTGAACCAAATCCTCGCAGACCTCTCCATCGATGAATCCGGTATACTTGCAGTCATTACCCCGGACGGCAGAGAAATCCTGAACCAGCCCGAGGATGAAATTGCTGGCGAAGAGACTGTTGCCACCAAGGAAGCTGGATCTGCAGAATCACTATTCACAACTGAAGCCTTCTATCAGGAGGCTCTGGCTGCTGAGACTGCCAGCGGGGCAAAGGAAGTTGATTATAAGGGCTCCCCCTACCTGTTCCTTTATTCGAAAATCGGTGATACCCAGGCTATGATCTGTGCATTGATGCCCCAAGCCACCATTGACAGACAGGCAGACAGCATCAAGCAGCTTACCATTATTATCGTAGTTATTGCCTGCATTCTTGCAATTGTAACCGCTGTACTTCTGTCCCTGGATATCGACAGGACCATTCGTAGTATTAATCAACGCTTAAAGCAGGCAGCAAAGGGAGATTTTACTGTTATATTCTCCTCAAAGCGCAAGGACGAATTCCATATCCTTACCAGTGAGCTGCAGGAGACCTTCTCTAATGTAAATGATCTGATTAAAAAGGCAAAACAGTCCAGTAGTGAAGTATTAGAATCTTCCTCCTATCTATTCCAAACCTCAGAGTCATTCTCAAAATCCGCAGAGAATATCTCTACTGCTATGAACGAGATTGAACTGGGTGTCAACCAGCAGGCGAAAAATGCCGAGGAATGTCTGATGCAGATGGACAGCCTGTCCCATAAGATTGAACTTGTGAGCGAAAACACCAAAGAAATTGGTAATATTGCAGATACTACAAAGAAGCGAGTGAAGGAAGGAACTGCAACTACAGATGAATTAAATCAGCAGACCTCAGCAACAATAGAGATCACTACCAATATTATCCGTGAAATTGAGAAATTAGCCGAGAAGTCCTCTTCAATCAATAAAATTATTAATGTAATCAACGACATAGGCAATCAAACCAACCTGTTATCTCTAAATGCTTCCATTGAGGCGGCACGTGCCGGAGAGTACGGTAAAGGCTTTGCCGTGGTTGCCGATGAGATCAGAGCCCTGGCGGAGTTGTCCAAATCCTCCGTGAATGACATCAAGAAAATCATTCAAAGCATTCAGGAGGATACCGGAAAGGCTGTTGAGATTGCACGCAGTGCGGAGAAGGTTCTGGCTCTACAGAATAGCGCAGTAAAAAATACCACCGCTTCCTATCAGGATATCAACGAAAGTGTGGAAAGGCTTGTAGTATTCCTAAACTTCATATCAGAGAATGTCTCAACGATTAATGAAGCACGGGTCAGCACCCTTGCTGCAATTGAGAATATCTCTGCGGTACTTGAGGAAATAGCTGCTTCCTCCAATCATGTCAATCAGGTATCCAGCGACCAGCTGGTGTCTGTGGGATCTTTAAATCAGTCGGTTGAAAAGCTTAATTTCAATGCCGGTAACTTAATGTATGCCATTCAGAAGTTTATTGTTTAAACCCATTACATACCTACATTAGCGGAAGGGGCTTTTGATATAATATATCAAAAGCTCTTTCTGTTTATTGGGATAGTGTAAGGGTCCCTCCACATACCCGTTTTTGCCGCCTCGGATTATAAGTCCTCCTTCATAAGATAAAGAAGGTTATCCTCGATATGATAAAATAACGGGGCTATCAGAATACCGGGGTACTTTTCCCTCAGTCTTTTTACCTCCGAATTCAGAAATCCAACCTCGTTTTCGATTTCAAACATAGGTGCAAAGCTATTGAAGTGTTCCTCTGCCTGTATTTCCTTCCACCCGGCATTCTTAACCATTCCCTGAATGAACTCCTGCTTCTTCGAGATGAGATTGACCATACCGCAATGATCGTGGCCAATTAAAGCAATGCATTTTACATCACCCAGAGCAATCGCATAGGAGATTTTAAATTCATTGTACCTAAGATTTCCGCCGCCTGTACGGATAATATAAGCAAAATTATTCGGTATCCTCAGCTGCTTCCGGTTATCCATGCACATACCCACCAATAGGCTGGCCTTCATGCAGGTAGTCATGGGCTCATTTAAATTATGATACCGAAGCAGCTGCTCAATGGGTGTATCCCTGTACTTTTGATAGATATCCGATCTGCTTTTTACCATAATTAGTTCCTTTGTCGTTGTATATTCAGACATATGCCATCTTACCCTCCACAGAACAATTTGTTATTCATTATAAGGTAAGAGAAGGGTTACGGCAAGCATTTCCTATGTTAAGTAATATATCTTACAGAACCATATGTGCTGTCTATGCCTCTTATAAGGTTCCGCGTAATTGATCAATGACCAGCTGTTCTACCGACCTGATCTGCTTCTTACTCATGGCAAATTGGAAAATTCCCTCAGCGGAGCTTACGAAATCATAAAAATTACAGTTTCCCGCTCTTTCGCCGATACCGAATAAGGTGCAATCTATATAATCTGCACCGGCCTTTGCACCTACGATGGAATTGGCAACTGCCATACCGAGATCATTGTGTACATGCATCTCAATTTTGATATCCGAATAATCCTTGATTATCCCCACCAGTTCCTTTGTGCGGGTGGGGGTCAGGACACCGACGGTATCGGCAAGCCGTACCATACTAACATCTGCATGCTGTAGCTCCTTGATTAAAGAAAGCAGAAAACCGATATCAGATCGGGAGGCATCCTCTAACCCAACCGTAACATCAGTATTATGACTTTTGGCGATATCCACACATTCCAGGATGCTGCGTACCACCCACCCTTTATTTTTCTTAAGCTTACTGTAGATCTGTACATAGGAAACCGGTGCACCGATATGAAGGATATCCGGCCGGCAGACTAGAGAGCGTCTCACATCCTGTTTATTCATCCGGCTCCAGACAGATATTTTGGCCTTCCTCTTCATTTCAATGATCCTTTGTATTCCTTCCTCCTCAGCCCGGCTGATGACAGGCACTCCCGCCTCGATCTCATAAACCCCGATTTGATCCAACAACCTCGCAATCTTTAATTTGTCTTCCGCACCCAGCGCAATTCCGGGACTTTGCTCACCGTCTCTTAAGGTTGTATCAACGATATGCTTTATTTCCTTCATCTGTCATCACCTCCGTCAGAAGGCTTATGAATTCTTCATCATTTAAGCTTTTTCTGTTCTGAGTACATATGCTCTTAACCTGATCCAAGAGCTCTTCTATTACTTCTTCCTTAGGAACAGGAATCTTCAGCTGTTCCAGCTTCATCTTGACCGCCCTTGAACCGGAATGCTTCCCAATGACAAGCTGGAAGCTGCCACCGACAGAATTGGGCATATAGGCCTCGTAGGTCACAGGATTCTTATGGATACCGTCCGCATGAATTCCTGCCTCAACTTTAAAAATATTACTGCCCAGGATTGGTTTCCGGTTGCTAATTCTTCTTCCTGTTATTTTTTCATATATTTTAGCCAATTCAGGCAGGACAGTCAGATCGCGGTTCGGTTTATGCCTGATGCTTAATCGGAGGGCCATCAGAAGCTCTTCTGTTGCAGCATTATTCATCACACCGGCAAAGCTGGTCGTGATATCCCTCCCGTACTCCGTCAGCCATTGAAGAGCCAGTGCACAGGCACAGCCATAAGTATTCTCAGGACAGAATATGATCTTTGTTCCTGGTAAGCTATGAAGAACTTCAGGTATCAGCTTTTCATAGGAATGGCAGATCAGATCATCCAGCCCGTTGATCCGAACTTCCTTCTGATCCCGGTAATTTTTCAGTCGAATAATCTCCCTGACATCATTCAACTGGATTTCACGGACCGCGTTCTCACAATTCAGGGGCTGATGACTGACGTAACGATAAAAGCCCGTATACTGGCGTACTTGTTCGGAATCAAGGACATGAAGCATATACTTCCCATCCGGAAGCTTTCCCATCCAATCGACTACTCTTGCCGGCAACTCTATCGTATCCACCCCTATGACAAATAGAAGCTCACAAAAGCGGAATAAAATATTTCTGTCCTGTAAAACTGTATTGGGAGCCATTAAGGAATTATCTATAATCTGAAGCATAGGATCCTCCTTTTACCCTCCTGTTTCTGCAGTCTTCTATATCTGCAGCTCTTCCACCGGAAGCCCGTTGATGATATGCTGACATACAATCTTTTCTACATCATCCTCCGTCAGATTACCGTACCAGATTCCCTCAGGATAAATCACCGCAACAGGTCCTTTGTCGCAAATACCGAAGCATCCCGTATTCGTAATCATAACCTCTGATGACAAATCCAAATCTTCTATCACCTCCATGAATTTGGATACTAGGTCCACAGAATCCTTGGAGTAGCATAACCCCTTCTGTTGTCCGTTCACTCTGCAGCTGGTGCAGATAAAAATATGCTTATTGATTTTAACCATTATTACTTCCCTCCTGTCGAATATATTATTGTTGACGGTCAGTCCTAGCACAGTAATTCTGTGACTGCTTTCTTGACAGAGGTCTCAATCCAATCCACCGTAGTAAACACCTTAATCCCCTTCTGTTTCAGCTTCTGCTTCGGAGCATCTCCAATTCTCATGGCAATAACCACATTACAATCGGAGATTGTGCTAATGATTGACTCCATCTTCTCCTCCTGGGTATCACATTCCAAGCCTCCGCTGCAATAGCGGCTTACGCTTCTCTTCTCCTTGAACACTGTACTGCCGTTCACATATTCATATACATAGAATTCTGTGACGTGACCGAAATGCTGATCTACCATACTGCCGCTTTTGGTGGCAACTGCCACCTGAAGCTTTTGCTCAGCAGGTGATGAGAATTCTTCATTACGATCCTCTCCCAATTGCCCTGCCGCATCCGCTCTGCAATGACGGCAATGATACATCTGTTTAATAATAGAATCGCACCTGTTTCTCATATCCAATAGCTCGCTATCGGTTACTGTCTCAAAGGCCTCGAAGACCGAGCCCTTGACAGGGATCATCGGCATAATATTCGTAACTGTTCCTCCCAGCTCCTTTACCTTCGTCACAACCTCAGGGATATGCTGGTCATTTATCCCCTTTACCATAACAATATTGATCTTGCAGATAATGCCGTATAACGCTGACATCTTAAGCCCGATAAACTGATTGGTCATCAGTATCGCTGCAGCTGCTTCTCCATGATATCGCTCACCCATATAATCGATATGGCGATATATCCTTGCACCTATGGCAGGATCTACCGCATTTATCGTTACCGTAATGTGTGATACACCCAAGGCTGCCAATTCCTGTGCATACATAGGAAGCAGCAGCCCATTAGTGGATAGGCAGAAGGTAATATCGGGATCTGCGTCTCTGATCAGCTGCAGAGTGCGTCTTGTTTCCTCAAAATTGGCCAGTGCGTCTCCGGGTCCTGCAATACCTACCACTGTAAGATTTTGAAGCTTTTCCTTTGCTGCCAAAAACCTCTGTAGAGCTTCCTCCGGTGACAGAATGCGGGTCGTTACACCGGGTCTGCTTTCATTAGGGCAGTCGTATTTTCTTACGCAATAATTGCAACTGATATTGCATAAGGGAGCAATCGGCAGATGTATCCGAGAATACTTATGTGCCCTGCAATTATAACAGGGATGTGTCGCAGTCTTCTCTTCGATGGTCTTCCCTGCTTTGCTTATGTTAAGACTATCAAGGATATCGGGGCTATCCTTCGAAGCTTCGTCTTTCTTCTCTTCTTTATAATACCTATGATAGAGATCTCCTCGGAAGCTTTCCTCCTTGACCTCCAGAATGGAATTTGAGATTTCATCCAGAAAAGTCAATGCGCCCTCATAACCGATTGAGCGAAGCCTTTGTCCGCCAACCCTGTCATGTATCGGGAACCCCCTTCGGACCAATTTGATACCCAGCTTTTCAGCAATTCTCCTTCCGTCCGAGTTACCTATCATTAAGTTTGCCTGCAAATCTATTGCATATTGTTCAATGGTCTGAAAATCAACCTCATCCAGTATTTCGAACCGATCGATAAAGTACCTCTTTGCAAGTGCTTCTATTTCCTCTCGGAGCAGTTCCTTCAAATTCTCACATTTTGTGCCTGTCGCTGTGACCATAGGCATAATTCCATTCTCTATACAAAGCCTGACTGTGCTGTACACAAAATCCGGTTCTCCGTAGATTACCGCACGTGCTTCCCCATTGTATTTATGTCCGTCAATCATGGCATCCAAAAATCTCCCTCGTTCCAGACTAATCCGCTCCGGTACAGGTTTACCGGACACCTTCTGAAGAATTGCCAGCAGCTCATCATTGTCCCGCAGTCCCATCGGAAGTGGACAGCGATAGTTCGGGATTTTGTAGGTGTCCTGAAGATAAGCTCCAGCAGACCTCGTCTCTGACAAAAGAGTAGCTATTTCTATAGTGGCCTTTGCTCCGGCCATCTGACGGATGTCCTCCAGCTTCGTACCTGCATCTGGAAGTCTGTTAAAATGCTCCTGATAAATACCGTCCAGATTACCGGATATATCAGGTAACAGAATTGGATCGATACCGAACACCTCCAAAAGCTCCTTCAAATACCTGGTATCTGCAGGGGAGAGCTGTCCGGTAATGATATTGACCTTATGATTGGGTAACGTGTCCTTGGCAACAGTCTTTACAAGCTGACAGACAGCCTCCTGATATCCTTCATATTGTGTTCCTCCATACCCCGGTGAAGCTATCGGAATGATCATAATATCGCTATACTCCGGATATTTCTCATAAAAGTCATGGATCATCCGCCCGATATCTTCTCCAATCGTCTCGGCCAGACAGGTAGTAGCTACGCCGATGACCTCCGGTCGGTAGATTTTGATCAAATTCAACAGTCCCTGGGTCAGATTTTTTTCCCCTCCATAAACTGTTCCCTCCTCCGTAAGGGAGGAGGAAGCAATATCGACCGGTTCATTATAATGAGTTGCCATATGTCTTCGGATATAGGTACTGCAGCCCTGGGAACCATGTAGGATGGACATACATCTCCTGATACCGTACAGGGCAGTTACTGCACCCATAGGCATACACATCTTGCACGGATTGACATTAAGATTCGCTAAGGTTCCTTTCATAGGACGGCCTCCTCTCTATATAACTCCAAACCGGATGGTTAATACTACTGTTAATCTCTTTAGTAAAGTTCACAACTCCGTCAAAGCCGCATAGCGGATGCTTTCTCTCATGGTTGTGGTCACAGAAGGCCACACCCAGCTTATAGGCCAGCGGCCTTTCCTTGACTCCACCTACTAATATGTCTGCTTTTTTCTCCTTAATGAATTTTTCCAGTTCTGCCGGATTAGCATCATCAATAATCACGGTATTGTCATCTACCAGACTCTCAATGATTTCATAATCCTCTTTCTTCCCTGTCTGCGTACCCACTACTACAGTCTCCATTCCCAAGGAATGAAATTGCCTGATCAGTGAAATGGCCTTAAACCCTCCGCCAACGTAGATAGCAGCCTTCTTTCCCATCAGATTCCTTTTGTACTTGGTTAAAAATTCCCCTAGTCGGCTGCTTTCTGCCTCGCAGAGAGCAACCGCTTTCTGTCTTGCTGCCCCATCCGCTAACGCTTCTGTTATCCTGATCAGAGAACTCAGGGTATCCTCAATCCCATAAAAGCTGACCTTGATATAGGGAATCCCAAACTCCTCCTCCATCCGGTTCGCCAGATAGGTGCTGGAACCGGCACATTGGACAACGTTCAGCTGTGCCGCCGGAGCCTGAAGCAAGGTTTCATAATCGGAATCTCCGGTAATAGTTGAAATAATCGGGATTCCTATATTTTTTAGATAATTCTTTACGATCCATACTTCACCGGCAAGATTGAAATCCCCCAGGATATTGATGCCTTTTCTTTTCTCCTGCTTATGTGGTAGAAGCAGTTCCATGATTGCATTACAAGCCATTTTATAGCCATCCGATTTTGTCCCGGAGAAGCCTGGTGATTTGACCGGGATTATTCTTGCCCCGTACTTGTAAGACATTTTTTTACAGACAGCTTCCACATCATCTCCAATTACTCCTACGATACAAGTGGAATAAACAAAGATCAGCCTTGGGCTGTGTTTTTCCATAATCTCTTCGATTGCGGCCGATAATTTCTTCTCTCCCCCGAAGATGACATCCTTTTCCTGCAGGTCGGTAGAGAAGCTGTTACGGTATAAATCCGACCCACTGCTTAAACTCCCTCGGATGTCCCAGGTATAGCTGGCACATCCGATCGGACCATGTACAATATGAAAAGCATCAGTGATTGGATTCAAGACTACTCTTGCACCGCAATATACACAAGCTCGCTGGCTGACCGAACCGGATACGCTGTTGCTGTCGCACTGCATGCTGTTTCCCTTGCAGCCGTTCTGCTTCTGAAAAATAAATTCCGCTCTAGCCTCTAATACACCGATGTGTTCCATAATAACCTCCCATCTTTTCTACAGCACCATCTCAAAGTCTTCCTCTGCTGCATCCCTGTCCAGACGGTCCATTAAAGCATTCGTAATCAGCTCCGCCAGACGCATCGCACCTTTATATCCTACCAGAGGCAGGTAGGAATGGATATAACGGTCGATAATCGGAAATCCTGCCCGTACAAACGGGATATCCTCGGCACGGGCGATATACTTTCCGTGAGTTCCGCCGATTATCAAATCTACTTTTTCCTCCTTGATCCACTGGTGCAGTTCGAACAGGTCACCGCCGGATTTTGCCTTACCATCTTCTATTCCGAATTTCAAAAACAGCTCCGCTGCAGCTTTTTCAAAGCTCTCTCCCGGAGTACCTGTCAGCAGATAGATCGGAAGCATACCCATCTCAAGCGCAAACTCTCCTAAACCAAGTACCGTATCGGGATCACCGAAGATTGCTACCTTCTTATTGAAGGTATAGGGATGGATATCAATCAGGATATCTACTAGCTGCCCTCGCTCCTCCTCCAGGCTATAAGGAATCTCGCGTTTGGAGAAGGCTTGCAGCGCCAGAAGAAACTCATCGGTTCTTCCTATCCCGATCGGCAGGGGCAGCAGCTTGTAAGGAACACCGCATTTTCTGGATAAGGTCTCTGCAGGTGCTTCACTTGCAAACTTGCCCATGGCCAGGGTTAATGAGGAATCTCCGAGTGAGATGATATCCTCTACCTTGGTACCTCCTTTGGGATATAATTCGAACTTACCGGTCATAGGACTATCCATGACACCGCTGGTATCCGGCAGCATCGTATAGGATATCCCCATATTGTCAGCAATCCGCTTCAGCTCCCGCATATCCCCCGGATTGACAAAGCCCGGAAGGATTGTCATTTTGTCGTTTCTCTTTCCTGAAGACACGGACAGATAGCTGATAAAGCTGGCCACCATATTACTAAAACCGGTGATATGTGATCCCTTATAGCTGGGAGTATTGGTATGCACCATATATTTCCCTTCCGGAATATCAATCCCTTGAATTAGGGCATTTAGATCATCACCAATGGTTTCTGACAGACAGGTGGTATGCACAGCAATAATCTTAGGCTGATAGAGGTCAAAGATGTTCTTTGCTGATGTCTTTAGGTTCGTACCACCACCAAAAACAGAAGCGCCCTCTGTGAAGGAACTGGAGGACGCCATTGCCGGATCTTTAAAATGTCTGGTCAGAAACATTCTGTGAAATGCACAGCACCCTTGAGACCCGTGGCTGTGGGGCATACATTCATGCACACCCAAGGCTGCATACATGGCGCCGACAGGCTGACAGGTCTTTGCGGGATTGACTCTAAGTGCATCCCTATTGGACATTTCTTTCTTTGTATAAGCTAACATGCTGTTTCACCTCCTAATGTTCCTTCCAGAAGAGGAGCTGTCTTCCAGGGTGCCTTGACATAGCTCCAGGCCGGAGTATAAATTCCCATGGTAATGTCCCTCGCAAAAATCACAGCACCGCGGAAGCAGGAATATGGTCCGCTGTAATCATAGGAATGTAGCTGTCTGGACAAAATACCATTCTTCTGAGCTACAAATTTATCTTTAATTCCGGAGAAGAAGATATCCGGCTTTAGCAGCTTTAAAAATTCTTCCGTCTCATAATGGTTTAGATCATCCACCATATAGGTACCATCCGGCATATCCTTTACCATACCGCCGTAGTAGTCAAGGAGCTTCTCTTCCCTGAGTATTCTCAAATCCTCTTCCTTCAGATACACATGATATTTTGCCGGGTCCGGTTCTACAGTGATGTTCTCAATATTCTTGCTATCCGCATCGGGTTTAACGAAGGGGATTACCTCTCTGCCTTCATACTCCTCCCTATGGGCAAATTCATACCCTGCCAGTACGGTATGCACTCCGAGATCATTCAGCAGCACCTGATAATGGTGTGCTCTGGAACCTCCTACATAAATCGCAGCTGTTTTTCCCTTCAGCCTGGATTTGTAATATTCCATGTCCTCTGAAATCTGCTCCAGTTCATCTGCAATGACGGCCTCTGTCCTGGCAAGCAGCTCGGGATCACTAAAATAGCGGGCGATATTTCGCAGTGTATCAATTGTTCCCTGTACACCGATAAAGTTAACCTTCATCCAGGGTATTCCGTATTTCGTCTCGATCAGCTCAGCAATATAATTAATGGAACGGTGGCACTGAACAATGCTTAGGTTCGCTTTGTGGGCGTTTTGCAGATCATCAATGCTGCTGTCACCGGTAAAGGTCGCGACAATCTCATAACCGATTCTTTTTAGTAATCGCTCTGTCTCCCAGCCATCGCCACCTATATTGTATTCTCCCAGAATATTGATGCTGTATTTATTCTTTATTTCTCTATCCCCTTCTCCAATTACAAAACGGACCAGCTGGTTATTGGCAATATGATGTCCGGCTGACTGGCTGACACCCTTATAACCCTCACAGCTGAAGGCGATACATTTGATCCCGTATTCCTTCTCAGCCCATTTGGCAACTGCATGGATATCATCTCCGATCAGGCCGACCGGACAGGTGGAGCAGATAAAAATGGTCTTTGGCTGAAAAATCTCCATGGCTTCCTCAATCGCTTTCTTCAGCTTCTTCTCCCCGCCAAATACGATATCCGACTCCTGAAGATCTGTGGAAAAGCAATATTGCAGGAAATTATCAATCCCTTCTTCTTCCTTAGCCTTGTGCCGCCTGGTTCCCCAGGAATAATATGCACAGCCGATCGGCCCATGGGTAATAATGAAGGCATCCTTAATCGGTCCCAGTACGACACCCTTGCAGCCTGCATAGCAGCAGCCTCTCTGGGTAATGATACCGGGGATGGTCCGTACATTGGCGGCAATCTCATTATTATTTCCGTTCTGATTGACCTCCACCATATGTTCCTTCCGGTTTTTATATACCTTGGAACTATACTGGTCCAATACCCTATTCATTGTATTCATATTCTTTCCTTCCCTTCCTAGCGGTTGGGGCAATATCTGCCGTGTACCACGGTCAGAATATGCCTCTACGCTTTGCTAATATGCCTCTGTCGTATGCTCACCATTCCTTACCCGATAACTATCATAAATTGGCAGAATAAAAATCTTGCCATCTCCCGGATTCTCGGTTGAGTTCGTGTCCATGATGGTATTGACAACCCGCTCAACCTCCTGATCCTCGATTATAAAGGTAAATACCCGTTTTGATATCAGCCGGTTCATCTCCGAAAGGTATTCTCCGGTCGGTGTGGCAGGGATTTCTCCTGTTTCTACGATATCCCTGAGTAAGGTCATATCGATCAGCTTCTTTCCTCTGCCAAGCACCTTTCTACAGGTATAAGCAGGTATTCCCGCTTCGGCCAGTGCCTCCTTGGTCGCATTGACCTTATTCTGTCTGACAATCGCCATTACTTCCTTCATGATAAACCTCCTTCCCTGCCTCCGATTTTCGGCTGCAGCATTGTTCATAATCTATAAACCCTTCTTCTTGGTACTGATGGTATATGCTTCTTCCACGGGGCTTACAAAGATTCTTCCGTCTCCGAAATTCCCTTTCTCTCCGGTTCTTGCATATCTCATGATAATTTTAACCACATCATCCTTATCTGAATCCTCTACGACCATCAGAAGCATCTCCTTGGGGATCTCATCATAATGTACCTCACCAACCTTAACACCCTTCTGTTTTCCACGCCCGAATACATCCATCTTCGTTACTGCAGGAAAGCCAGCAGACAAAAGCTCTGTTAATACGATACCGACCTTTTCGGGACGGATTATTGCTCTTACTAATAACATAAGTACACCTCCGATTTTGATAATTTACAGATCCAAGATACCATGTTCCATCAGGAGTTCCTCCAGACGTTCCTGCTTCATCGGCTTCGGAATGACGAACATATCGTTTCCGTCAATCTTTCGCGCCAGTTCCCGGTATTCATCCGCCTGGTTAGCCCCCGGGTCATAATCAATCACTGTCTTTTTGTTAATCTCAGCCCTCTGAACCATATTATCTCTGGGAACAAAGTGGATCATCTGGGAACCCAACTCCTTAGCAAAGGCTGCCACCAGCTCAGCCTCCCCATCTACCTTTCTGGAATTACATATAATTCCTCCCAATCTGACTCCACCGGTACTGGCATATTTTTGAATACCCTTGGAGATGTTATTGGCCGCATACAATGCCATCATCTCACCGGAAGCAACGATGTAAATCTCCTGTGCCTTACCCTCACGGATTGGCATTGCAAAACCTCCGCACACAACGTCCCCAAGTACATCATAAAACACATAATCCAAATCCTCCGTATATGCTCCCAGCTGCTCCAGAAGATTGATGGAGGTTATGATGCCACGACCGGCACATCCAACTCCCGGCTCCGGTCCGCCTGACTCCACACAGCGGATATCGGCAAAGCCCTGCTTCAGAATGAACTCCAGGTCTATGTCCTCTCCTTCTTCCCTAAGGGTATCCAGAACCGTCTTCTGTGCCAGACCTCCAAGGATTAGTCTGGTTGAATCAGCCTTCGGATCACAGCCGACAATCATGATTTTTTTACCCATCTCACCAAGTCCCGCTGTCAGATTTTGTGTGGTAGTCGATTTACCGATACCGCCTTTTCCATAAATTGCAACCTGCCTCATATTGTTTGCCTCCTTCTTGATTTAAAAAAGACGTCATTCCTTTTACAGGTAATGACGTCTTTGTCTTGATAGACTGATTGGATCTTGCAATTTCCATGTTGCAATTCTATCATCTGGAATATACTGATTCAATACATGGTTTTGTCAAATATATGTAATTATTTTCAATTATTTTTGCACAATATACACTATGACAAAATTTATTCTTTAAATAAGCTCCTGAGGATTCCATTCACTCTTTCAGGAAAAGAAGGATTTTCTCCCTTGGCAGACAGACGTACTTAAGTGGTCTGCCCTTCAGCTTCTCATCCCATTCCTGCTTAGCCACAATCCACCAAAGGCGGCCTTGCTGCTCTTCATCCGTCTTGCTCCCAAGAAGCAGCTTATATTCATGAGGCCCTTCTGACATCTCAAGCAGGGTAACGGGTATTCTGTTCTCATCCTGACACATGCTGTCTGCCCTGATATTATGGGCACGGATACCGACATACCCCACTTCCTCCGGTACCCTCTTATCCGTATGAAGCTCCAGCTTCCAATCCAAAGCTCTTACTTTATTATCCGCGATCTTTACCGCTCTGGAGATATTCCTACATCCGGTCAATTGTGCTGTAATAATTTCCGAGGGCTGACAGAAAATCTCCTCCTTGCAGCCGCTCTCAATAACACAGCCCCGATGAAGTACCGCTATGGTATCGCAGAAACGATACAACTCCTCCCGGCTGTGGGAAACCATAAGAAAAGCTCCGTGATATTCCTTTAGATATTCGTATAACTCCTGCTGCACCTTCTCCTTCAGATATGTATCCAGAGCATAGAACGGCTCATCCAACAGCAAAAGTTCCGGTTCCAGTGCCATACTACGGGCAAGTGCAACTCTCTGCTGCTCACCTCCAGACAATTGCTCCGGATACTTATCGAGCATTCCTTCCAGCCGAAACAGGGTAACCAGTTCCCGAAGACGAATCCGGTCTACCTTATTATGACCCCTTCCGATCTCAATATTTTTTCTTATGGTAAGGTGAGGAAAAAGAGCATAATTCTGAAATAGCAAACCCACATTTCTTTGCTGTACCGGCAAATTTATCCCCTGCTCCGAATTGTACAATGTCCGTCCGTTTAAGATAATCCGTCCGGTATCCGGAGTCTCTAATCCGGTGATACATTTTAAGGTCAGGCTCTTCCCGCAGCCCGAGGCTCCTAAAAAGCCCAGCGAATTTCCCGAATAGGACAGCTTCACCTCAAGCCGGAAATTCATATATCTCTTTTTGATGTCAACTGACAATTCCATGCTGTTCCTCCTTATTGTTTCTTTTCCCTTTTCTTGTAAAGAGATTCATAGATAAGATCATGAAGAAGGATAACACCAGTAAAAGCCCGGCCCAGGCTGCAGCTCTGCCCTCATCCCCGCTTTGAATGGCCATGTAGATTGCGAGCGGCATCGTCTGGGTCTTCCCAGGAATATTGCCGGCAATCATCAGCGTAGCACCAAATTCACCAAGTGCTCTGGCAAAAGCCAATATCGTCCCCGACGCTACTCCGGGTAAAGCAATGGGAAGTATGATCCTCCAGAAAATCTGTCGCTCTGTCAGCTTCACTGTCCGGGCAGCATAGATCAGATTAGGATCTACCTGCTCGAAGGCCGCCTTTGCTGAACGATACATCAATGGGAAGGAGACGACAACGGCAGCGATAACTGCTGCTGTTCTGGTGAATATGATCTGAATTCCGGTTATTTCAAGCGGTCTGCCCAAAAGGCCATTCTTACCCAGAAGCAAAAGCAATAGAAACCCCATTACCGTAGGTGGTAATACGAGCGGCAGGGTTAGAATAACATCGAGGAACTGTACCAGTCTGGAATCCAGCTTCCTGATCCAACGAGCTGTATAAATCCCAAGAAAAAATGTAATCAATGTAGCAGGAACTGCTGTCTTTAGTGATATCCATAAGGGTGTCCAGTCCATCCAATGCCTCCTCTCTTCCTCTGTCAGTCAATAATATCAAAGCCATATTTCACCATTATCTCTTCTGCCTTCTCTGTATCCAGAAAGGAAAGAAACTCCTTCGCCTGGGACTCTGCTTTCGTATCCTTAAGGATAGCACCCGGATAGACGGCAATGTTACCCTCCACCTCAGGCGCTGCGGCTGCAATCATTAATTTCTCGTTCAGCATGGCATCGGACTTATATACTATTCCTGCCTCTGCTTCCCCGGAGCTTACCCAGGCAGCTACTTCTGTTACCGTCTTCCCAAGGGTAGCCTTCTGATAGACAGCCTCCCAAATTCCAAGCTGTTCAAAGATCATTTTTGCATATTGTCCCGCCGGTACCGATTCCGGATCACCGATCGCAATCATATTGGCCCTTGTAATGTCCCTGAAATCGGTAACTCCCAAAGCACTATCCTTTGGAACAATCAATACCACTTCATTTTGGAATAAATCCACCCAGCTGTCCGTTAGTAGCAGCTTATCGTTATTTAGAGAAGCTATCTGCTTTGGGGAGGCTGATAGAAATATATCAATCGGAGCACCTTCGCGGATCTGCTGTTCAATCGTTCCTGAGCCTGCGAAGGTAAAGCTTAAACGAATCTCCGGATTCTGCTCCTCGAATAAGGATTTCACTTCACTCATGGCTGGCTCGAGACTGGCAGCTGCTCCTACAAGTAGCTCCGTCTCCTCTTTTTTCCCTCTACAGCCGGAAAGCAGAATTCCTCCCAGAATCAAAAAGAGCAGAATATGGCTTATTCTCCTCCTTGAATATGTGCTGCAGATAAAATTACTGCTTATTTTATTTTTCACCTTCTGCTTCATATAGTTTCTCACCTTCTTAATGGGTTTCAATAAATAAGGCGCCTTAGATTTACCTAAGACGCCTTTGTCATATGATTTAAATTAGGGCTTATTATATCTTCAGGACAGGAGGTTTGTCAAGACTTAATTCATGGTTTTATTCTAAAGAAAATATAATAGCCTACAACCACCTGAAATAACAGCTTGTAGTGATATAACAGCTTTTGCTGATCTCCCGGCTTTTGCTGATATCCCGGCTTTTGCTGATATCCCGGCTTTTACTGATCTCCCGGCTTTTGCTGATATCCCGGATTCACATACCTTCTCTTTCCCTGAGTTCTATTCTTATATTCTATGGCTTCGCTGGGACAACGGCAGATACAGGCCATACACTGTGTACAGTTTTTACCCCGGCTGGGTTTTTCTAAGGACATCATAATATTATTCAATGGACATAGCTTTACACATTTCCCATATCCGGTGCTGCTACAGCAGCAGCTCCGTCTTATCTTCACTCTCGAGAATACGTTGTAATATTTTTACCCCCTCCTCGAATTCAACCGGATTTCTGGCAGCCGTCACAGATATCCTTACGGCACTAGGTGTTCTGGAATTTCCTACCAGAAAACGTTCTCCCGAATACACCTGAACTCCTTCGTTTCTGGCACAGATTTCAAAGCTCTTTCCTGTAAAAGCTTCCGGAAGCAGTATCCAATGAAATGGACAGTATTCATCCCCCCTCACCTCGAAGTTACCCAGATATCTCATAAAGATCCGGTTCATCTGTCTTGTATATTCCCTGCGCTCGGTTGCGATATTGTTCGCTTTCTTAGTATGGATAAGCCTGGCTGACAGCTCCAGAAGGAAGGGTGCAACTGTAATGTTTTGATTATAAATACCCGTACTAATCTCTGAACGGTAGGCCTCCGGGGCCGTAACAAAGGCAAGCCGAAGTCCCGGAGAAACCACCTTGGAAAGGCTCATGATGTGAATTACCTGTTCCGGAGCAAAGACTGCAACCGGCGGTAGGGGATTGATCTTCAGCATACTGTTGATAGCATCTTCTATGACAATAATATTCAGCTTTCTGGCTATTTCTGCTATCATCTTTCTGGTAGGCAGGCTCATAGTATGAGTGGTCGGATTATGATAATCAGGAATAATATATAAGCCCTTTAGCCTGTCACTTTTACAAGCGTTCATCAAGCCCTCCTCTGTGATTTCATTATCCTTCCATTCCAAGGGTACCAGTTGTATTCCAAGCATCTTGGCAGCCGTCTTAAATCCCGGGTAGGTCAGCGGGTCCATCCCGATTCGGTCTCCAGCCTTGAACAGTGAGGCAAGAATTGCAGAAATTGCATTTTGTCCGCCGGCTGCAAATAGAATACGATCAGCCTCCACCTGATATCCCGTCTTACCAATCCACACCGCAGCTGCCTCTCTCTGCCAGGTAGTCCCGCCGATCGTGCCGTATTGGAATAATCTGTCCGAATCAGGTTCGGAGAGCATTTTTTGTATATAATCCACCATGATTTTGTTCGGTTCGGCATGAGGAAGGATCGCTCCCATCTCGATCAAGTGCATCTGATCGGGATTAGGGCTCAGTATACTGCTCGTACCTACGTCGGAGGAGATGTAGGTTCCGTTTCCCACCGCAGCACTGATAAGTCCGCTTTGTTCGCAAAGCTTAAGGGCCCGAGACACGGTACTTAAATTGACATCCAGATAATCTGCAAGCTCCCGTTGGGGAGGAAGCTTTGTTCCCGGCACCAGGGTCCCATTTTTGATATCTGCCTCCAGCATTGCAGCCAGGGCTTTATATAATGGGCCCGTTGCATGGGATAAATCAGGTTTCCAGCTCATAGGATAGTTCTCAAAAGAATTAACCGGCATGTTACCTCCATTCCTGTATCAAGATTTAACACATTAAGGACAATATTATATGCAGCCATTATATCATTGTATTCATATAATATCAATTGCATTAAATATTGTATTGCATACAATTTTAATATTGTTCGGTATTCTACGGGATGTTATAATGTAAAAAATTTTTACAGAAGAAATATTGCGTTTCTGATGAAAGGAGCAATTATGAACGGATTATATTCTGATGGTATTCTGAATATGAAGCCATCATTTACCAGGCAGATTTTGAAGGTAACAGAAGCAGAAAATTTCATTTCCTTCGCCGGAGGTTTACCAAACCCTATCTCCTTCCCCTTGCGGGAATTATCTGAGGCTTCCCAACGAATTATCGAAAATAGCAAAGAGAGGGTATTCCAATACTCCACAACAGAAGGCTACCACCCGCTAAGGAACTATATCGCTGATCGTTACAGGAAGCGCTCTGGTCTGGAATATTCACCCGAGGATATTATGATAACAACAGGCTCCCAGCAGGGTCTTGACCTGATCGGCAAAGCACTGATTAATAAAGGGGACGGTGTTATTATTGAAGAACCTGGATACCTTGGTGCCATACAGTCTTTTTCCTTATATGAGCCAAAATTTATACCAGTATCCCTGGAGGAGGACGGCATCAACCTGGAAGAATTGGAGAATGCATTAAAAAAAGACCGGGTGAAGATATTCTATAGTGTACCGAATTATCAGAATCCTACCGGTCTTTCCTATTCCAAAGCTAAAAGAGAAGCTGTTGGTCAGCTGCTTGAGAAATACAAAGTTGTACTTGTGGAGGATGATCCCTATGGAGAGTTGACTTTCTCCGGAGAAACACTTCCCTATATCGGAGCCGGTAAGCTGGAATATAGTGTACTGTTTGGTTCGTTCTCAAAAACAATCACTCCGGGAATAAGACTAGGCTTCCTCTGTACTAAGAATAAAGAACTGATGAACTATGTCAATATCGCAAAGCAGGGTGCCGATCTGCACACCAATATCTTTGCACAATATCTGATTTACGATTATCTGATACATAATGATTACGAGCAGCACATCTCCAAAATCCGCGCCCTTTATAAAGAGCAGAGTGATGCCATGATAACCGCTATAGCAAGACATTTTCCTGCCTACATCTCCTATACCAAGCCTAAGGGCGGCATGTTCCTCTGGGCAACTTTGCATAACGGGAAAGCCACAATGGACCTGCTAGAGGAGGCGCAAAAGGCAAAGGTCTTGTTCGTCCCGGGAGATCCCTTCTATTCATATAAAGAGAAGGTAAATACTCTTCGTTTGAATTATACAAATTCAGATCCTGCTGCCATTGAGGAGGGTATCCGCAGACTGGGGGAAATCTTCAGTCGATATGCGTAAGTTCAATTATGCAGATATACTGCTAAGTGTCTTAATTTAATTAAAAATACAATAGCCTGCCGCTATTGCCGGCAGGCTATTGTATTATTCAATATTCAGTGATTTTTTTATATAACTGCATAATTCCCCTAATGCCAGGTCCGCCTCAGGTACGAAAGCTGCCTGCATGTGGAAGATGTGCCACATTTCCTCCCAAAGCTTATTTTCCGCTGTTCCCCCTGATAAACGGACTGCCTTAGCAAAGCTTTCCGAATCTGCCGAGAAAACATCTGAATCTGCAGAATGAATTAAAACTGGAGGTAATCCCTTAAGATCTCCGAACAGCGGGGAAAGCATCGGAGAGGATGCATCATTTGCTCCCAGATAAATCTTTGCGATAGACAAGGGATCCTCCTGAACGAAGGGATCTTCCTCTCTTCTGGTGATAAAGGTCTCCGCTTTACCGGTCAGATCAAATAATGGTGTAATATAGGACAAGGCCTTCGGCATCGGTAAACCCTGCTCCTTCAGCTGTAACAGTGCAGAAACAGACAGTGCACTACCTGAGGAATCTCCCATAATTACGATATTCTCAGGCTGAAATCCCTTATCCAAAATTCCCCGGTATACTTCTACTGCATCCTCCAGTGCTGCAGGGTATGGATTCTCAGGTGCCAACCTATAATCCGGCATATAGATATTTGCTCTGCATCTATGTGCTAGCTCTGCAACAAAATCTCTGTTGGAGGAATAAATCCCTAAGCAGAAACCACCGCCATGATAATATAGGATAACCTTATCTTTTGCTGCGCCTTCGCAATAGAACGCCTCGCATTCCACCCCGCCGACCTTCTCCCTGAGGTTTTTAATATCCTTAGGCATACCGGCTGATTGTAAACCCTCCATATTCTTTCTTATCTCCGGTAATGATAAATTCCACATTCCTGAATTTCTTATCATATCCTTGACATAATTGCTTTGCATACTGCTCATTCTATTTCCCATCCTTTCCTCTTTTGGTCTGCATCATAGATTTATTGTAAGGAAAGGAAAGTTCTGCTTCATGATTAATCTTGCTGATTGTTTATTCTTTAATCGGAAAAAGTATGGTTACCCTATTATCAACCGGATAATTACTGCTATAAATATCAATCATACCAATTCCTATATTATTTAGCCTAGCATCATTGACCATCATCCAGCGGTATAAATCATCCATCAGAGGACCCTGGATATCAAACATATTTCCCTGATATTCGAATTTGGCATACCAACCCTCCGGTATCGTCATTGTCTTATACTCAATCGACTCTGAGCGATTCTGAAGCTCCCTGGCACAGAAAATGGTATAGTCACCGCTGTCATCTCCATGACAGCTGACTACTGTATATAATTTATCCTGACGAAGCATCTTGTTTTCAGCGGTCCTGATAAAATAGTCCTCCGACTGCTTCATTAAGCTGTACTCGAAATCCTTTTGGAACATATTCAATTCCAGGCCGATTCCCGCAAGCTTGAGTTCTTCCATGTGCACCTTACTGCCCTTCACAGACAATATTCCTCTATAATTGATGATATCTCGGTCCACAACACTGACCTTCGGTAAACCTTCCAATGTTATTTTATCTTCTCTGAGCTTTTTAGGAGCAATTCCAAACTGCTTCTTGAAAGCCCGGCTGAATACCTCAGGATATTCAAAGCCCATATCTAATGCGATTTCCAGAATAGATCCATCTGTCCCTTTAATCAAGTCAACCGCCTTTGTAAGCTTCCGTCCAAGTATGTATTGCTTCAGTGAGGTTCCTGTCACAGCTTTGAATATTCGGTTATAGTGGAACTCGGATATACCGAATTGTCGCGCCAGGATTACCAGCGAAAGTTTCTCGGAAATATTTTCTTCAATATATTCAACTGTATCATTGATCACGTTGATATAATAATTCATCCTAATTCCTTTCTCCTTTCCTTATGACAGTATATCCGTTGATGGCCTCCGGCTCCTATCCTTCTAACCCCTGCTCTACGAAATATTTAACTGCATCCTATCTCCTCATCTTTGGCTATACCAAGAAGCAGCCTCCGTCAGCCGGCGGCTTCAAGGAAATTGTACCATATCTTTTCTTTGAATACTAGAAAAAAATACCAGAATACTGTCACTTTAGATGCTGTTACATATAAAAAGAGTCATTGCATAATGCAATGACTCTGTCGGTAAAAACTGCATTCTATCATAAAATATCTTCTCCTCCCGAATGATACGTTATGGCTATACCATCAATTCCCTAAAGTCTCTAATTCTTCTGTTGTAATCAGCGGTCTCCATGCAAAAAGCAGGTTAACTCCCTCTTCTGTAAACCCTGAAACACCATTCTGCATCAAATAGACAGGAAACCCCCTCTCCAATGCTCCGTTACAGGTAGCTGGAACGCAGAATTCCGCGGCGAAGCCGCTGACAATTACCGTGTCTACATTTTCTTTCCTTAAAATCTCTTCCAGATCAGTCTTCCAGAAGGAATTCGAGAAGTTTTTCTCAATCCTGTAGTCCGATTCTGAAACGATCAGTTGCTCCACATTATCAAAACCCTCATCCTTTAATTCTCCCATCTCAATATGCTGTATTACGACAACAGGCAGCTTCTTCTTACGGAAGGTCTGGCTGATAATATTGATACACTGCGTAACTGTGTCAAAATTTGATTTACAGGATGTTGCTTCTCTAAATTTCTTCTGCATGTCCATAACCAATAAAGCTGTTTTTGACATATAAAAACTCCTCCTCTTGAATGATTGATACATTGTATTGCATCATCTTAACAAAACGGAGAGCCTTCGTATATGGTCAATATACAGAAAAAATTGTATTATCTGCTGTATTTACGATCATTTATATGATTAAAGTAAGCGTCTATTACCTTTCAATCACAAATATAAAAATCAGGGTCACTGCATATAGCAGTAACCCCGTCTGAAATAGATTATCTATATAACAGAGACATGGTCCTATTTCCGGTACTCTCCATAGAGAAATGCTTCGTTTATTTCTTAGTAAAGTACTTTTTGATGCCCTCCAGGTACTGGGAGAGCTTTTCGGTATTCAAGCTGTAATATACCCGGTTGGAATCTAGAACGGTTTGTAACAGTCCCTGCTTAATCAGTGCATTGACATGATAGGATATCGTTGCTGTGGAGAGATTAAGCTCATTGGCGATCTCCTTACCGTAACAGGGCTTGATCGCAGTGAGCTCCAGGATATCAACTTTGCTTTTATCACAGAGGAGTTTGCCGAAATTTACGATGTTCTCGGCTACTATCGTATCTCTGGATATAATAAATCGGCTGTCCATCAATATCCCGAAGCGAAGTACATCCTCCCTATCTGTATCTGGCTTGCAGGCGAGTAAAACGGAAAAGGGCTCAAAGAGGATCGGAAGTAATATGATTCCGTTCTCATTGGTCTTCCATTCTATTTTAAGGCTATCATGAAGCAGCTGTATAATATCTTGTTTCTCCTGTATCTCCTGCCAGTAATCGTAAAAGTATTGCTCTATGCCGGCAATCTGCTTATGATAATTTCTCTCAATTATATCAACCACTTTCCTTAGGATTGCAGTAACTTCATTATAGGCTTCCTCTTGCTTATGATATATTTTTAGTATATCCCATTTTACAGCCTTATCATAGGAGGTATCCTCAAGAAAGCGAACGAAGCTCTCATAATCCACTAACTTTTCATCAGGAGAACCGTTTCCACCGTCTATAAATAAGGCATACAGCTTGATGCGATCCTCCTCCTTCATATTCCTGACCCGTTCCTCATAGGGCAAAAGCTGATTATTGGGGTTCTGATAGTTCAACAGAAAGGCTAGAGCTGCATAAGAGAAGAAGTTGTCATTGTACACTTTAAAATAATATTCGATCTGCTCTTTTTTCGGCATTAACTCTTCCCTGATCACATTATAAATCTCAAAAATTGTATCCCATATATTGTTGTACCTATCCGGAATCTCCAGATAGCTATCCCTATAATCCTCTCGAAGCTGATCCAATTCATCATTATTTGCCAGATGACACAGGATAATAAATGCTTCATCCACTAGATTAGCATGCTTCACTATCTGTAATTTCTCCTTCATTTTCTGATTCCACCTCCTGCTCCTTCATTACAGCTTCAAATCTCTTTTTTCGAAAAAGTATCAATCCCACAAGGATATCCAATAAGCCCATTGCAAGAAGTATTTTATCTGTCGGTATAAAACCAGCCAGACCGCCTACGATAAAGGAAGCCAACGGTATAGCTGCAACACAGCAGGCACTCATGATAGAGGTAATTCTGGCAATATAATTCTCTTCAATCATTTTCATAAATTCCACACCCGCAAAGGTATTTGCGACTGCTATCGCTGCTCCAAGCAGGATTGAGAGAACAGCTACTGTTATATATACCAAAGAAGCCATAGTAATAAAGCTTCCAATAGCTACCAGCCCCAGGTAATATACAGCGATCATAAATCCACAGATACATACGAGGGTACGCTTTCGAATTACCTTACTGATATATGGATATAATATAGCTCCGAAAATCATTCCGAATGTGATGCCGAGATTTAAAACAGAAAGCATGACTTCATCCGAGTGTAAAATCTCACTGACCAGAGGCGCCTGAAGGCTGTACATCGGTACAAAGATAGCATTCAAAAAAATCGAAATTATTACCAGGTATTTTAATAATGGCTTTCCCTTCAGGTATAGGAAGCCTCCCTTTAGGTTATCGATATATTCCCTAGCATTTATCTTAGCCTTTGTCAAATTCTCTTCTTTAATTCTTAAAGTGATAATAATCAGAGCAGATAAGAAAAAGGTCACCATATCGATGTAAATTGCAGTTGATATTGAAAACGCGGAAATAATGACACCAGCCAGTCCAAAGCCCACCAGCTCCATGACACTGCAAAGACTGGTATTGATTGAAATCCCAAAGTCGTAATATTTCTTATCCAGCAATTTAGGCAGTAATGCACTGGAGGCAGGATTCCGAAAGGCTTCTGCACAGGAGATCACAATCGTGCAGCCAAGCATGATCCATTGATTAAGAAATCCTGCAAGAAAGGCAGTCGCAACAATGCCGACACAAATACCGCGGATGACATCCGTCACAATCATGACTATCTTCTTATTCTTACCCTCAATTGCTGCACCGGCAAAGGGCTGCAGAAATATCGTAGGTATTCTGTTAACTCCAAAGATGATTGCTGACCAAGCAGCGCTTTGGGTAATCTGATATACCAGCCAGGCAAAGGCGATACTGTCGATTGAATCACCAAACCGATTGATTACGGCAGCAATGACTGTCTTCATGTATTCTTTTTGTTTGAGTATATCACGATACCCAATGCTATTCTCTTCCATAATAGCCTCCATTCCCGCACATTATGATGTGCAAACTAAAAATATTGGTAATTTTTATTTCATAAACTTTTGTTTCATCTATTATGTTATACGCCAATCTAACATATCGTTCGATATTTGTCAATACATTATTTGATAATTTTCTAACAATACTTTTAAACTTATAAAACATATGGTAAAAAACATGTCAATAAAAATGGAACAGCCTGATTTCTGCTGTTCCGGATTTTATGCTCTATACTCTTAATAATATCCTGAAGTTCCATCCTCAGAGACGGGATACCATCTGGCATAAAGCTTAACTTGGGCTATCTCCTGCACTATGGTATTTGCCTTGATCTCCTTCTCTCTATTGTCCCTGTTATTCCTATAGTCCTTATATTTATACCAGCCACCGAAGGTATAGCCCTCCTTCACAGGCTTTGGTAATTCTCCGTATTCCATTCCGTAAGCTGCAATTCTCTCATATACCTCACCATTAAAAGCAATAAAGATGACCTTTACCGGCTGCTCTGTCCATCGGGCATAAAGAGTATCCGGCCCATTTTCATCATAAATACTCTTAATTGTAACCTTATCACCGCCTGCTTCTGAGGTGTACCAACCATCAAATCGATAACTGGTTCTGGTCGGTATCGGAAGCTGCCCCAGGTACTTGCTTCCGTAATAAACAACAATCTTCGTCTTGCTGACCTTCCCGCCTGCAGCATCCAGCTCAACCTCGACCGGACTTCCTCGCCACTGAGCATAGAGTGTATGGTCTGACGGTTTCAGTACCTTAGTGGTTTCCGTAATCTTGATACCGCCGCTTTTAAAGGAATACCAACCGTCAAATACATAGTTTGGCCTGGTAAGCTCCGGCAGGGTCCCATAGTAACCTTCTGAAGAAACTGAGATTGGAGCAATACTTGCATTTGCTCCGTTCCCGTCAAAGCTTACGGTACAGGTTTTCGCCCCCGTAACTTCACCCGACTCCTGCATGCCCATACCAAAGACTGAAGCAGGGTGGTGAGTAAATCCATAGTAAGCAATTAAGCATATGGCGATCAGAAAAAATTTATTTCTGGTGGTTGACATCCTTATCCTCCCGTCACTATCATTTCTTTCTATATATATCGGAGAGCTTTCCGATTTGATAAAGGCATAAAAGGATTCTATCAGATTTCCCGTACTCTCTTTCTTAACTCCAGTACCATGCCAGGGGCCACAGACAGCTCATCTACCCCAAGCTCCAAAAACATCTCTGTCAAAGCAGTGTCTGCTGCCAATTCGCCGCAGATGCCAACCCAAATACCGTTCTTATGGGCATTTTCCACTGCCAGCCCGATTAATCTCAAAACAGCCGGATGATGCGGATCCTGGAAGGAGTTTAGCATAGGATTTTGCCTGTCAATTGCAGTTGTATATTGTGTCAGATCGTTGGTGCCTATGCTGAAGAAATCTACCTCTCTTGCCAGTAAATCACTGATGATTGCCGCTGCCGGTGTCTCTATCATAATACCAAGCTCTATTTTACTGCTATAGGCTATTCTCTCTCCGGAAAGCTCCTGCTTTACTTCATTAATGATCTGCTTTATCTCACTGATCTCAGAAACAGAAATGATCATCGGAAACATAATACCCAGATTACCATAGACAGAAGCCCGGTATAATGCCCGAAGCTGTGTGCGAAAGATTTCTCTTCTGGTCAGGCAGATACGGATGGCACGGTACCCCAGTGCCGGATTCTCTTCCTTGGGCAGCTGAAAATATTCCACCTGCTTATCTGCACCGATATCCAGGGTTCGAATGATCACCTTCCGACCTTCCATAGTCATTAATATCTCCCGATAGGCAGCAAACTGCTCCTCCTCCGAAGGATACTCCTGCTTGTTCAGATAGAGAAATTCGCTCCTCATCAAACCGATACCACCGGCATCATTTCTTAACGCTTCACGGACATCCATGACCTCTCCGATGTTAGCGAAGATATCAATGCGCCGCCCATCCCTGGTAACATTTTCTTTACCGATTAACTCCATCAATACAGTCCTTCTATCCTCCTCCGACTGTTTTTTTTGCACATACTCCTGATATAGCTGCTCCTCAGGATCGATATAGACCTTTCCTGAGAACCCATCCACAATCACACGGTGACCGTCATACTCCGGTCTTAGCTGTTCTCCGATCCCGACCACCGCGGGGATATTCATTGTTCTGGCAAGAATTGCAGTATGAGAATTTACTGAACCCTTCTGTGTGAGGAAAGAAAGTATCTTGCTTCTATCCAGCTGAACCGTCTCACTGGGGGCCAGATCCTCTGCAGCTATTACTATAGGCTCCGTAAGGTTAATTCCTGTCTCTTCATCCGCAAGCGCGCTGAGCAGTCGATTAGAAATATCCCTTATATCTGCTGCCCTTTCCCTCAGATATTCATCCTCCATGGAGGAAAATGTCTCTGCAAAATAATCTGCAGCACAGGAAACAGCATACTCTACGTTGAATTTCTGCTCCTTAATTACACGGTTGATATAATTATAATATTCCGTATCCTGTAAAAGCATTTGATGTACCTGTAGAATCATTGCCTTCTCGGAGCCAATCTCCTTAAGAGCCTTCCTATATAATATCTCCAATTGCTCAATGGCCTTTTGTCTCCCTTGTTCAAAGCGTCTCTGCTCCTCATCCGTATCCGATACCTGATAGACTCTCCTGGCAGTTTCAGCTTTTTGATAATACTTCAATGTACCAAGAGCAATCCCCTTGAACACGCTTTTGCCTTCCAATACTATCATTTTATCACTCCTTCTTCTATTCTGCACGGCTTCCACAGAAATATGTCAAATGATATTGGTTACTATATTATTCCATTTCTTTTCTGCTTCTAGCGCCGACGCTTGCTTTTTCGATGCCGACTAGCTATAATGTGTATGGAAAGATAAGAAAGAACGATATTTTCGTGAAACGGCAGAAAGGATATTATAATGAACAAAAAAGTGAAACGTATAGCTGCAATTATCGGTTTGGTATTGTTTGCATCCCTATTCCTGATAACTTTCATATCTGCATTTTTCGCCTCCGAGAAGGCACCCGGCTTGTTCCTGGCCAGTCTGTTCAGTGCCATCGTTATCCCGATTATGATCTGGGGCTTTATGATGGTATACCGTTTGATACACAGAAATGATCCTCCCGCAGACTTTAATCCGGAGGAACCGGAAGCAACAGACGACACTGAGGTATTTGACGAAACAGAAGATAATGGTTCTGCCCACAATAATAAGTAACGAATTGGGGCTGCTGTAATATCACTTCGGCAGCCAGCCCCTATTCTAATCCACCTCTTTTATTTTCTTAAAATATTCCTGAATCTGTTTTTCATATCCATTATCAGAAGGGTTATAGAATACCCTGTCCTTAAGCTCATCTGGAAGATACTGTTGCTTTACATAATGATTCTTAAAGTTATGAGCATATTGATAGCCTAACCCGTGTCCCAGCTTTGCCGCACCTTTATAATGCGCATCCCTCAGATAGGAGGGAATCGTTGCCGTCTTCTCCTTCTCTACAACCTGCATGGCCTCATCTATGGCACAGATGGCTGAATTACTCTTTGGTGCACAAGCAACATACGTTGCTGCCTGAGCAAGGACAATCCTTGCCTCCGGCATACCAAGCCGTTCAACCGCAAGCGCTGCTGAGGTTGCTACTACCAAGGCATTGGGATCGGCATTGGACACATCCTCTGCGGCACAGATCATAATTCTTCTTGCAATGAAGGCAACCTCTTCACCCGCATACAGCATCCGGGCAAGATAATACACTGCCGCATCCGGATCAGAACCGCGCATACTCTTGATAAAGGCCGATATTGTATCATAATGATTATCTCCGTCCTTATCATATTTCAGTACACGCTTTTGAATACACTCGGATGCCACCGGAAGTGTAATATGAATCTTCCCATCCTCCGACCGCTCTGTAGTCAGGATACCAATCTCTATGGCATTGAGTGCTGCCCTGGCATCACCGTTGGCGACATCCGCCAGAAAATCCAACGCCTCTTCCTCTATTACCGCATCATATGCTCCCATTCCCCGATCCCTGTCATAGACCGCCCGAAGAAGTAAAGTCTTGATATCCTCCTTATATAGCGACTTCAGTTCAAATATGATGGAGCGGGAAAGTAACGCGGAATTCACCTCAAAGTAAGGATTTTCCGTCGTTGCACCAATTAAGATCACTGTCCCGTCTTCCACATAAGGTAGCAGATAGTCCTGCTGTCCCTTATTAAAACGGTGAATCTCATCGATGAAAAGGATTGTCCGCTTTCCGTAGCTGCCCAGATTAACCTTTGCTTCCTCTATCACTGCTTCCATATCCTTCTTACCGGCGGATGTAGCGTTGATCTGCGTGAACAGGGAGCTCGTGGTATTGGCAATCACCTTGGCAAGCGTCGTCTTACCGGTACCGGGAGGGCCGTAAAATATAATTGAGCTGATTTTGTCTGCCTTAATTGCCCTGTATAAAAGAGTATCCTTCCCGATAATATGCTGCTGACCTACCACCTCATCCAGGGTCATAGGCCGAAGCCTGGAAGCCAGAGGGGCCTCCTTCTTCATCGTATTATTCCTCATATAATCAAATAAGTCCATATCCTTTGCCTAGCCTTTCGAAGCATTTACGTCTTGAAAATAATAAAAAAATGTGCATAATTATAATGGTATTCTATCACAACTAAAGGAGTAGCTTATGAAAATACCGAAGGATCCATACATCCTGCTGAGCTTTATCAATACCAAGCTGAGGGATGAATTTCATAGTCTGGAGGATCTATGTAAAAGCCTTTCCATTGACCGGACGGAATTAGAGAAGTCTCTTTCCTGCATTCAATATGTGTATACCGAAGATGGAAACCAATTCACATCTATGCTGTAGGTTTTATCTTTCTTTGTCTGC
This sequence comes from Bacillota bacterium, assembly GCA_023415635.1. Taxonomy (GTDB): domain Bacteria; phylum Bacillota; class Clostridia; order Lachnospirales; family Lachnospiraceae; genus Mobilitalea. Next base: position 23,886 of record JAEZJV010000008.1, on the reverse strand, counting down.
GTCGTGTAAACAATAGATTAAGGATGTAGAAGGCCAGAGCTCCCGCTGCTGCTCCTGCTGTATCCAGAAGCACATCCGATACCTGTCCGCTCCTTCCGGGGACAAAGGTCTGATGAAATTCATCTGTCGCAGCATATAGCCCGGTGATTATTATCGGAATAAAAGTCCTGTAACTGATATTTTTCTTCCATACCGTAAAATGGAAAGCAATTGCTGCACTAAGACATGCATATTCCGTAAAATGTGCCGACTTGCGGACAAAGTGGTCAATCACTGCCAGCAACTCCAGCCTTTCAGGTTCTGATATCGGAATGCTTTTAAGCTGTTCAAAAACATTAAGAATTACAAGAGAGATGCTTAGACTACTCTCCTGAGATATATCTGCTGTCTTTGATGAAAACCAGAAGATAGCTCCCATAATTGCTGCCGCTGGTAGCCAGGAAAAATACTTTATTTTCATTTTGTCTCCTTAGACAAAGAATTTTTTACATTTAACCCTATAGGCTTATATATCATATCATATCCGCGGTACCCTGGCAAGATTTGCATACCGTCAGAAGGGAGTTTTGTAATGAAGGAAGCTTTTAAGACAATCATTGAGGGCGGTGTCGGAGAGGTCATAGTGAAAAAATCCAGATTTATAGCGACTGTAAGCCCTGTTGAGACCGAAGCAGCAGCCATTGAAGCGATTGAAGCCCTGAAAAAAAAATATTGGGATGCGTCTCATAATTGCTCTGCTTACATTGTAGGAACCGAACAGCCTCTGATGCGGTGCTCCGATGACGGTGAACCCAGTAAGACCGCCGGGAGACCCATGCTGGATATTTTACTTGCCCATGACCTTGTGAATGTTGTAGCGGTCGTTACCCGTTATTTTGGAGGTACCCTCCTAGGAACGGGAGGATTGGTCAAAGCCTATCAGTCTGCGGTACTGGAAGGTCTGAAGCATAGTACCTGCATTCAGAAGGAGCTGGGTATTAAGGTGGCAATTACCACGGATTATAACCTGATTGGCAAATTGCAATATTATATCGCTCAGGAGCAGCTTACCCTATTATCCTCCGGATATACGGATCTGGTACACCTGGAGGTATTAATTCCACCAAGCAGATATGAGTCCTTTATAAAGAAAATTACTGAGCTGACGAGCGGAACCGCGATTATGGAAGAATCCGGACTGGTATATTATACCCTGCTGGATGGAAAGCTTTTATTGTTCTAATAGTAACCCGGAAAATGTAGAAAAAGAAGAGCGATATGAAATTTGAATTCATATCGCTCTTCTTTAAAAATATAATTTGCTTATCACGCCTCTGCCAATGTCATCAGTTCATCCAGCACCTCTGCCAATGATATCGGCGTGACTTGATTCAGGTATAACTTTTCTAGAATCCAAACTGCAATCTCCTTTGAAGCTGATAACCCACATACTTCGTCTGTCTCCGTTAAGGCTCCTGAATTCTTAGTAATCCCTACCCCATAATAGGGAGTTACCAAATCTGCTTCCGAGATCATCTCGGTAAGAAAATAATCAAGTGCCATTTCCTGTTCATCGTCGAGCATAACCTGGCTGCTAAAAAGTAGCTTTACCTGTTTCATATTACATTACCCCCACTAAATAATGAAAACTTGCTGACAAATCCAATTATACACAGTATATTTAGGGAACGAAAGTCGTATTTTTCGCACCAAAATATCCCCTTCCTTATATTTCGACACATCTTCACTTTTTGTGTGTACATAACCCGACAACCGGATAATCTTCTTGCGTTTTCATGAATTTTTGTATGATTAATTAAAAAAATAATACCAATATAGTTTACTTCGGTAGAATAATGTTTTGTTTATACAATATGGCTGCGGAGAAATTATACTTTATTTCACAGGGCAAATTTGTTATAATGGACGCGAGTGAACAAAGTACCAGCTTTGCTTATCGCAGGATTTATTACTGTTTATATATGCTTTATTGCGATTGGAGGTTTTTATGGACTACAGTAAAAGAGGCATTGAACAGAAACAGCATTACATTAAATCAACATCCAGACGGTTGGTATCTAAAACCAGGATAACCTTATTCCGTTTATTTATCGTCCTTGTTGTATTTATCGGGATAGTAGGTACCTTTGCAGGCTTTGGGCTTTTAAAGGGTCTCATAGACAGCTCGCCTGATATCTCCAAGATTAATGTTGTTCCTACCGGTTATACCACTACCATTTACGATAAAGATGGCAATGCCATAGAGAATTTGATCGGTGCCGAGGCAAATCGTGTATACGTACCACTTACCGCACTGCCTGAATGGGTAAAGTACAGTTTTATCAGTATTGAAGATGAACGCTTTTACGAGCATAATGGAATTGACGTCAGAGGCATCCTTCGTGCGGGTGTTCTGGGGCTGACGTCCGGAAGCTTTAATCAGGGTGGCAGTACTATTACTCAACAGCTGCTGAAAAATCAGGTATTTAACGGCGGCCGTGAAGCCACCTTTGTTGAGCGGTTAAAACGTAAGATTCAGGAACAGTATCTGGCGATTCAGCTGGAGAACCGCCTGGATAAGGATACGATCCTTGAATATTACTTGAATACAATCAATCTTGGTTCCGGAACATTAGGAATTCAGACAGCCTCCAGAAAGTATTTTAATAAGGATGCTAAGGAGCTGTCTCTATCGGAAGCCGCTACGATTGCCGCGATAGCACAGCTCCCTGTTTATCATAACCCGATTACCCATCCGGAACGGAATGCGGTAAGAAGGCAGGAGATCCTGGACGAGATGCTTAAGCAGGGGCATTGCTCTCAGGAAGAATACGATGAAGCAGTTATGGATGATGTCTATTCCAGAATACAATCCGTGAATGAGGAACAGGATTCCTCCTCCTTCTACAGCTATTTTACCGATGAGCTGATTGAACAGGTAATGGAGGATCTCCAAACTAAGCTTGGTTACACTCAGGCTCAGGCTTCCAACCTATTATACAGCGGCGGTTTAAGCATTTATACCACCCAGGATTCAACAATTCAGGACATCTGTGATGAGGTGTTCTCTGACGAAAAGAATTTCCCTGAAATGGGTACCTCCTATTGGGAATTAACCTATGCTCTCTCCGTTCAAAAAAATGATGCAGAGAAGACCACCACTCATTACCACAGCAAAGATCTGCTGGATTATTTTAAGGATTATAAGGATCCGGACAACTTATACGTAGATGATAACGGCAGCAAATTCTCTCTGTTGTTTCTGGATAAAGACGATATGAAGAAGAAAATAGCCGAATTCCGGGATTCTGTGGTTGGTGATAGTGACACTATTCTCGGCGAGAACATTACCATGACGATACAGCCTCAGACCTCCTTCGTAGTGATGGATCAGTATACCGGTGAGGTAGCTGCAATTGAAGGCGGCCGCGGTGAAAAGACCGGTAACCGTACTCTGAACCGTGCTACAAATACCGTTCGACAGCCCGGATCCACCTTTAAGGTATTATCCACCTACCTACCGGCTCTGGACAGCGCCGGTATGACCCTTGCTTCCGTTCAGGATGACTCAGGTCCTTACTATTATCCCGGTACAAAAAAGGAAGTGAACAACTGGACCTCTACTAAAAAGTATGACGGCCTCAGCACCCTAAGACAGGGTATATATAATTCCATGAATATCGTAACTGTAAAAACCTTTGTGGAAGTAACCCCTGAAGTCGGCTACGATTATTTATTGAAATTGGGCTTTACCTCCTTGGTAGATTCAAGAAAAGAAGCAGACGGGCGCGTCGTATCCGATATCAATTACCCTATGGCACTCGGTGGTTTGACGGATGGTGTCAGTAACCTGGAATTAACTGCTGCATATGCGGCAATTGCAAATGGCGGTATCTATACCAAGCCAAGATTTTATACTAAAATTCTGGATCATGACGGAAAGGTGCTGTTGACTACAGAACCGGAGCATGATCAGGTTATGAAGGAATCTACCGCATTCCTGCTTACAAGTGCTATGGAGGATGTAATCAATAAAGGAACCGGAAAGAACTTAAAGCTTTCCATAGATATGCCGATTGCAGGTAAGACAGGTTCCACCTCTGATTACAATGATCTTTGGTTTGCAGGCTTTTCACCTTACTATACGGCAACCGTATGGTCAGGCTTCGATAATAATAGAAGCCAGGTAAACAAAACCTATAACCGTAAGATTTGGAAGACGATCATGGAACGTATCCACACAGAGAAAAATCTTGAAACCAAGGATTTTAAAATTCCTGATTCCATCGTAACCGCCAAGATATGTACCAAATCCGGTAAGCTGGCAGTAGAAGGAGTCTGTGATGAATATTTGGGCGGTAACACCTCAAAGGTAGAGTACTTTGCAAAGGGTACTCAGCCAACCGAATACTGTGATCTCCATGTTAAAGCAACCATGTGTGAGGACTCTGAGGATTTAGCAACAGAATTCTGCCCGAATGTACAGGAAGGAGTCTTTCTTGTGAAAAGCGAGACTGGTAAGACTGCTGATACTCCTTATATCTATCCCAGCAAGAACTGTAAGCTCCATACTCAAACCTCTTCCTATCAGCCACCCAATCAAGTAACTCCCGTACCGGAAGATCCCTATAATGAGGATGGTTATATGGATGATCCCTACTACCAAGACCCTCAGCCTGAGTATCCTCCGACAGACGGAACCGAAACCACCGACCCGTTATATGAAGATGAATTGCTAGCTCATTAAACAGTAAATCCCAGAAATATAGTAGAGGACTGTACCCTGGTCCTACTGCATTTCTGGGATTTTTATATCTCTGTCACTTACCATTCATTGAAAGACCTATATAGGCGATTATGATTTCATCTTCGGTCCGAAGAACCAGGAAGCGATATATGAAAACACCAATGCTGCTGAAACTCCTACTGCAGATGCTGTAAAGCTGCCTTTAAAAATCCCAATAAATCCATCCTGATCAACAGCCTCCTTCACACCCTTGAACAGGACGCTGCCAAAGCCGGTTAATGGAACCCCCGCACCAGCACCCGCCCATTTCGCAAAGGGCTCATATACACCGACTGCTCCTAGGACTGCACCCAGGCATACCAATATCACCATGACCCGTCCAGGTAGCAGCTTTGTATTATCCAACAATATCTGCACTGCTGCACAGATTGCTCCACCTACTAAAAATGCCTTCAAATATTCCATCCCATTCAGCTCCTTTCCACGATAACAGCATGTGCTATACCCGGTACGCTTTTTCCTTCGTTAAAGCTCACCTGGGACAGCAATGCTCCTGTCGGAATAAACAGAACTCTCTTCCATATCCCCTCCTGTAGCTGTTTCATGATATACCCGGTAAAGGTGATTGCCGAACAGCCGCAGCCGCTTCCTCCGGCATGAGTATCCTGATTGTCCTGATCAAATATTTCTATGCCGCAATCCATATGATTGGCAGAGATATCGTAATTCCTTTCCTTCAACAGGTCAATCAGAATATTCTTTCCTACATAGCCAAGATCACCGGTAATAATCCTGTCATAATAATCAGGCTCTACACCCAAATCTTCGAAATTCTGAAGAATTGTCTCATATGCAGCAGGTGCCATACATGCTCCCATGTTCATGGAATCCTTCAAGCCATAATCCACAATCTTCCCGATCGTTACCCCGCTGATCACTAATTTCTCTTGCTCCGCCGTTAGCTTGGTCTGTCCGGAATTGGCTAGAATTACCGCTCCGCTGCCTGTAATGGTCCAAGATGCAGAATACGGTCTTTGGTTACCATAGTCTAGCGGGAAGCGAAATTGCTTCTCAGCTCCGGCAAAATGGCTTGAGGTAATTGCCAGCACCCTGTCTGCAAATCCACCATCGACCATAATTGCCCCGATTGTCATTGCCTCTCCCATTGTAGAGCAGGCTCCGTATATTCCAAGCATCGGTATCTTCAGTTCCCCTATTCCAAAAGAGGTCGCTATCAGCTGACCGAGCAGGTCACCTCCGATCAGATACCGGATATCCTCATTTTTAAGTCCTGCTTTTTCCAATACCTTGAGGGCTGCCAGCCGCATAAGCTCACTTTCAGCCTCCTCCCAGGTATTTTTACCCAAGAGAGGATCTTTGGCAATAAAATCAAAATGCTGCCCTAATGGACCCTCCCCCTCTTTCTTGCCGGCGATTGAGGCTCCCGCAAGTATGATCGGAGGATTGCGAAACTGAAGGCTTTGCTTACCCACCATTTTTGTTTGGTTTTCCTGTTGTATCATAGATACTCCTCTTTTCCTGATTACTTTCCCTATTCATTACACCACCTTGAGCTGTTTCAATATATAATAAATTAATCCAAGAAGCCAAGAGATAAAAACACCATATAGGATAACCGGTCCTGCGATAGTAAAGACCTTACATCCGATACCGAATACCTGTCCCTCCTTTTTATACTCCACCACCGGAGCTACCACTGAATTCGCAAAGCCGGTGATCGGAACCAAGGTACCGGCCCCTCCGAACTTCGCCAGCTTCTGATAGTAGCCAAGCCCTGTTAACAAAATGGACAGAAAAACCAGAGTTACTGTGTTATATAGCTTCGCTGTCTCCTTGTCAGCACCCATGGCTCCGTATAATGTAATAAAGGCCTGTCCTATGATGCATATGATTCCTCCGATCAGAAACGCTTTACAAGCATTTTTTACTGCACTGAATTTTGGAGTCTGTTCTTTCACATACTGATTGTATTTCTCATTTCTCTTCTGGGTATCCTGTTCCCTGACAATTCCGGAGGCAGAACCCTTCTTTTGATTGTCCATGTCAACCCTCCTTTAACCTTATTGCTGCTGAGCGTACCAATGTCCCGTCAAATTCAGACGGCTGTCCATTGCTAAAGCACTCCACACATATTACGACTATAATCGCTGCAAGGATAATACACGCTGCGATAATCAAAAATTTTCTTCTTACAGGCAACTTTTCCACACTCCGTTCATCCTGTCGTTCTATCTATGACAGGCGTCCCTCCTGACATAGAAAAAGCATCAGAATTAACCTCTGATGCCTTCTTTTTCATATTGATATTATATGATTTTCCCATTTCTCTATACTGGAAATTTATGCTTACACCCAACAAATCAGGCACCAAGCTTTTCTCGCATAATTTTTAAAATTCTTTTCTCCATCCGGGATACCTGCACCTGGGAGATCCCCAGCTCCTTTGCAATATCCGTCTGTGTTCTATCCTTAAAGTATCTAAGCTTGATAATCTCCTGCTCCTTTGCATCCAGAGATGCAATAATCTCCCGCAAGGCAAGCCTGTCCACTAAATTTTCACTTTCATCCTTGGTTTCCGTTAATTTGTCAATCAGATAGATCGGACTACCGTCCCCCTGGTAAATGGTTTTATACAAAGATTCTACCTCTGCACCGGTCTCCAGTGCCATAATAATTTCATCCTTTGGTATATTTAGTTCTTCCTCAATCTCATCCAATAATGGCTCGCGGCCAAACTGATTCCCAAAACGTTCCCTGACTGCTCTGATTCTTGTAGCTGTCTCCTTAAGAGACCTGCTGACCTTTATCATACCATCATCCCGGAGAAAACGCTTTATTTCTCCTGTAATCATTGGGACGGCATAGGTTGAAAACTTAACCTCATAGCTTGTATCAAATTTATCGATTGCTTTAATTAATCCGATACTTCCGATCTGAAATAAGTCTTCCATCTCATGTCCACGGTTGGAGAATCTTCTGACGATGCTCCAAACCAGCCCTACATTTTCTGTTACAAGCCTATCCCTTGCCTCTCTGTCGCCTGTTTTAGAAAGTCTGATCAGCTCAATCGTATCCACATTAACCCTCACTCCTTCCTCGCAGCTGCCTGTCTTCTTTCTGCTATATTCCTAAACCCTCTGTCCGGCTTCCTGAGTAAGCTCCTTCAACTTCTCCTGTCTTCCAATCCTCTTAAGCATTCTTACTAATGTTCCTTTGCCAGGCTCGGATTCCACCTCCAGCTCGTCCATAAAGGCCTCCATAAATGAAAATCCCATTCCTGAGCGCTCAAGCTCAGGCCGGGTAGTATAAAGCGGCTCCATCGCTTTCTCAATATTGTCTATCCCGATTCCCTGGTCGCCAATCTCCACTAAAAGCTCATTCTTATTGATGATACAATGCATCCGGATGATACCCTTGGTGTTGTAATATCCATGAATGATACAGTTGGTCACTGCTTCCGAAACAGCTGTTTTTATGTCTGCCAGTTCCTCTATCGTGGGGTCCAGCTGTGTGGCAAAAGCCGCTACGACTGTTCTTGCAAAGCTTTCATTCTGCGATATACTCTCAAATTCCAATGTCATTTCGTTCCTCTCAATCTTATCCTTCATGCCTTTCTTATCCCCTTTCCTTGATGATGCACAGTGCTGCTTCAACCGTATCATATTTCTCAATTATCTTATAAAGACCCGATATCCGAAAAATCCGGTCAACGGTGGAATTCACATTCGCTACAGCTGTCTTACCCCCAATAAATATAACCTTTCGATATCTACCCATAATCACTCCGATACCTGCGCTGTCCATAAAGCTCGCTCCCGAAAAATCAAAAATTATGTGCTTGATATTATTACGGTCAATTAATCGATCCGCTGTATCCTTGATCCGGATTGCATTATGGTGATCCAACTCTTCCTGCAGACGAATGATTAGACATCTGCCGCAGACATCATAGGTTGTCCCCTCCTCTCCGATTTTACTGGTGTTTCTGCCTTGTGCATTTCTTTCCTGCATGAAACGTTTCCTCCTGCTTCTATGATATAATTCACTTAATCATCCGGGCTGTGCTAATCCATATATCAAATATCTGATTTTACCGACGAAAAAAAGACCTTTTATGGAACAGCTTATACAGCTATTCTCCATGAAACGTCTTTTTTCCAACATTCTTATCTTAAGTTTATTATATCTTCTCTAGTCTTGTACCTGTTTTAGGAAATTCTTTGTGTCCGTAATTCTGTCTGAATCCGGGAAGTCCTGTAAAACAATATTATAATAGATGGCTGCATTTTCCTTATCCTCAAGACGATGATATGCCCTGGCTGTAAAATATACTGGGTCTACATCCTTCGGATCATATGCTATCGCCTTGGCAAGCTCTTCAATCGCCTCATTGTATTTACCATCACTGTATAGATTATGGCCCTTCTCATATTGTGCCCGGGCAGCATTCGGATAGACCGTTGTACGAAGGGTGGTAATCAAGTTCCTGGCATCCTCACTCTCCAGATTCTTATCATCAATTCCCACCAGTAACTCAGCTACTTCCAAAAAGCTCCTGTCACCTTCTCCTTTTTCAAGCTCTGCCAGATACAGCGCTGTCGCTTGCATCAGAGGCTGATACTGAAGCGAATTATCTTTTGGGATTACCATGTTGTCTATATTTCCTTGAAGCTTTTCAACCTGTGATTTTAATCCCTCATTTTCAGTTTTCAGAGAAGCTATCATGTTATCCTGCTCCTCCATGCGGGCAAGGGCGGTTCCATAATCTGCTACATTCGTATCACCGTCCGCTTTCTTTTTGGACAAGGTCGGAATTACAAGAATAGCCATCACAGCCAGACCGATAATCACACCGATTACCAAATTGACAAAAGCCATGATGTTCGGCTTATCCTCCCGGTAGGAGGAGATTGGCATGATAGCACCGGAACCTGAGAATCCCGATTCCAGATTACCCTCATCCTTTGATGCTTCCTGTGGAGAAACTACCTTTAAATAACGCAATGTGGTTGTATTAGAAACATCAATCTTTAAAGCTCTATCCAGATATTTCTTTGCCTTCTCGTTCTCCTCTGACTTCATATGCAGCAGAGCAAGCAGATGATATGCTCTTATAAAATGAGGATTTAAGTTGACAACCTTCTTTAATTGTATGATAGCAAGATCATCACTGCCCTGCTTTGCTAAGGTAAGTGATGTGTTATATCTTTTAATTGCCTGATTCAGAGCATCCAGCTTTGTCGGATTAGATTGAACCTTATCAATATATTCATCAGCATCATTATTCGCAGGCTGTAAATGTTTACTGATAACCCATTCACTGAGAGCGGCAACCGTCTCACCCATTTCATAATAAATTAATCCCAGAAGATTTCTGGCATTGATATTCATTTTATTTAACTCAAGGCTGCTTTTCAATGAGATGATCGCACCGGACAAATCCCGTACTCTCGCTCTAGCAAGGCCGATATTATAATGTTGATTGGAAGCTTTATATATTTTTTGATAAATTGTCATGTCTGTGCCGCATCGCTCGCACCTTTTCCTCTTGTCTGACATATTACTTCCACAATTCGGGCAAATCATACCATCCCCACCTGTCCATTCATCATATGATTATTTTTCTTTTGTTCCCTTTAAGATTTCCTTCAGGATGTCCGTTACGTCCGTCAAATCATTATTATTAATGACATCCTCTGCCTGTTCAATCTCTAAGCTAGGCTCAAATTTTTCTAATTCCTCATCAAAATTAATCATATACCCTCCATCTAAGTAAGATAAGAAGTAGTTCTTCACAGGGTGAAGGTGCTTCTCCTTTCCTCTTTTTCCGTATGCTTAACTATCATCATACTATAACAATGGCAAAAATCAAGTATTTATATAGCATTTCCCTAGGAAATAACACTAATATTATACCGTATTGTCCTTCATTTATCAAATACATTTATGCTTTACCATTCGACATACAGCTTGCATTTCCATTTCTATAGGTTATAATTAATATAATCTTTTTAAGAATTTATTTAATATCTCAGAGGTTTAACAATGAAGAACGACTTTACCTATGGACTAAGGCGTGGCTATCCGATTGCGCTCGGATATCTGCCCGTATCCTTTACATTCGGACTCATGGCTGTTTCCGGCGGACTTCCTGCCTGGATGGCTGTTTTCATTTCCATGACCAACCTGACCTCAGCAGGACAATTTGCCGGAACCAGCCTCATTTTGTCCGGCTCCGGCTTCTTAGAGATAGCTCTTACTACCTTTATTATCAATCTCCGTTATATGCTGATGTCCTTATCCCTGACTCAACGTCTCGACCGCGACATGAGACTTTCCAAACGTCTTCTGGTTGCCTTCGGTGTTACAGATGAGACCTTTACCGTAGCCTCCATGGAGTCAGGTCAGCTTTCGTTTCTGTTCCTTTTGGGACTGATGACCGGCCCTTTTCTTGGCTGGAGTGCCGGAACTGCACTGGGAGCCTTAATCTGCAATGCCTTGCCAGCTACTATGAATGCCGCTATGGGAATTGCCTTATATGGAATGTTCATTGCCATCATTATCCCTCCGGTTAAGAAATCCAAGGCTGTGCTTGTCATCCTGTTGGTTTCCATTACCTCTGTATGTATAATGAAATATGTTTCTCTTTTTTCCTTTATCTCGTCTGGGTTCCGTGTTATCATAGCAACATTGCTAGGTGCAGGAATCGGAGCGTGCCTCTTCCCTTCGGAGGAGGAAGCGCCTAAGGAAGAATCGGAAGGGAGGAGCTGTATATGAAGCTGCAATCTGCATTCCTTGCCGTACTTTTGATGTCTTTGGTTACTTACCTCTCAAGGATGCTGCCTCTGGCAATTTTTCGAAAACCCATCCGTTCCCGCTACATTAAGTCCTTCTTAAAATATGTACCCTTCGCAGTCCTCGGTGCCCTTACCTTCCCGGATATCTTCTATTCTACCGGAACATTGGCAACCGCCATCTGTGGTACTGTAGTCGCTCTGATACTGGCATATTTTGAAAGAAGCCTTGTCACGGTAGCCCTGGGTGCTATAATAACTGTATACATTACCGGTTTCCTGTTTTAATCTATGGATATATGAGTATTATTCTGCATAAAATGATATGAATGCAACTGATGCTAACCCCGCAAGGAGAAGCATAAATTGACAAAGCAACTGTATCCTGGTAGCTTTTAGGAAAGTAGCAGAAAGGAGAATATACATGATTAAATTCACCCTTAGACTCATCGGGTTATTATCCAAAAAGATTAATGATGATCATATAGCAGCCTTCTCTGCTCAGGCAGCATTCTTTATCATTATCTCATTTTTCCCTTTTACCATGCTGCTTTTAAGCATCATCCAACTCTTTCCGATTGAGGAAAGCAGTATGCTGCATATCTTTACAGAGATTTTTCCTACCGCCATCCATTCCATGATTATCTCTATCATTACTGAACTCTATGATTCCGCAACCTCAAAAACCATTATCTCTGTTACGGTAATCACCACTTTATGGTCGGCAGGTAAAGGCTTTCTGGCTGTCATGAGAGGTCTGAATTCTGTATATGAAATCAACGAGACACGAAACTATTTTCTGCTTCGTGCCATCGCTGTATTATATACCTTGATTTTTGCTGTGATAGTGTTGGTTACCATGACCTTATTCGTGTTCGGTAACCGTCTTTATTTTTGGATAGAACGTAAGCTTCCGGTATTCGTAGATACCGCACTTGTCATTATCAGTTTGCGTACCATCGTCGGACTGTTTGTCCTGATCCTTTTCTTCCTGATTATCTATGCGGTTATTCCAAATCGTAAGACCAAGCCAATGAGTCAGCTGCCCGGCGCTATGCTGTGTGCCGGAGGGTGGATGGGCTTTTCCTATGCATTTTCCTTCTATATAGATAACTATTCTAATTATGCAATTACATATGGCAGCCTGACCGCCATCGTACTCTTTATGCTATGGCTCTATTTTTGTATGTACATTCTCTTCCTTGGTGCGGAATTCAATCTGCTCTTTGAGAACAAGGCTTTTCTTCATAAGATTAAAATGCTATATCGCAAAAACTCCAAAAAGCTTGTCATTCATAGATGACAGCAAGACTTGTACCTACATAAAAATACTGTAATATATTCTCGTAATCCCTTCCTTCCTCTGTCAATGCCTTAACGCCGTTCTGGCTCATGCCGACACCATGTCCATATCCGCCTCCGGTCAGGGTAAAACCAACTAACTTACCCTCCTTCTCCTTTTTGTCAAGCAGGAAAAAGGCACTCGGCAGTAAGGTAAGTCCATCTACCTCACTCTCATCCTGGCGGACCACCGTATCATAAACGGGAGCAAGTAAGGTGCGTATATTATACTCTGTCATAACCTTAATCGTTCTATCACTTCCGGTGATGATTAATTCAGAGATAATTCCACTGGCTTCTCTTTTCCCGACTGAAATATCCACAATACTGCCTACACTGTCAACTGGAATACTCTCATAGAGATCTTCCTTGTTCTCGTTCTGTCCTGTCTTGGTTAATATCAGCTCCGGATTCGCCTTATAACGGGATGCCAGATTCTGGTTTATCACCTTCTGTAGGTCGTTTACCTTCATGGTAACCCCCCAGCGATACCAATTAAAGGCAGAATCATAAGTGACTACATCCTTTGCTTCTATAAATCTCCTGAATGTTTCCTCGGAAGACAAATCGGTATACTGTTGTTCGAGATAGGCTGCGGAATCACTCGTTCCACTAACCACTGCCTCCTTATCCTTTCCCTCACCGGCATAAAGCAGCCTTCCCTTAAGATAAGGATAATCCTGACTATTGCCCCATACACTTCCAGCATCCGCTGTATGACCGCAGGAGGTTGAAAAATAGTAGGCTGTGATTACTTCGTTCTGATACTCAATCACCTTTCCATAAGTATCTTTTACTGCTAGAATAGAATCTTCATTTTCAGATATGTTATTATATACCTGGAAGGCAACACTGTCGTCAACATGCGCCCCATACTGGCTTAAGCTGTTAGCCATCAGATGCTTATAGGCATAGCTTCTTGCGCATACTGCCTGTACCTTAAGGGCTTCTAATCCATAATAGGTAGGCATCTCACTGGGAATAACCGCATATAGGTATTCCTCCAACGGTAGTTCATTTACCACCAATAGTCCCTGATCTCCTTCAGCAATCTCAATACTTCCCCTGTATTTCGGTATGCCGTCTGACCGCTGAATAGAGCTGATTTCAATTCGTCCGTCCTCCTCCTTCGCAGTTACCGTAATTCTACCCTGAGACAGCAATGGATTCCCTGGTTCTATCGTCACCGCTTCACCCTTTTTATATTTTTTATCTGTATCCTTACAGCTCAGTATAAAATCACTGGTTGCAGTAAGGACCACCTTATCATGATAATAGCTCTGATACCCATTGGTTGAAATAAGTACACGTATATTTTGGGCTTTGATGCCCTCCGTAATCAATGCAGCACTGATTTTCCCTAGAGAAACGACAAATTCCGTATTCTCATAGCCCACTAGAATACTGTTGGTAGGTTCGACCGAAAGCTTGCCGTACAGCTTATATATCTTATAATCCTCCTCCAGAGGGATATTGCCGTAGCCTTCTATTTCAATATAATCCTGTCCGGTTCGAAGCACCTTCCCATGGATTGTATCCGGCTTCCGAAGAATTTTCACAACCCTTTGATTTTCAAGGGTGATATCGGCCACAGTACTTTCCACCTTCTCTGAAAGGCTATATAGGGCCTGATATTCCTTATCAATACCGTTAATAAATATATCCAGCTGTGTCCCCTCTCCGTTTTTTAGCCAAACATTATGTAATGTGACCGGTTCCGTTACAACCTCAGTAACAAGGATTATTTCCTGTTTACATACCAATGCCCTGATACCCTTGTCCATATAAGCTGCAACAAAATCTAAGTCCTGCTGATAATAATAATTTCCGTGATCCGTAATCAACCGATCCGTTCCATTATCATCCTCCTCAGAGCCCAGAACAAACAGTGTCTCCTCCGTAATCTTCTGCTCGTTCTCCGGCAGTAAGGCTATCACAGCCTCATATAATTCCATAAAATCCTTCGGGTCCATCTGCTCATCTGCTTTACTAAAATCAAAGGATAAGCTTTCATATACCGTCTGGCACTCGGGCTTCTTTATAATAAGCTTATCCATATATTCCTTACAGGTACCATAAGTCAGAGCCTCTGAAGGAGCTACTGTAACGCTGCTCTCTATAATTCCCATCTTCCATACCGCATTGATATAAGTATCGTACCAGCCGGAAATTGCATCTCCTGAATAAGTAATACCCATCGGAAGGCTTTCTCTTGCTCCCTTATCATACTCAAGGAAGCTCAATAACCGGTATGCCTCCGCTCTGGTAACAACCTCCTCCTTGGTTATCGTATCCTGATGTCCTTTATCTTCATTCACACCACGTATGACATTAACTGCAAAAACAGTAATAACTATAATGACACATATACCTATCAATATAAGCTTTCTCTTTATACTCATTGCTGCTCCTGTTCCAGGCCCCGATTAACCTATTGATATAATTTTATTATCCCATATGCTAATATATTGTGTCAATGTGAGTAATATTCGTACAAGATAGTATATCTTTCCAGTTCTTTTTCTATATCAGAATTCCAAGCTGCTTTGAGCTTTAGAGCTAAAGCAGCTTGGAATTCTCAGCTTGTATATAGGATCTATATATCAAAGGGCGCAGCGCATAGAAAGAGAACGAACCGGCTTCCCTCTCACACTCGTTGGAGACACACAAGTTCAGAAGTGTGTCTCCCAATGAGCTAATTATGCGCGTAAGTATAAGGAGCATATACAAGCTTGCTTACACCTAATCGAGCGCACATGTGAACCTGATTGTAGAATTACAAACCTATCAGGTATGGGATTCCTAGTCCGTTCTCTTTCTTATATAGCTATTTAAAACAATTCTATTCCCTGCTATTCCTCGGCGGGTTCCTTCGTCGGATCATATTCTACTAGCTTCTTTACAATATCATCTATTCTCCTCTTATCTGCAAAGAACTTAATCTCACCATTCGTGTCGATCAGATAAAAGCTTTGATCATACGGCAGGAAGGACGCCCCGACTACTGTTTTGGCAGGATTGTTCAGCTGATAGCTGACTGTCAGATGAGGCGCAACCTTGGTATTTACCTCTTCCTTGATTACAGTATCATACTTTGCTCCAACCAAAGCCTGATAAAGGCCAGTGAAGCTCTTTTCATTTGCCTTTGTTCCGTTAAAATAATAGGTATTCTGTATTGTTTCCTTTCCGTCTTCATCCTTTACCGTCTTATGCTCAATCCTGACCTGATAAGCAGTTCCATCAACCGTGATATCAATCTGATCCACATTATTGATATTCGGAATGTTGATAAACGGATTAAGAACACTGAAGGGGTCCACGGTCAGCATCTTACTGACGGAATCAGCAGCCATGGTATAGACCGCCTTGGAACCTGCTTCCATAATATAATAATTACCGGTATCGTCCAGATTGCCGATGCTCAGCTTATATTCCTTAGGCTCCTGATAAGTTTTTTCTGTAATCTCTTTACCAGTCTTAGGATCCTTCTCGGGCTTTGCTAACTTTTCTGTACGCTCTGCGGTATAAGAAAGATTGATGGTAGAGAACGGATTATCCAAACCGTAGAGGCTTAGATCCCCTGCATTATACTCCACGCAGCTGTCATAAGAAAAACCTGTGTAATTTTCCATAAGTGTAGCCACTTTGGTGGATTCAGCAGTATACCCCTTCTTATATGGCTCCAGGATATGCCAGGCGTAAACATCGGAGCCGTCGTTGCCGGGACCCAGCTCTTTGTTTTTGATAATTTCGAAATCTTCTCCCTCCCGGTTATCAATCGCAATATGATAGATGCTGTCTGCAGTAATGTCAGGCGCTTCCGCCACAACCGTCATGCTCGAAACAGTATACTTAAAGCCTGAACCATAGTTGGTAGCCAGCAGGTAGACCTTCCCGTCCCCATTTACAATTGCATAGTAACCGCCTTTCGAGGGTTCCATGGCTCCGATTTCCAGTGTGACTGTAGTTTTGTCAGCCAGGGTTCCCTGAAGGTATCCGGATGGCTCGGCTAGACCGAAATCCGCCAGATTATCCGGTTTCTCAGTCACTATACGTTCTGCACTGATATCACTGATTAATCTGATCAGACCAGCTACCTTATCCTGATTGATTGGTCGTTCCGGCTCATTCTCCAGCTTCCAGGTCTCCCCATCCTTTATCAGAATCATTTCTGTGTCCTTTGTACGGTAATGAAGGCTGGTCAGTTTTGTGGTATCCTCAAGCTTTGCCAACCGGATGCTATCCGTCCCAGCTTTGTCCTCTGTCTTAACTTCCCGGTTAATATTTATGAAATATAGACTAATTAAGGCAGCTAATACCAAAAGAAGTAAAATCAGCGTGACCGATTTTCTTTTCTTTCTTTTTGCCATTACTTCTTCCTCCTCTTCAGGGTAACCGTAATACCGGTTGCCAGAATCCCAACAGGTACAAGGAATAGGACTATAATTACCCAAATGATTACTTCCCTTGCCGTAGGATAGATGGTTCCTTCACCCAGCGACTTTGTGGGAATGGATAATGCCGTCCCTTCCCCTATAAGCTTGCTGACGGTACCGCTTAGTAAACTGGAATTTTCATAGGATAAGGCTGTCTCGTCAAAGGTATATAGAGTTGAAAATACTGCCAGATGGGAAACTGCACCGTTATAGGTATCTGTTGCCAAAATACCAAGGTCAAACGGACCGTCTATATCACCGCTAACCTTCTCCACAGAAGTTTTCACATCTAATTTGGAATATGCTGCTTCCGAGGTTGTCATGATGGATTCCAGCTGTAAAGTGCTTCTTTTGGATTCAGTCTGCATCAGACCCTTGGCCTGGAACATGACAATCGGGACATTAGAGGAACGTGCACTGCTTACGATGTCACTGCTTCCCAGCTTCGGTATCAACAAGATTGGATTACCTGAAATATGATTGCCCGAATTCCCTTCTACAATCATGCCCTCCTGTACTTTAATGCCGTAATAAGCCAAAAGTTCCTGATAATTCGTAAGCGAATTGGTTTTATCATTGACTGTAGCAAGGATATTTCCGCCGCCACTCAGATAGTCCCTGATCATCTTTGCTTCGTTATCAGAAAAATCCACAGTCGGAGCATTGATGTATAAAAGCTTGCAATCCTCGGGAATACTCTCTGTAGTCTGTGTATTGATCGTCTCCAGCGTAACATTCATCTTGGAGGTCAGTTCCTTGAATACCGCTCCCGGTGCTGTCTCTCCATGCCCCTCCACCACATACATTACAGGCAAATCCTCTGTAGTTACGTACTGGAGAGCTGAAGTAAGTTCACCCTCCACGTCCACACCTGTTGTATTGGTAGAATAGGTTTGGTAATCCATTTCTTGGACCAGCATATCATTGTAAGGAATATATTTCGACCTGCCATTGGTGTTATTAACCACAATCAAGCTGTTATTGCTGATCTCTTTGTCTGTATAGTCCTTAGCAAAGGTCGGATACAGAACCGGATCCTTATATTCTATTGTGATTTTATCAGACAGGTTATCATACTTTGTGATGATCTTTGTAAACAGATCCAGTTCACTTCCTGTAGGTGCCATATAATATACTGTGATGTCATCCTTTAAGCCCTCAACCAGCTTCTCGGTTTCCTCCGTAAGCGTATACATATTCTGACTGCTTAAATCTATCTCAATTTTTAGTGAGGAAACCAACATATTTGCCACCAGAAGGATGACTACAACTACTACCGATATCAGAGACACATATGCTCCGCTCTTCAGCTTTCTTCCTGAAAAGGATGCTTTTATTTTTTCAGGTAAGCTCCTCTTCTCTCCTTCATTTCTATTCATATTTTCCACTGCTTCGCTCTCCTTTCCTTAGCTCCATCTCTTCTTTTTGATTACCTGTGTCGTCAGGAAGATGAACAGCACTATAACACTGACATAATACACAAGTGCTGCCACATTGAAGGCGCCATAGTAGAAGGAATCATATCGACCGATGACCGAGAACCAATTCATTACCTTAACCAGGGAGCCGTCAAATAAGGTCGGCTTCAGTAAATAAAGGGCTATAAGGACCGCTTCGCAAATAATACCTGCTCCAATGGTAATAACATAATTCTTTATCATCTGGTACAGGATCACGCATAGAATTACTATGATTGCTGCAAATACGAACAGAGCCGTCCTATTGTCCTTAGGAACAATGCTCGCAATCGAATCCATGAATAAGGTTAAGACAAAGGTAATATAAGTAATAACTGCTGCCACAACCTGACTATCCGTCAATGAGGAAATGAACAGACCAATAGATAAGTAGGATGCTCCCAGTAAAGTAAAGGCCAGGATGCCTGCATAACCGGAAGCCATATTAATTTGTCCATATAGGCTTAAGATCAGCGGAAAAGTGCATACAACCAGCATCCCAATTCCTAAGATGGAAAATAAGGCAAGGAATTTACCCATGACAATAGATCCTGCGGTAATCGGTGCAGTATACAGTAGCTGGTCCGTCTTCTGCTTGTTCTCTTCAGCTAATACCCTCATCGTCAGTAGCGGTACTGATACAATAAATAAAAAGGTAACGGAGGATAAGGTATATTCAATTTTTGTTGATGTCTGGAGTAAATTTAACACTCCAAAATATAATCCTACGATAATCAGGAATACCGCCAGAAATACATACCCGATCATCGATGTGAAATAGGTTTTCAGTTCTTTTTTATAAATTGCCAGCATCAGAGCTTCCCTCCTCTTCCTGTTCTCTCATCTCTGCAGTCTTTCTCTCCTCAGGCACGGCTGCAGTATTGGCATCCTCATCTTCAAAAGCAGGTGGTATATCCCGGGTAATCGGTGTCGGTGTTTCTTTATTGGTAACCTTGAGGAAGATATCCTCCAGACTCATACGAAGGGACTGCATCTCCAGGATCGTAATACCTGCCTTCACCAGAACACCAAATACCTCTTCACGGATGTCCTCCTTCTCATCGCAGAATACAGAAAGTTCAACCACACCTTCCTCCATAGGAGGATTTTCTTTGATTTTACGGATACGGTTTACCTTCTTTAATGCTTCGATGATGCTTGTTTTATTACCCTTAACAGATAGCTTCATACCCCCGGTAGCACCCATACGTACACTTAAGTTCTCCGGTTTATCGCTGATAATCAGTTTGCCTCGGTCAATAATCATGATTGTATCGCATACCGCGCTTACCTCCTGCATGATATGGGAGCTTAAGATGATCGTATGCTTTTTACTTAATTCCCTGATCAGCTCTCTGATTTCAATAATCTGCTTAGGATCCAGGCCTACGGTCGGTTCATCCAGAATAATCAATTCGGGATATCCCATAATTGCCTGTGCAAGGCCAACTCTCTGTTTATAGCCCTTGGACAGATGCTTTATCAGTCGGTCTGCCATAGGAGTTATCATTGTAGATTCCATGATCTCTTCAATCATCTGCTTTTTCTCATTCTTTGCTACCTTCTTTAAATCAGCTACAAAGTTTAAATACTCCAAAACAGTCATGTCCGGATATAGCGGCGGGAATTCCGGCAGGTAACCTATCATTTTTTTCACTGCTTCCGGCTCCTCATATACATCCAATCCATTTACAGTAACCGTTCCCTCAGTCGCGGAAATATATCCGGTAATGATATTCATGGTTGTTGTCTTACCTGCACCGTTGGGTCCTAAAAAGCCCAGAATCTGCCCTTTGTCAACGGTAAAGGATAAATGATCAACTGCGGTATAATTTCCGTAACGCTTTACTAAATTTTTTACCTCAATCAAAATCTCTTCCTCCTATCATGTGGTTTGCCTTATCGGTCAAACCTTGTTCTCAATAACAACAATCATACAATAAGAATACGAAAATTTTGTGAACAAATTATATAATTTTTCTATATTATGGCTATTCTTATCACACAATATTAGGAAAGAAAATCCCCCGGGGAAGTATCTGCTGACTTCCCTGGGGGATCAAATTCTATTCTTATACCTCAAATAACTGCTGGGCCATTCCAAGCTCTGGGCTATCCCATCAGATCGCTCATCATGTACTTTCCGGCAGGCTTTCCGGCAAGATATTTTGCTGCCTGTACCGCACCCTTGGCAAAAATCGCTTTTGAATAAGCAGTATGCTTGATTTCAATCACTTCATCCGTTCCCGCAAATATCACCTCATGTTCTCCGACAATGGTTCCTCCGCGGACTGCAGAAATACCAATTTCTTTCCTGCTTCTTGCAACGCGGTCTTCAGAGCGGTCATATTTATACTGATACTCATTATTCAGTACTTCATTCATGGCATCAGCCAATAATAATGCTGTACCTGAAGGAGCATCTACCTTCTTATTGTGATGGCGCTCTACAATTTCTATATCAAAGCCTGCTTCAGCGAGAATTCCTGCCGCTTCCTGAAGCAGCTTCGTGATTAGATTAATTCCCATGGACATATTGGCTGACCGGAAGATCGGTATCTGGTGGGAGGCTTCGTCTATGAGGACAAGCTGCTCCTTGACCAACCCAGTTGTACATAATACTATACCGATATCACGACTAATAGCATAATTCAACATCTCTTCCAGATTCACCGGTGCAGAAAAATCTATAATTACATCTGCTTTTACATTACATTGGGAAAAGCTCTGGTATACCGGATATTTATTAATTCGGCTCTGAGTCACGTCGATACCGGCTATAATCACCGCATTTTCATCCGCATCAATCATTTCCGTAATAACCTGCCCCATTTTACCATTGCATCCCCGCAATATGATATTAGTCATACGCTTCCTCCTAAAATATGATAATATTCTCACTATTATGATATGTTTCAACTACAGATAGTATCTTTATCCAATCAGAATAATTATTTTTCAAGTTCATCACATAATAGTCTTAATCCCTACTGCCTGCATCTCCTTCAGTAATCTCTCAGCGTTAGCCGGCTCCAGTTCAGTCAAGGGCATTCTCAGATGTCCTACCTGATAGCCCATCAGGTTGACAGCCTTCTTTACCGGAATAGGATTAACCTCACAGAACAGGGCATTGATTAGTGGAAGGAGTTTTAATTGAAGCTCCCGGCTTCCTATCACATCACCCTCCAGAAATTTCATTGCCATATCATGTGTTTCCCTGGGTGCTATATTGGATAGGACGGAGATAACACCAAGACCTCCAAGGCTCATGACAGGAACTATCATCTCATCACAGCCGGAATACAGATCGATCTTACCGTCGGTAAGCTGCATGATTTCAGCCACCTGAGCAATATTTCCACTAGCCTCTTTAATTCCGACGATATTATCCACAGTCTTCACTAGTACAGCAACAGTCTGGGGAAGAATATTACAGCCGGTACGTCCGGGTACATTGTAAAGTATAATCGGCAGCTTCACAGAATTTGCCACCTCGGTAAAATGTGCGATCAATCCCTTTTGTGTTGCCTTATTATAATAGGGTGTTACTAAAAGTAAAGCATCTGCACCGTAGCTTTCCGCCTCCTTAGATAAATAAATTGCCGTATCGGTAGAATTGGAGCCTGTTCCTGCTATAACCGGAACCCTCCCTGCAACCTTATTTACTGTATAGCGGATGCAATCCAGGTGTTCTTCATGTGTCAGAGTGGAAGCCTCTCCTGTAGTACCGCATATGATGATACTGTCCGTACCCTCTGCTATCTGAAACTCGATCAGCTCCCCAAGCCTTTCAAAATCGACCTCATTGTTCGTTGTGAATGGTGTGACAATTGCTACACCTGCGCCTTTAAATACTGCCATATTTCATTCCTCCTGTTTTCTTGGCATGCTTAAAAGGTATGATCCGGTAACCATGATTTTTAGCGAAAAAAAATCGACCTCGAGAGTCGACACTAAAGAATTACTTTGCCTTATCCCCATATTACCGGGATCGGTTATCAGATAGTCAAGCTATGGCCTATCCTCTCTGATAGTATAAAATATTCTTTAGGCAGCGCTCCATCAAGTTATTGATGACAGTCATATGGCTCTTAACCATATGCCCAGCAGTAATAAATCAGGTAATTACCACTTCGGCATTGTTTCCTTTCCCTGCGTTCTTCTATGCCTGACATATCCCGCAGAATACTCATAAACAATGCACCTCTACCATAAGCTATATGCATTTTCTAATTAATTGTAAGCACATCTTAGCACTATACCATTTTATTGTCAATGCTTTTTTACCAGTTTACTTTAATAATTAAAATCGTACCTAATTAGCTTATACTATTACTGAAAAACCATAGGGATTTTATACCAATGAGCCTACTATTATAAACGGGTTCATGATTCCGATACTCCAGATCCATGAACCCGACAGATGTATGATTAATATTCCTCCAGATACTCCAATTTGCTTACAGAAACCTCATAGGCAACTCGTTTTTCAAAATCTATGTCGTTTACCTTTTTCTGGTATTCCCTGCTTTGAATTCTTCCCCAGATCTGAACATGACCTCCAACGGCAAAGCCTTCTGCAAATCTAGCATTTCGTCCCCAGCAGATGCATGGGATATAATCTGATTTTCCATAAGGACGGTTCACTGCCAAAAGTACATCCGCTATCTCCCTGCCAAGGGGAGTTTTACGATAAATCGGCGGCTTACATACGAACCCATCCAAGAATATGTGATTCGGCTTCGCATTCTCCGATAACTCATCCACCATCTTAATTTCTCTTGCAAATACTGACAACACCAGCTTATTCTTACTCTCCTCATGACGATTATAGGACCGGAACTGCCCTATAACCTCTACAAACTTTCCTTTATAATCCTGTTTTACATCAATCAGCCGTTCTGAAACCATGACCGGAATCATGTCATATGAATTACTTAACCTGCTAACTACTACCTCAAGAACATAAAACCCTTCTCCAAAAACATCATGGCTGAACGTAAAATCACTGATTACCTCTCCTGCAATACTTACTTGATTGTTATCAAATACTTTATCTGTCATTACCGTACCTCTCCCTTCTTTCCCGGCGTATCTTAACGCCAATCTGC
>JAEZJV010000005.1 GCA_023415635.1 Bacillota bacterium | reverse complement strand
CAGCAGCTACGCAGAATAATTAAATAGTTAAAATCCTATGCGGGTGTAGTTCAATGGTAGAACACTAGCCTTCCAAGCTAGATACGTGGGTTCGATTCCCATCACCCGCTTGATATTTGACTTATATAAGGAAAGAATACCTATTCTGAATTAAGACAATATCACACCATAATGTGCTAGTAGCTCAGTTGGATAGAGCAATGGCCTTCTAAGCCATGTGTCGGGGGTTCGAATCCCTTCTGGCACATTTTTCATCTATTATAGTTGGAAGGTGTAATATGGTGGGTATAGCGCAGTTGGTTAGCGCGCCAGATTGTGGCTCTGGAGGCCAAGGGTTCGAATCCCTTTACCCACCCTATATTGTGTGAAATTGAAAAGTCTGAAAGGACTTTTTGTTTTTAATACAAGGGATATTCATTGGGCTATCGCCAAGCGGTAAGGCACAGGACTTTGACTCCTGCATTACGGTGGTTCGAATCCACCTAGCCCAGTTGATGAAATTAAAAAACATCTCCGTGTAACTGAGCTTGCCGGAGGATATACTGTTATATGGGATATTAGCTCAGTCGGTAGAGCACATGACTTTTAATCATGGTGTCCCGGGTTCGAATCCCGGATGTCTCACTTTTCGCGAATGAGCGAATTAATATTCATATATATATATGCGGATGTGGCGGAACTGGCAGACGCGCTAGACTTAGGATCTAGTGGGAGACCGTGCAGGTTCAATTCCTGTCATCCGCAATTAGAACAATAGCTTTCTAAATGGGAGGCTATTGTTTTTTATGTTTCACTCAAATCACCTTCATTGTTATGAGTAACAGAACCCATAGAAAGATTGTGGCTATACTTAGGATGGAGGTAAACACAACAATCTGACCTGCTAATTCCTCATCTGCATCCATTTCCATGGCCATACTAAAGGAAGAAACAGCCGTAGGGGAAGCGGCTGCTCCGATAAGCGCGACCAAGGCTTCCTCTCTAAATCCGGATAGCAGGGCAAGCGAGAAGATAATGCCTGGAAAGAATATTAAACGACCTAATACGGCAGCGAAAAGATAGGAAAGGTTAGTATAAATCCGTTTAAATTTGAAGGTTCCGCCAAGAACTATGAAAGCAAGAGGTGTGGCAACCTTTGACATACTCTCAAGAGGAGACAACAAGAGCCTCGGCAGCCTGATAGGTAGCAGGAGGAAAAGGAATGCTGCCAGGGATGCAATGATCAGAGGATTTTTTATTAAATTTATAATAATCTTCCTATGCTCTACCACTCCACTGCGATAATATTCCAATATGATTACGGATAGAATATTGAATAAGGGGACAATAAATGCAGCCAGCATAGAGACCTTGCCGATCCGATCCTCCCCATAAATAGAAGCTGCGATAGGAATACCAAAGAGAATCAGGTTACTTCGAAATATACCTTGTATCATGACGCTGCATTTCCTCTTATCCTTAACCAGGTGGGGAAAGATAAGATGCATTAGGAACGCCGATGTGAGAACAATGAGTGCAGTAAAAATCAGAAGCCGGACATTTTCAATAATAAAGGCTTCTCCCGGCTCTAGGGAATAGATATTGAGAAAGAGTAATACTGGCAGAAAGACCCGGAATACAAGCTTGTTCATCACATTCAGGGAGTGCTCGTCCGTAATTTTTATTATTCTTAAGCTGTAGCCTACGGCCATCATAAACATCAGCGGAAAGACAACGCTGAAAGCAAGTATGATATTGTCCATTGTTTCATTCCTTTTGCTATATTACCCGACTATATTACAGGCTAACTTATTGTAGCACAGTTTATTACATAATTCCATTTATTCATACCAATCAGTATATCACTCTGAAAATTTCGGTAGTGATGGTATGGAGTTAGAGTAAATATTTATGAGTTTATTTAAATAGATGTCAGATAAAACACAATATAGAGACTGTATTGAAGATAGCCGCCATTAAGTTAGTATACAAATGAGAAAAATTTAACACAATATTAATGCTAATAAACATTTTCTTTATACCATTTTAACAATAACAGTGATAGAATGATAATGTTATCTTATTTCATAAGTGCATATTTAATATAGTAAAGGAATTGAGAATAGCCATGAGTTTTATAAAAAAGATGAATCCGGGACGTTCCATTGCATTGGGTTTCGCAGTTGTAATATTACTAGGAGCCATCATCTTATATCTTCCAGTATCTCATCGGGCGGGAGTGGATGTTACATTTATTGATGCTCTGTTTACTTCAACAAGTGCAGTCTGCGTTACTGGTTTGATAGCAATAGATACCTATGATACATTTAATGTATTCGGACAGACTATCGTTGCACTTCTGATACAGGTCGGTGGGCTGGGTGTCACCTCCGTCGGGGTAGGGTTTATGCTGATAGCGCGAAGAAAAGTAGATTTTAAGGATCGTATTATAGTAAAAGAGGCATTGAATCTGGAATCCATGCGGGGAGTTGTAAAATTAGTTAAATCAATCCTACTGATGACTTTGTGCTTTGAAAGTGTCGGAGCAATATTAAGCTTTATTGTATTTTCACAGGAATATCCGCTTAAGAGAGCAATCGGAACCAGTTTATTCCATTCTATAGCTTCTTTCAACAATGCAGGCTTCGACATTCTTGGAGGATATAGAAATTTGCTGGATTACCAATCCAACATACTGTTGAATTTAACAACCTGTGGGCTGATTATTTTCGGCGGACTTGGTTTCATTGTAATTAAAGAGATCCTGCATAAACGTTCTTTTAAGAAATTAAGTCTGCATTCCAAGGTTGTAATTACGATGACAATCTTCTTACTGACTGCAGGCACAGTAGCCTTGAAGCTAACAGAGGAAGTCAGTTGGTTGGGAGCCTTCTTCTTCAGTACTTCTGCAAGGACGGCTGGTTTTTCCACTTATCCGGTTGGTAATTTTAAGAATGCAAGCTTATTTATCATAATCATATTAATGTTTATTGGTGCATCGCCTGCCTCTACCGGCGGCGGTATCAAGACAACGACTGCCTTTACCATGTTTAAAAGTGCCTTTAGTGTTTCTACCAACAAGTATTGCACGGCATTTAAAAGAAAGATACCGAATGAATTGATATCCAAGGCTTTTGTACTAACCTTCCTGGCTATGTCTCTGGTATGCTTCAGCACCTTATTATTATGTGTTCTGGAACCTGAATATAACTTTATGCAGCTGCTGTTCGAGGTGGTATCTGGCTTTGGTACAGTAGGTTTATCTACAGGAGTTACTCCGGATTTAAAGCCTGTCAGCAAATTCATCATTATCCTGACAATGTATACCGGTCGTGTGGGGCCTCTTACGGTTGCATCCCTATGGTCATTTAAGCCAAAGACTAGCGTCTGCTATTCGGAAGAATCCTTAACAATCGGTTAAGGATATTGAGGGAAAGCCTTTGTGATTATTGATTAATGGTTTATCTGATTATTAATATTTTATTATGGAGGATTGGTATGTTACATCATAAGTCAATTATAGAATTCGGTATTATCGGTCTTGGACGCTTCGGTAATGCGTTAACCAGAACTTTAGCTACAGCAGGAAAGGAGATCCTTGCAATTGATACCTTGGATAGCCGTGTAAAGCAGGTTCGAAGTTATACAGAGAACGCTTTTGTTATAAGTACATACGATAAGGAAACCCTGCAGGATTCGGGCATCCAGAATTGTGAGACGGTTATAATCTGTATAGGTGACAGTATTGATGTCGGCATTCTGACTGCACTCAACGTAATCAGTATGGGTATTCCCAGAGTAATTGCCAGAGCTATGAGCTATGAACAGGGCTTAATCCTGGAGAAGATCGGGGCAGAGGTAATCTATCCGGAAAATGATATGGCAGTCCGTCTTGCTAATAAGCTGATTAATTCCAGTATTATGGAGACCATCGAGCTTAAAGGCGATATTGCTATCACTGAATTAAGGTTGACGGATAAGCTGGTTAATCAAAGTATCCAGCAGGCTAACTTTCGACAAAAATATAATCTCAACATCATTGCATTGGAGCATAACGGGGAAACAACGACTGAAATCTCTCCGGATTTTATACTAAGTAAAGGGGATAACATCGTTGTTATAGGTAAACGTGAAAATATCAATAAACTGGAAATCTTTTTAACAAGACAATAGGATTTACCCTGGAGGTTTATGCAAATTCACAGCTTTGTAGAAACCTCTTGCTTTATCTTTTGGGAAAATTTTCTTTATATAATATTGGATGAATAATTCTCTGAATGAGGAAAATATGAAAACTATGTAAACCATTGAATATATACTTGGTAATCAACAGTAAATTATGATATACTTATTTTTGTATCATCTAATGAATAACAGCTATAAATAACACGTCTTAATATTGTGACGTTACTTGGAGGAATGAATAAAAAATGTCGTCTGATACTAGCATAATATTAGGTCAGCTAATAATTTTAGTATTACTAACTATGGTCAATGCTTTCTTTTCGTGTGCAGAGATGGCCATGGTATCATCAAATAAGTCCAAGATAAGAAGAATTGCAGAGGAAGGAAAAAAGAGTGCAAAGCTTGTTATGAAGTTTGTAGAGGAGCCTACTAAGTTCCTGTCGACAATTCAGGTAGCGATTACTTTAGCAGGTTTTTTCTCCAGTGCTTCGGCTGCTTCGGGATTATCACAAACGCTTGGTCTTTGGCTTGAGGCGCATAATATAGCATACGGTAACCAAATCGCATTGATTGCCGTAACCTTGATCTTGTCGTATTTCACTCTGGTATTTGGTGAGCTGGTTCCGAAAAAGGTGGCGATGCAGAAACCGGAGGCCATCAGTATGTTTTGCGTGAAGCCGATTAGGGCAGTATCAAAGATTGCTGCTCCTTTTATCAAGCTGCTGACGTTATCCACTAATTTGGTTACGAGACCCTTCGGTATCAGAGAGGGAGATACAGAGGAGATATTATCAAGAGAGGAATTGATTTCTCTCGTAAATGAGGGTCAGGCCCATGGTGTCCTGAATAAAAAAGAGAAGGAAATGATTAATTCAATCATGGAATTTGATGAAAAGGTTGCCAAGGAGATCATGACCCCCAGAATAAACGTTTTTGCAATTGATATCGCAGAACCGAAGGAGGAATACTTGGAGGAGCTGATGAAGACTAAGTATACCCGTATTCCTGTTTATGAGGAGGATATCGATAATATTATCGGTATGCTCTATATCAAGGATTTTTTAAAGGAAGCAGTAAGACGGGGCTATAAGAATGTGGATGTCAGAAATATCATGAAGAAGCCATATCTTGTACCTGAAAGTAAGATAATCAAAGATTTAATGCGTGAGCTTCAGCAGTCGAAAAAGCAAATTGCCATATTGATAGACGAATATGGTGGTTTTTCAGGAATAGTAACGATGGAAGACTTGGTAGAAGAGGTAATGGGCGATATTGAAGATGAGTATGATACGGTACATTTTAAGATAAAGAAGCTAGACGATTCCACCTTTCTGATCGATGGCATGGTGACTCTGGATGAGATTAACAATCATCTGGATTTGGAGCTTTATTCTGAAAATTATGATACTATATCCGGATACCTCATCGATCATATTGGAAGCATACCGCAAGAAAATGATGATCGTACCATTGAAATAGAGAATCTTGTCTTCAAATTAGAAAACATAAAGAATAAACGTATTGATAAAGTTAAGCTGTATATTGGAAAGATAGCGGATCAACAATCCGAGGATTAATTAACTCTTAGGAAGTGTTTCACTATAGTGTGAGGAGGGGGCGAATATGGGGATGCATAAACCATCCATAGAATTCGGGGTTATAGGATTAGGACGTTTCGGTACTTCCTTGGCTACGACTCTTGCTGAGGCCAAGAGAGAGGTTTTGGTACTGGACAGCAGCGAGAATAAGATCAGACAAATTCGTCATTTGACGGACAATGCTCTGGTAGTTGGGGAACTGTCAAAGGAGGCTTTAGAGCAAGCCGGTATTCAGAATTGTGAGACAGTGGTAATATGTATTGCAGAGAAGGTGGATGTAAGTATATTAACTACACTGAATGTAATTAGTATGGGAGTCCCGAGGGTAATTGCAAAAGCTCTCAGTCTGGAACAGGGGAGCATTCTTGAGAAGCTGGGGGCGGAGGTAATCTATCCTGAACATGATATGGCAATCCGGTTAGCCAACCGTCTGCTTTCCTCCAGAGTTTTGGACTATATTACGTTAAATGATGATATTACAATTACAGAGCTAAAGCTGACGGATAAAATTGCAGGCCAGACTGTTCTTCAGGCCGGAGTTCGCAAGAAGTTCAAGCTGAATATCATTGCCCTGGAACATGACAATAAAACGACAACAGATATTACTGCAGAGCTTGTATTACAAGAGAATGATATTGTTGTTGTGGTAGGGAAGAAGGATCATATCAAGAAGTTCGAGAATTACCTGATGTCGAAATAGTTTTTCATTATGATAACAATCTACGGTAAAAAGAAAGTAGGATAAGTAAATGTCTTTAGGACTGTTCTGCCAAGGGGTTATTTAGGCAGCTGCCAAAGGCATAGGCTTATCCTTTTTTTGAGCACAGATATCGAAATAGATTGGTATCCTCCCCTTTTGTGCACGAATATCCTTTTGGTGAATAAACTGTAATTGAGATATTGGATTATCGGAATTTAACCGTATTTCAAGGAGGTAACTATGAACAGCAATTATGATAGAGAGGCGTATTTCGGGGCTGGGATACCTTATGATGATATTACATGGTATGATATCGTGGGTCAGCCCTTTGGAACCGCCTTTTACTTTAATGCAATTGTCTTCGGAGACGCAAATAACATTGTAGATACGAAAGGTGCTATGGCAGTTGGTGGTAATTTTACCAGTCCGAGAGGATTAACACTGGCTTTCGGCAATAATCCCAAGCAAAACGGTAACAGCTATACGCCTGAAAATGTAAGTTTTCTTGTAGGACGAAATATAGCGATGCAGGGACCGCTTGTAGTGAATGGACACGTAGTTGCCGGTGGAAGCTTCAGAGCGGCAGGTGGAAGTACCTATATGATCGGGAAAGATGGTTCACCGAATCAAGTCGGAGTACTGACTGATTTGTATCACGCAGATAACGGTAGCAGATATTGGCGTGTAAGTGATCGTGATACCTATTATGCTATTTCAAGTTACGATGTACCCAGATATATTCCTGCAGGAAGAATACATGCCAATGTAAATGGGTTCTTTACTGATGCAAAAAACAGTATTGTGAATTCCTTTGACTGCATTGTCAGTCTTCAGCCAAACGGAACGGTTACAGAGCACTACCACGAATGGATACTGCGTGGGAATGATCCTAAGCAGAACGTGTTCCGCATTGATGTATCGCCAAACGGCTTGCTGAATAAGGAGATCCGTTTTGAGATACCGCAGGGAAGTTTGGCAGTTGTTATACTTCGAACAGGTCCGAATGCGCATATGCAATATGGTCTCTGGGGTGCGGAAAAAATGGCGGAGCGTACTCTCTATGTATTTGAAGATGCCGAGCATATCTATATGGAAGTCCCGGCTGCTATATGGGGTAGTATTCTTGCCCCCAAAGCCATGTTTCATGCTCATAATACCGGAGGTACCGTTAGCGGTAATGCAGCACTGGGAGTCTTTACAGTTAATCCGGCCAGCGGCTTTGAATTTCATTGGTACCCGTTTGTCGGCGGCTTAAGCTGCGGTGAGGTAGCCGCCATCCCTTCTCCGCAACCTGCCCCGGCACCATTACCTATGCCAGTGCCGAAGCCTACACCTGCACCACGGCCTATGCCAAGACCGATGCCTATGCCACAGCCTATGCCGCAACCGGCTCCAACTCCGCAGCCTGCGCCTCTGCCGGTACCTGAACAACAGCCTTGTCCGATATGCCCGACACCGCCGCCCTGCCCGACACCGCCGCCCTGCCCGACACCGCCGCCCTGCCCGAAACCAAAGCCCTGCCCGGCACCAAAGCCCTGCCCGGCACCGAAGCCTTGTCCGGAAGGAACGAATATCATCATAAAACCGGTACCGATTCCCATAATCGTGCCGCGTGAGGAAGAAAAAGAGTGTGAAGAGGAATGCTTGATTGAACCGGGCATTATCTACGGATGTATCTGGGGATGTTGCTGCAACTGTCAGCACGAGTGGAAAATCAAGCTGTACCGTGGTTGTTTAAAGGATAAAGAGCTGCTTTATTGTATCTGTATCGGCCACTGCGGCTGCTTTGAATTCAGCGTTCCTTATGATGATTATTATATCCTTTGTATCGAACCTGTAGGCAGAATGTCTCATTCAAATAATTGTAAGCCCATGCTGAGTCTAAAAAATGTCGGTGTTATGAATCTTATGATTGAGTAGAATAATAAAAAGAAAACGAATGGATGGGTCTTGATTTGCACAGAAGGAAATTCTATAATGATAGTAATAAGGTACGGAAGGAGTAATTGAAGTGGCAAAAGTATATATATTTCTGGCAGATGGTTTTGAAGAAATCGAAGCATTAACCGTGGTTGATTTATTAAGAAGAGCAGATATAGAGATCATAATGATATCTATGACCGGTAATATGCTGGTAACCGGGGCCCATAGGATTACAACCGTAGCAGAAGCTTTATTTAGTAATTTGGATTATTCCGATGCCGATATGCTCGTACTGCCGGGTGGGATGCCAGGCGCAAAAAATCTTGCAGAGCATCCGGGACTGGATGCTCTGTTAAAGGACTTTGCGGCAAAGAAAAAGAAATTGGCAGCCATCTGTGCAGCTCCCGGAGTGCTGGGTACCAAGGGGTTACTGGAAGGGAAAAAAGCCACCTGTTATCCCGGATATGAGGAAGCGCTTCAGGGTGCAACGGTTATGATGGAGGATGTTGTGGTTGACAGCAATTTCATCACTTCAAGAGGGATGGGCACAGCCACGGATTTTTCGCTGGCAATTATTCGTGAGCTTAAGGGTTCAGAGGAAGCAAGAAAAATTTCGAAGCAGATTCAGTATAGACATTATGACGATTTGCTTTGGTGAGAACAGCTTTACTTATTCATCCTCGTAGGCAATCACCTGTTTTCTCAGAAAATAGAGACAGACCAGATTTGGGAGAGCCATAAACGCATTAACCAGGTCAGTCAGTTCCCAGACCAACTCCAGGGATAATATGGAGCCAATAAAAATCATAATAATATAGCAAATGCGGTAGGTGCCGATTCCGGATTTTCCGAATAGGTATTCTACCGCTTTTTCACCGAAATAGGACCAGCCGATTAGGGTTGCTATGGCAAATGCGATTAGGGAAAGGCCCAAAAGCAATTTACCATAGGGAAGTATGTCGAAGGCTGCAGTAGTAAGCTCTGCAAAGGAATAATCATGGACCGATTCGGGCCGCTTTATCAGATTGGTTACGATGACCAATCCGGTGATGGCACAGATTACCACCGTATCCCAGAAGGTTGCACTCATGGAGATCAGGGATTGTCTTCCGGGCTTACTGGTTTTTGCTCCGCAGGCTGCAATGGCAGCAGTCCCCAGGCCAGCCTCATTGGTAAAAAGGCCCCTTGCAATTCCATATCTGGCAGCTGATTGTATCGTGCTTCCGATGAATCCTCCTGCGACTGCCGCAGGTAGCTTAGCAGGATGAAAAGCAGAATGCAGGATGCAGCTGACAGCGGAGGGAAGATAGGGTAGGTTGATAATCAGTAAAATCATGCAGCCTAAGATATAAAAAATACTCATAGCCGGAACCAGTTTGCTGCATATACTGCCGATCGACTTGATACCACCGACAATGACCAAGCCGACACAGACAGCGACAGCCATACCGACCGCATATTCGGGAAGGCCCCATAGGGTATGTACAGTCTGGGTAACTGCCCGTGCCTGGGTGGAACAACCGACGCCATAGGAAGCAATTAAGGTGAATATACAGAAGATTACTGCCAGCCACTTTTGATTTAAACCGTATTCCAGAGCATACATCGGACCGCCGATATGAGTCCCGTCCGAGGTTTTTCTCCGATATTTGATGCCGAGAAAGCATTCCGCGTAGGTGGTTGCCATGCCAAGAATGCCGGTTAGCCAGCACCAGAGGATTGCTCCGGGACCTCCGAGAGCAATTGCTGTAGAGATGCCAACAATATTGCCGGTACCGATGGTTGCCGCAAGAGTGGCTGATAGGGCAGCGAAGCCGCTTAAATCACCCTCGCCCTCATTATCTGGCCGAAAGGAGATACGGATTGCTTTTCCGATATGCTTCTGTACACCTTTTAGGTGGAAGGTATAATAAAGATGGGAGCCAAAGAGTAGAATGGGTAGAGGAATACCCCATAAAAGGTTATTCAGGTTCTTGAGAATTTCCATACAAATCCAATCCCAGCATTAATTTTATATAATATATGTGGAAAAGCATTTGGGTAGTATTAAACCTTGGCTGAAAATGTCCCAAATCCTATTGTTCTAACGAATGGCATTGACTACCTGCTCGAAGCCCATGAAATGAGAAGCCTTTACCAGAATAGTATCACCCTCCTTCAGAATGTCCGGCAAAGTATCCATCAGCTCTTGCCGGGTCTCAAAGAACAGAACTTCCTGTCGCTTGGAGCCGCTTGCTTTTTTTATGGCAGTATTGGCACTCTCATACATATTTCTGGAGAGCTGTCCGATACAGACCAGCAGATCCACTCCGGAGAGGACGGCATAATCACCCACCTCCCTATGAAGAGAGGCTTCATTCGTTCCTAATTCACCCATATCTCCAAGCAAAGCGACCTTGCGGGTATCTGCCATGCTGAGTAAGTCTAGGGCGGCCTTCATGGATACCGGGTTGGCATTATAGCAATCATCGATAACAGTATAATGCTCCAGCCGGATGATATTGCTTCTTCCACCTACAGGTTTTACTGCTTTAATTCCATATGCAATTCTATCCGGGGTTACTTCGAGCAGAGTCCCTACTGCTGTTGCTGCTAATGCATTCAATACCATATGACTGCCCGGAAGAGGGATCTCCGCCATAAAGGTATTATTACCTGCATGTATGCTGCAGCAGCTTCCAAACAATCCCTTGTTTATCATATCGGAAGCGAAAATATCATTCTCCTGATGAAGACCGAAGCGGATTGGTCTCCGGTTTTTTACCTCCTGCAGAGTGACCAGCATATCATCATCTCCGTTAACACAAACAAATCCGTTCTCGCTCATGAAATCAAAGATCTCCGATTTTGCCTTCAGAATTCCCTGCCTTGAACCAAGGTTTTCAAGGTGGCATTGACCAATATTCGTCAGCACACAGATATCCGGTCGGGCAATTCGGCTAAGCCGGTGCATTTCTCCAAAATTACTGATCCCCATTTCCAGTACGGCTACCTCATGCTCCTCGGTTATCTTCAGCAGCGTCAGGGGAAGACCGATTTCATTATTATAGTTTCCTTCTGTCTTCAGTACCTTGAATTTTTGTGCCAGTACACTGCTGATGAATTCCTTGGTACTGGTCTTCCCGACACTCCCGGTGATTCCGATAACCTTAATATCCAGCTGTGTACGGTACCAGGCAGCGATATCCTTCAGTGCCTGTAAGCTGCTATCAACCAGTATATAGGGTCCCATAGGATTAATGGGAGCTTTCTCGCAGATGACGGCAAGAGCCCCCTTATCAAAAACCTCATCAATAAAGCTGTGTCCGTCAACTCGCTCACCGACAGATGCCAGGAATATATAATCCTTCTGTATCAGACGTGAGTCCATTACTAGACCTAAAGCCTCCTGCTGCGGATTATCATCTGGATAAAGCCGACCACCACAGGCCTTTGCAATATTTGTCAATGTCATGTTTTTCATAATCCGTCCCCCGATTATTTTGTATGATATTTGGCCATGGATATCTCAATTATCTTCTCGCATAATGCAGTGAAATCTATTCCAATTGCTTTGGCTTCCTGCGGCAGCAGGGAGGTGGGAGTCATACCCGGCAGGGTATTTGCTTCCAGACAGAAGATCTCTTCCTGTTCACTAAGCATAAAATCAATACGGGCATAGGTCTTTAACCGGAGTGCGCAAAATACCTCTTCGGCAATTGTCTGCATCCTTATAGTAATTTCCTCACTAAGGAGTGCGGGACAGGTCTCAATAGCGCTGCCAGCCTGATATTTATTCTTATAATCATAGAAGCCTTCTATAGGAGCAATCTCAATAACAGGAAGTGCTTTTCCGTCGATAACGCCAACGGAAAATTCGCGCCCCTTAATATATTGCTCGATGACTACTTCTTCTCCATAGATAAATGCATTAGCAAGAGCTGCTTCCATCTCTTCGGTGGTATTGACAATGGAGACGCCCACACTGGAACCGCCGTTGCATACCTTGACCACGCAGGGATAGGTATTCCAATGATAGGCTTCACCCTTTCTGACACGGATACCCTCCGGTGTGGGAATATGATAATATGAAAATAATTCCTTTGCAATTGCTTTATCCATAGCTAAAGCACTGCTTGTATAATCTGTGCCGGTATATTTAATTCCCATCAAATCGAAGGCTGCCTGTATCCTGCCATCCTCACCGTTTTCGCCATGCAGGGCTATGAATACGATATCCGATTTGCTGCAGATGTCGATCACATGCGGTCCGAAGAAGCAATCGGACTGATCCTTACGTAAGGCTTTGATTTCAGTGATATCGGGGTTATTCTCCTTAATTGTACCGATATTGCCAGCCCAATCCTTATCTATTTCAAATGGATCTGCGATATCACTCTCATACCCCAGATATACATCAAGCAACACAACCTGATGACCATTGCTTTTTAATGCACTATAGATCATCGTACCCGTTGACAGGGATACATCTCTTTCTGTACTGGTGCCTCCAGCCAATACTACTATTTTCATAATGGTTCCTCGCTTTCCTACCCTAAAATTTCATCCTTAACAGTATAACGCAAACCTTTATGCAAGTAAAGCGTGTAACCCTTAATAAGCACTAAAGAGGATGAAAAAAGCACTAAAATACCGAAGAATATCCTGTCTAAATCAGTTCCAAAAAAATTAAAAAAAAGCAGGATAATGGAATAATCATAAGCCACATTTGTAATGATATAAGCATAGCGCCAGAGATACATCTGTGAATCAGAAGCATTGACTGCATTCGTTCAATATCCTATGTATCTTATGATATATTATTTATAGTAATTCAAGTATAGATTAAATAATGGAGAAAAGAATTTATGTCAGATAAAAAATGAAATTATATAAATGTGGTTGGCTACACAATAATTACCATCATAATAATTACTTAAGGTGTAAACAATATGATTACAGGCAAGCAAAACAGAATCAATTGCGGTAACGTACTTAATGTAGTAACCGCTGAACCTACAATATGTTGTTTTTGTTCTTGATTGCTTTGATATTAAATTATGGAGGTGAATTATAGTATGGCAAGTAACAATAGTGGATCAAACAGAGTAGAAGTTCCTCAGGCAAGGGAAGCACTTGACCGTTTTAAGATGGAAATTGCTAACGAAATCGGCGTTCCGTTAAAACAAGGTTACAACGGCGATTTAACCAGCAAGCAGAATGGTTCTGTTGGTGGAGAAATGGTGAAACGTATGATCAGACAGCAGGAACAGCAGATGTCTGGCAGCAAATAGTATTGAATAGCCTAATTAATTAAGAATCACCGACCGGGATAGCAAAATCCTGGCCGGTGATTTTGTATAAGTGCTGACTTGAAAAAGTAAATTCCGGTGCAAAACTAAATTCCACTACCCTTTAAAAAACGCTTAAAACATCATATTTTTTTAGGTAATAATGGCTGATTTCTGTTATAATGTAAACAACCACCTAC
>JAEZJV010000044.1 GCA_023415635.1 Bacillota bacterium | reverse complement strand
CCCAAATTTCAGTAATATTTATAGTTCCTTGTGAATATATCTTTTCAAATCTTTCATTTTTACCCATTATTCTTTACCTCCACAAATTCAAGTTTGTAGTTCGCAGTTTAATACAATTACGACTTAAGTATATTGGTATTATATAACATAAATTTCCAAAGTGCTACTGAGATTTTTAAGATAAGTTACTTGACTAATGGAATAGTAGGTCGTTTTTCCAATTCCTGTTTTTTTAGTATTTATTAAAATTTACTCTTGATAACATGGGATATTATCGTTTATTTGTAATTGTAGCATAGTGACATAAAAATGAACTTACCCTTTTATTCCTATGCTCATTTATAAATTTAGGTGTAGATGAAAAATGTATTGATTATAAGCAAAGATATTATGTATAATATTACCATATATAATTTGCAATTATTTACAGTATAAGAGATATTGTATATGGGGGATGGGATGAGAAAGAACAAAATACTTATTTCAATTTTAGTTTTATCATTAATTATTAATGTAGCAATCGTTAGTCTAAGTATTTATAATAGAAACCGAACGACAGAATTAAGAAAAGTATGGGATTTAGCGATAAATAATGCAGTGTTTCTATATCAACAATATGATGAGATGGACATTCCAAAAGCTTATAATTACGCGATTGGTGAGGTTGGCACAATATTTAACTCGATAAGTTTTATTAATTATGGAGAAAACGGCGAATTAACCGAAAAGCAAAAAGAAGAGATTAGTGGATTTTATCGAATGCTTATAGATAATGAAGAGTTTATGAAAGAACATATAGCAGAAGTAAGAGAAATTGTTGAATTGTTACAAGCAGAAGAAGATAAGGCTTTTATAAAAATGAAAGAGTTATGTGAAAGTATAAAATAAAAATATTTTCTTTATGATTTAGTTTGAATTTTTTTTACAATCATAATGCAAGGGAGGGACAGTATTTCCCTCCTTTCATCGATACTTATGAAATAAACTTTGAAATTTAATCTTAAAAGCTTCACCACAAAATATTATACTATTTTATCGCTAAACAACGATGAAATAGTGCTTTTTTTATCTGTTTATCAACCTGTTTATCAACAATATGCTATGACAGATCCTAAAAGAATACTGATTTGACAATATTAACATAATTGTGTATAATAATGGTAATCAATCAGATATGAATTGTAGGAATTAAATTTATAGATTGATGGAATAACCTTGACATAATTTGATACATTACAATTAATATGGAGCATGTAGGCTTTGATTTTTTACTTCAAAGGCTATGAGTATGGCCTAGCAGTATTGGGCTTTTAGGAGTAACTATCAATAGGAAAGGAGTGCTTTTATGAACCAGAATACAAGTATTGGATCTATTTATATTAATTTACCAGTGAAGGACCTCAATAGGTCTAGAAGCTTTTGGACAGCATTGGGCTTTGGTTTTAATGAACAATTCAGTGATCCTGATAATGGCTTATGCCTGATACTCAAGGAGGATCAAATATATGCGATGCTATTACCACATGAGTCCTTTGCCACCTTTACCGATCGACCTATAGCAGACGGATTAACGACTCAGGTACTTTTAGCCATTGATGTGGGAAGTCGTGACAAAGTGGATGAGATCATAAGAACAGCAATTGCCAATGGAGGAACACATTATTTAGAAGCAACTGATCATGGATGGATGTACTATGATCGTTTTGCAGACCTTGATGGGCATCAATGGGAGATTATGTCCTCAGATTTGTCGCTTCTACCAAAGGAATAATATTCATGTAATAGAAATGATTAGAATAGAATAAAAGAAAGTAACCACTGTCAATCCATAGATAATATAGAAAGCTATGTTATGACAGTGGTTTTTCTTATACATAATTTGATTACTAATCCCATTAGAATACATAGGATTAAGTTTACCATTTGGTGTTGTACTTTTTTTGATATGATTGACAAATGATCATTTTACATGGTAAAGTGGAAAAAGGAAGAATATTCTAGATTATATGTAATTTAGGAGGAATAAGGGATGTTTTGTAGCAGATGTGGTACAAAATTTAAAAGTGATCAAGATTTGTTTTGTTCAATGTGTGGTGCGCAACGCATGATCGTGAAGATGCCAAACGAAGTAAATGTACATAATCAAGAAGAAGTAAAACCACAGGTTCAACCATCTAATATAGAGCAAACAAATCCACAACTTCATCATTCAGTGACACAACAGGTGAATCCTCAGGTTCATGAGATAATAACTGAGCCAGTAAAATCACAGTTTGAACAAGTAGTAGAACAACAGGTGAACCCTCAGGTTCATGAGATAATAACTGAGCCAGTAAAACCACAGTTTGAACAAGTAGTAGAACAGCAGGTCAAACCTCAGGCTCATGAGATAATAACTGAGCAAGTAATGCCACAGTATGAACAAGTAGTAGAACAGCAGGTCAAACCTCAGGTTCATGAGATAATAACTGAGCAGGTAAAACCACAGTTTGAACAAGTAGCAGAACAACAGGTCAATTCTCAAGCTCATGAGATAATAACTGAGCCAGTAAAACCACAGTTTGAACATACTGTAATGCAACAGCCTGTGATTCCGATTGGGTTTGTCTTAGATCCAGCGAGTGGTTGGTATTATAAGAGTAAAGCAAAACAAATATCTAATGGAAATTATGTGAATGAGATTACATGGTTTGATCCTAAGTCAGGGAGAACAGCAGTCAAAGA
>JAEZJV010000030.1 GCA_023415635.1 Bacillota bacterium | reverse complement strand
AATATCATTCCATATAGAAAGTAGCCCATCATCTATATTCGGCATTTTATTGTTATGCAATTGTGTATATAGTGAAAGTAATCCATTCAGGTCACTTTTGTCAGCAATTTGTATCTGCATATTTTCCCCCTACATTCTTTACAAGCACTCTGGCTTATACCTTTTTGAAAACTCTATCCTTGCTAATTATCTTGACTAACAACTTTTAATAAATCAGTTATGTCATCAATCTTCATATCGTAATCTTTTACACTTCCAAAGCCGTAGCTTGCAAACACAAAAGGCACCTTTGCCTGCCTAGCACTGCTGCAATCACC
This sequence comes from Bacillota bacterium, assembly GCA_023415635.1. Lineage (GTDB taxonomy): Bacteria > Bacillota > Clostridia > Lachnospirales > Lachnospiraceae > Mobilitalea. Next base: position 5,846 of record JAEZJV010000030.1, on the reverse strand, counting down.
TTCAGTATCTCCCACATAGATTGGATGCTTAAGTCGATTTCTCTCGATAATCAGCTTGATGTTTTCACCCTTTGATAATCCAGTCGCCCCTGCACTTTCGATATCCTTGAAATAGTGGCTCAGTTCGTGATATTCCAGAAAAGCTTCTATGTAGCCATCATGACAGTTGCTCACTATAAATAATGGATAACGCTCCGCAAGTTTTTTCAGCGTTGACTCAAGATTATTATATAGAATACCACCTTCTTTTAGTATCAAAGGATTTTCTGCCTCGCAACAGATATTAACCAAATCCATTTGGTCTTTCTCCGATAAGTATGGAAAGAACTTTGCTCCTATTTCAGCAGCCTGCATACCTTGAACGCTTTGGTACATTTCAAGGGTTATTGGTTCCTTGATTTCTTTCCTATCCTTCAATATCTTTTCCCACGCCCTGAATGTAATGTCAGTTGCATCCCAAAGAGTCCCATCCAGATCAAATATTATAGAGTCTATTAAATTCATATTTTCACCAACCTTATTTATATTTAGTATAAACTCGGTAGGCATAAAGTTAAAGTATAACTTACATCTATTTGTCAATCATCAGATGCCTTAAAGTTATAAATAGGTTTGATTATTGTATGGATTTCAACAGTATCTTGAATATTGGTAATTATCTCTTCGATGGGCTTATACGCGAACGGAGCTTCATCTAGTGTATCCATTGACAGTGATGTAGTATATATCCCATCCATCGACTTTTTAAACTCTTCCAATGACAAGTTAAGTCTTGCCTGCTTTCGGCTCATTAACCTGCCTGCGCCATGAGGGGCTGATTGGTTCCAATCAATATTTCCCTTGCCTGTAGCGATAATACTTCCATCTCTCATATTAATAGGAATTATTACTCTTTCGCCTTCTTTTGCAGATATGGCGCCTTTTCTCAGAATCATTTCATCCATATCTATATAATTATGAATTGTAGTGAAACTATCAATAACATTAAATTTCATTTTGCGAATAATAACCTCCGCAATAGCTTTCCTGTTGAATTCTGCAAACAACTGAGCAATCATCATATCATGAATATAATCATCAAAAGTCTGGCCCTGAACATAGGCTAAAGAGTCATTTATATCAGTTCTCGATTTTTCAATCTCCTTCTGAATATCCCGCTCTCTGCCTTGGCATTTTAATACGGAAATAATCTCATCATTACTTTTCTTTACAATTTCTTTCGTTGCCCTATTCTGATAATATTCAGCGATCTGCTTACCTAGATAGCGGCTACCTGAATGTACAACTAAATATACATTTTTATCATCGTCAACATTCATTTCAATGAAGTGATTTCCACCTCCTAGGGTGCCTATGCTTAGAGATGCCCTTTTCAAATCTACATGCTCTTTACATCTTAAGCTATGTATATCCACAAATGCATTATATTCATGAGGATTCTCACGTACGTCAAAACCGCTAGGAACACAGCTCCGAATAACTTCATCAAGCCTCTTGAAATTAATCTCTGTTTTTCCCAATACGCTAACAAACATTCCACAGCCGATGTCAACTCCCACAAGGTTTGGAACTATTTTATCCTTAATGGTCATAGTAGTTCCGATAGTACAGCCTGCTCCGGCGTGAGTATCCGGCATTATTCTGATTTTGCTATCTTTAGAGAACTCTTGATTACATAGCTCTAGTATCTGTCCCGCAGCCCTTTGCTCCAAATTATTGGTAAAGACTTTTGCTGAATTGTATTTTCCTTTGATTTCTATCATTTTTTCACCTTCTTTTAATAAATAAGTCTCCCTCGCTAATATATCATCAACAAGGGAGACATCATAGAAAAATCTTATACTTATGCCTTACTCTGCATATCAAATGTCTTATTTGAAAGCAAGGTATTCAATTGCTCCAATAGACTACCGCCGCCTGTCAGCGAGACATTGCCTATTTTCTCACATATTTTCTCAAGGAACTCAAGCTCCTTTAGTCTATAAAGTGTCTGGTTTTCCTCCATAAGCTTTGCGGTATTTAAAAGGCTTCTAGTTGAAGCAACTTCTTCTCTTCTTGTTATAACATTGGCCTGGGCCTTTTTTTCTGCTATTAATACAGTATTTAATATTTCTTTTATTTCGCCTGGTAAAATAATATCCTTTACACCGGCAAACTGGAACTCTACACCATAGTTGCTACTTATCTCTTTTAGCTTATCAAGCACATAGCTACCGATTTCCTGCTTCTTCATAAGCAGATCGTCCAGCTTCATACCGCCTACGTACTCTCTTAAAATCAGCTGTAAAACTATGTAGAGTTGAGCTTCAAGGGATTTTATTTCAACTACCTTTAAGGGATCTGTAATTTTGTAATGGCATACAAAGTTCAACCTTAAAGTTATTTTATCCTCCGTCATGATTTCCTGACCTGTCATATCCAATTGTTGTTGTCTAAGGTCAACTTTCTTTACGATAGTATGTACAGGGCCTTTCCAAAAGAAGTATCTGCCTGGCTCCAATGTTTTTTGTACAACATTATTGTAGTAAAGAATACCTTTTTCATGGCTCTCCACTTCAAAATAACCAACAACACCTGAGAGCTTTGGGCTATTATATATTGAGGCGTCAATGTCCCTAACCTCTGGATTTCTAACATCAATTGTTAGGAAATCATGCTTTTTAAGCACATTCCAGAAAGCATACCTGCCGGATTTTAAAACCTCTGAAAGTTTACCGTCCTCAAAGTGTATTGCTAGCTCATAATCTTGAACATCAACAACCAATAGTTCCTTCAGCAGCTCCTGGTCCTCTAGAAAAATGGATAAGTTCCTGCCAACTGTTTCAAAAACCTTGTTTACGTCCTCTACAGCAACTGTATACCTAACAAATGGATTAAGGCTATATTTGCCGGGCTTTAGGCATTTAACATAGTTTCCGTCCTTAAATAATAAGCCTCTTTCATCATTTTTAATTGTTACTTTCATAATTATCCATCCTTTCTTTAATACATCTTTGTAATCCTTCTCAGGAACCCTCCCGAGTTCTGGGCGGAGTGTTGCTTAAGGATATTACATTCCGAAGTTAAATCATTATTATCTGATAATTCAAGAATTCTGAATTGTCAGATAACATCATGAATGAGTTTCGGTTTGTCACACCCGGTATCCGAACACTTCAAGGCTTATCTCCCGGTCTTAAGGTTAAAAATCAACCAAAAGGTGAGGATTCCTTCAAAAGATTTGATGTGTTTTTCTCCATTAACATAGAGTTGCAACCTGCAATCAGATCCAAAGTCTGATGGGGACTTGAACCCCTTTTCATTGCCTTATGCTCTTCCACTGAGCTAATTACCTTACGGTAATAGAGGAGTTGAACCTCCGACACTAAGGTTAATTGAGTTCCACTTCCCGGTATACCCCAAACAAATAAAGAAGGAGGCACCGCAAGACCATTCAGAAATCTTTGCCTTAGGAATCAGGAACAATTTCAGTATACTAGGATAATTTTATACTTAAAAGACAAAAAGTTTGCAATAATAAAACCTTGCAAACTTTTTACGATAATCTATTATATTCATTATTTTTCAATCAACGGCATTTCGGCAGATTCTTTGTGACGCATGGCATTTCAGCATTATTCTTAATCGCTCCACGGCATTTCTGCTACTATAGGCTAATAGCTTTCTTAACTCTTTTAACCACTTCATTCGCAATTCTTTGAGGCGAAATAACCTTCACATAGGGTCCAAGAGATAAGATGTTTTGAATAAGGCCTTCCTCTTCAAAAAGATAATAATTCAACCTTATCTCATACTTGCTGTTGCCAAGTTCTCTGGCTGTTCTCTCCATTCTAGAAAAGCACATAAAGCACCTTTCCATGGCAGAATTTTTGTCAGTGACTTCCAATATTATAGGCTGATCAGAATATTTGAGCTCAAACAGTAACTTTTTTGCTTTTTCCCGGTCGATCCCTATATCTTCATCTACTATATTTATATCTGTTAGACTAAAAACATTGGCCAAAACAGGTCTATTATCGTCTATTGAGAACAAAGACACCCTAAATCTTGTGTCTCTCATTGAATACTCAATAGCTAGTGGAAGCGCCAGCTTGTTTGAATGAATATTTCCATTTCTATCTACATTACTGTATCTGATAGGCTTTTCACAAATAAGCGCCTTAAGTATTAATCTAAAGTTTTCTTCGTAATTCTCCCTTTGTCTAATTTCAGGTAATTTAACTGAATTTGTCGTTTCAAAATATTCTTGCTTAATTGGTGAATCGAAGTCATCAAGCTCCTTACTCAATTTATCAAGTGTATTTTTACTAAGCAGCAATGTTACTTCCTGCTGATTTAAAAGAGCTTTGAGCCAGGCCTTTTCCAGATTTGTAAACCTGACTGGAAGCGGTAATTCCCCATTAGAATCAACACATGGATAATATAAGCCCTTCTTTTCATTCAAAAGGTTCAGATTTTCGTCTTTATTTCCTCTATTAAGAATAATGTCTGCAAAGGATTGCTGATTTTTGCCAATCAGTTTCTGTTCAAATTCTCCATCGTCCACAATTCTGATCAAATCTGCTTTCGCCTTTCCATCAGCACATTCATTAATAACTCTAAAAACCAACTGAAAATATCTGTTCTTTACTTCATTGAACAATTCCATAGTTCGAAAGCGTCTCCTTCCAGTCATTCAACAATTTTTTCTCTAGCTCCTTGCCTTCAATCACTTTGACATACCCTGCATAACTTCTGATCCAAGGGATAATTTCATAGCTGTCATTTACTAGCAAAGTAAAATAGTAACGCCCTTTTCCTATCTTCTCTAGTTCTCCATGCGGAGCCTCATATTTCATCTTTTCAAGAATATAGTTTTCATCTGGTTCATTTACAACAACCTCAAGCCTGACCTTTTCAGGCATATTAGTCGGGTTAAGTGACGCGCTTGACCAACTATAAAGCATATGAGAGCGGTAATCTCCGTCATAATCTTCTCTACAGAATTGTTCATCTAACAGCTCCACATTTTCCAATCGGTCAAGTCTTGAAACAATACACCTGTTATGCTTATTGAAAGAAATTAAATAGTAACGTCCATGTCGAACATCATATTTTACTTTATATGGGCTAAGTATTTTCCTATTGTTGCTGTTACTAATGTTTTTGGGTGAATTGTATGTTATTCGTATTTTTCTCCTTAGGTGAATAGCTTTGATAATCTCCCACAGCACCTGCTCTTCAATTACAGGATGAAAGTGTACGTGCCTGTAATTAAAAATATTTTTATCCTCATAACTTGTTTTGCGCTCGTAGTGTAGATAGTCCTTAATGGTCTGTAGGCAAAAATAGCCTGCGGTTACAGGAAAAACAATATTTTTATAAAGACTAACTGCATTTAATAACTCTTTTAGTTCATCAACATTCAGTGTTTGTAGTATGTCATGTGATATGGTGTAGTACTTGGTTCTCCTCACAACCTCACAAGTGAGTATTCCTATGCTTTCACACATTTCTGTTAGTTTTCTCTGAATGGTCTTACTGCTGATTTTATCAAAGGATACTAATCCTTCGGTGTTAAGACCGTCTTCTATACACTTCAATGAACAGGGTTTATTTTGTGCCTGGATATATAAAAGGGTAAGAAAATAGGTCAATAAATCCGCACGGGTAAAGCTCTTGGTCATATATGTACTTACCAAAAAATTATCCGGGTGCCTCATAAAATCATATGACAAGCTCATTAGCTTGTATCGCCCGTCCTTATCAAACCTTATATATTCGCTTTCCACATATTGTTGGATACGTCGGATTTCATAACTGACCTTTCTAGAACTTACATTTCTTTTATTCTCAAGCCCGTCTCT
>JAEZJV010000003.1 GCA_023415635.1 Bacillota bacterium | reverse complement strand
GTATGTCAAATAAAAAGTCGGGAGCACGAACTTTGCTATGGTCAGTACTTATGAGTTCCCCTGGTCCATTAGTGGTAGGATTAGGATTGTTGAGTGGGCGAAGTTCAACACAGATTGCGGATTTTGTGCGAAGAAGCGCGGAGTTATTGGCAATTATTATGTCTTTTGTTATCTATAAACTTACCGCAAAAGATGATGTCTGTAATGAAGAAAAGAAACAAACATTAGAACGAGATTCTAATGTTTTTGTAGGCGCCATGATGTGTGTAGGTGGCATTTTTATGATAATACTTACACTGATAAGTGATAATTCAGATAAGGGAAATGTTATCCCAGGATTGGTAATTGCGATAATGGGAGTGATTGCAAATTCTATTTTTTGGAGAAAGTATACGCATCTGAATAAAATAGAACCAAATGCGATTTTGAAGGTTCAATCTAGGTTGTATCGTGCCAAAACATTAGTAGATAGCTGTGTAACCATCGCATTATTGTCGGTCGTTATAGCACCAGCCACACAGATTTCTTATTGGTTAGATTTTATAGGCTCATTGATTGTTGCAGTCTATTTGATTTGGTGTGGAGTTCGTACGATTTATGAAGCGATTTATTACAATACAATAAAAGGTTGTTAATGCATAGAGTATTAAGAGATGGAAAAATTTAGTTTGTTTATGAGACAAGTTCCAATTTGCCGTATTAGCTATGAAAAGTCATTGAATATTCATAAATAAAAATATGTGAACTATTATGTGCACATAAATCAGAAGTGGATGAACCCCCTTTCTTTTCAGTATTTGTAGGATAGGATTATGGTTCGAATCCCGTCTCGCGCTTAAAATTCATCCAACATTTTCAGAATTTCGTTTTAGCTCTTATAATTCAGATAGTCTGTATTAACTCATTAGGGCAGTTAAACTGCAACTGCCCTGCTCACTCTGCGAGAGGTCTGCGACGCTTTTGCATCATCCTCACATCAAAACAGCGAAGGATCCATGCGCAGTATGGACTTCGTTGTTTCGATTTCACCTCATCATGGAGTATTCTGCATCTATATGGCTTATTTCATTATCATTTAAGCTTAGCTATGTAAATGTTCTAGCCATTGCTATTCCTAAAAGTTATTATTCTTAGTAGGGCAAAATGAGCTATTTCAGAGCAAATAAAATTCTGCCAGTAGAAATCATAGAATTAATTCAAGAATATGTTGATAGAGAGAACATTTACATGTTCAGTATGAACTGGCCCAAACTTTTTTATAAATTTATTTACGGTCGACTTATGTATATTTAAATGATAAACTTTTTTATAGAATAAAACAACAAGGAGAATTTTTATGGAAAAAATGTCTAGTTTTTTTACGGAACGTGTAGATGGATATGATGAACATATGCTTACCAATGTTATAGGATGTAAAGAAGGATATGTTGAAATGTCAAAACTTGTTCCTACATCCTGTAAATCACTGCTTGACCTCGGCTGTGGAACAGGTCTTGAGCTTGACGAATTATTAAAAAAAATGCCTTACTTAGATATAACAGGAATTGATTTAACACAAGCTATGCTTGATAAATTGAAATTAAAGCACCCTGATAAATCCATGAATCTCATATGCGGTAGCTATTTTGACGTTCCCTTTGGAATAGGAAAGTATGAATGTATCATATCCTTTCAGACAATGCACCACTTTTCACACGATTTAAAAATTGGACTTTACAAAAAAATTTGTCAGGCATTGAAGCCTGATGGCATATATATTGAATGTGATTACATGGTAGAAACCCAAAAAGAGGAGGATTTTTATTTTTCAGAAAATGCACGTATACGAAAAGAACTAAATATCATAGAAACGGATTTTTACCACTATGATACTCCGTGTACCATTGAAAATCAAATAGGAATGCTAAATAGTGCTGGATTTCAGTATGTTGAAAAAGTATTTCGCATAGAGAATACAACCATATTGGTAGCTCATAAATGATATTGAATACCTACATGAGTACATAAAAATTGGATGTGCTGGAAAGTCCCTTGCTATCAGTATTTTTATAAGGGGATAGAATTCGAATCCCGTCTCGCGCTTAAAAGAAAGGAACTTATGCGAAGCATAGGTTCTTTTCTTTTTCTGTGTCAAGACCAGATTTGAACTCTCACAGAGTAAACCTAGGAAGAACAAAAATGGAGGCTCACACGCCGACATTCGCATTCTTACCGTGGCTTTGCGGAGTGTACTTTACAAAGCAAAGACACTGCGAGGAGTCGCCGGTTCAAATGTCTCCGCTCCGCTCCGGTCAGCGCAAAGCCGATGTCCACCGGACCTCGTGCGCCGCGAATCTCTCGCCATCTCTTTCAAACACATAGAGAAAAGGTGTACACATATTATTGGAAAATTTTATTTATTTATTTTATTGGTTATGGTATTATGATTTAATAATTTACATATAATCAAAATTTAATAGTAGATTGTTGATTTGAGGAGGAATCATGCTAGAAGTATTTTTAAAAGAAGACCAATATATTGATTACAGTTCGAAGAATATTCAAAATAAAGTGATAAAATTATTTACATCCGATATGACTGAAATTAAAAAAACAAAAGTAGCATATGAGTTTGTAAGAGATGAAATACCACATTCTTTTGATTGTAATGCTAAAATAATTGTAGCAAAGGCATCTGATGTACTGTTATATAAAACAGGCATTTGTCATGCAAAAGCCAATTTGCTTGCTGCATTACTACGTTCTCAAGGTATTCCAACGGGATTTTGTTTTCAGCGTATAACGCTTGTAAATGATGACTCACTAGGGTATTGTGTTCATGCTTTTAATGCAGTGTTTATAAATAATAAATGGATAAAACTTGATGCAAGAGGAAATAAACAAGGTGTTAATGCGCAATTTTCTACTGATGAGCCAATTTTAGCATTCCAAAATCGTAAGGAATATGATGAATATTTTTTTAATGGTATTTATGCAAATCCCCATAAAGCAACAATGCTGATGTTGGAAAAAGCAGAATCTTTGCAAGACATAATGGATCACATTCCTGATTATGTTTCAGAAAAACCGGATATATCAGAAGAATGAATTCCAATTTGTAGCACTTAGTTTGAACTAATAATATTGTTTCTGAACAAAAAATTATGTGCACATAAATCAGAAGCGGATGGAACCCCTTTCTATTCAGTATTTGTAGGATGGGATTATGGTTCGGATGTCTCCGCTCCGCTCCGGTCCGCGCAAAGGGTCATTCCCGCATTGCTTAATCGGCTTGCAGTATTCCTTCTCGTGCTATGAGGACTCTTGTATGTAAATCCTGCATCTCTGCAATATTTACTAAACCAATAGGTCACAGCTCTTGCGGTTAATCTCTCACCATCAAAGACAAATACCTTCTCTTCCATTCTCTGGATTGTTATCTTACCATATTCGATGTCAGAGAATTTAAGCGCTACGTTCTCTCCGATACGAACTTCGATTTGGAACATCAGTTGGATACACAATGCTTCTATGGTATATCAGCTTCAAGATGAGTGTACTTTTTACTAAGGTGTCGTAGATACACTTTTTATAGAATTATTTGACTTATTATTTTTTGGAAAGTACAATTAATAAAATTTTGATAATAAAAGGAGAGGAACATGGAAGATAAGAAAATACCTTTTTGGGAAGAAAGTTATAAAAATGAAAATATCTCTGCTTTTGGTGCAAATCCTAATCCAGAAGTTAAAGATTATGTAGAAATTTTTAACAAGCATGGGAAAGTCCTTGAAGCAGGATGTGGCGAGGCAAAAAATGCTTTCTTCCTTATCGAAAACGGCTTTAACGATGTATCAGCATTTGATTTATCTGAAAATGCAATTAAAAAGGTACTTAAAATTGCAGAGAATAGAAGAGTCAATATAAATGCATTTGTTCAAGATTTATGTATGTTTCAGTGGGATTATAAATATGACCTCGTAATTTCTTATGGGACATTGCATTTCGTAAAAAATGATGGATGGCATAAATTTTTAATCGATGCAAAAAAACATACTAATAGTGGTGGTTTTCATATTATCCAAATATTCACTGATAAAGTGCCTGCATCAGACGATATCAAAGATTATGCAATTGGGCTTGCCAGAGAAGGAGAATTATTAGAAATATATAAAGATTGGGAAGTTATTGACCATAAAGAATTTGTCCTGGAGGATGAACATCCTGGAGCCCCAAAACATTATCATGCCATTAATAAGATTGTAGCCAGAAAGAGATAAGCGTTTCTATTTGAAAATCATTCATCCCATGTGTGCAATCATGTGTGCAGATAAATAACAGAAGCCGCAAACCTCCTATTTATCAGTATTTGTATGTACAGAGATTTGTTCGAATGTCTCCGCCCCGCTCCGGTCCGCGCAAAACCGAGGTCCACCGGACCTCGTGCGCCGTCTCGTGCTTAATAAAAGAATGACACATCATAAGAAGTGTCATTCTTTTATTCTGTCCGAAACCAGATGCCCCCACTCATAGAAAAGATGTTTCAAACTTCATGGTTACGTTGCGTCCGCCTGTATCTATATGTAGCGCAATGTCCATGTCCTTAAAGGTTGTGATTATGAATTGTCCCTTGTATCCAATCGGCTCAAGTCCCGACATAACATTCATATCTATTACAATTTTCAGCGAGCCCTCAAGAATAAGGGCACCTTCAATCCAAGGTTCCGTATCCGGTATGGGTGTAACCCAGCAATAAGGGATGATTTCTCTGACTTCTCCTATAGAAAGAGAAGATATTTTCTCTGGAAGTATAAAATCAAAATGAGATTCCATATGATCACCTTCCTTTAAAAATGATTCCTACTACACGACAGATCAGTCAATGAGAAGTATGCCCGCGCAACAGCAGTTCTTTTCCTGACTATAATTCTATATTATCATACCTACTGATCTGAAAAACATATTGATAGCGCATGGTAATATTACATTATTGCCAGCTTTAGATTGCGGTCACGTATACAAATATTATAAGCATTACTTGGTGTAGGGATAATAATCATATGATAGAAAGCAAAACAGCTTCCGATAGTTAATATTATCAGGCCTAAAAATATAAATATAACGCCATACAAGCATAATTATATTGCGTATTTTGCAATGAATTGTATATAATTTCTATAGAAGGTGATAGCAAATGCTCTTTATGACACAGATTGAATTAAAAAATGATAGGGAAGAAATTGTTCCGGTTAATTCCAAAGAGTTTCCATACATGTCTGTTATTGCATATCCTGATGGCTATGTGGGCGGATATATCCCTTGGCACTGGCATTCGGCCTTAGAAATTTGCTATGTAGAGAATGGCGAGGTAGAATATCATACGTCCAGCGGGGTGTGTCTGCTAAAAAAGGGAGATGCCTGCTTCGTCAATGCAAATACTCTGCATATGATAAGGGCACATCATGGTATGCGCGGCTGCAGATTGTATGCCCAACTCTTTGATATGCATTTTCTATCAGGTATATATAACAGTATATTTGAAATGAAATATTTTCTGCCGATACTCAAATGTCAGGATATTCAGGTATTCCCGATACGTCCTGATAATAGTATCGGTATCAGAATGATTACCTGTCTGCTCAATGCCTATGAAATTAATGAAAAAACAGGGACGGGATATGAATTCGAAGTGCGCAATTATCTTTCGACATTCTGGTATATGCTGTTCAATGTCACAGAGGAACTTAGGAATAAAGGTCATTATAAGAGTGATATAAGTATTGAACGTATTAAACTGATGATTAATTATATTATGAATAATTATGAACAGAAAGTAGCGCTCGATGAGATTGCCAAGTCTGCAAGTGTCAGTAAACGTGAATGTCTGCGCTGTTTTAAGAATAATCTTGGCATGTCCCCTATTGAATATCTTAATGCTTATAGAATCCGCATGGCAGCACAAATGCTGGCCAAGTCCAGCGATTCTGTCATAACCGTCAGTGAAAACTGTGGTTTTTGTTCCGGCAGCTATTTTAGTAAAGTATTTCGGGATGTAATGGGATGTACACCCAAGGAATACAGAAAAAAAACATTTGGTAGATAGCTAAAATGGTAGAAAAATCTTCTGCATTCTCATGTATACAAAAAGTTGATTTATTGGAATAGGCAAAAAAATACAGTATGATGAATCAACTCCATATTTTGTTAATATATGGTTGACTAAATTGATGTTTAATGCTAAAATTACAGATAAATTTGAAGGGATGTAATTTTTATGTTGAATTCTCAGTTGAATAAACTGAATAGGGACGACGATTTTTAGCGCTTGTATCTATGAGATAGTGAATCATAGGTGCACGCGCTTAAAGTGTTGTGCCTATGTGGAAAATATATAGAAGAGCCACATTGGTAGATTATCATTACTAATGGGGCTCTTTTTTATTTTGAAAGGAAGTGATCAAATGTGACAATAAATTGAGACATATCGACGATGTATACCCGGATATAGATTACATTTACAATATTAGAATATGTACAATAACTATTTGGAGGTTTAAAAATGAAGAGTATAAATGGAATTATTGAAAATCTTAATGTGGAAACTGAAAATATAAGAGAGCATATTGGTGATAGAATTAAACTTCATGGAAGTGTATATAAAATTCGCAAAATGAGTGGTTTTGCTTTTGTGCTGCTTCGAACCAAAAGAGCAGTTATTCAATGCATATATAGTGATGAATTCTCATCCTTCAATCTCGAACTACTGAAGGAAGAAAGTTGCATTAAGCTGACTGCGGATGTGATTAGGGAGGAACGTTCAAAAACAGGATGGGAGCTTCGAATGATTGATGTTGAAATCCTGTCGGAACCTAAAGAAGAAAGTCCAATTGTTATAAATAATAAGAAAGTTGACACATCCCTAGAAAATATGCTGGATTATCGTCCTATAACATTAAGAAATGAAAAAGAGAGGGCAATATTCAAGATTCAAGAGGGTATTTGTAATGGTTTTCGTAAGTTTCTATTAGAACAGAAATTCACAGAGATACACTCGCCAAAGATTGTTTTTGCAGGAGCAGAGGGAGGAGCTAATATCTTTCACCTGAACTATTTTAATAAAGATGCATATTTGGCACAAAGTCCACAGTTCTATAAGCAGATGATGGTTGGAGTATATGAGCGGGTTTTTGAGATTGCACCTGTGTTTCGTGCGGAAAAGCATGATACATCCAGACACCTCAATGAATATACAAGCGTTGATTTTGAGATGGGATATATAGATAGCTTCGAGGATATTATGCAAATGGAAGCACTTATGCTCAAATTTGCATTGGCAGAGCTGGAGATAAATTACTCCTATGAGCTGGAGCTATTAAATGTACATTTACCGAATGCTACAGCTATTCCATCTATCAAGTTTATGGAAGCAAAAGAATTAATCTCCAGGGAATATAACAGAGAAATTAAGGATTATGAGGATTTTGAACCTGAAGAAGAAAAGCTGCTTTCTGAAATAATTAAAAAGGAAACAGGTTCGGAATTTGTTTTCGTTACTCACTATCCTAGCAAAAAACGACCATTTTATGCAATGGAGGATTTATGTAACCCGGAAGAAACGTTAAGCTTTGACTTATTGTATCGTGGACTTGAAATTACTACAGGTGGACAAAGAATTCATAATTATAATGAGCAGCTACAAAAAATGAAACAGCGTAATATGAATATTGAATTGTTTGAAAGTTATCTGATGATGCATAAGTATGGTATGCCCCCACATGGAGGACTTGGATTGGGTTTGGAACGTTTTACAAGTAAACTTCTTAACCAGGATAATGTTAGATTATCAACACTATTTCCAAGAGACATTAATCGTGTTACCCCATAAATAATTGAACAGATAAGGCAATATATGTAAACTACAAGAAATTCTTAATACTAGGAGCTTTCTGAGTATGCAATTTAGGAAGTCTTTCTATCGGTATTTATTCGAGGGATCAGAATTCGTATCTGGTCTCGCGCTTAATGGAAAATAAGGAATCTTCGTAGAAAGGTTCCTTATTTTCATTCTTTCCGAAGCCAGATTTTAACTCGATCAAACTGAGTCTTAGAAGGAACAAGAATGGAGCTGCGTGGCAGCCCTCTAGTCCTGTCTATAGGTCCTTCAAGCAAGTAATTTTACTGCCCTTACTTTCATAATAATGTAGCATTTCATCTATTTTTCTTTTGTCATAACTGGTTATACAATCTGCTAGTACATTAACGCCATAATTTGATTTGCATAAGTTGTAACAGGTTGATTTAACACAAGCAACAGCATCAGCCCCTGCTATGTAAAAATCACAAATTTCATTCTTATTAATAAAGTCTACTAGTTCTTCACAGCTTAATGCGTTTCCTTTGTATTTTGTAAATACATTTTCTGATACTACTCTCATGTCTGAAGCCAATTCAGATCCATAAGTATTGGGTTTAAAATTCCTCGTGCCTGCTGATAGGTTTTCATGCCTTATATAAATAACATAAATATGGTTATTGACTGCCCAATCAATAGCTTGATTGATATTTTCAATAACATCCTTGTAATTCTTTGTTATGTCATTTTGAATATCGATTATTACTAAGGCTTTTTTCTGCATAGTGCTTCCTCCATATAGGTTTTAGTTTCCTTGTATATTATACTTTGTAATTATTGACAACAATATGGCAACAATCTATAATAATAAAAAGAAATTCTGGAAGGCGGCTAAGAGATGAAAATTGACAGGCTTGTTAGCATTATTATGATACTCCTTGATAAAAAACGGATAGGTGCACAGGAGTTAGCGGACATGTTTGAAGTTTCACCTCGCACAATCTACCGTGACATAGATACTATCAACATGGCGGGTATTCCTGTAATCTCAACACCGGGAGTGGGTGGTGGCTTTGAAATCATGCAAAAATACAAGATTGATAAAAATGTTTTTTCGACTGCCGATCTTTCAACTATCTTGATGGGACTTTCCAGTCTCTCCAATATGATAAAAGGTGATGAGCTGGTAAATGCTCTTGCGAAAGTCAAGAGTTTTATCCCCGTCGACAGAGCAAGGGACATTGAAATAAAAGCAAATCAAATATTCATAGATTTAAGACCGTGGATGGGTAACAGGAACCTACAACCCTATTTAGAAATTATCAAAACAGCTTTACAGGAAAGCAAGCTGCTTTCGTTTGAATATACAGACCGTTACGGAAATAAAACAACACGAATAGCCGAGCCGTATCAGCTTGTATTGAAAAGCAGTCATTGGTATTGGCAAGGGTATTGTTATATAAGAAATGATTTTCGCTTATTTAGACTATCTCGCACATCAAACCTACAAATACAAAAGGAATATTTTACGCCGCGGGATTATCATAAACCGGATTTGGAATTTACTGATATTATGGCATCTATGCAAACAGAAATCAAAATTCGTATTCATAAATCTGTCATGAACAGGGTACTTGATTATTGCACTTATGAACATTTTTTACCGGACAGTGAGGAGCATTACATTGTTAATTTCCCTTTCATAGAGAACGAATACTACTATAATATTCTTTTCAGCTTTGGGTATCAATGCGAGTGTATAGAGCCCTTACATATCCGTACAGAAATGAAGCGCAGAATACATGAAATAGCTACCCTTTACGAGAATTAATACATGGAAGTAAGAAAAAGACAAGCTCGATGCTGCCCTGCCCCTTCTATTCCGCTCCAACGATCAAGCCTATCTAGGAAGGTAAGTATTTCCGGTAGGTACACAAAAGATATAGGCTTTTATAAACTCGAGTTACCTTACCATGGATATTCTCAATTTTGTGAAAGCCCTGTTTTATTGCATTTTATTAGTAATGATTATAATAGTCTATTACCAGATTTTATGATAAAATGGTGTTAGCAATAATTATTTAATAGGGAGAACAGACATGTTTCAGATAAGATACTTAGAGGAAGAAGATAAAGAATTCTGGTATACGCTGGACAGGCATTTGCCAGAGACAGAATTCGCAAAAAAGGTTACTGACAAAAGAGGATATGTTATTCTAGATGATGAGAAACCGATTGGGGTATTGCGCTTTAATATGTTTTGGGATAACACTCCTTTCTTAACATTGATTTATATTGATTCTTCATATCATAAAAAGGGTTATGGCCGAAAAGCTATGGAATTTTGGGAGGCTGAAATGTCTAGACAGGGCTATAAAATGATTATGACATCAACGCAAGTCGATGAAAATGCACAACATTTTTATCGTAAGCTTGGATATAAAGACTGCGGCTGTCTGGTGCTTGACATCCCAGGTTTTGAACAACCCCTTGAAATGTTTATGTCAAAAGCACTTTAGATATTCGATTTCATGACATGATATGAGATGACCGTAGAAGGAGTGATATTATGAATACCTTAGAAGTAATCAAAGAAAGAACAAGCTATCGTGGCAGATTTAAGAGTACACCAGTATCCAGGGAAGATTTACAACAGATTATGGAAGCAGGGCTTGCTGCACCTTCCGGCTGCAATAAGCAGACCACAAGTCTGATTGCAGTGGATGATCTAAAGGTTCTGGAACGATTACATAAGTTGATCAAACCTCCGATAGGCGAAACTGCTCCTGCGATGATCTGTGTTTTAACGCAGAAAATATACGCCTATAGAGATAAATGCTATCATGTACAGGATTATTCCGCCGCCATCGAAAATATGCTTCTGGCAGCTGTAGCACTGGGATATCAAAGCTGTTGGATCGAAGGTCATATTACCGACGAAGATCAGATCGGGCGTCAGATGGCTGATGTTTTGGGTGTACCGAAGGAGTATGAACTGGTATGTTTCTTACCCATCGGCTATGCAGAGGAACAGGTAAGACGGGCCCCTAAAAAAGATTTTATTCAAAGAGCCTGGTTCAACAAATTTATGGGAGATATCTAGACTCTGTCCTTTTCCTGTTGATGGATGGTAATACTATGGAGGAATTTTCACTTAAATCATGAAAACCCCCTTGACTCTTCCTTTGGGGAAGCCTTTATACTAGACTCATCACAAAAAACAGGAAAGAGGTCGAACAAATGAAAAAACTAATCAAAATTAAAGAGGTATCAAGTAAGTATAGTATAACAGCACGTACTCTCCGCTATTATGAGGATATGGGACTGATAAACAGTACCCGAAGCGATGACTACGCCTACAGGATGTACGACGAAAATGCTGTCCGCCGGCTTGAGCAAATACTCATTTTACGCAAACTGAACATTAGCATTAAAGACATTCAGCGTATTTTCAACACGTCCAGTTCTGAAATTGTATTAGAAGTCTTGGAAAAGAAAGTGCAAAACATAGACGATGAAGTTGCTCTCCTACATGAGTTGAAAGATATTATTCTGGACTTCATACGTGAAATAGAGCGAGTTGATTTTGCTGACAATTCCGACATAAAACTGCTTTATGACAAAGCGAAAGAATTAGAAACACAGTTGATAAGCGTTGACTATATTGGCAAGCCCTCCAATATAAACCGCTTGCTTGAAATAACAGAAAAATTAGACAAAAAAATTCCTGATGTCATGGTCGTCAGGATACCGGGATTCAAAGCAGTAACATCCGGAGTCCAACCCTGGGGGGAAATGTTCAAAGAAGGCGGATATATGAACCAATTATGGCAGCATTGTCATCTATATAAGAGTGTGATTTTCGATTGTTTTGATTTTTTACTGTCTAAAAATGAGAAAGCCGAATGGATATGCGCAGTTAAAGATGATGTTACCGACGCCGATGTAAGCCCTTTAAAATTAATTAATTTTCCGGGAGGCTTATACGCTATGGCGGTAAGCATTGATGAAGATGACGAGAGTCTACAAAAAGTGGAAGAAAAAGTTCACCGATGGATTGAAAATACAAATTTCGAGCTTGATATTAGTCGTAATGTTATGTTCAATATGCCTTATTTATATGAAGATGGAAGAGATATTATCTATAAAGACATAGAAAAGGGACTTGGGTATAAACAAATGCAAAGATATTTTCCAATCATGTTAAAGAATGAATTTAGATAATATACAGGGAGGCATATATGCAAGTAGGAGATAAAATTGTATTTGACGAATATGAATGGCGAGTGCTTGACATACATAACAATACGGCTTTGATTATAACAGAATATATCATAGAACAACGTTCATACCATGACACTTATAAAGATATAACATGGGCTGACTGCTCGTTGAGGAAATACCTTAACAATGAATTTTATGACAAATTCACCCCAACTGATAAATCAAGGATAATTCCGGTAACAAATAAAAATCTTGACAATCATTGGTATGGTTCAAAAGGCGGAGCAGATACGAGAGACAGCATATTTTTGTTAAGCCTTGAGGAAGTAACCTGCCGATACTTCGGTGATAGTAGTTCAAAATTGTATAACCCGGGAGTTAATCAAAGATATTGGTTTGAACGAAAAGATGAAAACAACAGTAAGCGAATAGCAAGACTTGAGGGTGAAGAATGGAATACTTGGTGGTGGCTTCGGTCGCCGGGCCGAGTTAATGTAAAAGCAGTGTACATCCATGGAGATGGTAATATAGGTATCCAAGGAAATAATATATTAAAGGGTAATCTCAGTGATGGTAAATGTTTAGGTGGTGTCCGTCCCGCTCTGTGGCTGAAGTTGTAATTGTATCGTTGTAAAATGAATCACATGAGCAAAGCAGAAAGCTGGAAAACTCATTAGCTATAAAATTGATAAATCAACGGCAGGAAATTTATTCCACTTACGGCTTTTGTAATTATGTATAATGATAAATAGGTTACAGTTCTCTTCTCTCTTGTATGCATGGTTTCAATTTTGATATTTTCAATATAAATCTCAAAGGACACAAAATTGATCTGTCTCAAGACAGGAATAATCAAACATAACTTTACTTTGAAATGAAGTTGAATATTATGATTTCCGGATTAAGCCATATTACATTGAATACAATGACAGACAGAATGAGTAACGGTAATTTATAATTCTTGGCAGGCTTTTATTGAAGTCTGCTTTTTTTTGCATAGTTCACTTGACAAATTGTGCAAAGTATACTACACTTAAAGTGCAAAGTAAACATTGCAAGGAGGAAGTAAAGTAAAAAAAAGAATTGCCGAATTGCGAAAGGAAAGAATAATTTCGCAGGAAGAACTGGCTTTAGCTGTTGGTGTTACTCGACAAACCATTCTTCTATCGAAGTTGAAAAGTATGTAGCATCCTTACCTTTGGCATATAAGATTGCTCGCTATTTCAATCCGTCGATAGAAGAAGTATTTGATTTTTCTCAATTTGATGATTAATGGAGGGATTAGATAATGGAACAATTTAGGAAGAAATTAAAATTAAGAATTTTGTGGCTTTCAATACTATCATTCATCACTGCTTTGGCTGGAGTATATGATGTATTCTTTGTTTCTGAAACACTAATGAATATGACCGTATTCGAATTTCAAGGAGGAGTATTAGCGGCTATCTGTATTCTATCATCGCTCAATATTATTAAATATAATAAAATCTTAAAAGACGATAGCAAACTGAAACTGGAATACAACAAAGAGAATGATGAGAGATTTAAAACAATTAAAAGTAAAGCTGGTTTACCAATCGTTCTTGTTTTATCAATTCTGATGATAATGTCAGGAATTATTGCAGGGTACTTTAATATTACTATTTTCTATACACTAATTATTGCGGCTATGTGTCAAATTCTAATAAGCGGCTTTATTAAACTGATTTATATAAAAAAAATGTGAGGAAATACTATTTGTAAAAAGTCAGATTATACATATTACGAAACTAGTAAACCCATGTATTTCAAGCATATGTGCAGATATAATAGAGAAACCGTAAACCTCCTTGTATCAGTAATTTAATATGCACGTATTTGTTCGATCCCAGCTCATATAAGGTAAAAACAGGAAAGCTACCAAGATCAAGCTTTCCTGTTATTAATTTAGTATCCTGTGTGCAGGATGTGTATAACATCCTTTTACATATTTAAATTGTTATTCCTATAGGCATTCTTTGGTTTTAATAACCCCTTTCAAAGTCAACTATATTCTTAAGTTCTTTACCGGTAAGGTAATTTTCTATATTAGTGGCGGCAATTTCCACAACCTTATCCAAGGTTTCAGGTAAATGATAGGAACCAGATACATGAGGGGTTATCATTATATTTTTTTCGCTCCACAAAGGATGGTTGGATGGGAGTGGCTCAGGGTCGGTCACATCTAATCCGGCAGCATAAATATCCCCATTTTGAACCGCTGATAAAAGAGCCGCTTGATCCACTGCATTTCCACGTCCGGCATTTAAAAAAATACCGGTTTTTTTCATTTTAGAGAAAAAATCTGCGTTATAAATATGATAGGTAGACGGTGTATTCGGAAGAAAGGAGATAATGACATCTGATTTCGGTATAATTTCATGGAGCTCTTCTATTAGGTGCAACTCATCTACTTGCTTAGGAGGTTCGCTTATTCTCCGCTTGATCCCAATAACATAAGCACCCAAGGCTTTAGCCATTCCAGCAAAATATAACCCAATATTACCCAACCCGATAACCGTTACCCTTGCATCGGCAATTGAGGTGACTGTACCATAATCCTTCCAATCCCCCTTTATTCTATCGTCCCGATAGAGATGCAATTTTTTCTGCAGACATATCATCATTCCGATCATGTGCTCAGCCACAGTTTTATCATATGCTCCGGTAGCATTCGTCAAAATCGTCTTGGAGGAAAGAACCCCTGGCAGGATATAAGCATCTACTCCTGCGGAATTTAATTGAAGTAGTTCCAGCTTATTAGCTGCAGCAATATAAGTACTAGGTACATTACCAATAATAATTTCCGAATTCTGAACCATTTCAATGGTTACAGCTGACAGTGGAACATACTGAAAGCTGCAATCTGTAATATTCCTCTCCAAGCGTTCCTTGTGATGCTCTGTTACCGGCAATGTTACTAAAATTCGTTTCATATGATTTCTGTCCTTTCTTTCTGTCTTTGTACTGAGAAGTATTCATAAAATCACTCGCTGCCATCTGCTGCCATCCGCTGCCATCCGCTGCCATACGCTGCCATACGCTGCCATTCGCTTCCATTCGCTGCCATTCGCTGCCATTCACTGCCATTCACTGCCATTCACTGCCATTCACTATAATCTTATAATGTAATCATAGTAATAACTCATTGAAAAGTCAATTCATTCAAGGATATTTCTTGTAGCATAACTATTATTCCCTTGTAACAAGCAGTACCCGAATTCATATCATTCAAAAGAGTAAGTAGCTCCTTTTATTTTTTAGTGTACACCGATAAAAGATAAATATAGTTTATTTCATCCTAATGGTATGATATTATTGAATTAAAATGATAGTAAGAATTGTAAAAAGATATTACTCAGAAGCATTTAAATTGCTACTACTACAGTTCTGATTATTAAGCTAACTAGGGGGTAATAAGTGAAAAATAATAGAAACTGGACAGTTTTATTTATTGGAGGGGCTTCAGGAACAGGTAAATCCAGCATCGCTTATAAAATAGCTCAATATTATGGAGTCAATGTCCTGGAAGTAGATGATATCCACCTATCTGTAGAAGCGGTAACATCAAAGGATAGTTTTCCTGCGATACATTACTGGAATTCCGGTGTAAATTGGATGGAAATTGGTGTTGATGCCAATGTACAATGGCTGATTGATGTAAGCAAAGAAATGATTCCGGTATTGAAGAAGCTGGTAAACAGGCATATTGCAGATAAATTACCTGTTATTATTGAGGGTGACTTTATCTATCCGGAGTTTACATTATCTTTTGATAATCCGGAGGTAAAATCTATTTTTGTGAATGAAACGAATAAAGATCAGATATTGCAGAATTATTTATCCAGAGAAGGCGGCGATTTACAAAACTACAGAGCCGATATAAGTATAGCCTATGGAAAATGGATTGCAGATACTTGTAATAAGAATGGTATAAGTTTGATTGAAGCAAGACCCTGGGATACTGTTGTAACAAGAGTCATACAAACCTTATTGTGAGACAAATACTTGAGTGCTATTCCCATAAATATAAATCATAAAAATCAGGTTGAGTGAAAAATAAGCCCATTCCTCCCAACCTGATTATACATTGAACTTTAATACCTTCCTAAAATGGTATCTTTCACATCCCACCGCTGGGGTGCATAAGGTGTCTGATCGCCATATCCGACATCCACATAGGTCACGAGACGTAGATAATCCGGTATTTCAAATCTTTTCTTTATTCGCTCGCACATAGTCTCACTAAAGGTAAGCCATACTCCTTCCAAGCCCACCGCATGTGCTGCAAGAACAATATTCTGTCCTGCCGCTCCTGCATCCAGCAGTTGATTTCTTACCGGTGTAAATGAATTTGCCCGATAGCAGCGCATATCCTGTAAAATCACGAGATGTACCGGACCGCCGGGTACATCGCTTCCTTTAAATAACCCCGGTTCATTTTTATCTCGTACCACGAGGTAACGAATGGACTGTACGTTGCAGCCGTGCGCCGCCCATAGTCCTGCTTCCAGAATCTGATCAATCAATTCATCCGGTACTTCCTGGGCTGTAAATTCACGTACTGACCGGCGGTCCTTCACGATAGTAAAAAACGCCTCTTTCATCTCCGATGTCACCGTCGTCGGTGCAAAGGCACTTAAGTCTACCTCTTCCCCCCTTGACAGTCTATCTGCCGCCTCCACTAAAAAGGAGGTGTAGCGATATTCCGGAAGCGTTGTAGAAAGTCCCCTCTTCACCCAAAGCTCAAGCAGATGCTTGGTATAATCCGCCTGGCTGGCACTAAGGGTTTTGTGTCGGTATGCCGTTGCATAAACCTGTATTTCCAAGGTATGATGAGAGCGCTCTCTGACTCTTGCGCGAAACTCCACTTCGTCCATAGTCAGAAACTCTTCGTCCGTCAGTCTCATATTGTTATTCCAAAGATCTCTTACTTCTTCCATAGAAAGATAATCCATACTTGTGTCTCGAAACATCTTTTCATTCCTCCCAGCTTTCTTATAAATTACCATAATAATCTATCGGTATCTGACGTCCATCACTGTTTATATCTTTCATAATCAGGGTGGCAATATCAAGTAATTCCTTATCATTCCTATTTCGTCTATGGGGAAACGGAATGTCATAGATATTTTGAATCTGTCCAGGCCTCGTACTCAAGAGTACAACACGATTTGCTAGAAATACAGCCTCATTAATGTCATGGGTGATAAAAAGAATAGTTTTCTTCTCTTTTCCCCATATCTGAATAAGCTCCTCCTGCAATGCACATCTTGTAAGGTGGTCTACTGCACTGAAGGGTTCATCCATCAGAATAACCTTTGGTTCCATTGCCAGCGTTCTTGCAATTCCAACTCTCTGACGCATGCCTCCAGAGAGCTGAGAGGGATATTTATATTCAAATCCTTTCAAATTTATCATATTTATGTATTTATTTAATTGTTCTTTCTGCTTTTCCTTGGGAACCTTCGCTATTTCCATTCCAAAGGCAATATTTTTTTGCACCACTCTCCAGGGAAAAAGTGAAGGATCCTGAAATACTACGCCGATGTCCCGGCTTGTGCCTGTAATTCTTTGACCGTCCAACAGAATCTCACCGCTACTAGCAGGAAGAAGACCTGCAATTATTTCCAGTAATGTAGATTTGCCACACCCACTAGGACCGACAATACATACGAATTCACCATCACCTACGCTTAAGTTAATATCATGCAAGGCATGAATCTCCTGCCCATCCGAGCTTGTATAAAGCTTATCAATATTTTTAATTTCGATTGTAGGCATATATTACTCCCTTACTTGTTTTTTTCCGGATCTGTCAGTCCAAGTGTTTCCGCTGCTGCCTGAGCAAATTCATTGGTATAGGTTTCCGAATAATCTACATCATCTTCAATCCAGCCATATTCCTTCAAGTATTTGAACGTAGTTTTCAGACGTTCTTCCGGTATTACCGGATAATCAAACCATACATCAATCTCTGAGTTCACTGCTGTTCTCATAATATCCGAAGTAGTATTCATCTTCTGAGCAGCCCAGTCAATAAATTCATCAAAATATTCCTTCTTAACTTGTTCATGTACCTGATAGTATGCTGTAATAAATCTCTGTAGTTTTTCAGGTTCATTGTTGATAATTTCGTTACTTGCTATGATAGTTCCTGTATAATAATCAGGAATGTAGTCCCATGCTCTTCCGAGAATATTCCCTATTCCTTCAGCTTCTGCAAGAGTTGCAAAGGGATTATGGATAATTGTGGCATCTACTTCACCTGACAGGAATGTAGCGTAAGCATCCTGATATACACCATTGGCTACCAGTGTTACTTCATCCGTACTGATATCATTTTTTTCAAGCATTTTCAAAACAGAAAGTCTCATACCACCTGCAGCACCCTGTGCACCGATTGTCTTACCCTTTAAATCCTCAAAGCTTTGAATATCCTTGTTGGCAATTAGCCAGTAACACCCTGAATATCTCCACATATTACCTACCAGCTTACCAGGAACACCGTTATAGATACCTGGAATATAAGAACTGGGGTCACCGTCTGCAATATCAATTTCACCTCTGGTAATCAGGGAAAGCACACCTGCGTTTCCTTCCTTATTCTGAATATTATCAAATTCGATGCCAAGTGCTTTGTAGAGACCCTTTTCAATAGCAAAGTTATTCACTGCTCCGGTCATACCTTGAGCAAAGCAAGCTCGAAGTACGATCGGTTCAATACCATCCGTGTCTTCTGCAATCACTGTTGTAGACGATGTCTTTTCGGCAGCCTGAGTGGCTGTAGCCTGTTGGTCTGTAGACGAATTATTATCCTCACTTGCAGTATTTTTGCATCCTGACAGCATTCCCATTAATAACCCTACAATTAAAGTCATCATTAAAAGTTTTCTTTTCACTTTCATTCTCCTTTTCCTATTCAATCTTCTTGTTAGTTGTTCTTTATTCCTATATACATTTCCTGTTACTAAAGCTTTTAAATCACCTGAGTATTGCCTATGTCTGATTATATGCCGTACGATTTACCTGTTAAGCAATTATACCCGCCGAAACTTATGACACAGCAGATATTCAATAATCGAAATCAGCTTTACAAGGAGTACCGAAATTATCGTTACCAAAATGATAACAAAGAACATAAGCGGCGTATTGAGCAGTGAATGTGCCTGGGATAACAAGTAGCCCAGTCCTGCTTTTGCAGCCTGCATTTCCGAAAATACCACTCCGGTCAATGCAGTAGCTGCTGCCAGTCGAAGACCATTAAAAATCGATGGAAGTGCTGCCGGTATGATTACCTTAAATACCTTTTGAAAGCGAGTCGCCTGGAATACACTGGCAACCTTTAAGTATTCTATTTTACATTGCTTCGCTCCGGTTACCGTATTGTATAAAATTGTAAACACACCAAATAGAAAAATTAAAATGACCTTTGACTGAAAACCAATGCCAAACCAAAGGATGAGCAATGGAAGGATTGCTGTCTTTGGCACAGCCATTATTGCAGCACAGAAGACATTCATATATTCTTCGACTGCAGGAAACAGAACCCATATCAATCCAAAGAATACTCCGACGATAATGGATAGTCCATAACCTACCAACACTTCCTCCATCGTAATAATCAGATGAGGTAACAATGTACCATCCAATATAGTATCGATACCTTTTTTCACGATTGAGGTTGGTGAGGCAAGGAAAACCTTTGGCACCCTGCCGGAATCGACTGCAATTTGCATATAGATCAAAATAACAGCTGTTGTCAATAATTGAAGGACTGTAATAACTGTAAAGGTTTTTTTCTTGGGTATACGACTATTCCTTTTTGCCATAGGTAAACTCTCCCTTCTTGATCTGATCGCTTTCAAAGTACTCTCTTTTACAGCTGTCACCGGAAAGTATTACGTTCTGTAAAATTCTATGGGACAGATGTCCCGTAAAGTTTTCAATTGTTGTTGTATCAATCACATCACAATAGAAGGGAGCGATCTCTCTAAACCATTCATATTTGCTAATATACTCTCTCCAGACCTCACCGTATGGGCAATGGTCCTCCCCCCACTCGGGTATCCATCCCATAAAGGGTAAGTCAATTACCTTGATAAAACTTTCTACTGTATCTGTACCAAGACCCAGTTTGACTGCATTCTCCTTCAGCTGGTCAGACCGATCAATTGCCTGTTCAAATACGGCCTGCTGAATGATTTCTTTTGCTTTCTCAAGTCCAAAACGCTCATACAATACCTTACTGAAGTGAAAATAAAGTAATGCGAATTGTCTAGCTGCCTTTCTAACCTCATTTACCGCAACTTCCTTTGGTACATATCCTTCAATTTTAAAATTGTCTTTTCCCATCCACATTCTCCTTCTATTAATATATGTTATATATGTTTTAGGATATAAAGCAGTTTATTCGCTTTCTTCAATATGGTTAAACTGATTCATGAAGGCTATATATTCTTCCTTTGTTTTAAATATGGGCTGGTAGGAAGCCACCTCCTGCTTAGCAAGTGTTGCGCCATTTCTTAACAGACGATATGCACTTAATGCAAAAAGCTTTGCTGTGATTATGTATGCTTCTTCTTCATCCACTATATCAAAGTCAACCTGATGGAATCCACCAATCGTTCCGCCGGTTTGAAAGCTCAGCACCGGCATGATATGCTGGACATCACCGACATCGGTTGAACCATTGCCATGATAATCCGTATCAGCTTCCTTCACATTATCCTTACCCAAAAGCTCTTTTGCCAGTTCAACTATTTCTTCAGGAAATTTTTGATATAAGCCCGGCAGATAACCGGGCATTGTCTCAATACGATATCCTGCACCAAGGGCATATGCCCCTGCCTTAAACGAACGATCCGTCTTTACCGAGGCATCCTGAAAGGCTTCTAGGGTTTTACCTCTTACCAGTGTCTCCAGTACAACATCATCTGGAACCACGTTGACCAGATCTCCTCCTTTGGTCATGATCGGGTGAACCCTGACATGATCCTCATCACGAAAGGTTTCCCTATTAAATCCCAGTGCCTGCAATCCAAGAGAAGCTGCCGATAAAGCATTGATTCCTTGTTCAGGACAAGCCGCTGCATGTGCTGCCTTCCCTTTGATTTTGATAACCTTGGATACAAATCCATTGCAGCTTCCGCTACCGAAGGAAATACCCCTGGTAGTAGAATGGTGTGCCAGGCTTAAGTCAATATCCTCAAAAGCACCGATACGGATTAATTCACATTTTCCTCCGCCGTATTGAATGATATTATCTTCAATCAATTTGTTTTTGAATTCTACCTCGCCATATTCCTCAGCCGGTACAGCAAAGAATACGAGCTGTCCATCCAGTTCATGTGCCACTTCCTCATCCGTGAGAGCAATTGAAGCCCCTATAACCCCTGCCAATTGTGCATGATGACCACAGCAATGAGCTGCCTGGGTCTCCTTGTTCACATGGGAATGCTGTGGAATTCTAAGAGCGTCCAGCTCTCCAATCAGTGCCAGAGATATATTGTCTGCCTTTTCCGTGTGAAAATATGCTTTTGCACCTGTCACGGCCAAATTTCTCTCAACAGGCAGCTTCAAATCCTCCATAAACTTAATAAATTTCTCGGAAGTACGAAACTCCTTGTAACCTAATTCAGCGTGATCATAAACATCTCTGGCGAATTGAATTATCGTATCCCTATTCTCATCAATCAACCTGACGATTTTATCTTCAATCAGATTCATTCTCTCACCCTCTCCTTATATCATACTTTATAAATATGTATTATATGTTTTAGAATTATATATGATTTCATTTTCTTTGTCAACCTTAAAACATTTATTTTTTTTATTAATTCCCCTAACTTCTATAGGGATGGAGAGGCATATCAATATGCAGGCTCAGTTGGAATATATTGCTACAGAGGTAAGTAAATGATACAATGATACTAGACTGGTTGACGATCTGTCTTAATTCCTACAAAATTATATTTTATTGGTTTGATTTTGAGTAATGAATTACATGCTTGGAAAGGATCCTAATATGGAAATTACAAATTTGAAGAAAGAAGCTATTCCCGAGGTTTCAGAATTGATTGTAAGCGGAGAACCTTATGTTCTTCCCCATCATGATTACGTTTATTGGATCATGGAGGAGTACTTCTCATCGAGTAATTATATAGTAACGGACAGTAACAGGATTATAGGATTTATCTGTGCTCTCCCATCCCTAGATAAGAAATGCTATTTTATTTGGCAAATCGTAGTGGCTTCTGATTATCGTGGTAAAAAAATTGCGTCCTTATTAGTGAATCGCATTATAGAAGAGGCAAAGCTTAAGGCTTTTAATCGATTAGAATTATCCATTCACGGTGAGAATGAGGCAAGTCAGAAATTATTCGAACGTATAGCAAAGGAAAACAACAGTACACTGAATAAGATAGATGAATATCGATCTAAGAATTATCATGAATATGTTTATTCCATAGAATTAGCCTAAACTTATCGTGAGTATGTTATATTGTGAATATGAATTATAGGTTAAAGCCCTGAAAATTTTATATATAAATGGATTATGATATAAGGAATTCTTGATAAATAGCGGCTCCGCAAAAATGGAGCCGCTACGTTTTAAAATAAGCAATTATAGCCTCGTATCGCAATATTCCATTGCTTTACCAACAAATACAGACGAGCCTACGCCATAGATTTCATCCATTGCTTTGATAATTTCAGGAGACTCCATGTAGCCATGATAAATATTACGGAACAGTTCTGTGATGTCCTCCATCTGACTTAGCTCTGAAAATGTACTCTTCCACTCTATAATAAGCTTCTGTAGCTCCGGCTGGCTCTCATCACCTGTCTCTTTATAGGAGGCAATCCTCCGAAAAATATCATCTAATTTTAGCTGCATTTTCCCCATACCTTCCCTTGAGATGGGCGGTGATTTCTTAAGAGCTTCGATATATTTCCTGACGCTCCCGTAATACTTTACAGCGGATTCTTTAATTTTATCCCCATTCTCCAGTATTTGTCTGATAAAAGCATCGAGACTCCCATATTGATTGATTAAGGTCTGTTGGTAATCCTCGTCCAACTGCATCAGCCTGTTTCTTAATACTTCCTCCAGCTCATTATGTTCAAATATGCTGAAATCCAAGATATCCTCTCCTTTCAGGATTTGATCCATCTGTTCAATCAGCCTGGTAAGGCGGTTTCTCTTTGCCAGAAGTAATTCCTTTTGCTCCTTGATTGCTTCCTTCCGGTCAAAATCAGGTTGATTCAATATATTTTTAATAGTTTGTAATGGCAAATCCATCTCTTTATAAAACATAATCTGCTGTAGCCGCAAAAGCGAAGCCTCGTTGTACTTCCGATATCCATTCGGTTCTACACAGCATGGTTTTAATAATCCGATCTTATCATAATAATGTAACGTTCTTATACTGCTACCTGTGAAATTGGCCAATTCATGAATAGTCATCTCTATTACCTCCTTCATCCTTAGATTACACTATGACCCAGCGTCATAGTCAATAGTTTTTTATAGTTACTGGAAATAAATTCTTGTCTTTCTAAATCTATCAGCTTTAATAAGCTTATATCTACAAATTACGTAAAGCGGAACCTGATAACATACACTATTTGTGTGGCAGAGAACAGCTTTCAGGTGTAGTCTATCGAAGGGTCCTATCAGCTATTACCCACGATTAACCGCCTATTCACACAATTGCAAAAAGGGTGACAACAGAATTGTCACCCTTTTTATTCCCCAAACGCCTATTGCTGAAAATACAGCAAATGCTATAGTAACATACATATTAATGCCGTGGACAGCTATAAAACTAAAAGCTTTCCAAGCTGTTCCGAAGTAATAGGCTTACATAGAAGAAAGCCCTGTCCTCGTTCGCAGGATATCTCTTTCAAGTAATCCAGCTGCTCCTGTGTCTCTATTCCTTCCGCAACGACCCGATAATTCAAATCATGTGCCAAGGAGATCATGTTATGCGTAATTGCCGTCTCTTCATTTCCATATGGTATTGATTTAATGAAGCTTCTGTCTATCTTAATGATATCTATCGGTAATTTCATGATATGTGTCAGCGATGAATAACCTGTTCCAAAATCGTCAAGTGCAATCTTGATTCCATAGCTTCTGAGCCGGTTCAGTCTTTCAATAGCCACGTTTACCTGAGATAAAATCACCGTTTCTGTAATCTCAAAAACCACCTGAGAATAATTAATGTTATGAGATGCTATGATCTCTTCAATTTTTTGAAAATTGCTTTCACTTTCCAGGGTCTTGCTTGAAAGATTAATCGATAACTCTATATGCCCAAACCCCTCTTGCTCCCACTGCTCCTTCTGTTGAAGAGCCTTATTGACAATCCAGCGCTCCAACATGTAAATCTGTTTAGACCTTTCGGCAATCGGAATGAAGATATCAGGAGATATGAAACCACTCAACGGCTGAGGCCACCTAACCAGTGCTTCCGCTCCAATGATTTCATTGGTATATAAATTATACTCCGGTTGATAGAACAGAGTAAATTCTTCTTTCTCAATCCCCTTCTGAAGTCTGTTGATCATCTGTATCTGATCCACAATATTCTTCTGTAATTCATCACTATATATATTAATATCTATTTCCGCCTTCTTGGAAAAGTAATTAGCTACCTCGGCCTTCTTGATCAGTGTGGCAATATCAACGCCATGCTCAGGATAGAATGCTACTCCCACGCTCATGGTAACATAAAACATATGCTCGAAAATTTTAACCTTACAGCCTTCATTAATAATATCACTGATGCCTTCATACAAAACATCTTCCGATGCTATGGCTGTAAATAAAATAACAAACTTATCACTGGTAATTCTGAAAACATAATTCGGTTTCTGAACCTTACTATTCAGATATTCAGAAACACATTTTATCACTTCATCGCAAATTCTGTAGCCATAGGTCTCATTCATGTATGAAAATTGATTAATGTCAAGATATGCAAGCGCAAATTTGTCCTCTCCCGCCATATTACTGCAAGCATTATTTAAAATATATTCCGCTAAAATTTCATTAAGTAAATTCAAATGAGTTAATCCAGTCAGCTCATCAGAAATTGCAGACCTTATTCTCGCTTTTCCCATATCATTTCTCTCTTGTTCTGATTTTACATGAGTAATTTACCAAGTTTATAATAAATGATATAGAATCATAAAACCATGTCGTAATCGGAAAATTTAAAACTTTTCCAAAGACGACATGGTTTTTCATATTTTGCAGTCATATAATTTGCATATACCAAAATTAAAAACACGTATATACGTGTTTTTAATTCAAAGTTAACAAAAAAACAATTTCCCAAACACCTAAAAAATATGGAGGTACGAAAAATGAAAACGAAAAAAAGTATTATTGCTGCAGCTGCTCTTGTTATGCTTATGGTATTGACACTCGTATTAGTAAAGTCTCAGGTAAGTGGTGGAGAAACTTATGCCAGTGATCTTCCTTGGATCTGGTCTGCTTCCGCTGATGATGAGCTAGAGGTTGCCAGTGATCTCCCTTGGATCTGGTCTGCTTCCGTTGATGATGAGTTAGAGGTTGCCAGTGATCTCCCTTGGATCTGGTCTGCTTCCGCCGATGATGGGCTAGAGGTTGCCAGTGATCTCCCTTGGATCTGGTCTTGCTGATGATGGGTTAGAGGTTGCCAGTAATCTCTTGGACCTGGACTTCTTAATCAATAAAATTGGCTTGGACGGTATCATATCCTGTTGTAATATGCTCTTTAATTAATTCACCTACATATGATAACTGCATTGCTGACGCTATATAGTAAGCTTGCTTTAAATAGCTAAGGCATTCATTCTTATTTATTAGCAGTACTCCCATATTTATTAACTTTTCTTTATTCCATGCAATATTATATAAGAGATATGGGAGTACATTGCCTAACCTAAATTTCTTACAAATACTTATTCCTTCATGTGCTATCTCAATTGCTTTCTCATGATTTAGTATAATTCCATATATTTTAGATAAATTACTAGTGATTGTCACTTGAAGAATAGCTCTTTGTGATTCCTCCATATAGCTCTGTTTTAAAGCACTATATACCTCTTCCAAAATAGAAATTGCACTATTAAAATCACCTTTTTCTGCAAAAACCGAAGACATATTTATTAATATAGTTACCTCGCTAAAACTTAGCGGCCAATTTGCCAACGATATATGTCCGTATTTTGGTATGGTCATTCTAATAGCTTTCTGGAATTCTAATAGAAAATCACTAATACTTATTCTCTTAAGTTGATAATTAACCAAACCATTAGCTCTGATAATAAACTGCTGGTCCAAAATTGAGTTTCCTATGATACATTCAATCTCTTCAAGTAATTTTTCTGCCTTATAAAAATCATACATCTTTATGTAATCTTCAAACAACTTCATTTTTTCTAATACTTGTAAATCCGAAACCGAAAGTATTGAGTAAGCCCTTGAACGAATACGTCCCATACGTTCCATGAGCAGCTCATACGTATCCCTGGTAGGCTTCTGACTTCCGTTCTCTATTCTGGATAAAGTCTCAACTGAACAAATAGAGTCACTTAATTGTTCCTGTGTGATTGACAGGGATTTCCTTGTCATTCTGACAATATCTCCTAATCGATATCTTCCCAATGATACTCCTCTCTAAGGTGTATGAGAATCTCATGCGCCATATCTTTTTCCTCACAGAAGTTCAATACATAATAAGCCTGTAGATAAAGCTTCAGACAAATACTCTTTTTCTCCTCCCAGTCCACTTCTACCTTTGATAATCCCTCCGTTGCCTGGGATTTGATATAAGCTAATTCACCCAGATAATCCATCTTCCGACTGCCCTTGCTTTTCTCAAACCCCCTGTTGCAGATCTCAAGAGCTTTCTTTAGATTATTCTCCTTCATATAAAGTCTGCTGGCTATAAGGGCAACCTTGGAATATAAGCTACTGTTCTCCTCCATTGAGAAATGTAATTCAAGGTAATCCAGTACCTGCTTCAATACCTGCTTGGCACTTTTATTCATTTCTGCTGCAGCCATACGCTTAAGAATATCTACTATGATATTCAGTTCGCTGTTACTCAAATAATAATCTTTAATTTCACTAGTCTTGAATTCAGGTACCGTACAGGTGATTGCCTGCATTAAAAGATCTATAGTAGTTTCAATCGTACCCCCGTTCAATTCGTTTAGTAGTGCCTTTTGTGTCTGGATAAATTGCACATGTACATTACCCTTGGCAGCGGCTATCTGCTCATAATCCTGTAACAAAGCCTTTGCCAAAGAGTAATTCTTTGCCTCTGCTTGCTTTTTGATTTCTTCCCTCTTCTGATATAAATCATAATCCAAATCAGTCAAAATCAATTCAAATTGATTCGGCATCCTTCCCAGACGCTCCAAAAGCGTCTCTAGAAGCAAAGAATCCACATCCCGTTCTCCTGCCTCTATCCTTGATAAAGTTGCAACTGAGCACAGTCCCATGCATAATTTCCCCTGTGATATCTGATACGACTCACGGAAATATTGAATTGCGGATCCAATTTTATTATTCTCCATCTCAAGCTCATTCGCCATATTTATCCTGCCTACGTATATATTTATATAAAAGTATTTAAAGTATTTTTACCATAACTATACTAATAGCTTATCACATAGCTTTTCTTTGTTCAATTATAATCGCGTAAGAATACCTAAGTTAGTACTATCTCCTCATTTTTAGCAGCTATATTGATCATTATTCTCTCAGACATTCAGATATCTCAGCAGGGGTCTATACATATTATGTATAGCATTAAGCACCAGACTGTGATACAATAAAGCGTATCAACAACGAAGAAGTACACCAAAGAAGGTAATGATTATGCTCAGATTTTACTATGTTATTATAACTGCAATTATATTTAACTTTTATTTTATCCCTCAGATGTATTACATGGCAAGGCATCCTGAAAAATACTCGGAATGGGACTGCTATAGAGTCGGCCTAAAGCTTGTCAATATGATCAAAAGGCGAGGTCGCATCTCCACCAGTGTAACCGGGCTGGAAAATCTTCCGGCGCAGGGAGGCTATATAATGTATGCCAATCATCAGGGTAAATACGATGCCTTGGGTATTCTGTTCTCCCATGCAGAGCCCTGTACCATTGTTATGGATAAGGATACCTCTGAAAGTCTGATTAACAATCTCTTCATCAACCTGATCAAAGGAAAACGC
Source organism: Bacillota bacterium (assembly GCA_023415635.1). Classification (GTDB taxonomy): domain Bacteria; phylum Bacillota; class Clostridia; order Lachnospirales; family Lachnospiraceae; genus Mobilitalea. The sequence continues at coordinate 95,252 of JAEZJV010000003.1, read as the reverse complement.
TTGGACAAAAAGGACCCAAGACAGCAGGTAAGAATTATCCAAGAGATGGCAGAGGAAATAAATCAGGGAAGAAAATATTTATTATTCCCCGAAGGAGGCTATACCGATAATAAAAACCACCTGCAGGAATTTCACAGTGGTTCCTTTAAAATTCCCATGATGACGAAATGTCCTATCATTCCAGTCGTTGTCTTCGATTCGTATCGCGCATTTACTGAAAATTCTCTGCGTCGGATAAAGACACAGGTACATTATCTCGATCCAATTTATTACGAAGAATACAGCCATATGAGGACGAAAGAGCTCTGTGAGCTTGTCTACGACAGAATAGCTCAAAAGCTCAATGAAATCCGGTGTATCGTAGTTAGCGAAGCCGAACCTGAGGAGGACCTGGAAGAATTAATTTCATAATATGACACACCATATTGAAGAAAATAATCCTTTAAGATAAGCAAGGGCTGATTCTAAATTCCATTCGAAAGCGGGAATTTTGAATCAGCCCTTTATTAATATTTTATGTATAATTTATTATGATATATTCAGCTTACTTCAATGCTTTCACCAGGAAGCGATTTCCGCCACAGAGAACTAATCTCTGCCCATTCGGAGCGTTGGCAATCCAATTGGCTTCTTCATCACTTAGGTTATATATAGGACGAAGCTGATCAATATCCTTTTGGGTGTGTTTAAACAGTTCATAGTAACCTGAAACATTACGGAAAGTACCTCTTTTGGTGAGAAAATTCATTGTATCCTCTATCACTGAGGTGATAACAAAGCCCTGAGCCTTTGCAACCTTATACATCATGAGAAGATATTTGTCATAGCTTGTAAAGATACTGTCTGCTTCATCAATTAATAACCTGGCCCCGGTAATCGGTGCTTTTCCGTTTAATCTAGTCCAGACATCTTCAATGGCCATCAGACAATACTTATCCACGTCCTCTTTAGGAACATTCTGTACATCATAAATCACCAGACGGTGACATCCGATGGAGGTTAACTCCTTCCCACCAGCCAGCTTACCTACCTCTGCAACTGCTGCTGCCAGCTCCTTTAATTCCTCCAGAAAAGTATCCTTTAATAATATATTGTCCGAATTCACAGAACCGAGGTTTAGTTCAGCCCCAACCTTATCCAGGCTGGTCTTTATATCCTCAAGCTTCTTGGCAATCTTTTTTGCCTTATAATTCTCAATCATTTCATGAAAGGCATCTGCGTACTTTGTCCAATCGAGGTCTCCGCATTCCACACACATCTTAAGCATTACCTGTTCGACCAGATATTTCTGTAGGTTGGTCAGCTTGGGAATCCTGCTTTCGACCAGAAGCTTTACCAGGCCAAACTTAATTTTGCTTAAGAACACAACGTCCTGTTCGCTGATTTCACATGTATCTAATATAACCAAAGGATTTAGGGGTTCCTTAGCTAAATCAATGATAATTCCATCATACTTCTCAACTAATTCATTGAACTCTCCGCTCTTGCTGATGACAAATGCAGTTCCTTCCGTATTCTCCATTACATGTTCGATCTCACGCTTTAATGCATATGTCTTTCCTGTCCCAACGGGTCCAAAGTAGAAGCCGCTTCCTCCCGACATCATATCTCTGCGCTGTTGAAAAATCTGTACTGCCATTTCTAATCCTCCTTATTATTTATCATACCTTCTTCGTCATACCGCAATACTCTCCCCCAAAAATTCAAATCATTGGTACCGCGATCGTCTTCAGTGTGGCTCCTGTACCAGAAGCTGAATTATATGATGAATTCTATTTACATCAGCTAATTAATCTTAAATACCTTAACTGACTCCTCAAGATTAACAGCATCGCTATTCAGCTGCTGTACAACGGAATTCAGTCTATGAACTTCTTCGAGCTGATTCTCGGCAGTTACACTTAATTCCTGGGTGGCTGCCGCCGCCTCCTGCGCGGTAGCTGAAATACTTTCGATGGCTCTCAGGGTATCGTCCTTGGCATGCTCGATACTCTCCACACCAAGAGAAATCTGATTTAAGTTATCTGTTAGGTTCTCAACATGCTGGTTAATATCTTGAAAAACGTTTACTGTGCTTATCAAAGCCTCTTCCTGTGATGCAACAATGCTTTGGGCATACTTGGCTGTATTAACCGTCTTCTTCGTCTGATCCTCAATTTTTTTAATGATTTTTGCTATCTCATTGGAGGCTCTGAGGGATTGATCCGCAAGCTTACGTATCTCAGTTGCAACAACCGAAAATCCCTTTCCAAACTCTCCTGCTCTGGCAGCTTCAATAGAAGCATTCAGTGAAAGGAGGTTGGTCTGTTCAGCGATTCCGTTGATCGTCTCAATAATACCAGCTATGGCCTGCGATTCCGTCTCAAGATTCTGAATATCACTGATAACGGTTTTAGTAACATTCGAGGTATCCTTAGCCTTAATACTTAAATTGTCCACAATTCCCATACCACTTCCGACGATTGTCTTAGTATTTCCAGCGATTTGTTCGATATTATGAGTTCCGGAATAAAGACCATTAATCTTATCCGCAAGATCCGCCATCTGATGGAGACAGTTCTCCGCATCCTGCGCCTGCTGCGATACTCCTTTTTCGATATCATTAACCGCATCAGAGATGTGTCTGGTGGCATTTACCAGAATTTCAGAGCTTTCAGATACCACATTGGCAGATTTGGATACTGTAGCACTGGTGCCAGTCATCTTTCTGATAAGCTTCTGCATGCTATCTATCACATCATTGATACATTTGCCGAGAATGTGGAATTCATCCCTTCTCTTAATTGAAGTATGGTGGGTAAGGTCACCCTGTTCTGCCATATTAAGTACGTGATTCACCTTACGAATTGTACTGCTAAAGCCATATGCTATAAAGGTTCCTAAAGAAATCGCTATGATGCTGGCCAGAATACTGACCAATAATGTTATCTTCTTAACTTCATTAGCCTTTGCAACAATTACCTTCTCCGGAATAACGGAGCAAAGTATACTGCCGCTATTATCTACCTTAGAATAGGTAAATAAATATTTGCCACCATCAAAGGTTACATATTCGCTGCCCTCCATTATTCTAGTAGCAGCAATTGCTTTTTGATAGTAGGTCTGTTCGGTGAATTTAAAGCCCTCCGGTATTACACCGGATATAATCTCTCTTCCATCACCGCTTATATAAGCCACAACACTGCCTGCAGGAAATCCGCTATCCGAGATTGTCAACTTCACATAATTATAATCAACATCCAATACGATACTACCCACTGGTTTGCCGTCCGTGCCCTTCAAATTGCCGATGTAGCTGAAGGAGTATGTAGTATCCTTTGTGCTCGAAAGACTATCCAGATAAGGGTGAGAACCAACCCATATTCCATCAGCACCGCTTGTTTTAAGGATAGAGCCCTCTCCATTCTTCATGAAATCGTCATACATGAGCTTATTAGCCGCAGTATTACTGCCTGAAATTGCTGTACCATAACTTGAGATAATGTATACATTTGCGATATAATCCTGAGATAATATCTCTTTTATAATAGATGATTTTACTTCTTTGAAGCGCTTTGTCTCCTCATCCTTATCATCCTGATACTCACCGGAATAATATTTGACAAGAATATCATTTGTATTTAGAGTTTTCGCCTTTCCGGCAACAGTTTCCACACCAAAATTAAAGTACCTTGCCATATTATTCATTGTTGACAGTGTAGAGCTCTCATAGCTTTCTACTAATCCTTTGGAGGATTGGGAATAAGAGAGCACGCCCAAGATAATGATCAGAATGACAGGTACCAGATAGGCCAAGATTAATTTTGCTCTGATGCTGTTAATCCTTCTGATCAAGCCTTTCCAATCCAAGCCCTTTCTGTGCTCATTTTCTGAAGCTGTCCTCTTGATTCTCTTTGAATACTTTTTCTTCTTTAATGCCTCTTTTTTGGGTATTGCCTCCGACTCAGACCTTTGTGTCTGTTCAACCTTCCCTTTGAGTAACTTCCTCATAGAGTCCATCTTCCTTTTTATGCATATTCTCCCCCCGAAAGAATATGCTTCTCCTTTCTTTTAATTAATCTATCCCCCTGTCATTTATCTTACAAACCCTTATTTGATTTCCTGAACTCATCAATTTTTGTATAAAACTTAAATTTTTCGTCAAATTTTGAACCTTGTTTCATGTAAATTATACAACATCAGGCAAAGATTATCAATGTGAACCTGCAAGCTACGATGCTTTTTTTTGTAATATGACACAAAATTTGTTTTCCTTATACTCTTTTTCCAAAAAGCACATAAATTTACCATAATTCTTATCATGAACAAACATGCTAAGGATAAATACTTTTATCTATTGCTCTTAACTGTCTTTCAGCCGGACACAAAATTTTCATATAATAGTTATTTCTTTTTCTTATACGATTAGGTATACTTATCTAGGAAATTACTTTATAGAATTAATATTCATAAGAATAATCATGACATATTGAAAGGATTAAAAGAATGAAAAACGAACTGCTTACAATTGGACCTGTTACTATCTATGGCTATGGCCTAATGATCGCAATCGGAGTTATAGCGGCATATACTGTGGCGGAATTCAGGGCGAAAAAGAAAGGATTAAATCATGAACTGATTTTTAATCTGACTATTTGGTGTCTAATCGGAGGGATCCTCGGGGCAAAGCTTTTATTCTTAATTACAGAGCTTAAGGATATCCTTGCAGACCCAAGTCTTCTTCTGGATGTCTCCCATGGTTTTGTCGTCTTTGGCGGAATAATCGGCGGTATTTTTTCAGGTTATCTTTACACTAGAATTAAAAAATTGAATTTTCTGCAATATTTTGATCTGGTTATGCCTTCCATCGCTCTTGCTCAAGGCTTTGGCCGTATCGGCTGTCTTCTTGCCGGCTGTTGCTACGGAGAAGAAACGACAAGCAGCTTCCACCTGGTTTTTAGGGAATCAGATTTCGCTCCCAACGGAGTAGCATTAATTCCTACCCAACCAATTTCAAGTATTTTGGATTTCCTGAACTTTTTTACTTTAATTTCAATTTCCAAGCGCACTAAGGCAGATGGTCAGGTTGCAGGCTTCTACCTGGTTTTTTACAGTGCCGGCAGATTTGTTCTGGAATTTTTCAGAGGTGATTTAGAACGTGGTCAAATCGGTTCCCTATCTACTTCACAGTTTATAGCCATTTTCACTTTTCTGATCGGACTTGCTATTGTGCTTATCTGCGGTCTTCATCCACGGAAAGCCGTTGCTTTAGAAGCTGCCGAGGAAGCTTCGACTAAAGAGCTTCTCTCCGAGGAAAAAGCACCCGAAGAAGAGAAGGTTAAAACAGAGCTTACAGAGGATGGTCATGAAGTTATCATTGAGGAGTATAGTCCGCAGGATAAGGAGTAATGAGAAATAGATGATTTTATGCTATCTTCCATAGAATACAAATAGGGTGAGAGTCGTCATTTTACTCTCACCCTATTCCATTCCATGATTATTAATACAAGTTACTATATGGTTTCGCTAAAAGCAGCGGAAGAAGCTTATCCTTCGAATGAAGATACGATCAAAAACCCAACGGTTTCTTCTCCAACGGAAGCCAGTGACAAAAATATCATCCACATTTACCGGAAAGAACCAGAAGCCGTCGCCATTGAACAACCAGATATAGGTAAATCGTCCAATACATCCTCGTAGTTCTCTGCGTCTGCGATTGAAGTCATCTCTTCCCATCCCGCCTTGCCCCGGACGTCCGGGAAGCATTCCTCCAAATTGACTTCTGCCTTCAGGTCCCTGACCCACAGGTCCGAACCTTCCTTCTCCTGCAGGAAGCTCCGGGATAAAATTCGGTGGTGCCGTTCTTGGTGCATCTCTTCCTAAAAACTGCGGTGGACCTTCTGAAGGGAAATTCTGCGAAGGCATAAAGGGAGGTACATTTCGGACAGGTTCGTCCTGCGGACGCCTGAAGAAGGGTCCTCCTCCCATGTTCTGCATTTGTACACTCTCATCCTTCTGATCGTATTCTTTATCAATATCATGATCGTTATCCAAGCTTTTAGCCCCTTTCACAGCAATCATACTCCATTCTATGATTGGTGAAATAAAAGGTTAAAGCTATTATTTTATAGCCATGGCTTTTCTATAATAATCCTGTCGTCTTATGCTCAGTTGTGTCAGCTTTCTAGAATTCTTTCCTTCTGTATATTCTGACAGAAATCCTATATGAGACATATAAGATTGCCAGAGCTGTTAGAGGCAGCAATATGAAATAATAGCGAGATATGAAATCAAACACCTTGACTAACCCTCCGGAAATATCCGATATACCTTCCTTCACAATAGCATTAATAATTGATGCTATAACAAATGGAATGAACATGGTAATAAATAGAATAAGTCTAGCCTTTTCCACACCAAACTTAATGATAAAAGGAAGTAAAATACTATAAAGCACAATCACAACAAATGCTCCAATTAATGAATTAGATACCGGATCAAGGAAATCAACCTTCTTAATTACGATATTAATACTTATTGATACAATGCTGCTGAAGGCAGTACCAAGCAGGGTTAGCAGGATCAGCATGATATACTTGCTTCTCACCATATCTTCCTTAGTGATTGGCATGGTCAGAGCGAAGATATCCCATTTTGCCAAATCGTCATAGGAGTATAGGCTCAAAGTCAAAATCGCAAATAGCATTGTAATTACACCGCTGAGAAATCCGGTATCCTTTGACGTAATGGCTAATAATGTATACAACAGGGACAGAACACCAAAAATTTTAAAGTTCCTTTTCAAATTAATAAAGTCCTTCAGTATTAAACCCTTCATATCAGATTCTCTCCCTTCCCAGTGTAGGCATTTGATCATTTGTTTCAAAGGAGGTTTTCACTGCATTACCCCTGCTGATGAACAGCATAATCTCTTCAATCGAGGTTTTATCTATAGTATACTTACGGTAAAGCCTGTGAAATTCATCCTTCCTATCGATCATTACATCGGCACCGAAATTATTCTCTCTGATACCGACAATAAAGCTACGGTCTATGGCAGGCACTTCCTCTTTTCGGCAATGGATAATCCCATATTGATAGATTAACTCATCCTTACTTTTACAAAAAATAATCTTCCCCTGATGAATGAAGGTCACATAATCCGCAATTTTCTCAATATCACTGATGATATGAGAGGATAGCAGGATGGTACGTTCCTCATCCTGGATAAACTCCAGAAACAGTTCCAGTATCTCATCTCTTACCATAGGGTCCAATCCACTGGTCGCCTCATCAAGGATCAGAAGCTTGGCATGATGGGATAATGCTACCGCGATGGAAAGCTTCATCTTCATACCTCTGGAAAATTCTTTAATAATTTTTTTCCCCTGCAGACCAAACCTGGCAACATAGCTACGAAATATTGCTTCATCCCAGTTTTGATAGATGTTTTTCATTATGAGATTTACGTTCTCGATGTTTAAATTGTCATGAAGATTGCTACCATCTAAAACAACCCCAAGTTCAGCCTTTACTTTCATAGTAAGGCTCTTCGACGGACATCCCAAAAGGTATGCTTCACCGCTGTCTATCTTAACTAAATTCAGCATTGCCTTAATCGTCGTTGTCTTTCCTGCTCCGTTTTCCCCGACAAAGCCCATGATAGTTCCCTTAGGTATACGAAAACTAATATTGTCCAGCGTAAAATCCGTGTACTGTTTGGTCAGACCATTAATTACTACTGCATCTGTATCCATATTATTACTCCTCCTCATAAATTAACGTTATCATATCAATTACCTCATCGATTCCAATTCCACCGGCCTTTGCTTCTGCTATCGCTTTTCCTAAATGCTCTTCCACGATACGAAGCTGCTCTTCCCGAATGAATTCCATATTTTTCTCAGCGACAAAGCTTCCCTTACCGATGACCGTATGGATGAATCCGTCGCGCTCCAGATCCTCATAGGCTCTCTTGGTGGTAATCACACTGATACGAAGCTCCTTGGCCAGGGTTCTCATGGAAGGTAGTATGCTTCCTGCTTCCAGTTCGCCGCTTATGATCATTTGCTTCATCTGGGAAGTAATCTGCTCATAGATTGGTTTGACACTTGAATGGCTGATTAGTATGTTCATTTTTTCCTCCGGGATGTTATAGTGTGTATACTCGATATGCACAATATAACACCTCATGCATCCCATGTCAATAGCATTTCTAAAATTTTTTCATATTTTGTATTATTATTTCTTTTATTGTCAGCCGGATAGGTGCATCATATATAACAAAGCTTAAGAATCTTTTTGCCCTCCGGCTAATTACCGGAGGGCATTTTGAGAGAGCTGTAATAAATAATCAAATGGGTCTTCAGTTATCAGACGATAAACTTCTGAACCTCCTGAACCAGATATCCTGCATTCTTATTCAACTTACCGGCGGCTTCATTCAAGGTCTCAACTGAAGTAAGCTGCTCTGTGGAGGTCTGATTCACGTTGTTGGAGGAAGCTGCTATCTCCTCCAGTACAGCAGAAATATTTTCAATGGCTGCAAGAGTGCTGACTCTGGCAGCCTCAATATTTCCAACATTCTCAGAGATGTATTTTAAGAATACCACCAGCTTCTCTACACTATTATCGATGTTCTGATAAGAACTCGTTGTATTCTTTACAGCGTCTTCCTGCAGCTTCATTACCTGCTCCGCTTTCCTTGCTATCTCCACAACATTATCCGTATCCTCCTGAATGCTGCCAATAATATTCTTAATGTCATTAACTGACTTCTTGGATTGTTCAGCAAGCGTTCTGATCTCACTCGCTACTACCGCAAAGCCTTTACCATGTTCACCGGCTCTCGCAGCTTCAATAGAGGCATTTAATGACAACAGATTCGTCTGATTCGCAATATCATTGATAACATTGATAATCTTGTTTATGGAGGAGGATTTTTCAGCCAGCCTTTCAATCTCGGCAATGATCTGAGTAGTTGTCTCTATCGTAGATTTCGTTTGCTGATTTAATTCTTCCGTAATAACCGTACCCTGCTTGACACTGCTCTTGGTACTATCAGCAATCTGTCCGATTTCCTTGGTATTTTCACTGACTAGTTCAATCTTCTGTGACAGATTATCCATCTGAAGCAGACATTCTTCCGCATCCTTTGCCTGCTGGTTGATTCCCTGCTCGATCTCATTCATCGCTGTCGAGATATCCCCTGTAGATTTTAAGAACATGGAAGAGGTCTTTGACACATTCTCCGAGGAAACGGATACTTCACTGCTTAATTCCTTCACCTGTTGTATCAATTCCTTCATCTTATTAAAAGTCAGCTGTATTTCTCTAATCAGTATATGGAATTCATCCTTACGCTTCGAGTGGAACTGAACGGTAAGATCGCCGGTAGCGGCCTTCTGTAAGGATCTATTAATGCTTTGAATCGTTCTGCTGATTGTTGTAGAAAGTAAAAATGAAATAGCAATTGCCACGATAATTGCCAGTATTACAATAATATATGTAACCATCTTAATACTATCAGCCTGACTGATGATAGTAGCCTTCGGCATAAGAGCGCAGAGTATTGAGCCTGTTTCCCCGATTTTGGAATACATGAATAGATAAGATGCTCCCCTGTAATTCACGAATTTCGATCCGCTTATTTCTTCACTGTTTAACGCTTCCTGATAGAAAGTCTCATTTAAGAATACCGGCTCTGTTCCAATCCCTTCCTTAATAGAGGCGTCATCTCCCTTTTTGGAAAGATCAATAATTTCTCTATTGTCAGGAGTAACAAGTCCAAGATAACCTGACTTGTCGAAATTCAGATTCGCCAGGATATTATTGACTGTCCCTGCCTTAAGTTCAATAATTAAAAAAGCATCCTCCTTAAATTTTCTGATGATACGCAAAGCGTAATCATTAGCACTATCCTCCAATAATGTGTCAAAAAACTCATCCTGACCATCCCACAAACACTTATACTTATTCTCTAGTAAGTATTTGCCAATCTCTGACTCCTTGGCATTCTTATATGCACTATCCTCGAATAATATGCCCGTAGAGGAAATGCTATATGCTCCATCCGAAATCAGAAAGATATCCTTAATAAATTCATCCGTAGCCTGCTTAGCCATGAAGGTATTTGTAATGGATCTGTTGCTGCTGCTTTGCTCCAAAACATCATCATATCCCTTCAGGTACTTTGAAATAGAATCATCACTCAGATACTGGATACTGGTGGCCTCTACTGCTTCAAAGCCAAAACGCATGTACTCGGCAGCCATGTTAATGGCGTCCTCTGTGGCATTTTTATAATTGTTTTGAATCCCCTTTGATGCTTTTTGAAAAGAAACAACACCAAGAATGATGATAAATACAATGGGAATCATAAAAGCTGCATTTAAGGCAAATCTCAAGCTCGAGAAGAACTTGATCCTTGTAACGTTCTCCGTAAATTCCTGTCTGTCTTCCTGCAGCTTAGGTGTATAATTCTCTGCTGCATCCTTCTGTGTCTTTTTCTTATTGATCATCTCCTTCTTAAGTTTATTCAGGAATACTTGTACTTTTTCTATTGCATTCCCTTTAGAAAACTTCATTCAGAACACCTCCAGAACATCCTCTGTATTTTGTTCAAACCCCTTATCATACGGCAATACCTAATTAGTATTGTCAATTAATTATATCACTATTTACAAAAAATTACTAGTAATAAGTAAGTATCAAATATGACGATTTTATAGTCCTTCCATAATAAAAAATAAGTCTTTTTCCGTCACTTTAAACAATACTTAACTCATGAATTTGCAGGCCATAAAATACTGATTACTCTATCAAATTATCTTCTCTTATCTCATCCTCAGAAACCGCTTCATAAATTCCTTAATTGAAAAATCAGATGGTACTAATTACTGAATCGTTGTATAATATCCTTAATTAATTGACAGGAGGATCGGTATATGATGAAATATCTGCCACAGCTGTTAGCCATGATCGTCACAGGCATTCTCTCTATGAGCCTTTCTATCCGATTTGGCTGGAGTAAAAAGTTATGGTCTTTAATCAACCGAAGACTTAATCCGATTTATAATGCAACCGTTTGGCTTTTATTCGCGGCATTTTTGCATATTACAATACAATGGGTATGTGCTTTCATGGGCATTATCAATACCCGCCTGATTACAGGGTCCATCATCGGATTGTATCTGGGTCTATTACCCAACTTAAGAAATCCGAGAAAAAAATAGATGATATCTGCTTTACTGTTAAATAGTTCTCCATATTCGCCTGTAAACCTAAAGGGTGAACGATAAAATAGCCTCCCAGTCGGTTAGCGCTGCCTGGCAGACTATTTTATCAGTTATATAGGGACGGAATTAAAGAGATTAACGAATTTAAAGACCTTCAGGAATAGGAAATCATTGAATTTCCTGATTAATCTGGATATCAGTATATACCTTACAGATAATTTCATCAAGTTATTTTGCCGATTTATATCAAATTGAGTAAAATATCAATATTATTTGTACACCTTTCTTAATAACTTTTCTTCCTTTTTCAGATAAATCTAAACCAACTTCTTTTCTATAGGAAACCCCGATGTAAGCCATGAGCGCTTCAGGGTGTTTTTGTACTCCCGACTTATGTATGCATGGAAGTTCATCGATACGAGCCTATTGTGAATTTGACGTTACTTATTGTCTCAAACAGATAGTTGTATAAAAATTAGTGTGAAATGGAAAACGATATTTGGATAAGTCTAAATTTATAATAAATGAAGATATCTGATTATCTCCTTCGTTCTATTCATATGAGCAGTTAAATGGGCAAGGATTAGTATTTATACGCGAATATGGATTGAAATGGAGGACCTAAGCTGGCATGAGACTTCAGAAAATGTTGAAGACATTTTGAAATTACTTTCGTTATAATGATCGAAGGGTGAAGGGAGGCGGAAAAGATTAATACCGAACAGTACTATGAGTATCTGATAGACACGTATCAAAACTTAATATTCTCAATCTGTTATAAAATTGTAAAAGATTATTTTGAAGCAGAAGACCTTGCCCAAGAGACCTTTCTGTCCGCCTATAAGCATCTTTCCACCTTCGACCGGCAATACGAGAAAGCCTGGCTATGCCGTATAGCCACTAATAAATGTCTGGACTTCATCAAACGGTCAGATCGTCAGAGCATACCGACTGAGGACGAATACTTCCAGACTCAAAAAGATAAGAAACCCTCTCCGGAGGATAATGTATTGGAATACGAGGTAAAGCGGCTGCTTTCAGAAAGATGCAATAACCTTAAATCACCCTATCGAGAAATAGCAATCGATTATTTTTACCGAGAACTGACAGCCGCTGAAATTGCAGAAAATACAGGTAAAAATTTGAAGACAGTCCAAACCCAGATTTACAGGGCAAGGGCAATGTTACAGAAGACCTATAGAAAGGGGGCTATTGTAAATGAATGACAAACTACATATCTCATATGAAAAATTTGATTTATTTATTCAAGGTCACATGGATCAAAATGAGACCAATGCTTTTCTGGAACATGTCGGTGCCTGTAATTACTGCGCAGACCAATTAGAGGTTCATATGTCTTCGGATATGCTGCCTGCCCCCAGAAACTTTAAAGAGAATCTGCTGACGGCAACCAAACGTCCTGAGATACAGCTTGCAAGACGCGCACAGGAGACCTCCAAGAGGATGCAGCTCCTCTTCTATGGTTTAAAGGTCGGAACTGCAGCTGCCGGAGCTCTTCTTCTTCTATTTCTGACCATGAATTTTTCCGCAATGGATGAATTGCATAAGGAACAGACAACGGTGAGATGGAACGAAAAGAACTTTTCCCTGACAAGTACGCTAAGGGATAACATGTATAAAATGAGTGATAATATGTTGAATTTTTCTAATAACATCATCAATATGGAGGTAATTAAGAATGATAAGAAAGAAAAGTAGTTTTTTAACCTTTTGTTTTTCTCTGCTGCCCGGTGCAGGACAGATGTATATGGGTTTCATGAAACGGGGCGTCAGCCTGATGGGACTCTTTTTTGTGATTGTATTTGCATCGACCTGGTTAAATCTTGGCCCCTTAATAGCAATCGCACCTATCATATGGTTTTATGCTTTTTTTGATACCCATAACCTTCGTTCCATGCCGGACGACGAATTTTATGCCCTAGAAGATAATTATATTGCTATGCCCGAATTCTTCAGGGAACGGGCAGGAATGCTTCAGGATAAGTACCGTTCCTTAATTGCAGTGATCTTTATCGTTATCGGTGTCAGTAGCCTATGGAATAATGTATATGACATGATTGAAGGCTCCGTACCATGGTTTATCGCAAATGCCTTTTATAAATTCGGCCGCTTCATCCCTCAGTTATTCGTAAGTATTTTAATCATCGCTCTAGGTGTATATCTGATTCGAGGTAAAAAGAGGGATCTTGATAATATTGAAAAGGATAAATTTCTTGGGGACAAAGGAGGTCTGTCATAATGGAGAAAACACATAAAGTCGGTACCATTACCCTTGGTGGAATGTTGATCATCTTTGGTATCCTGTTCCTGCTTCGGACCCTTGTTGAGACCATCAGCTATCAATTCATCTTCAATTTATGGCCGGTTATATTTATCTTCCTTGGTATCGAGATACTGCTTGCGAATTTTAGAGCTAAGGAAACTAAGCTGATTTATGATACAAGTGCGATTGTTCTCATCGTAATCCTTTCCGTGTTCGCAATGGGTATGGCAGCCGTGGATTACTGCATAGATATTACCAATTCACATCTTTCAATCTGCTTTTAACAAGGTTCAGAAAGAATTTTGTCCTGCATGGCCAGATCCTGATGTAAGCCTGCCCCATATCGGCTACCAACATTCTCCCACTTTGCAGTAAGCCCCCAGGGCTCCCCTCGAAGAAATTCGAGGGGTTTTTTGCTATTATGTATCCGGTATGTTTTTGGGTTACGACTGGCATACTAGGGAATAAGCAATTATTATTTTCCGGAGGTGGACAAATGGGTGTCTCTCATAGGGGTGCAATTTCGTTGGGATTATTGTATATCCCAGTGGGGCTATATACGACAACAAGAGATAATGATGTGAAATTCAATCAGCTTTGTAAGGACACAAAGGAACGGGTCAGGTATAAAAAAATATGTCCCAGCTGCAATAAAGAAGTAAAGTCTGAGGATATCATCAAGGGTTATGAATATGAGGAGGACAAGTATGTCATCATGACCGAGGAGGAGCTGGAGAAAATAAAAACCAAGAAGGATAAGACTATTCATATCCTGCAGTTCGTCAATCTCTCGGAGATTGATACCATATACTATGAAAAAAACTATTATGCTATCCCTGAAGCCGGTGCCGAGAAGGCCTTCGAGCTCCTTCGTTTGGCGATGCTCGACGAGCAGAAGGTGGCTTTAGCCAAAACTGTTATCGGTACTAAAGAGAATTTGATTGTATTATATCCAACCAAGGAGGGAATTATTGCAAAGACCCTCTTCTATCAGGATGAAATCATCAGCATACCGAAGCAGCTTCCTTCGGTAGAGCTTAATGAAGCAGAGAATACGATGGCTAAAACTCTGATCACTTCCATGACAGCACCCTTTGAGGCAGAAAAATTTAGGGACGAATATCAAGAACGGCTGCGAAACGCAATCATACAGAAAATCCATGGAGAAGATATCATCGCTGTCGATACCTCGGTTCCGAATAATGTGATCGACTTAATGGAAGCTCTTCAGAAGACGCTTGCCATGTCCCAAGTGCAGGGAGCTGCAAATCAAGGTAACGCTAATGATATCTCCGCCCGAAAGCTGAGTGGTACAGCATGATGGATTTATTCGAAGAGAAGAACATTAAGCCCATGTTGATCTCAGAAATGTCACAACCCTTTAACGATCCGGACTGGATCTATGAACTAAAGCTGGACGGAATTCGCTGTATCGCATATCTGGATCGCACGACAGAGCTGCGTAATAAGAGAAATGACCGACTGCTTCCTAAGGTGCCAGAGCTTAGCTCCATCCATGAATGTGCCAGACAACGTTGTATCCTAGATGGAGAACTCGTCATTCTTCGGAACGGTGTACCCGATTTCTTTGAGCTACAACGACGGACTCTGACCACCAATCGGTTAAAGCTTCAGCTATCCCTTGAAAGCTATCCGGCTAGCTTTGTTGCCTATGACATCCTATATCTTAAGGATAACTCCCTGCTTGAACTTCCACTGCTAGAGCGTAAAAGGCTTCTGAGTGAGACCATTGTCGAAGCTCCCTCCCTCGCTATCAGCAGATACATTCCCGAAATGGGAATTGAGCTTTTTGGAGTGGCGAAGGCGAAGGAGCTGGAGGGAGTGATTGCTAAGAAGAGCAGCAGTAAATATTACCTTGACAAGCGTACAAAGGATTGGATCAAATTCAAACATCTTGCAGACCAGGACTTTGTCGTTTGCGGCTATATAATGAAAGAAAAAGGAGTCACTAGTATCATCCTCGGCCAATACGACGGGAATGAGATGATTTACAAGGGACATGTTACCTTCGGAGTGAAATTCGGAGATCTAAAGAAACTAGAGACTGCGACATCTTCCCCCTTTGAATCAATTCCTCCCGGCAACGAGAAGGCAATATGGCTAAAACCCACCTTGGTCTGTACCGTCCAGAATATGCCCAATGATAAGGGTATACTTCGACAGCCTATATTGAAAGGCTTTCGAGACGATAAAGCTCCAAGGGATTGCCACATAGCAGAAAGTCAATATTCATAGTGCGCCAAATTCAGCTACATGGCTATGATAACGCACTAAATAAAAGAACGCTGAAAGCTTAAGTCTTTCAGCGTTCCTTCAACTATACATAGAAAGAGAAGAAGTAAAGCATGTTTAATTAAAATAAGAGACACCTGACTCAAAAATATGCTGGTTCTGCTCTCCGATGATATTCATCGCCACTGATGAGCCGATACGTTCTGAATGAGTCATCTTACCAAGTACTCTGCCATCCGGACTTGTGATACCCTCTATTGCATAATAGGAGCCATTCGGATTATAATCTTCATCCATGGTTGGATTGCCCTCCAGATCAACATACTGAGTCGCTACCTGTCCATTGGCAAAAAGCTTCTTTATCCATTCGTCATTTGCGACAAATCTTCCTTCTCCATGAGATGCCGGTATGGAATAAATGCCTCCGAGCTCAGCCTTCATCAGCCAGGGTGATTTATTCGTTACGACCTTCGTATATACGGACTTGGAAATATGACGTCCGATATGATTGGTTGATAGAGTAGGTGAATCCTCCTTCTGAGGTGTAATCTCCCCATATGGCAGCAATCCAAGCTTAATCAACGCCTGAAAGCCATTGCAGATACCAAGCACCAAGCCATCCCGATGATTTAAGAGATCACTTACAGCTTCCTTAATCCGCTCGTTACGGAAAGCAGTTGCAATAAACTTACCGGAACCGTCGGGTTCGTCTCCGGCAGAAAAACCACCGGGAAACATCAGAATCTGCGCCCCCTGTATTCCCTCTGTAAAGGCAGCTACAGAATCTAGGATATGTTCCGCCGACAAATTTCTAAATACGATAGTTTCTACCTCTGCCCCAGCTTTTTGGAAGGCTAACCATGTATCATATTCACAGTTGGTTCCAGGGAATACCGGAATAAATACCTTCGGTTTTGCTATCCTGTTTTTTGCTGTATAAATCTGCTTAGCATCAAAAAGCTTTGTTTCAAGCTTTGCTTTTGCAACCTGGGAACGGGTAGGATATACCTTCTCCAGAGTTCCGGTCCATGCTGCCAAAGCCTCCTCTATCTGAATGCACACTTCCTGATAGCTGATTTCCTGGTCTTCGGTTACTGTACCGAGAATACTATACTCTTCACCCGTAAAGCCTGCTTTTTGAAGTATGTCAACAGTAGCTTCCGGCATTTCCGCTATTATTTCTCCATAACCCGGAAGGAATAACTCTTCTCTTGAAAGCTGATCGGACAGCTTTACACCAAGCTTGTTACCGAAAGACATCTTGCTGACTGCTTCGGCAACTCCTCCAAAGCCGAGAGCAAAGGCAGACTTGATGCTACCCTCTCTCATCAGCTTCGTTATCTGAGAATAAAGAGTCAGGACCTGTGAATACTCCGGAAGCTCATACTCATCCTTTTGTATATTAAACTTAACTATTACATTACCGGCCTTCTTAAGCTCTGTCGAAATAATATCCTTTGATCTAGCGATATCTACCGCAAAAGATACCAGGGTCGGGGGCACATCAATATCATTGAAGCTGCCGGACATACTATCCTTTCCGCCGATAGAGGGCAGACCCAATTTTACCTGAGCATCATATGCTCCTAAAAGAGCTACCAAGGGCTCACCCCAACGTTTCGGATCATAGCCCAGCTTACGGAAGAACTCCTGGAAGGTAAATCTGATCCTCGTATGATCACCGCCTGCCGCAACAATCTTAGCGACAGAGGATAAAATCGAATATACAGAGCCATGGAAGGGTGACCAGCTGGAAAGATACGGGTCAAAACCGTAGCTCATCATGGATACGGTGTCACAGCTTCCCGTAAGTACCGGGAGTTTAGCAGTCATGGTCTGAATCGGGGAAAGCTGATACTTACCACCATAGGGCATTGTTACGGTTGCTGCTCCGATGGAGCTGTCGAACATCTCAACAAGACCCTTCTTAGAGCATACGTTTAGTGCGGATAAGGTCTTCAACCAGGTATCCTTAACCGAGCCCTCCATGCTGATCGTTCCGCTCTTCAGATAATTATTATCCTTCTGTGGCAGTGTTACGCAGGCTGTCGCTTCCTGATGTGCACCGTTGGTATCCAGAAATGCTCTGGAGATGTTTACGATTTCCTTACCTCTCCAGTTCATGACCAGTCTGGGTTCCTCGGTAACCTTCGCTACTACCACCGCCTCAAGATTCTCCTCCTGTGCAAAGGCAAGCATCCTGTCAGTATCCTTCGGATCAACGACAACTGCCATTCTTTCCTGAGATTCCGAAATCGCAAGCTCTGTACCGTCAAGACCAGCATATTTTTTCGGAACCTGATCGAGCTCAATGATAAGTCCTGCTGCCAGCTCACCGATTGCAACGGATACTCCACCGGCACCAAAATCATTACATTTTTTTATCAGCCTGCTAACTTCCTCTCTGCGGAACAGTCTCTGCAGCTTACGCTCCGTAGGGGCATTTCCCTTCTGAACCTCAGCTCCGCAGGTTTCAATCGAATCGGTGGTATGACTCTTGGAGGAGCCGGTCGCACCACCACAACCGTCACGTCCGGTTCTTCCTCCCATCAGAATGATGACATCTCCCGGGTCAGAATTCTCACGGATAACATTGTTCCTCGGTGCAGCTCCCATGACAGCACCGATCTCCATTCTCTTTGCAACATAATTCGGGTGATACACTTCGTCTACCAGACCGGTTGCAAGCCCGATTTGATTTCCATAAGAGCTATAGCCTGCCGCAGCACCGGTACAGATTTTTCGCTGTGCCAGCTTACCCTTCAGAGTCTCCTTTAAGGATACTGTGGGATCAGCTGCACCGGTAACACGCATTGCCTGATATACATAACCTCTGCCTGACAGTGGATCACGAATGGCACCCCCAAGACAGGTTGCCGCACCGCCGAAGGGTTCAATCTCTGTCGGGTGGTTGTGAGTTTCATTTTTGAAGAATACCAGCCATTCCTCTGTCTTTCCGTCTATCTCAACAGGAACGATGATGGAACAGGCATTAATCTCATCCGATTCTTCCATGTCTTCCAGTTTACCGTCTGCTTTCAACTTTTTCATCGCCAGTAATGCGATATCCATCAATGAGATATACTTATCGTCTCTGCCTGCATAAAGCCTTTCGCGTTCTCTAAGATAGCTCTCATAGGCCTCTCGGATGGGTTTTTCATAATAACCCTCTTCTATGTTAATTTCTTTTAATTCTGTCAGGAAGGTGGTGTGTCTGCAATGATCGGACCAATAGGTATCCAGAACCCTGATTTCAGTCATGGATGGATCGCGCTTCTCTTCTGATTGGAAATAATATTGAATATGCAAAAAATCCTGAAAGGTCATTGCAAGATTAAGAGAATAGTATAGCTCCTTTAATTCCTGTTCCGGCATGGTCTGAAATCCGGATAAAAGCATGACATCCTCAGGCTCTTCAAACTCTGTTATTAAGGTCTTCGGCTTACCTTCCTCCGCTTCTCTTGAATCCACCGGATTAATACAATAGCCTTTAATTCGCTCGAATTCTTCCTCCGTAATAGCACCGGACAAGATATAGGTGGTAGCAGAACGTATCACGGGCTCTTCCTTCTCATTCAGCAGCTTTACACATTGCTCTGCCGAATCAGCACGCATATCAAACTGTCCGGGGAGATATTCTACGGTAAAAATCCAATCCTCACTGCCTGCTTCAAATTTCTCTTCATATAAATAATCCAACGGTGGCTCGGAGAATACAGTTCCCAGTGCCCTGCGGTAGGTTTCCTCACTCAGATTTTCTATGTCATAACGGATTAAAACCCTTACTTCTTCCAATTCCTTCATACCCAGATAACTACGCAGCTCAGATTTTAGTTCTTTCTCTCTGACAGCATATGGCTTTTTCTTTTCCACATAAATTCTTTTTACATCCTTCATTCGATATGCTTCCTTTCATAAGGAGGTCCATGCCCCATATTTATGTATTTTCCCTCGAATTTACCTCTATACGGTTAATCATTACTTGCATTATAGCATAACATGTCTTATAATCAAAATTAATATATGTTAAGCTTTTTATTAGGTCTACTAATAGGTCGTACCACTATGGTGGCATGATATGTATGGACACGGAAGCCCTTAAGTGCTTACTTTACGGAGGTTATATGTCCAAGTTATCAGACATCCATTATGTAAATTTGTAAAGAGAGAAAACGCAATTACGGAGGTGCTTATGGATATTAACTATGAATTATATAAAGTCTTTTATCAAGTTGCAAAGAGTCTAAGCTTCAGTGATGCGGCCGATACTCTATTCATCTCCCAATCAGCTGTCAGTCAATCTATCAAAACCTTGGAAAAGCGTTTAAATCAGCCCTTGTTTATTCGTAGTACCAAGAGGGTAGCTTTGACCAAGGAAGGCGAGCTTTTACTAAAGCATATCGAGCCTGCGATCAACCTGATCATCCGTGGTGAAAACCAGTTATGTGCCGACCCTAAGAGCGGAGTTCAGTTGAGAATAGGAGCTAGTGATACAATCTGCCGCTATTACCTTGTCCCTTATTTAAATAAATTTCATAAAAAATATCCAAATATCCATATCAAGGTAACCAATGGCACCTCTATGCAGTGCGCAAAGCTTCTGGAACGCAATGATGTCGATGTGATTGTAACCAATTCCCCTAACTCTGCCTTGAATAATCTGATGCAGATTCTTCCCGTGAAAGAGTTCCGGGATATCTTTATCGCCAACCAGGAAGCTTTTCCTCTGCAGGATCGTCCAGTTTCTCTGCAGGAGCTTCAGCAATATCCGATCCTGATGCTGGATAAACGCTCCACCACAAGCATGTTTTTGCATAACCTGTTCCTCGAGAACTCCCTGGATCTGGTTCCTGCCATTGAGCTCAGCAGCAACGATCTGCTGATTGATCTTGCAAAGATCGGCCTTGGCATTGCATTTATTCCTGATTACTGTGTGAAGGAGCTGGAGGATCTGACGGTTATCAATATAGATAAGGAAATCCCGGCCCGAATGCTGGTAGCTGCTTATAATACGGATATTCCCCTATCGGATGCGGCAAAATTCTTCATCGACAACCTGACTGAGCATATCGGCGGTGAGACTAAATAATTACGTTAAATACTTAAAAGAGGCTGATGCTAATTCTCATTCTATGGTACTTTAAAGAATTATGCATGAGCCTCTTTGTGCAATTAATTTATCCCTTTTATAACGAAGCAATCGATTCATCAGTAGGTTTCGAATTTATGCTTCGCAGTTGTCAATTCCAAATTCTGTGTTTCCCGGTCATCTATCTGTATCGTCACCATAATCACATCATCCTCCGGCGGGGTTGCACCATTGCCACCGCCTGTTAATTTAAACACCTTGGAATTAATATGTTCTCCCTCTCCATATTCTACCTCCTGACTTCCACCCAGGACTGCACCCTCATAGGAAATCTTCAAATTCCTAATTCCCTGCAGCTCTAAAAGCTCACCCTTATAGACAACAATCAATGCACTGTTAAAACGATTATCAACATCCAGTGCTCCGTTGTCATTCGTATAAAAGGTAGTTGAACCCTCGATCTTTAATTCGGCTTCCCAAACATCATTCTCGTCGCGGAAGGTATAGTTATAATATGTCACATCCTTATTTTTGCTACAGCTGGCAAATAGGAGTATACCGACTATACAACTTAAGCCTAGTACTATGAATCTAATCCTGAATTGTTTCAAGCTTCTGCCCCCTTCTGTACATGATGATTACCAATGCAGCTGATTACCGCTTAACTTCTATTATATACCAATTTCTGTAAGGATACCATCCTTTCTTGTATTTTCTTATTTACCGCGAGAGAATATTCTCTCTATAGACAGAACTCAAAAAGCTCTGTTCAAGATCTTCTGAGCATAATATGCCAATCACTCAGGAAATGTCGAACAGAGCTGATTTAATTCTGATTTGATATTCTATAATTCCGAACTATTCACTTAATTCCTTGATCCGGTTTTGGATGATAGCATTGTAATTGAGTACCTTTCTCTCATACTCCTCGTTCATGAATTTGGAGGTAATCAGAAAGTCTGCTGTTGCCTTATTATTTGCCACCGGAATATCATACACCGCACAGATGCGAAGCAACGCCTTCACATCAGGGTCATGGGGCTGTGACTCCAAAGGATCCCAGAAGAAGATGACAAAATCAATATTACCCTCCACTATTCTTGATCCGATCTGCTGATCACCGCCTAAAGGACCACTGTTATACCCTTTTACGGGCAGCTCCGTCTTATCTGCTATCATTCTTGCAGTTGTTCCCGTACCGCAAAGAAAATGATTCTTCAATATGTTCTTATTTGCCTCGACCCAGTCCACCAGCTCTTTCTTTTTGCTATCGTGGGCTATCAGGGCAATATGCTTTTGTTTCTCAATGGTAAAATTGATATATTCGTCCTTAAGCATTGCATTGACCTCTCTTCCAACCATGTTATCGTTGTTATAAATCTTTATAATATAATAGCTGAAAATTCAGTCAGATGCAAGCAGCATTATGTTAAATCATAGTATGCCTTTTTCTTCCTTCTTAAGTATTAAAAACACAGGGCTGCAGAGGTATCTCAGCACTCTTTTTAGGCTGCCTTCTCTTAGGTTATTTCCTGCTTCAGGGCATCAATAATATTCTCCTTCTTCACCTTGGCGCTTGAATAAAGCATCGCTGTACCGACAATCACAAACACGGAAATCACCACGGTCAGAATACTTTTTATGGGAAGCTCAAAGGGAAAGCGGAAGCTGATCATCAGAGCCCGGTGCGTCATATACATTACTGCAATACTGATGGGCAGCCCATAGCACAAAGCTTTGATTCCGTAGAAGATGCTTTCAAAATTCAACATTTTATTGAAACCCTTTGGCGTAATCCCAACGGATTTCAGCATGGCAAACTCTCTTTTTCGAAGAGCAATGCTTGTCGATATGGTATTGAGGATATTGGCCACGCAGATTGCTGTAATCAAAATGAGGAAGGCGTAAGTGAACACGCTCACCATGAGTACCAGCTGTTTCTCGCTCTGTCGATAGGAATACAGATTTCTGATATATAGCTTCTCCACGCCAAAGATATTCTGAACAGCTTCCAGCTCCTCCTGTAGCTTCACCGGATTCTCACTGTTATAATAAACATAAGTACTAATCCAGGAGGAAGCGTCTTTTTCCTTATCATGCAGTAGTGCCTCTGCTGCCTGCCTTGAGATCACCATATTCACCTCAGCACCCTTACCGGTAGAATGGACTCCCATGGGAAGCTTATCTGTCAGTCTGTCAATCTTTACTGAGCCTATCTCAACCGGGTTTTCTGCGGAAGTATCCCCAAGTGTCAGGATTAAGTCCCTCCCGGCTTTTGTATTAAGAGCCTTTGACTTCACATATTTACCTGTGCGTTCATCTTTATAGGTGATATCATCTATCAGGATTACAGAAGGATTTACAGTATCTGTCAGAGCGGCATAATCTGCTCCAACCTCTTTGGCATAGCTTAGCAATTCCCTATCATCCAGAATATTCATGTAGACGGCATAGGGATATTTTCCATTATGAATGAATTCGCTTTTATTCTCCTCCAGAAATTCTGCAATATCTGCTTCCTCAACCCAGGTTGATGCGATCCATCTGTCTATTCTTGAGTATTCCACCATATTTTCCAATGCTGTAATCTGTTCGAGTATGCTTTCCTTTTCACTATTCTGATCCGTTCTTACAAGGGAATATACATCAAAATTAATTCCGTCCTGGGTCATAATCAGAGATTTCTTGATACTGTCGGTAAAATCCGTAACCACTAAAAAAAGCATCATACTGATAATCAGCGAGAATACCGTAGCTTGATATCTTTTATGATTTCTTTTTAAGTTCTTCAGCCCAAGATCTCCCTCGATACCAAATATCCTCCGTGTGATTTTTAAGGTATTCACCTGCTTCCTCTTAATCCTGATATCCGCAGTCTGACGGATAGCATCTATGGCAGATATATTGGAAGCCCTCCGTGCAGGAATATAGGTTGATATTAATATCGTCAAGCCGGATACTAGCACAGCAATTAAAATTATGACCGGGTGTACCTGTAACCGAAGACCAACCTCCACAAACATGGCACTTTTCACAATCGGATTGATACATAGATAAGTAATCCCCAGACCAAGATAACCAGCTGCGATACCCAAGGGAATACTGATTAATCCTATGACGGCTCCTTCGAAGAATACAGAATTTCTCTTCTGCTTCTTCGTCGCTCCCACACTGGATAGCATACCAAGATACCTGGAGCGTTCTGAAACCGATATGGCAAAGGCATTATAAATCAGGGAAATCGATCCGATCATGATAATACAGATAATGATTCCAGACAGGATAAAAAGCATGCTCCTAATCTGATCATCGCTAACCACCCCATAATATCTCAATAGTGCATTATTAAATACAATCTGACTCTCAGGTAGAAGCTTCCTGGCATGATCGAAAAGATGATTTGTTACCTTCTTATAAATCACTGATGCATCAAAGGTTCCCTCTTTGGCTACCGTCTTATCATCCATAAAGGCCAAGGCGGTATAACCAGGTGCCCAAGTAAATTCCCAGTAAGGTGTCTTGACAAAACCGACAATAGTATAGCTCTTTTCCGTATCCACCGTCAGATACTCCGAAAGCTGTCCTTCCTCCCACTGAAGAGAATAGCCTTGATCAAGCTCCTGTTGTTCCATCCCTTCTATGGTTGTCTGTCTTTTTCCGAGCTTCAGAGATATCCTGTCTCCGAGCTTATAATTCACCTTTGCATTATCAATAACTGCTTGTGAGAGTACCAATTCATCCGGCTTCTCCGGTAATCGTCCCTGGGTAAGCTCTATCGGAAAATGCTCATAACCTTCCCTACTGAATCCCTTAAGGTAAAGATAAGGTTTGTTCTTATTCTGACTTCCAGGTAGAAGGCTGTAGCCGATATCCTGACTAAGAATAATTGCCTTTGTCCCTTCATCCTCTTTAAGCTTATGGAGCTGGTCTGCATTTATACTGATGTATTTTGCATGCCACTCCCCGCTTTTCTTGATCTCTCCCCGTTGCATCAGGTCCACGAAGGAACATGCCAAAACAGCCACTGCCGTGATCATTGCTGCGGAAATAATCGTCCCGATGATTGTGACAAGGGTGCGCTTCTTATTCAGTATCAGCTGGCGAAGTGTCAATTTATTTACGATGTTCATGGACGAATCACCTCATTCCTGGTGATATGACCGTCCTCAATCGCTATGATACGGTCTGCCTGAAGGGCAATCCTCTCATCATGGGTAATCACCAGCAGTGTCTGCTGATAGGTCTTATTGAACATCCTAAGCAGCTCGATGATTTCATTACTATTCTTGCTGTCCAGGTTCCCTGTCGGCTCATCCGCCAGCATAATGGCAGGGTTATTGATCAACGCCCTTCCTATTGATACCCTCTGCTGCTGGCCTCCGGACAGCTGGTTCGGCAGGTGTTTCAGTCGATTCTCAAGATTCAGCGTCTTCACGATACCTGCGAATTGCTTATGATTAACCTTCTGCTCGTCCAGCAATAAGGGCAGCATCATATTCTCTTCCACTGTTAGCACGGGAATCAGGTTAAAGAACTGATAGACCAAACCAATCTGCCGGCGCCGGAAGATTGCAAGCTGAGTTTCATTTAGATTATAGATGTCAGTAGTATCTACGTATACCTTCCCCGAAGTCGGACGGTCAACCCCGCCCAGAAGGTGTAAAAGCGTGGATTTGCCCGATCCAGAAGGACCGATAATCGCTACAAATTCCCCTTTGTTAATCGAAAAATTAATATTATCAATTGCCTTTACGGCAGTTTCACCTGTCCCATATTGCTTTGACAGATGTTCAACTCTTAATATTTCCATGACAGACCTCCTACTATAGTTGGCTTTTTAAGCCCTACTATAAATTTAACCTGTATATCTTACTTTCATATGACTGCAAAATTACAGTTTTGTAACAATCCTAAGAAGCCTGCTGATAAAACTTTATACTGAACCTCGTACCCTCACCCTTCTTACTGGTAACGCTGATATTGCCACTCTGACCTGCGATGATGCTCTGCGCCATCGCAAGACCGATTCCTACACTGTCCGGTGATGCATTCTTCCCCTTATAAAACCGCTGAAAGAGAAACGGTAAATCCTCCTTATCAATTCCACTGCCGTTGTCGGCTATTACAATCTCCGTATAGATGGGATTTTGCGAATAATTAATCGTAATAGTGCCTCCGGTTCCTGTATGCTCGATGCAATTCTTTATAATATTGATCAAAGCCTCTGAGGTCCAATCAGCATCCCCATAAAAAGAAACTGTTGCTTCACCCTCCTCCAAGAGAAGCTGCGACTTAAGTTCCATCGGAATAAGCAGAGGTTTGGTGGCTTTTTGTACCAGTTCCCGAATAAAAACCTTCTCCCGCTTGAATTCAATCGTACCGGTATCCAATCTTGCCAGTTTTAAAAGAGAAGATAACAACCACTCCATCCTGCCCAACTGGTTCTCCAGATTCTTAGAGAATTCCCTTCTCTTCTCCGTATCCAGCTTCTCGCTCTGCAAAAGCTCTGCCATCACCGACATAGAAGTCAAGGGAGTCTTTAGCTGATGGGAGATATCCGAGATAGCATCTGCCAGCTGTTTCTTCTCATTTGCTAAAAGCTCGGACTGCCTGGAAAGAATTAACGTAACCTTATAGATTTCATTTTTAAGGATACTGAGTTCTCCCTCGCGGTTATCACACAGTTCCAGCGAATAATCCCCGTTGTAGATTTTGCGGAGATAGCCTGACAGCTGGTCGATGTCCCGATATCTGCTCTTGGTATAATACACTGCTGTCAGGATTAGCAAAAGACATAGGAGTGCCATGATAAATCCTGCCGCCGGAAGCAGAAAAAATAACGTAATGCTCCCTAAACCAGCTAAAGCAGACATAATAATCAACATGTACCTAAATTCCCTGTTACGAAGCATACGAACCTCCCTTTAACCATCAAAAAGACCCTTATTTCGTACTATTCACCAACCTTATAGCCCAAACCACGAACAGTCTTTATTATGGAAGGATTCTGCGGATCCTCCTCAAGCTTATCCCGAAGGCGTTTGATATATACTGTCAGCGTATTGTCATTAACGAAATTTCCTGCCACATCCCAAATCCCCTCCAAAAGCTGATTGCGGGACAGTACTCGCCCCTCATTCTGGGTAAATGTAAGTAAGAGCCTGTATTCCAAGGCAGTTAAAAAAACCTCCTGACCGTTTTTATAAACCTTCGCGTCCAGCGTATTAATTCTTACATGGTCAAGCTCTATCATATGCTGCGCTGTGCTTCCTTTCTGATATCTGCGTAAGACGGTTTTAATCCTTGCCAATAGCTCGCGCACACGGAAGGGTTTTGTGATATAATCATCTGCACCCAGCTCCAGCCCCATGACGACATTCACCTCTTCGTCACAGGCTGTCAGTATAATTGCAGGAATATCCCATTTCTCTCTGGCGAGCCTGCACAACTCATAGCCACTGCCATCCGGTAATGTCAGATCCAAAAGGCACAAATCAAAGCTATGCTCAGTAAGTGCCCGCCTTCCTGTAGCCACATCGGAACACAATATTACGATATATCCCTCCTGCTGCAGAGAATATTCTAACCCCTGCGCTATGGTCTTATCATCCTCAACAACAAGAAGCTTCATCGTTCTCTCCAATCCGGCACATCACAGATTGTGCCTTGCTATATAATAAGAAATCTTGTTCTGTTATCATTATATAGCAAAAAAAGACTACTGCAAATCACAACTTTCATTTTTTTGAAGGGTTTGTACCTGAGATAAAAAAGACCAAACCCTATGGAACTAGTATTCCATAAAATTTGGTCTTGCCTGCTTTCCAGTAATAATCCATCAATATTGATATCTGCTTTTAGTCTAGAAATAAAATTCCATATGTCAATAACTATTTTCAAAATATGTTATTAGAGATTACCGGAAACATCTTGTATCAGGTATCAATAACAGCTATTTTGAACGAATTTACACTCTTTTCTTATGGAACTTATTTGCCCAGATATTCAAGACGATCGATGACTTGTTTCATCATGTCCGTATATTTCTCCAGCTTTGCACGCTCTTCTGCCAGCTTGCCTTCCGGTGCTTTATTCACAAAATTCGGATTGGCAAGCATTCCCTTCACACGCTTTAATTCACCCTCAAGGCGTTCTCTTTCCTTGTTCAGACGCTCAATTTCCTTATCGACATCAACCAGATCGGCAAAGGGAATATAGATTGCTGCTCCAGGTACCACTGTAGATACAGCATCCTCTGAAATTCCTGCCTTATCCTTCTGGACAAGTACTTCATTTGCATAACCCAGCGTTGCAAAAAAGACCTTACTGTCGTTGAAGATACCGCGAACCTTTTCACTGTCGGAAACTATAATTACCGTTGCTTTCCTGCTCGGGGGAACATTCATCTCCGTGCGTACATTACGGATTCCCTTCACAGCTTCTTTGATCAGCTCCACAGCCTCCGCTTCCTTAGAGTATTCAAAGCCCGGATTGTATACCGGCCAGTCTGAGATCATGATAGAGTCCGCTTCCTTCTGTCCTGACATTTCCTGAAGTGTGCAGAATATTTCTTCTGTAACAAAAGGCATATAAGGATGCAGAAGCTTTAAGGAAGCAATCAGTACATACTTCAGAGTCCAGAGAGCCGCTGCTTTTGTCTCGTCAGTCTCGCTGTACAGCCTAGGCTTTACCATCTCCACATACCAGTCGCAGAATTCCTCCCAAATGAAATCATTTACCTTCTGAGCAGAAATTCCGAGGTCGTAATTCTCCAGTCCCTCTGTTACTTCTGCGATCAGAGTGTTTACTTTGGACAGAATCCATTTATCTGCTATAGTCAGCAGCTTCTCGTCAAGCTTCTCCCCGATGGATGCCTTTTCAAGATTCATCATGATGAAACGGGATGCATTCCACACCTTATTAGCAAAGTTACGGCTGGCCTCCACTCTCTCCCAATAGAAGCGCATATCATTGCCAGGTGCATTACCGGTAATCAGCGAGAAACGAAGAGCATCCGCACCGTATTTATCAATCACCTCAAGGGGATCGATACCGTTGCCGAGGGACTTACTCATCTTTCGGCCCTGAGAATCCCTTACCAGTCCATGGATCAACACTTTACTGAAGGGCTTCTTCCCCATGTGGGCATAACCCGAGAATACCATTCGAAGCACCCAGAAGAAGATGATATCATATCCTGTTACAAGAACATCAGTCGGATAGAAATAATCTAAATCCTCCGTCTTTTCTGGCCAGCCCAGTGTTGAAAATGGCCATAAGGCGGAGCTGAACCAGGTATCCAGTGTATCCTCATCTTGTCTTAAGTGAGTGGAACCACATTTCGGACATCTTGAGGGCTCCTCCTTGGCAACCATAACTTCACCGCAACCGTCACAGTAATAGGCAGGAATTCTGTGTCCCCACCAGAGCTGTCTGGAAATACACCAATCTCTGATATTCTCTGCCCAGTTAAAATAAATCTTATCAAAGCGTTCGGGAACGAACTGGATGTCACCGGTCTTAACGCCATAGATAGCAGGTTTGATCAACTCCTCCATCCTTACGAACCATTGCTGCTTGATCAGCGGTTCAACAGTAGTATGGCAGCGGTCATGGGTACCTACATTATGGCTATGGTCCTCCACCTTAACGAGAAGTCCCAGCTCCTTCAATTCATTTACGATAACCTTACGTGCTTCATAACGATCCATGCCTTGATACTTTCCACCGCTAGAGTTGATGGTCGCATCATCGTTCATGACATTGATTTCAGGAAGATGGTGTCTTTTTCCAACCTCAAAATCGTTAGGATCATGAGCCGGTGTAATCTTTACGACACCGGTACCAAACTCTTTATCTACATAGTAATCCGCAACAATGGGAATTTCGCGGTTCATCAACGGCAGCAGGACGGTCTTACCGATGAGCTGCTGATATCTCTCATCCTCAGGGTGAACCGCTACCGCCGTATCACCAAGCATCGTCTCAGGTCTGGTAGTCGCAACCTCTACAAAGCCTTCCTCTCCTACGATGGGATATCTGATATGCCAGAAATGTCCTGCTTGCTCCTCATGTTCAACCTCAGCATCTGAGATAGAGGTCTGACATACCGGACACCAATTGATAATCCTGGAGCCCTTATAGATATAGCCTTCGTTATAAAGCTTAATAAATACTTCATTTACAGAATTGGAGCAGCCTTCATCCATGGTGAAACGTTCTCTGTCCCAATCACAGGAGGAACCAAGTTTCTTCAGCTGGGAGATAATCCTTCCGCCGTATTCCTCCTTCCATTTCCAGGCTCTCTCAAGGAATGCATCTCTTCCTATATCCTCTTTATTGGCAATGCCTTCCTTACGCATCTGCTCTATAATCTTGACCTCGGTTGCAATACTTGCATGGTCGGTTCCGGGCTGCCAAAGGGCATTGTAGCCCTGCATCCTTTTAAACCGAATTAGAATGTCCTGCATTGTATTATCTAAAGCATGGCCCATATGAAGCTGTCCTGTGATGTTTGGCGGGGGAATCACAATTGTGAAGGGCTTCTTGCTGCGGTCCACCTCTGCATGGAAGTACTTCTTCTCCTCCCACTTATGGTACAGTCTTTCCTCAATATCCTTGGGATCATAGGTTTTTGCTAGTTCTTTTTCCATGGTTCTCTTCCTTTCGGGGTGTAGTATATTTTATGATTTCAATTAAAAAGTTAATCTTTCTAGGTACGGTACTATCTCTGTAAGTCATCGCACTTCTTCTTCACTCTGCTTCGGAAGAGTTCACGAAAAAGATCCGTCGTTATGTTATGACTTAATAATTGAGTGAGGTCAGTGAAGCTGACTTTTACCATACATGATTTTATATGTGTTAAGTTATGTGTGAATTAAAAAAGGTTCCTCGTCTGAAAGGACGAAGAACCGTGGTACCACCTTTGTTCCAGACAGTAGGAATGATTGAATTCCATAGGTGCGAGTATGCTCCACTCTCTGTCTGCTCTCTTGCCTGTAACGGGACAACCCGGCATCTCTTACTCACCCACAGGCTTCAGAGCTGCTGTTCAGGAGCTACCTTCAATAAGCTTGCTTTGAACCACCTTTCAGCCGGTGGATGGTTCTCTCTGATAAGCTTTTCTTATCTAATCCTCTCCATCACTACATTTTTTGATATAGTATTACTATAATATAATTCAAAGCCTCACATAATGTCAAGAGATTTTTGTTTAGAAGAAATGTCACTACCTACTACCTAAACATTCGTCAATAATATTTCCATTATTTATCAAAATATACTAAAGGAATATAATGTAGCGTAAAAGGACCTCAAATCACTTACAATCAGTGTTTTGAAGTCCTCCTCTCTTCTTCAACTATACTTTGCTTCTATTTTCTGAACATTTTTAACAACCTCAGATAATGATTGGCTTCACGCAGAGTATGATCTCCAAGCAACGGAATAATAATCGATTTAATCTTACAATTAATCAGCCCCTGTGTACCTTGCTCTTTGAACTCACGGATTGCTCTCGTCGCCACAAGACTATCGGCAGTAACCTTTGCTGCAGTTACTGTATTATCCATCGCTGCCCTTGCTTCCTTCGTCAATTCATCAAACTCATCTCCAAAATGATCGGCCATGTTGAATAGTTCCTCTTCCTGCGGATCAAGTAACCCTCGGATGAACTTCGAATGCTCAGCCATGATCCGATTCCAGAAGAACTCCTGCTCCAGCGCCTCCTTTTCGATATTATACTCTGCTCCTCTCTGAATGCGCTCGATTGTATCCCGATACAACCTTGCCTCTCGCAGGATATGATCAATCAGCAAGGGATAGTTCATCGTAAACATCTTACAGGCAAGCACCTCGGATAGTATGGTCTCCTTAAATCGTATCAGAGACGATACCAGCTCAATCGCCCTTCTGTTTATCTCAAAAACAGCTTCATCAAGCCTTCTGTTAACAGGGTAATTCCTGCTCCCAATCAAATCCATTTCTGCTTTAGTAATATCAATGGGTATATCAACACCCGTATAAAATTCGGAAGCCTTTTCCGCACTCATCGTATATTGTGTTACCACCTCTCCGGACTGTAGCACATCTCTACCAACCGTGCCACCGGAGATTGCGACCACATCCCATAATAGCTTATCAAATTCCTTACGAAAGCCATCCGCGCGTTCCGTAAAATTCGAATCTCTCGGTGTAAAGCCTAACTCAAGGAAAAATGAATGCTCTTTCATAATTCTTAAAAAGAATAAATGTAACTCCAGGGACAGTCTGGCAAAATCTCTGCTCAGATTCATGAATTTCCCTCCTGAATACGCGTTACTTTATTCTATGAAAGCTCCGATATTCTGTGAATCAAATTTGTTGCTCTTCAAGCTCCAGCTGATATCTGCGGATCAGTTTTTCTGCCTCATCCTTACTTTCAGGATAGCTGTTCATTATTCTTTTGATTTCTGAGATAGCTTCCGTTCTCTGCTTCTGATTCAGGTCAATTCTCTCTCTCAGCTTTTGCCTTCGTACGTTGAGTCTGTGGCGAACCTCTACCATCTCCTTATGATCCAGGATTGCCGTAGGCTGATAGATCCAGATTTCAGCATCAACCACCCCATACTTTTTCAGCTCATGCATCAGTTCATTATGAAAGAATTCCAACAATTCCGTATTACTCTGATATCTTCTGGATTCGTCCTTCATTCTGACATATTCCTCCCAGGAGGTACGAAGCTGCTCATAGCTGTCTACCATATATTTACTGTACGCATAATCCAGATAGCTACGGTTATTTACTGCCTTAATTTTTACCTTATTCATCAGCATGATCTGACGATTCTGCTTAGCCTGTACCACCACTACGTTATCTACATTCTTTCTGGCTTCCAGAAAAATATATAAAATCAATATCATACCCATCAGCACTGTCAGCAGGAAGGGTAGCGTAAAGCTTGCTTCTGTATAGATTGATAGTAATGCAAATAGCAGAAATAATATAAGAATTACAATACTGCTGGTTACTGCAATACCCTTCAGGAACGATTGCTTGCTTACAATCTCATCCTCCTGATCATCCAGAGCCTCTCTTTCCTTCTCCAGATGCATCATATCCTGTTCGATCATCACCTGATACTGCTCACTGTCTCGTATCGCAGGTAAGTCCTTAGGAAGTGTAAGCTCATAGCGTTCGAATAGTCGATACTGCATATCCGAAAGTATTGTACTCCTTCTCTGCAGCTTTTCTCTGTCCTTTGAAAGATTGAGAATTTTTCTGGCAGCTTCCTCCAGATTCTCCCGTTGCTCCTCCGGTATCATGTCAATCCGCTGCATGTCCGTAAGATAAGAGGTAACCGCTTGATATTCTACCTTAGCCTCCTCGCTTTGCCGATCACTTTCCAGAATAATCTCACAATTATCCTTTATATAACCGATACGCTCCGTATTGGTGTTCAGCTTGAGCGGACGCTTTCCCTCCTTCATTTTATCAGAACGGGATTTCTTCTTATCAGAAAAGGCTGCTACCTCCATATCAGTTTCCTGAAGGAATAGCTCCTTTTCCTCGCCATGCCTTTTTCTTCTTAATAAATTGAATATGCCCATGAATTCTACCTCACCGTAAGCCGTATTACAAAATGTCTCAATTTACTTTCGACGAATTTCTGTCTTCCAGGCCTCCAGTAATTCCTCCGTTTTTCTGTAATATTCCAGCATTTCTCCCGTATTCTTCTTATGCTTCAAATAAAGGATATCCACCATACTCTGCGACTGTAGAGCTTCCTCCATTTTACCTTCAATAAAGCTGTCAAGGGCCTCCCGCATTTCATTACTCACCTGATACTCCTCCAGCTTGTCGGTATACAGGTCCTCCTGACCCATAAGCCGTAAGGTAAAAAGGTATTGAATAAGACTCTCTTTTCGACGATTTCTCTCATATGCCTCGAGCATAAGCTCCGCTGCCTCTTTGAGGCCTACCGTATGTACCTTCGCAATTGCAAGGTTATGAAGGATATCACCGTAATCCTCCGGAGCCAGATCCTTAGCTTCCTCAGAGCGTATAATTTTCTCATATTCTGCAGCCGCCTCACGGTATTGCCCTTCCGACAGGCTGCTGTCGGCTTTAATACAGCTTCTCTTTACCTTTGGCATCCCTATCATATCATCCAACTTTTTAAGCAATCCCTTGATCTCGGCTTCGTTATAATAATCTGCGCTGCAAAGAACGAAGGTCACCATAGTCTTGACATCTGCATTTTGCCGTTTCAGCTGCCTTAGCTTCTCTGCCCGTCCTGCTAATTTAAGTTCTGCCTGTATCCAGT
The DNA here is from genome assembly GCA_023415635.1 of Bacillota bacterium. GTDB lineage: Bacteria > Bacillota > Clostridia > Lachnospirales > Lachnospiraceae > Mobilitalea. The sequence continues at coordinate 61,106 of JAEZJV010000003.1, read as the reverse complement.
CAATTAAGGCCTCCGAATAGATATCCTCCTCGATCATGTATATATGATGATAGATATAATAACATAGCTCCTCCATCGAATATACCTTAATTCCAGTAGCGGCAAAGCAGTATGGAATTTTCGTTCTGACGCCGCTGCATAGAATCAGCTTGCTCATCATCATAATCCTCTCTTTTAGAGTTCTAGTGATAGTTCCATTACTAATCCCGTCCCAGGATAGAATTCTCCAAAGCCCAGATCACGGACCTGAATAATACCCGTCGCCCGGTTCTTACAGGTAATACGAAGCTCCAGCCTTGTCATCCGGTCCGGTCTTTCCGGTAGCTTCGTCAGACGTACCATTTCTCTTACAACTTCTCTGTTCAGCATACTTTTCAGTATAATCTCAAGCTCCGGTGTTCCTTCAGGGATCACTTCAATACTCCGGTCTATCTCATACCAGTTCATACCTGCTTCAGCAAGAATGGCATCCGTATACTGAGAATCTCGATAAACCCTAATTCCAACCGTACTGGTAATCATATCATCATTCAGCAAAAGGATATCCGAAAGCTTGACATCTCCCGATAACTCCTTGGCAGCATAGCATGCACCCTTTGTAAACAGGTTCTGTCCAAGGAATATCCTGCGTCCTGTACAGAGCTTTTGAATGACATCCTCAGCCCAGTCTCCTTCAAAGCCCTTTCCTGTAAAATACAGCGTTGTAACCAACTGTTTATAGAGTGCAGTATTAGCAATATTTAAAAAGATATATTCAGAATTCACCTCATTTTGCTTCAGCATCTGGTAGCTCAGCATATCGGTGAAATCGGTCTTATTTAAGCTGGCGATGATTGGTTTTCCCTTACGGTTTACCCTTATCTGATAATAGTATAATGCTTCTTCACTAAACTCAAAGAGACCGATATCATTCATCCACAGCGCTTGATCCTGACTTAAGGCATAATACAGAAATGCTCCCGCATGGCTTAGGATAAGAACTCTGTCCCTCTCCAGTCCGAGTATGGACAATGCCGTATAGATGCCCTCAACAAGACTCGGATCAGTATTTCGGACCGTCACTACCAGCTTTGTGATCTTCTCCGTAGGGAAATATTTCTTTACCAATGTCAAAGTCTTGCGAAGATATTTCTCAAGAAGAGAAACTCCGTCAAAGCTTTCCCCGAACAGCTCTACTTTCTTGCCAGACACCAGCTTTTCCAACAAATGGTTGATTAATATACCTGCTCCAGAGGTGGAACAACTAATTGCATCCTCACCGAAAAGCCATTGCTTTGAATCATTTTTTACGCATAATGCAGTAGGAATGAGGTTTTGATTATCCTCATCATGAATGCCGATTGAAACCGGTTCAAAGGTTTTATAGCTGTAACAGCTTATCTGGGTAAAATCATCACACAAATCATACCCTACAATCAATTTTCTCCGTGAATCCATCAAACTGCTCCTTGCCTAATTGATTTGCTTAAAGCATGCTTCAATCATATATTTTTTCTTCACATAATTCTCCATTAGTTCAAGAAGGGTAGTATCATCCTTTTTCTCCATTGCCAGCAGCATCAGATTAATCTGATTGTAATTACTGTCGTCCTCTTCAGGATTCTCACACTCATAATGGATATGCAGACTTTCCGTGATATTAGATCCGTCTGAAGTCTCCTCTGTGATATAATACTGGAGTCCCTCATGATAGAATAAGATAAACTCCATCACATGGATACCTATAAATGTATTGTTCATCCTCTGTGTAATGTACTCTTCTTCCTGCTCCCTAAGCAGCCGATAATGGATATAAACCTGCTTTCTTGGGTCGGTGATGTAGGTAATATAACACTTGTTCAAAATTCTCTCAGGTAAGGCTACCTGCTTCCTATATCCCAGAAAGAAAGGAAGTACTATTCCCTTTTTCACAAAACGGTCAATCTGATACTCTATAAAACTCAGTTCGTTTTCCGTTAACCCTTTTACTTGACTGTTATATTTCAACCAAGCAAGTAAACAGACCTCATTCTCCTCGTAGTTCAGTTCCCTCTTCATAATCGCGAAAAGCTCTGGATTGATGACATGCAGATGTACCAGATAATCATATGCATAAAAGGATAAAAACGCACGAACCAGCGTATGGTTGGTGACATTCCTGTAATACTCACTAAATACCCGGAAACTCTCCTCTAGATAACCCTCCGTATAAAGCATCTGTGTCAAAAGACGCTCCTCCAGAAGGTGCGTATTTATCTCAAAATCCTTGGCAGCTTTCCAAAGCCTATACATCTCTCTGGTCTCACCGTTATAATAATTTACCAGGTAACGAAGAATTGCTTCGTCATATTTATTATGAGAGAATACGTAATAACAAAGCTCCACCATCAGTTCATTTCTGGTTTCCGCATCCGGTGTCAGCATCCAGCCGGAGCACATCTTCACAAGCCTGTTGATTGTGACCCCCTCAAAGCCAAAGCTCTTAAGAGCCTCCATAGCTTTATGGTAGAGGGAACGGGTTACCATATACTCCAGATACTTGTTCCGATCCATCGGTTTTATTCTGTTCATATCTATCTGGCTTAAATAGAATTCCAATTGCTCGTCCTGGTAATTCTCATAATAATATTCCACCAATGTCTGACAGCATAAGGTTGCGTACTCCCTTGTGAGCCCCTCAATCTGCAATACCTGTTTACGCAGCGCAATGGCACCCTCATTAACAATACGATAGTTCTCATATCGGTCAAATAGATGAAGCAGCAGCATGGCATGATTACTGTATTCCAGACAAAGGCTTTCATATTCCTCGGCTATCAGAAAAGGGGTTACTGTATAATCCACAGACTCCACATATCGATTTCCGAAGCTGTCGGACAGGAAGATTTCCGAATTTCCCGTAAAGAGATCAATCTGAGTATATCCCTCTACCAATGTCTTTGTTTCCTCCGTTTCGAGCTCCTTATGGATTACCGTGACACTAGTCATATTGGGATTGTTGCAAATCAATTCGTGGCGGTAAAGAACATAGGGCAAATGTCTGGATAGCTCTGCACTCAGAGAGTTTTTATTCAGAAATTCTTTGTATAGTACAGCCAGATCCCGGCTGATCTGATGCTGTTCCAGCATTTTTGTCGCAAAGATCTCCATACGTTTTAAATATGTATTGTAAATTGATTCGTGTTTCTCCTTATACTTAACAATATTGGCATATAGAAATGCTTTCTTCGTATCGCTCAAGTTACTGTTATAGATATAATACAGCAGTATCGGTGCTGCCAGGGCTTCCTCTATAGCAGGGTTTACCGAATACATATAATATTCATAAAGCTCTGTGATTCGAAGCTGCGCCTCAACCCCGAGCCGATACCATTCGAAATATTTCTTTTTCTTCTTCATTCCTTTAATCAGAATACAGCAGATGGCTGACAGTATTTCAGGATCATCATATTCATCATATAATTTTACCAACCCCTGAAAGATCACCGGATGGAAGCCTTTTCTCTTATTCGCCAGATATGTGTATTGACTGGCCAGTTCCTTTGAAATAATCCAATTCTTAATTCCGTAATTCATTACCTGTATCTCAAAATCACTCAAGTCCCGTAGCAGTACCGGCTCCTGATTGTAGATACAAACTGCTTCATAATATAGGATCGGGCTGTGACAACCTGCTTCAAACTGCTCCTTGATGTCCTTTAGCTTCTTCCCTGCAGCATTAGAATAACCGGTGTCCATATTCAGCAGGAACCATAGAATCCTCCAATCCGTATTACCGTTCTCATAATAAAAACGTATTGTTTCCGCTGCATCCCTGACTGTAGCCTCTTCTTTAAAATAAAGAGCCTTCAGGTAAAGATATGCACAATACTCATAGACAGATTTACGTTTGAGCAATGCTTCGCTTAAGGCAAAGTCACCAATCAGCTCTTCCGCCAGCTTACTTTTACCTGAGATTATTGCCAGATGTGTCTTTAGCAGCTCCTTCAATATACTGTCAGGAGTGTCCAAAAGCTCCTGCAGAATCGACTCTGTCTCTTCTATATAATGCAGCAGGTCAATGCGATCCAATCGAAAATTCAAGTAATTAGCCATCAGGCTGAATTCCAGCTTCTGCTGTAACCGGTGATCGGTATTCATCCTAGATTCATTTTTACATCTACATCTGACATCAATGGTAATCGTCTGATAAGCAGTCTTAATCCAGATATGTCCGAAATTATTACCTGCTCGTAACAGCCCCGGATCAATAGAGAAGGAAATCTGATTGGTATTACCTATAAAGCGGTCAGCCCATAGGAATTTCTGTTCTAATTGGATAAATGCTGCATCGGTACTGACTCTAATCTCAGCATATCCCCAATGATCCTTAGTCAGTACAATCCGATCCGTGATACCTTCCTCGGTAACCACATAATCCACTTGGGTCTTATCAACCGTCAGTCGAATCATTGCTTTTTTGTGTATTGCAATCAGAAACTCCTCCAGAGCCTGACTGTTCGAAAGGCTTTTGATCAGATACCGGTAAATGTATCGATAACGCTCTTCATTTGCCAGAAAGATACTTTCAAAATCCTCCTGTCTGAATACCTTTTTAGCTTCCGACCAATCCACCCTGGCCAGATTGGTAAATTGAAATAAATCCTTGATCTTCCCTAAGGAAGATGCTGCACTGGCAATTTCTATCTCAGCATAAAAAGAAAGCGTCTTTTCACCGCAATCACTAACGATGCAGACGTCTCCCTGTATAGTTTCTCCTGACTTTAAAAATGAAGCATCAAAGGAATAGTGAATGGTGTTTGCTACACCGCAAAAGAATGGAGTTTTAATCTGCAGCAGACGGTTGGAGGAATAGACGCTTCCCTCCATTCTGCGCTCGGCACTGTTGCTGATTGTAAAGCTACCTTCAAATACCTTGCCCGTTTCTACTGTTATCCTGATTTCCTCGTCGGTCAGGCAAATAAAAGGAAGCTCATATTCAAAATTCCCTTTTGAAAACTGCTCGATCTTTTCCTTCAATCTATCACCCCAAGCTGTATATTTTACCGGTCTGGAAGCATTATCCTTTTGATAATCATTATTGCATTTTTAAAAATATCGACTATAATATTTGTATTATGAACATAAAACAGGTTCATCAATATATAGCTCCAATCGAAATATACCAACAGGCTTGTTAACGTAAGCCTGCTTACGTTATTTCAATTACACTTATAGTCATTATAATTCAACGGAGGAAAAAAATCCAGTATTATCATAAAACGGGAGGGTATTAGATGATTAAGCATTCAGATCATTTTCACGGAAGCGATTTAGAGACAATCGAGAAGGTTTATGGCATAAATAAAGAGGATATCATCAGTTTTTCTGCCAATGTGAATCCCCTTGGTATCTCACCAAAACTGAAGACTACTCTGGCAGAGCAGGTCGATGCCATCATGAGCTACCCGGACCGGGAGTATACCACTCTCCGTAGAAAGATAGCCGACTATGTTCATACGGATATCGATAATATCCTTGTAGGAAACGGTTCAACGGAGCTGATCTCTTTGTTTATCCAGATTAAGCACCCAAAGAAGGCTCTTATTGTTGGACCTACTTACTCTGAATATGAACGTGAGGTATCTCTCGGTGGTGGAACTACCCGTTATTACCGATTGGAAGAAGAGAATAATTTCACCCTGGATATTCCTTCTCTGGAGGAGGAACTGACCTCAGATGTGGATCTTCTTGTTATCTGTAATCCAAATAATCCTACCTCCTCTGCTATAGCCAGAAATGATATGCGTAAAATCTTAGATATCTGTAAGCAGAAGGGTATCTTTGTCATGATCGATGAAACCTATGTGGAATTTGCAGAGGATGTCGTAAAAATCTCCTCAGCTCCTCTGACCGGTTACTATAACAATGTGATTATCCTCCGAGGAATCTCCAAGTTTTTTGCTGCTCCCGGATTACGCCTCGGATATGCAATCTGCGGGAATACGGATTTGATGAAGGAGATTAACCAACGTAAGAATCCTTGGACGATTAACAGCCTGGCCGCCATAGCCGGTGAGATCATGTTCACGGATGAGGACTATATAAAAGCAACCCGATCCCTAATAGCCCAGGAACGAGCTCGTATCTGTAAGCTGCTGGACGGCTGTCATAATGTGAGATACTATCCCCCGACAGCTAATTTCATCCTTGTAAAGATACTGAAGGAGGAGGTCACCTCTATGGATTTATTCGAAGCAGCCATTCGCAAGGGCTTAATGATACGGGATTGCTCTACCTTTCCCTTCCTCAATAATAAATTCATCCGTTTCTGTTTCATGACACCGGAGACAAATGATGCATTGCTGGATATCCTGTTGAAAGTATTAAGGTAAAATTATGAAGAAAGATATTAAAAATATCAAATACACCGCTATTCCAACGATGTTAATGTAAGCCTGCAGATTAATGTTGACTCTCCATAAATTGAAGCGTTGAACAATGATCCACCCGGCAAATGGCAGTTTAGGATATGTGCTGGATTATATAATGATAAGAGTATGTTTACCGTCATAAGGCATGATTTATAAAACTGTTTTCTTCTTTCATTGTTACTTCTTTTATCTAATATTTTTTTATATTTCTATTTCATATTAATTAAATCAGTATTTTTATAATTAATAATTCTTTTCTTTTTCTACCTATCGAATCGTATGAAAAATTGAAAAATATAATGATTGACATACATCTCGCATGTGCTATAATAAATTTTATTATTTATTAATTAGGTGCCTAATTAATTTGAACAGGTATAGGCCATATTCACTGTGGTGCTTAAAGAAATAGTATTTAAGGAGGAATTATCAGAAATAATGAAAGATGAGGTAAGGCAGATTCTGGGAATCTTCTCAGAAATCATGAAGCAGTTACATCAACGAAGCTATCATAAAGTAGGGGATAAACACGTATATCCCGGACAACCCAAATTACTTTCCATAATAAAAGCTCATGAAGGAATTACCCAGAAGGAATTATCAAGCAAGAACTGTGTGAGACCAGCTACAATCACAGGAATGCTGAATAAGCTTGAAGCTCGTCATTTAGTCTATCGGATACCTGATGAAGCAGATAAACGCATCATGCGAGTCTATCTCACTTCGGAGGGAAAACGTATTGCCGAGCATTCAGATGACGTAATTAATATTATGATCCAGCAGCTATTTCAGAACTTCAGCGAGGAAGAATTGCACACCCTGCTGAATCTTATTAAGAAAGCGCGTAACAACTTAAATTAAACCCCCTAAAACATAAAAAAGAAAGGAAATTATATGTTCAAGCTACTTAAATTCTTGAGAAAGTCGAACGCAATTCTGATGTTTGTTGTGCTCCTCTTGACATTACAGGCAGCCTGTGATTTGTCACTGCCTACCTATACTTCCGATATCATAAATGTCGGTATCGGCAAGAATGGTATCGATGATATTGTACCAAATGTGATCCGTCAGTCAGAGATGGACCGTTTAACTCTGTTTATGACTGAGGATGAAAAAAATACAATCTCCCCTCACTTCTCTGTCCTTCATCAGGACAGTGTTACAGAAAAGGTATGGAATGATTATTTGGATAAATATCCTGCCTTAAGCTCAGAGGAACTTCTGCTCTGGGATGGAGAAGACGAAGCCACAGTTGCGGAAGCTCTGTCGATTCCAATGATACTGGTACTTGGCTTTGAAGGCGACAACGCTATGATGAAGGAAATGGTATTAGCAAATCTTCCCGATCAGCTGACTCAGGGAAATACGGATATTTTTGTAATTCTTTCCAAGCTTCCTGAGGAGTATAAATCCGCTGTGATAACAGAAATCCGAAAGCAGACCGAAGCCATACCTTCGATGATTAAAACCTCCAGCGCCGGAACCTATATTAAAGGTGAGTATCAGGCAATCGGTATGAATATTAACCGGGTTCAGACAAATTATCTGCTGGTCATTGGATTAAAGATGATAGGAATTGCGCTGGTAGCGATGATAGCCTCCATCCTGGTAACCTTCTTTGCCTCCAGGGTGGCTGCAAGAATGGGCCGGGACTTACGAAGTGATGTATTCACTAAGGTCCTGTCCTTCTCCAATCGAGAGATGGATCAGTTCTCAACCGCCTCCCTGATCACACGAAGCACCAATGATATTCAGCAGGTACAGAACCTGATTGTTATCCTGATCCGTATCGTAATCTACGCCCCTATCCTGGCAATCGGTGGTATTATGAAAATTGTCAATACGAATGTATCCATGTCCTGGATTCTAATCCTGGGAGTTGTAGCCATCCTGCTTTTGATGGGTACTCTTCTTATTATTGCAATGCCTAAATTCAAGCTGATGCAAAAGCTGGTTGATCGTATCAATCTGGTCATGAGGGAAATTATTACAGGTCTTCCTGTAATCCGCGCCTTCAGTACCGTGAAATATGAAGAAAAAAGATTTGATAAAGCAAATGTTGATTTAACCAAAAATACTCTCTTTGTCAGTCGTGTCATGACCTTCCTTTTCCCTATCCTGATGCTTCTGATGAATTTAACCTCCATTCTGATCATTTGGGTCGGTTCGCATAAAATTGATGCAGGATTGATGCAGGTCGGTGACATGATTGCATTTATCCAGTATACAATGCAGATTATTATGTCCTTCCTGATGCTTACGATGATCTCCATCATCTATCCTCGTGCTGCAGTTGCCGCAGGGCGAATTGATGAGATATTGGTGACAAATACGTCCATTTCAGATCCTGAAACTGAAGAATCAATGAATTCCTCTTTGAGTGGACTATTGGAATTTAGAAATGTCTCCTTCCGATACCCGAATGCAGAGGAGGATGTCCTTTCCGATATCAGCTTTACAGCCAAACCCGGTGAGACGACAGCAATTATTGGTAGTACGGGCAGCGGTAAATCAACATTGATTAACCTAATTCCAAGATTTTTTGATGCAACCGGTGGAACGATTTTGCTGAACGGTGTGGATATTACCAAGATAAAGCAGCATACGCTCCGTGAAAGACTTGGATTTATTCCTCAGAAGGGTACCCTGTTTACAGGAACCATAGCATCTAATATTAAATACGGTGCTCCCAAAGCAGATGAAGAAGAGGTAAAACTCGCTGCCAAAATTGCACAGGCAGAAGAATTCATCGATGCAACGCCCGAGGGCTACGAATCCCCCATCTCCCAGGGTGGAACCAATGTATCCGGCGGTCAGAAGCAAAGACTTTCTATTGCCAGGGCTATTGCTAAAAAGCCGGAACTCTATATTTTTGATGATAGTTTTTCAGCGCTGGATTATAAGACAGACTCGAAGCTTCGAAAAACTCTAAAGGAGGAGCTTTCCGACAGCACCCTCCTGATTGTAGCACAGCGAATCAATACTATTATGAATGCAGAGCAGATCCTTGTTCTCGATGATGGACGAATCGTCGGAAAGGGAACCCATAAAGAGCTACTAAAAAATTGTGAAGTATATCAGCAGATTGCTTCTTCCCAATTATCAGAGGAGGAATTGAATTATGAGTAAAAAAGATAAGATTCTGCAAGCTCCTGATACACCTGCTCCCGAAAGGAAAAGGCAGAGTGCTGGTCCCGGAGGATCTCACGGAATGATGCCGGTGGAAAAGGCCAAGGATTTCAAAGGAACCATGAAGAAATTGGTTTCAAGTCTGACAAAATACAGGTTCGGCTTTCTTATTATGCTTGTTTTTGCTATAGGTAGCACGATTTTTACCATAATAGGCCCGACCATCATGGGCGATGCAACCACAGAAATCTTTAATGGACTAATCCGAAAGCTTGGTGGCGGCGGCGGAATTGATTTTGATAAGGTAGCAAGGATTTTGATTACTTTGATTACCCTGTATGGGATAAGTGCCCTGTTTTCCTTTATTCAGAGCTGGATTATGACAGGTATTGCCCAGAAGGTAACCTATAAATTCCGAAAGGATATCTCGGAAAAAGTACATCGGATGCCGATGAATTATTTTGATACTACCTCTCATGGTGAGATTTTATCGAGAGTAACCAATGATATCGACACCCTGGGTACCAGTTTAAATCAGAGCTTATCTCAGCTGATAACTTCCGTTGTGTCCATTATCGGTGTACTTATCATGATGCTTAGAATCAGTATCCCATTGACATTATTGGCCTTGGTAATCCTTCCTCTCTCCGGACTGGTAGTCGGCAAGGTCGTAAAGAAGTCTCAGAAATACTTTAAGCAGCAGCAGGAATATCTCGGCCATGTCAACGGACAGGTGGAAGAGGTCTACGGTGGACATAACATAGTTAAGGTTTTCAATAAAGAAGAAGACGTTATGAAAGAATTTACAGAAAAGAATGAGAAGCTTTATGAGTCCGCCTGGAAATCGCAGTTTCTTTCCGGTCTTATGATGCCAGTCATGCAATTTATCGGCAACATCGGATATGTGGGGGTTGCTATCCTTGGCGGTTACCTGGCAATTAAGGGTCGTATCGAGGTTGGGCAAATCCAATCCTTCTTCCAATATATCCGCCTCTTTACACAGCCAATTAATCAGCTGATGCAGGTCGCAAATATGTTCCAGTCTACCGCAGCAGCTGCTGAGAGAGTATTTGAATTTCTGGCTGTAGAGGAAGAGGTACAGACAGTAGAAAACCCCGTATCCATTGAAGGAATCGAAGGAAACGTAGAATTTAAGAATGTTCATTTTGGTTATAATCCGGATAAGATCATTATTAAGGATTTCAGTACGAAGGTAAACAAAGGCCAGAAGATTGCTATCGTCGGTCCTACCGGAGCAGGTAAGACTACTATGGTAAAGCTCCTGATGCGCTTCTATGACATCAACAATGGGGCTATTCTCATTGACAGTCACAATATTCAGGATTTCGACCGAAGTGACCTTCGAAAGCTTTTTGGCATGGTTTTGCAGGATACCTGGCTCTTTAACGGTACAATTATGGATAATATCCGTTATTCCAAGCTGGATGCAACGGATGAAGAGGTAATTAAGGCAGCCAAAGCAGCACATGTTCATCATTTTATTTCAACCCTGCCGGATGGCTATCAAATGATACTGAATGAAGAAGCAAGTAATGTCTCTCAAGGTCAGAAGCAGCTTTTAACTATTGCAAGAGCCATCTTAGCCGATCCTAAAATTTTAATTCTGGATGAGGCCACGAGCTCGGTAGATACCAGAACTGAAATCATGATACAGCGAGCCATGGGCAGTTTGATGAAGGGAAGAACCAGCTTCATTATTGCCCACCGTCTATCCACTATAAGGGATGCCGATTGGATTCTAGTCATGAACGAGGGCGACATTGTGGAGCAGGGTACTCATGAAGAGTTACTTGCAAAGGGCGGTTTCTATGCTAACCTCTATAATTCACAGTTCGATCAGACAGCATAAGGAAAGATATCGCTACTGAAATAGTCGGCTCAAATATATTATGAACCAATAAATAAGGGTGTGTTTCAAACTAACATTGTTTTGTTTGAGACACACCCTTATTTCTTCAGATAATAAGCGCTAAGCTGACTCCTGTGCAATACAGAAATCAGCTTTTAGTTGCTTAACTCTCTTTTTTAATTACTACCCTCTATGAACTTTTCACAACTGATTGTTATATCCATATCGTAAGCTATTTCTTTGTTGCCCTCATAAAGCGCAGAAGATTGTCCACTGTCAAATAGAGATCCTCTCTGGCCCGCTTTTTTGCTTCTTTATATTCTACTGCAACACGATTGATACTGAAGATTCCGCTTACACCTCTTTCATAGGCTTTTTCGATATCATCTCCAATATCTCCGACAAACGCAATTAACGGTACATTTGCTAGCTTAGTACGTTTTGCTATTCCGATGACTACCTTACCGCGAATACTCTGTGTATCGATTTTTCCCTCACCGCTAAAAACATAATCAGCATCCTTTAAAAGCTCATCAAATCTGACTGTATCAAGCACTGTCTCTATTCCCATTTGAAGTGTCGAACCAAAAAATGCTACCATTCCACAGCCCATCCCACCGGCTGCTCCTGCTCCCTTGATTTCTGCCAGAGACAGCAGCAAATCCTTTTGAATAATTTGATCCAAATGCTTTAAGCCTTCATCCAGTTCCTTTACCACCTCAGGAGTTGCTCCCTTCTGAGGAGCAAATACATATGCCGCACCTTTTTCTCCATACAAGGGATTATCAATGTCACACATGGTGATTAATTCTATCTCCTTCAAAGAGGGCAGAAGCTTTGATGTATCGATATGAGCTATCTCCTTTAGGGTCCCTCCCGTAGGGATAAAGGCTTCTCCCAAATGATTCGTAAAGATAACTCCAAGCGCAGCTGCAGCACCGGCTCCGGCATCGTTTGTACAGCTTCCGCCTAAGCCCATAATGATCTTCTGACAGCCACGTCTTATGGCATCTTCTATCATCTGTCCGACTCCATAGGTAGTGGTTCTTTTAGGATCAGGGTTATTCTCCACAAGTGGCAAACCTGCACAAGCCGCCATCTCAATAATGGCTGTATTTCCCCTATCGATTATACCGTAGAAGGCCTCCATATCCTGAAAAAAAGGCCCTTTTACAGTAAGCCTGACTTTCTCACCACCCACCGCCTTAAGAAAAGCCTCTACACTTCCTTCCCCTCCGTCCGCAACCGGGATGGAGATGATATTAGCGTCGGGATAATTTTGCCTAACTGCTTTTTCCATGATTGAACAGATCTCCTCTGAACTCATGGTACCCTTAAAGGAATCCGGAATCAACAAAAATTTACTCATGAATTTTCCTCCTTGCTGTGAAAGTCTGTCTCATTGTGATATAATTGCCCACAGCCCTTCCCATGGGACATATGTGCCATATTACTTATTCATGATTGCAATGACGCGGTTAATAAAGCGTCCTTCTCGTATTTCTTATTATATCTCATCTCAACAGCACCGTCTATGTTACAGAGGACAAACAAAGCCTCCTATTATTGTTGAATTAGTACAACCCAGAAGAAATATCCTGATAAAAATGAATTGCATTATAAAATAAAGATGAGTAACGGATTGACCTTGGATCATACCCCGTTCGTTCTCTAATTTTATTAAGTCTATACTGTAATGTGTTTTTATGCATATGCAGCCTTTGGGCAGCGGCATTGACTGATCCTTCTTCCTCATAAAAGACATTCAAAAGCTGTATCCACCTGTCAATCTCCTCTATATTACTGTCTCTGAAAACCCGAATGATATACTCTCTTTTAATATTTTCTGAAAGCTCACTTTGAAATATTTCCATTGTAATGCTTGTGTAAAGTCTTATTCCTTTCTGCGGAGACCGCAAGGAGGTCTTTAAAGCTTTCATTGCTTTTAAAATATTGTTATGGATAAAAATATAACCTTCACAGCCTGTATCAATACCGCAGCAAAACATCAGTGGATACCTGCCTTCTACCTCAAGCTTCATTTGCTCAGCGAGCCTTAGAATATCATCATCTGAGCAATCAGGAACAGCGCATATAAATTCCGTGGCGGTCTTCAGAAAGCAGCTGTTTTTTATATCCATCATAATATTTCTTATGGTTTGTTCTGCTGAATCAATTACTTTCTGCTCCTCAGCCGCTTCCAGGCCTTTGATTGTCTTATATGAAATCGCCATAATTCTTCTTGGCAGGGTTATATCAATCTGCATGGAACTGCCCTGTTTGATAAACTGAGGAGTAATGTGCTTGGTTTCGCCAAACATCCATTGATCTAAATAGCGCTCTCGAATACGCTTATCAATATCTTGCTGCTCCTTATAATACTGGTCAAGAAGCAGAATTTCCGTCATTTTTTTAATAATGTGTCCGTACTTCGCGACCTCTTCGTAGGGGCCTGTTACACCGATTACTCCTACAATCTCCTGCTGAAAGTTGATAGCAAGATTGAGCCCAGGGTGTGCGCCCTCATATTCACTTTCGTTTTTCACAACCACTTCCTGAAGCTTCTGGTCAATTAATTCCTTTGCTGCAGCATGAAAGCTTCCTATCCGTCCGATATCGTTACTGGCGATGATTATTCCATCCCCATTCATCATATTAATCCTTTCACCGATAATCTTACTGATTTCCTGAACGATATAGTTCGCACTTCTTTTCGATATGTTCATCAGCATTGGCCTCCTTCTAAAAACAGGTATTCTCTCGTCGATACTCTTGTCTGCTGACCTATGAGACCTCTCCTTTAGGATTACAGGGCTTTTGAATGACTGTATCGCATAAAGGAGAGCTTAATATATTATAAGCAATAAATCGAGGTGATAATCTCCATATCCTAACAGACGAAGAAAGAAAAAAGCTTCAGAAAGAAATCTATCTGAAAGAAAGGCCCACCTGCAAGAAGCCGGGGGCCAACTTTATAGCAGCACTCCAAACATCTTGTATCTTACAGGTAGGCTTTTCTTATCTATTCTCAAGCTTTGCTGCTTCAATCTGTTCTGCCAGACCGTTCAGATAGACCCAGCGTTCCATCTTGGTTTCGAGGATTTTCGTGAGCTCGTCCTTCTTCTTCATCAGCTCCTGGAGCTTTGCATAATTCGTCGACTCCTTTGCAATTGCTTGCTCTGTCTCTACGAGTTGAGTCTCCAGCTTTTCGATATCCTCATCGATGGTATCAAATTCCTTCTGTTCCTGATAGGTGAATTTCGGTTTATTGCTCTTCTGCTTCCAGGTTGCCATACTGGCTGCCTTCTGTTCCTCAGAAGGTGCAGCAGCCGCATCGGTTCTGATATCTTCTCCTTCCTTCAACTCCTGATTGCCTCTTGCCAGCTTATAATCTGTGAAATTACCCTCATATTGCTTAATCATTCCAGCTTCGAAGGAGAAGATCCTGGTAGCAATCCTGTCCAGAAAATAACGATCATGGGATACCGTAATGACTATGCCGGGATAGGTATCCAAGTAATCCTCCAGGATCGTCAGTGTCCGGATATCCAGATCATTGGTCGGTTCGTCAAGTACCAGTACATTGGGAGCCTCCATTAAAACCTTCAGCAGATACAGCCTGCGTTTTTCACCGCCGGAGAGCTTCGCTATCTGCGTATACTGCATGGAACCAAGGAAGAGAAACCGGTCACACATCTGGGAAGCAGTTGCGGTGCCCTCCGTGGTCTTTATATATTCAGCTGTATCTCTGATATAATCAATGACCTTAAGACTTTCATCCATATATTCATTTTCCTGGGAGAAATACCCCAGCTTAATCGTCGTTCCAGTCTCAACACTGCCACGATCCGGAGAAAGTATCCCCGTCAGTATATTAAGTAAGGTAGACTTGCCGCAGCCGTTGGGCCCAATGATACCTATTCTGTCACCAGGCAACAGGATATAAGTAAAATCTTTAATCAGCTTCCTGTCTCCGAAGGACTTCTCCACACCGTTCAGTTCAATCGTCTTTTTCCCAAGCCTTGAAGAAAGTGCATTGATCTCCACCCTACCATCCTCTTCGATGGTTTTCCTGTCACGCAGTTCCTCAAAACGCTGAATATGTGCCTTCTGTTTGGTGGAACGAGCCCTTGCTCCCCGCTGCATCCATTCCAGCTCTACTCGGTATAAGCTCTTTGCCTTACGCTCGGTGGCAGATAACATGTCCTCACGCTCCGCCTTAAGCTCTAGAAATTTGGAGTAATTCGCCTGGTAGGAATAGATATTCCCTTTATCTAATTCTATTATTTTATTAATAACCTTATCCAGAAAATATCTATCATGGGTAACCATAATGAAGGCCCCCTTGAATTTATTTAAGTAATCCTCCAACCACTCTGCCATTTCATTATCCAGATGGTTAGTCGGCTCATCCAATACCAGGATTTCTGCGGGAGTGAGTAAGGTACGAACTAAAGCAACCCTCTTCTTCTGTCCGCCGGACAGCTTTTCTGGAGAAACAGACGCATCCATAATCCCGAGCTTTATAAGCATTGCATTGGCTTCACCCTCCAGATTACGGTACTCCTCTTCAGCTTTCTGTCCCTGCATAACATTCTGCAGTATCGACTGCTTATAATCAAATTCCGGCGTCTGAGACAGATAACCGATTCTGACCTTCTTTCCCTTTGTGACCGTTCCCTCATCCGGCTCCTCTAAGCCAGCGATTATTTTAAGGAGGGTGGACTTACCGGTGCCATTGATACCGATGATTCCGATTTTTTCACCCTCTCCAATTCCAAATGTAACATGATCGAAAAGCATACGCTCCGTATAACTTTTACTCATATTCTCCACTGTTAATAAATTCATCCAGCTTACCTTTCTTTCTTGTCCATAATGCATGTCTATCGTATCATATGATAATCCTGTTGTCTATATGGAATACTGTGATGGAAGCAAGCTGATCCAGATTACATTTACTTACATTATATGCTACTTCAAAGACCCCATAATCTCTATAAGACAGGAACCCTACGGACCATTATATATAATTCTACATAAAAATATCTCCCACTATTCAGTATGGGAGATATTCTCATCATTATACTATTAGATTATCTTCTTATAATATCATTTCTGCCCGGTCCGTTGGAAATCATCGTAATAGGAACCTCAAGCTCCTTCTCGATGAATTCAATGTACTTCCTGCAATTCTCCGGCAAATCCTTATATTCCTTTATTCCTCTAATCTCTGTCTTCCAGCCCGGCAGATATTCATAAACCGGCTTTGATTTGGCTAGCTTCACAGTTGTCGGGAAATCCTTCGTAATAACACCGTCAATATCATAACCCACACAGACAGGCAGGATATCAAGATAGCCCAGCACATCCAGCACCGTTAGCGCTACCTCTGTAGCCCCCTGCATCCTGCAGCCATAACGGGAGGCAACAGCATCGAACCATCCCATACGTCTTGGTCTTCCTGTAGTTGCACCATATTCGCCACCGTCACCGCCTCGTCTTCTAAGCTCATCAGCTTCTTCACCGAAGATTTCACTAACGAATTCACCGGCACCGACAGCTGAGGAATAGGCCTTAACAACAGTAATAATATTTTTGATTTCATAAGGTGGGATACCTGCACCGATTGCGCCGTAGGCCGCCAATGTGGAAGAGGAGGTTACCATTGGATAGATACCGAAGTCGGGATCCTTTAACGCACCCAATTGTCCCTCCAGCAATATATTCTTTCCTGCCTTGATTGCATCATGCAGATAGGCTGCTACATCACATACATAAGGTTCAACCATAGCTCTGTATTCGATTAAGGTTGCATATAGTTCCTTCGGGTTGATGGCTGGCTTATGATACATATGCTCCAGAAGTATATTCTTCATCTCACATACTCTGTCAACCTTTTCTCTCAGGGCTTCTTCGTCGAAAAGCTCTGATACCTGGAAGCCAATCTTTGCATATTTATCTGAATAGAATGGAGCGATCCCCGACTTGGTGGATCCGAAGGATTTTCCTCCGAGACGTTCCTCTTCGTATTGATCAAATAAGATATGGTAAGGCATCATAATCTGAGCTCTATCTGAAACCAGAATCCTCGGGGTAGGTACACCACGATCCACTATAGATTGAATTTCCTTGAAAAGATACGGAATATTCAGAGCAACGCCATTACCGATAATGCTTGTAGTATGCTTATAGAATACACCGGATGGAAGTAAATGAAGAGCGAATTTCCCGTATTCGTTGATAATGGTGTGACCTGCATTGCTGCCACCCTGATAACGGATCACAATGTCCGCTTCCTGTCCGAGCATATCTGTAATTTTACCTTTTCCCTCGTCGCCCCAATTGGCGCCTACGATTGCTTTTACCATAGCTAATTCCTCCTTGGCTTATTATTCCCAAATCTTCTATAAGTATAAGTCAAGTATTAACATAAGTAAAATCAATATTTATTATGTTAGGCATAAGGGTAAGTTATGCATTTATATTCTTATAGAGAAAGCATCTGGATCAAACTTCCGGCCTCCGTCAATTTACAGATAATATACTCCGCAGCTTCGTGGATGAAGCTCAATGTTCTCTGATAGCTGATATATATCGGCTGCTCCGGTTCATCGCCCTCATCAAAATGCCGTTTAATCATCCATTCCAGACAATCATGCATCTCTTGATCACTGATATAATTCTCGACAGGATAGGTCTTAATCTGTAAGAGCTTCTCTTTCACTTCTTTCATATCCTCATAATATTGAGTAAGTAAAAGATCATTGCGATTCATATCGCCAATGATATATTCGAAAAAACGATGATCTGTCTGAGCTATTCCCTGCCGCTCCATTAAAGTACAAAATTCCTTTCTGATAGTCAGCATGAATAATTCATCGGTCAAGACATGAGCCGCATAGCCAAAATACAGATCAAAAAGATTGTCTGAACGGTCTTTATGCTTTTCAATAAAATCAGCCAGTCTATTATAAAAATTCTGCCTGTTCTCAGGAAGCTCAAATTCAGAATCACGAATATCATCTCGAAAATGTGTATGCATCTTATAAGCTCTGACATAGCCTTCTCTTGCATGGATTGCATCAGGAGCAAGGTTGCCGAGATAAAAAAGGCATTCCTCTCTGATGGTATCCTTCGGAAGCCTCTTAATGATTTCCCTGGCAATCACCATATGCGTTATCACACCTGCCATAACTAACCTCCAAACTAATCCTCTATTGCCGGCCGGTACTTCCGTGTCCACCTCGGTCTGCATTCTTTAGTTCTGACACCTCTATAAATTCAATCTGCGGCTGATGCTCCATAATCCGGAACTGGCAGATGCGGTCATTCACATGGATTACTGTATCCCGCATGGCAAGCGCCGGAAAGAACCATTGGTCGTGATCACCGCAATAGCTCTCATCCACAATTCCCATGGAATTCGTCTGCAGAATTCCGAAATTCTTAAAGGTACTGCTTCTTGGAACAATATGAGCCTCATATCCCTTAGGCAATTCCAGGGCAATCCCAAGCGGTATCAGCTTGAATTCTCCTGCTTTCAAACTTACCTCCTCGGCAGCCCGAAGATCAATCCAATCTGATTTGTTTTCAATATATTGCAGCTTCTCTATCCGATTACTTAAATATTTAATCTTGATATTCTTCATAGGTTCTCCTTGATTGGTAATATGATTTAAGTCCTGAAATGTCTGCTTATTTCTGCTCATTACTTTATACCGGTCTGTCCCAGCATGGAAAGCAGCACCTTCGCAGCCGTGGAGATCGGATTATTGTTCCCTGTAATAATGCAAAAATGTCTTTTCGGAAACTCCTTCTGAAATTTCAGTTCAAATAACTCCCCGGAAGCTATGGCCTCTTTCGCAAATTCTCTGACCACGCAGCCCACACCCAGGTTTCGTCCGGCAAATTTAACGATAATATCGCTCATGGCCAATTCAAATTCCGGCTTTAGTACAACTTTGTTGGCCTGAAGGAACTCATCGATAAAGCGTCGTGTACTTGTGTTATGTTCCAGACTGATAATCGGCAGCTCTTCCAAAGCCTTATAGCTTAAAATCTGATCCTTGAGGTATGAGAATTTGCTACCGGCAACAAAGGTGTCCTGTATCTCCCTGACACGAACTGCTTCTATCTCCGGCTTTGCGTCAAAGGGTTCACTGATAATACCGAAATCTATCCTACCATCATACAGATACTCCAAGGTCTCCGGAGTAGGAGCATTGGTTACAGTTACCTTAATCCTCGGAAATTTTTCATGGAATTTCTCAAGGTACGGAAGCAGATAGAACTGTAGGGTCATATCACTGGCACCAATGCGTATTTCTCCGTTCTCCAAATCCAGCATTTTCTGAAACTTCTCTTCACCCATAAGAATATATTCATATCCTCTTTGGACATACCCAAACAGCACCTCTCCCTCCGGAGTCAGCCTTACGCCCTTCGGAATCCTGATAAAAAGCCTGCTGCCCAGGCTGTTCTCCAACAGCTTTATGGCTTGGCTAACTGCAGGCTGGGAAATGCAAAGCTCTTCTCCTGCCTGCGTAAAGCTTCCGGCCTTTGCCACATGGTAAAAGATTTTATAATATTCCAGATCAATATTCATATAATATCTCCTTATGGAATTCTAATTCTGCATATATACCTATTATACCATAAGGCTCAGTCAAAGACAATTGGGGTCTTCGCTAGTTTAATTTTGCACAGATTTTATCAAATTGTGTCTGCACCTTCTTCAAATCCTCACGGATATTCAGCTTCTGAGGACAGGCTTCTTCACACTTTCCACATTCTGTACAATTCTTTGCTTTAGCAGCCTCCGTAATACCATTCTTCCAGAACCAACGTACCTCCCATTCATTCTGATACATACCGAATTCATTAAAGGCTCTGAAATTACCTGGGATATCAACTCCGAAGGGACAGGGCATACAATATCCACAGCCGGTACAACCATTCTTTACTCTGCTTATGAGTGCTTTTGCTGCATTGGCTACAGCCTTCTGCTC
Organism: Bacillota bacterium; assembly: GCA_023415635.1. Classification (GTDB taxonomy): domain Bacteria; phylum Bacillota; class Clostridia; order Lachnospirales; family Lachnospiraceae; genus Mobilitalea. The sequence continues at coordinate 40,704 of JAEZJV010000003.1, read as the reverse complement.
AATATCGCTTAGCTTGCTAAAGTTCCCGAAGGTATCCAGATTATCATAAACCTGCTTCTCATTGGACATACCGCTAAGAACAACCTTTACGTTGGGAAGGGAAGCTCCCCAGCGTAATGCCCAGGATGCAGCAGATTTGGTCGGATTAATTGCACTGAAGTACTTCGCAGCGCTTTCCGGAAGATTAGCCAGAGAACCTCCCTTGACCGGCTCCATAATGATCAAAGGAATATCCAGCTTTTCCGTCATTTCATATCCCTTCATACCAGCCTGTATATCCGTATCCATATAATTCAACTGGATCTGGCAAAAATCCCAGTCTCTGTATGTAAGAATATGTTCAAAGGCATCATATTCATCATGGAAGGAGAATCCGATGTATCTGATTTTTCCTTCCGCCTTTAATCTATCCATCAGCTCCAGTAAGCCTTGGCTGACTATCTTATCGAATCCGGCGCGATCCAGCGCATGAAGCAGATAAAAATCTATATAATCCTTATTCAACTTCTTCAGCTGCTCATGAAACAGGCGCTCTGCATCAGCTACGGATTCTACCAGCCAGACAGGAAGCTTGGTTGCCAGATAGTATGAATCTCTGTCATATCTATCGAGTGCCCTGCCGGTGAAAATCTCACTCTTTCCATCATGATATACATAAGCTGTGTCAAAGTAATTTACTCCTGCTTTGTATGCAGTATCAATCATTCGTAGCGCCTCAGTCTCGTTGATGCTGCCATCCTTGTTACAGGGAAACCGCATGCATCCAAACCCCAATAATGAGGTCTCTATTCCAAGCTTTTCAAGCTTTCTGTATTCCATAACCTTATCCTCCTTATGAACATATCGTCTTGTTTTTATACTATCAGTTTATTTTTTCCTCCTAAATAATACCAGAAGGACCAGCGTGAGTCCTATCACTAAGATCGCAGAGGCACAGAGAAGGATACAGGAACTGGCGTTACCTATTATAATGCTTGTCGGTCCATCTGCAGACCCAATCACCCCAGCTGTTATCCTCTTCGTCCTATAATCTATCACACTGATCCACGCCTGTATAATTAAAATAATACCTAGCGAGCTTAAAATCAATAGTGTTATAATACGTTTCAATTTCATTTTTCTCCATTCCTTTACGCTATGCCATCATTGCTGATATATTCTGTGAATGATATCTCAAATAATATCGAATTCTTCAGACTTAAAATTACAATAATATCTTCCCTTCACTGCCCTAAATCTTAATACACAATAGTCCGGATCCGTTACTCCCTGAGGGTAATACATTGTATCACCCGGTAGCCACAACGACTCCTTACTATCGGCATCGGTAAGCACCTCCATGGTCCCAAGTAGCATGACACCACGGAAAAACCGTTTATCACAGAAATAAATACATGCCTTAGGATTCTCTATATACTGCCTTGTTCGCATAGCAGAGGTGTTCGTAGAAAAATAAAATTCACGAATTCCTTCCCTCCTTCGCGGTGAATACATCGCTTTAATATTTGGAAAACCTTCTGTATCCACAGAACTGATATAGGCTGTCCCCTGTTTATCTATCAAATTCCCGATTGTCTTTTCAGCATCTCTCATCATACTCGCTCCTCCCATGAATACGAACATATGTACACATCCCATGATAATACTTTTCTACGGATTAATCAATGTACAATATTATACTTCACAGCACCACCTAAGGAAGGTAGAAACTGATGATTACTAAATTTTACAAATCAGTTGACTAATTCGGTCAAGAGTGCTATTATGTATTTGACCATATCAGTCAAAGGAAATAATAATTTAAGGAGTGATTACAATTTCTTACGAAAGCTTTGAGAATTTGGAGGAAGCCAAAAAACAAAAGATCATCAATGCCGGCTTCTTAGTTTTTGCAGAGTATGGTTACGCCAAGGCTTCTGTCGATGAAATCGTAAAGGCGGCAGAAATCTCGAAGGGTAGCTTGTTCTACTATTTCGAATCCAAGAAGAACTTCTACCTGTATCTTTACAATTATTGCGGGAGCCAGCTGGAAAAACTGGTTGACAGTCCCGGCAGCGACGGCAGACCGACCTACATGCAGTATACTGATTTCTTTGAACGCTTAAACTGCATACAGGAGCTTAAGACAAGGCACTTTGCTGATTATCCTCAAATGTACAATTTTATGAAGAAGGTGGTTTTTAATTCCTCACCGGCTATACGGGATGAGATTTCCAAGGTGAATTCCAAGTATATAGAAGAAAGAGGAATGCTATTCTTTCAAGGGCTGGATTATTCCAACTTTAAGGAAGGTATCAATCCTATGATGGTAATTCAGCTGATAACATGGATCTCTGAGGGCTGTGCCAATACGATCATTATGAAAAACAAGCTGGCAGGTAAATCCGATAACAGCATAGACTTTAACGAGGTTCTGGTTATGTATCGTGCATACATCGATATGCTGCGTAAGAATTTTTATAAAGAGGAAAAGCTTTAATGGAACAGTATAACTTAAAAAGGGGGAGTCATTCATATGTCCATCATTGAAATCAATGGATTAACCAAGGATTATGGTAACCATAAGGGAATTTTCGATTTATCCTTTCAGGTGAAGGAAGGTGAGGTCTTCGGTTATCTCGGTCCGAACGGTGCCGGTAAGACCACTACCATCCGTCATCTGATGGGATTTTTAACACCGGATCGCGGAGCCTGCCAAATTCTGTCCATGGACTGCCGAAGGGAAGCGGCAAAGATTATGAAGGTACTCGGTTACCTACCCGCAGAGATGGCTTTTTTTGAAGGTATGAATGGCCTGGATTTCTTAAAATTCATGGGAGAATTGAGAGGCTTAGCTGATACGACATACCGTGACAGATTAATTGAACTTTTCGAGCTTGAAACCAAGGGGCGTATCCGTAAAATGTCAAAGGGAATGAAACAAAAGCTGGCTCTGATTTGTGCCTTCATGCATGACCCTAAGATACTTATTCTGGATGAACCTACCAGCGGTCTGGACCCGCTGATGCAGAAGCTATTTGCGGATCTAATCCTGGAGGAAAAGGCAAAGGGAAAGACAATTCTCATGTCCTCTCATAGTTTTGAGGAGATAGAGCGTACCTGCGATCGGGTGGGAATCATCCGACAGGGCAATCTGGTTGCAATCGAAGATATCCATATTCTGAAGGAGAAGCGACGCAAGACCTATCTTGTAACCTTTGACAGTCCCTCAACTGCAGCCGCTTTCCAAAAGAAGGATGGCTTTGACAGGATCATTATTAACGGAGCAACCGCCAAGGTCAGCATCCTAGGTAATGTGAACAGCTTTGTGCAGGACATCAGTCAGTATCCTGTTCTGGATCTGGACACAGAAAAGAGCAGCCTGGAGGATGTATTTATGCAATATTACGGTGATTCTGTCAAGAATTGTCCGGAAACATAATAGGAGGATATGAATATGATCAGTAAACCTTTATTCAAAGCAAGCCTAAAGCAGAACTATGTTATATTCCTTATCATAACCTGTGTTCTGATGATTTATCTCCCCACGATAGCCAGTATGTACAATCCACAAACTCAGAAAAGTCTGAATGATATGCTTAAGATGATGCCCCAGCAGCTGATTTCAGCTATGGGATTTACCGGAGATATGAGTACTTTACTTAATTTTATCGGAACCTATTTTTATGGTTTTCTTATTCTGTTGCTGCCGATGATCTATTCCATTATCGTAGCAAACCGTACCATCTCCTCCCATGTGGATAAGGGCTCCATGGCATATCTCTTAGCTACACCCAATAAGAGGTCAAAGATAGCAGTTACTCAGGCATTGTTTCTGCTGATTACGACAGCACTTCTGCTTGTCGTTGTAACGATAGTAGGTATCTTTCTTTGCGAGATGATGTTTCCCGGTGAACTGGATATCAAAGGGTTTATCCTCTTAAACTGTGGTGCGCTCTTATTGTACTGCGCACTTACAGGGATTAGCTTCTGCTCCTCCTGTATCTTCAATGACACGAAGAATTCTCTGGCTCTAGGGGCAGGCCTCCCGGTTGGCTTTCTGCTGCTACAGATGATATCGGATATCGGTGAGAAATTCGAGTTCCTGCAATATTTCTCACTATATTCCTTGTTCGATCCGGTAAGGATCATTTCCGGCGAGAATTACCTGCCATCCTTCATAGCCATGGCAGCAATTGCCCTGGTTACCTATACCGTTGGAATTTATTCCTTTACGAAAAGAGATCTTCCACTATAAAATCCTTGAATATAGTAAAGGTACGTAAGATTATGTCAGCTCCTTCACTGATATAACCTTACGTACTGCTTCATTGCTTTTCATCCTCTGTCAAAGCAATTATATTTTCATTCGCTCTCAGTCTAATAGTCAATTTGCTCTACTGAAAGAACTTCGTCTCCTTGAGTACAGGATAGAAGATATCCTCCTGCTTCCCATTCCATACCTGATAGAACCATTCATAATAATGCTGAAAGCCCATCGTCTCCCACTGAGTATAATAAGTAAGTCCGTTTTTATTTTCATGGGAATCGAATTTCGCAATCTCCTCCTCTATCTCCTCCTTTGTCAGTGAATGGTAAGACCCATAATGAATAACACCCTTCTTCAGTCTTCCCTTATACTGCTTCTCCTCAGGATGAGCACTGTAACCAAGAAGGACGCTAATCATCGGAAAGCAGTATTCCTTGGGTAGCTTCAGCAATTCATATAAGGCTTGAAAGTCCTGACGATGTATGCCGTTGGTAATCAATGAATCAATACCCAGGGAGGTAGCGGCAATGACAGCCGTCTGCGCTGCAAGTACCGCATCGGTACCACCGGTTATGAAGTCGATGGTAGTACTTCTTTTAGCTATGGGAAATTACTGGTAGCCAATATTTCATATCTATTATATAATAGGAAATGTCCTACACAACTGTAGACTAATTTGTTATTTTATAAAAAGATTATTGGATTTGGAGGACAATATGAGTAGAAAATCTTTATCAATTGAGCAAAGGAAAGCAAGTACGGATCTTTGGATTATTGTTGTTACTACCATAGCAGTATTAGGACTTTATACTATGACCAATTCATCTCTCATGGTTTTCTTAAGTAATCCGGACATACCTGTTTTACTTCGTACATTTTGCATTGCACTGCTTCAATTCGGGGTTGCAGGCTTAGGCATTACGGTCGTATGTATTATTAGAAAAGAGAGTTTTCTTAATTTTGGTTTATGCAGAAAAAATCTGTTCATTACATTACTCCTTTCTGCTCTTATATTTCTTCCGAATATCATATTTTGCTTAGTAACAGGGGATTTCAAAGGATACTTTCCTTTTCAGGAAGTACATATAACACAAGAGGTATGGGCCTCTCCTATCCTGACTAAAGTACTCGGTACAATTATCATTGCAACTGCTTGGGGCTTTTTTGAAGGCTTTAATTATCCGGTAATCATGGATAAAATCAATCTTTGCTACCCCAGTAAATATCAATGGGCAGATACCGGAGCCATCTCCTGTGCCCTTTTTTGTATCATAATTCATGGTGCCGTTGGTGTTACTCCAAAGGGTCTGATTGAGATGCTTACAATCTTTATTATCATCTATGGTATGCTGATGGTTCGTAAATTCACCGGGAATGCATGGGGTTGTGTTTTTGTATTCATTTTTTTGTGGAATGCATATTAAAGGAAACTCATTTCTTCGACTATTAAGAAAAGCACGAGAAAAGGCAGATTGCATGAATATACTAAACCGTAGAAAGCTTTTGTAACTATGGATTTAATGAAATTAAATGAGGTCATTAACCTGCCCAAGAAGGACAACAATATCGGCTTCAATTTGTTGCGCTATGCGTTAAGGGCATAAAATACAATAAGGTGTCAGTAGTTCCAAGACGTTTTGGAACTAACGACACCTATTTTTCATTCTTTATAAATCCAATCAGACCTTAATATCAGCCTTCAGGCCAAGCAGCTCTTTATTCTTATCAAGAATCGGCTGTATCACCTCTTGGATGAATTCTTCTGTCTGCTCCTTTGCACGACCCGTATAAAGTGCCGGGTCCATGGCGGCTTTTAACTCCTCCAGACTCATATTGAAGGAGGAATCGGCAGCAATCAGCTCCAGAAGGTTATTTTCCAGCCCCTTCTCCTTTACGTTCCTGCCTGCCTCCATAGATAAGGTACGAATTCTTTCATGAAGCTCCTGTCTGTCCCCACCGGCCTTGACTGCAGCCATCATGATATTCTCTGTCGCCATGAACGGAAGCTCCTGCATCAGACGACGTTCAATTACCTTAGGATAGACCACGAGACCATCCACAACATTTAAGTAAAGGTCCAGAATTCCGTCCACTGCAAGGAAGGCTTCGGGTACGCTAATTCTCTTGTTGGCGGAATCATCCAGTGTACGCTCAAACCACTGGGTCGCTGCCGTAATCGCGGGATTCATCGCATCCACCATGACATAATTCGCTAAGGAAGCCATTCGTTCGCTTCTCATGGGATTTCTCTTATATGCCATCGCAGAGGATCCAATTTGATTCTTCTCGAAGGGCTCCTCAATTTCCTTTAAGTGCTGTAATAAACGTATGTCATTGGAGAATTTGTGGGCACTTACTGCAATACCGGATAGTATATTCAGTACTCTCAGATCAATTTTTCTGGAGTAAGTCTGTCCGGATACGGGAAAACAGCCTATAAAGCCCATCTTCTCTGCAATCCTTGCATCCAGCTGCTTTATCTTCTCATGCTTCCCATCGAATAACTCCATGAAGCTTGCCTGGGTTCCTGTCGTTCCCTTTGATCCAAGCAGCTGCATTCCATCTAGCATATAGCAGATATCATCATAGTCCAGTTTTAATTCCATGAGCCAGAGAGCAGCTCTTTTACCCACGGTAGTCGGCTGCGCAGGCTGGAAATGAGTAAATGCCAGTGTCGGCAAAGCACGGTACTCCATAGCAAATTTACTAAGCTCCGCCATTACATTGACCAGCTTCTTCTTCACCAGCTTCAAAGCCTCTGCCATAATGATGATATCGGTATTATCTCCGACATAGCAGGAGGTTGCTCCAAGATGGATTATCCCCTTGGCCTTCGGGCACTGTTCGCCATAAGCATAAACATGGCTCATGACATCATGACGCACTACTGCTTCCCGCTCCTTTGCTACCTCGTAATTGATATCCTCCCGGAAAGCCTTCAGCTCGTCAATCTGCTCCTGTGTAATATTCAAGCCGAGCTCCTTCTCAGTCTCTGCCAGAGCAATCCAAAGTCTTCTCCAGGTTCTGAATTTCATATCCGGTGAGAAGATGTACTGCATTTCCTTACTGGCATATCGCTCAGATAGGGGTGACATGTATTTATCATTACTCATTTCATCTGCTCCTTTCTTATTCCAGTACATATCTATCCTTAAACTATCACAGGAAAGCTAATTCTAATGCTAATCCTGCCAGCTCATAATCTCTCTTATTTTACCCTCCAGCTTATCAGCCATCTTTTGATGGGTAAGCAGACTTGGATGCCAGTCCGAGCCTATGCCGTCCTTAGACTTCTGAACCTCATAGGAAAGAAAATGAATTCTCTCATCTCCCTCAGCAATCATCCTGTCAACCTGTCCCCTTATTGCAGGACCTAACTCCTGCCCCATGGCTCCCAGCGTACACAAAATTGTCGAATTGGGATTACAGCCTCTGACCTGGCTAAGGAATTCGTAATACTTTGCTGCGAATATGGCAACCCTGTCCGAAATGCCTTTGGTATAGCTGTGATCATTGGTTCCCAGATTGATAACAATGCAATCCGGAACGTACCTGTTATAATCCCAATACTCCGGCTCTCTCCCGAGTGCAAGGTCACAGGCCTTATCAGTATATGGATATAGTGCAGGCATTAACCATTCCTCATTCGGAGTATCCTGATCCGTCCAATTGGAAATGATACCGATTCCGCTCCAGCAGACCATCTGATAATCCGCTTCTAGGTTTCTTGCTGTGACAGCGGCATAAGCCTCCCAGGGGTTCTCCTGCGCGGTTTGAAAGACATCCGTCATCCATACTCCTTCGTTCCCATAGCCGCAGGTAATCGAATCCCCGATGAATTCAAGCCTGCGGGATAAAGAGGCTGTCGGCTTAGGAGGTATTTCTCCGTCAATAAAAAGGCTCTTGATCCCAACCTTACCAAAGGCAGCTTCTGAATACTTTACCAATCGGAGCTTTGTCTCCTTACTGGTATCGGATTCATATAATACATACCTGTCTTCCACTTTTTCCAGAGGGAAACGTCTTATTGGATCTGTATTTTCATCGATGAAAACAGCAAGCCAGGGCTTATGGATATCGGGAAAGGTCGGGGAATCTGACCATAGCAGAGCTTCAGCCCTTTTCCCGGTAAAGGTAAATTCTATGAAGGAACAGGAATATCCAAGATAAAGAAGTCCGTCCCTCCTTATCGTTCTACCCATAATTTTAACGTATTTTTCTTCAGCCGGAAAGAACATCACATTTCACACCTTACTATATATTCCTCTGTCTGATGCAACCTGACAGTTTTTTCATCGGAGCTCCTCGGTTCTATTCTCATGATCAAAGCTTCGATATAAGCTCCTCTTTATGCTTCATACTCTCCTCGGATATCCTCGCTCGGAGGCTCTATCGGATAGTTTCCGGTAAAGCATGCATCGCAATAGCCTTTATCTCCACCGATCATTTCGCTTAAGCGCTCAATCTCTAAGTATCCGAGGGTATCTGCTCCGATCATCTCGCAGATCTGCTCCACTGTATTATTGTGTGCAATCAGCTGATCTCCGGTCGGGACATCGGTACCGAAATAACAGGGATACAAAAAGGGCGGTGAACTAATTCTGACATGAACTTCAGTTGCTCCTGCTTTTTTAAGCATTCTCACAATCTTCGCACTGGTCGTTCCCCGTACGATGGAATCATCAATCATGACCACTCTTTTACCGCGGACCACCTCTGGAAGAACATTGAGCTTAATTCGTACGCTGGAGACGCGCATGGATTGCTTGGGTTTGATAAAGGTTCTTCCCACATAGCTATTTTTTACAAAAGCCATACCGAAGGGAATTTTAGATTCAAAGGAATAACCCATGGCAGCCGCATTACCCGAATCCGGAACCCCGACTATAACATCCGCATCCACAGGATGGGACTGGGCTAGAATTCTACCGGCCATAATTCGTGAATTGTATACGCTGACCCCGTCAAAATAAGTATCGGGTCTGGCAAAATAAATATATTCAAAGATGCATTTGGCAATCTTAGTACCACACATGGAGGTATCGGAATGGATACCGTCCTCATTGATCATTACCACCTCACCCGGAAGCACGTCACGTATAAATTCTGCATCAGCAGCATGCAGCGCTGCAGTTTCGGATGCCAGAATATAAGCATTGTTCTTTTTACCGATGCAGAGCGGATGGAAGCCCAGAGGATCTCTTGCTCCGATCAGTTTCCTGGGGCTCATAATAACCAGAGAATATGCACCGCATAACTTCTTCATCGCTCTCGCCACAGCTTCTTCTACCGTAGCACTATTCAAACGCTCTCTGGCAATGTGATAAGCGATAACCTCAGAATCTATGGTAGTCTGAAAAATAGCCCCCGTATATTCCAATTCATGGCGAAGCTCCGGAGTATTTACAAGATTACCGTTGTGGGCAAGTGCCAGTGTACCCTTCACATAGTTTAGTACCAGCGGTTGGGTGTTATTAATATTACTGCCGCCGGCTGTGGAATAACGCACATGACCGATACCAATATTGCCACCGCTTAAGCCTTCCAGATGCTCCTGGGTAAATACCTCACTGACCAGTCCCATACCCTTCCAGGCCTTTACCTTTCCTTTTGGGCCCTGGGTATCACTGATTGCGATACCACAGCTCTCCTGCCCCCTGTGCTGCAGAGCAAAGAGTCCGTAATAAATGGTGGAAACCACATCATTACCATCCAGATCATAGACTCCGAATACACCACATTCCTCGTGTAATCCCTCGGGGCTATAGTTATCAAATTCCGTATTCATAAGTGCACGTCCTCTCGAAAACAATATAACAATATATTACAATTCATTTAAGCGTACTTGTGCGCCATTTACGTATCGAAGTAAAGATCATCTCTTAAGAATTGGGAGATTACTCCGACGCGTTTCAATACAACAAGAGGCTGTCACATACCCAGCTTCCTCTTCGTCGATGATAAAATATCTACTATTGTATCAATTCCACGAAGCGGGAAAACCGGTCCATAACAGCCTGTTATATTAATTATTGAATTCCAAGACGCTTAAATACTTCCTGATATGCATCCTCAACATTACCGAGGTCTCTGCGGAAGCGGTCCTTATCTAGTTTCTCATGGGTATTAATATCCCAAAGTCTGCAGGTGTCTGGTGAAATTTCATCGGCAAGAATAATCTGTCCTTTGTATCTTCCAAACTCCACCTTAAAATCTATCAGTTCAATGCCGATGCTCTCAAAATACTTACAGAGCACCTCATTCACCTTAAAAACATATTTTGTAATCAGGTCTATTTCTTCTCTTGTAGCAATTCCGATTGCAATTGCATAGTAATCATTTATCATCGGATCACCCAGAGCATCATCCTTATAGGAAAATTCCAAGGTAGGGCTCACGAATCTGATGCCTTCCTCCATACCCATCTTCTTTGCAAAGCTTCCTGCGGAAACATTTCTGATGATAACCTCAAGAGGAACAATCTCAACCTTCTTCACAGCTGTTTCGCGATCGCTTAATTCCTCAATGTAGTGGGTCGGAACACCTTCCTTCTCAAGCAGGCGGAATACATGGTTGGACATCTTGTTATTGATTACACCTTTACCGATAATGGTACCCTTCTTCAATCCGTTAAATGCTGTAGCGTCGTCCTTGTAGTCTACGATTAAAACGTCTTCCATATCGGTTGTATAAACCTTCTTTGCTTTTCCTTCGTAAAGCATGTCTAATTTTTTCATCGTAACTGCCACCTATCCTTTAATTTATTTTTCATAAGTTACCCCGACCATTACATTTTAATTATAATGAATCAATAAAATTAAGCAATAGTTTTTTATATTTAGAGCTGCATAAAAATTCAAATTCGACTAAATGCACAAAGGATGGATACAGAAAAACATCTTTTAATATCATAATGATTATAAGCCCATTGCATATTTATAAGTACATCTAATATAAAAGATTATTATTAGTTATCTTACACTCCAAATACGCGTTTTACAATGTTTTCCGATGCATGACCATCCTCAAGACTGCAGAAACGCTCATAGAAATCCTCATATCTCTTACTGTAATCAGCAGTAATATCCTTGATATTTTTAATAGCATCAGCTACCTCCTCTGTTGTGAACAGAAGCGGTCCCGGAACCTCCTTCTCGATATCCATATAGAAACCACGCAGCATATCACGATATTTATCCAAGTCATAGGTATAAAATAGGATCGGACGCTTTAGGTTCGCATAGTCAAAGAATACAGAGGAATAATCTGTAATCAGGATATCCGAGATCAGATATAGCTCGGAGATATCATTATACTTACTTACATTGACTGCAAAATCTTCAATGCCGGTTACATCGATGGAATCTGCGATAAAATAATGGGTTCGCAGCAATACGATATAATCAGGCCCAAGCTGCTCCCTGAGCATTCTTAAGTCCAGCTTAAGTGCAAACTTATAAGCACCATGTCCATAGTACTCATCATCACGCCAGGTAGGTGCATAGAGAATCGTCTTCTTATTTTCCGGAATCTTGAGCTTTCTCCTGAGCTCGGCAGCAATTCTGTCCCGTTCCGAGCTATGTAAAATATCATTTCTCGGATAACCGAATTCCAACATCTCATTGTGAAATAGAAAGGCGCTACGGAAGGTCTCTGATGAGAACAGATTTGCTGCCACCAGATAATCCCACTGCTGCGAATGTCGATAAAACTGGGCTTTATATAGCGGAGAGGCTGCCATAACCTCCTCCTGATCAAATACCAATCGCTTTAAAGGTGTTCCGTGCCAGGTCTCTAAAAATACCATGCCCTCTCTCTTAGTAAACCATTCTGGTTGTCTGACATTGAATACAAAATACTTACTTCGTGCCATATAATAGCAATAGCGTAAGCTGTTACGCTTCACCTTTGTATGAGATCCCGGAATTTCTGTCTTACGAGAAGTACATGACCAGATGATACGGTATTTTCCAGGAGCATTCTTTAAAAGATACTCGTAAATATATTTGGGGCTGTCTGAATAGCTCTTACCGAAAAAGGTCTCAAATATAATCCAATTCTCTTTAATTGCCAGCTTCTTAAATACCTTATTATAAAGATAATAAGCAAAGACCTTCTTATTCTTCTTCATTTTCCTGAATTTCTTTATCCCCAAATGCCTGGTTACAACCCTGGTAGCACCTCTGACATTGTTCTTTAGCAGAGCCTTCACGATTCTTTTCTTATAGCCCTTAAGATTTCTCAGCTTATCCTGATCCACCTCCTGCATAGCAGCTCTCATAGCTTGAAAGCGCTCTGTCCGCCAGATTTCCTTCTCACTTCTCCGGAGTCTGGGTGCATAGGTACTCGTATAATAAGCAATCAGCTTATCCTCCGTGTAGCTGCGCAGTGGTGTCTCCTCCTCTGTATAGCTTCTGGCTTGCTGATATGCCTGAAGATATTCCTCAAATTTATCCTCTGTCTTTAATTGGGATAGAGCAGGGTAATGAATCGGATCATTATGCTTTCTCTTAATGTAGATTGCTTCCGGAATATAGGAGCACATCTTAGCATTTTTTAAAGCCTGTACCATAAGGGTGCAATCACTGAAAAAGATATACTGCTCATTAAAGCAGATATCATTATCTATTAAAAAGCTTCTTCTGAACAGAACACCAAGAACCGACACGTTTCTAAGTCCTTTTCTGGTAACAAAGAGTGTATGATATGCCTCTGCAATCCTTGCTAAAACCTCATCGTCTACCTCGCTGACTGCTGCTAGTCTTTGTTGAACCTTTAATATCTTTCTTTGTCTTCGAGTCAGCTTCACAGGAGTATCATTCTCCTCCTGAGTTCCCTGTACCTCCTGATCAGACATCTCCTGATCAGACTGTTCCTGGTCGTTCGGATCCTGGTCGTCTGCCTCTTCCTCCTGCTCAACCTCCGTTATGGATGCAAGATACGCCTTTCTGCTAAACCAGGTTGAGGTCTTTTTACCATATGTAAAATCTGCCTGTTGCTCTTCTGCTTCTTGTAATAATAGCTGCAGTGTTCCACTTAATATGTAATCATCACTATCCAGAAAATATACATACTCGCCGGTTGCCGCCTCCAGACCTTTATTTCTGGCACAAGCCACACCACTGAAGTACTTAAGCTGCTCCTCGGTCCCAGGCTTCCCGAACTTTCGATTTGTCAACTGTGTCTCTCTTAATTCTATGACCTTCAGTTTCAAATCCTGATATGTATTAATCAGCTCAGAAACATCCTCCTTAGTATGATCCAATACAAGGATGGTCTCATAATTAGTCAGCCCCTGATCCCTGATGCTTTCCAAGCAATCCTCCAGAAAATGTATTCCCTTATGAAAAGGAACAATAATACTCAGTTTCACGTCCACACCTTGCCTTTCTCAATTCAAGAATAATTGATTAATCCTTTAGCATAAATCCGGTCAGTTTGTTCATCACAGTATCGTAAGCCTGTATTACACCCTTCCTTGTAAAAAGGTAATTAATAATAACCGTCATGATCACCGAATAAATCAGATACAGATACGGGTGATCCTGATAAAGCGCCAGTTTTTCCAATAGCGGTATCACAAATAGATGTAGAATATATACCGACATCGTATTCCTGCCCAAATAGGACAGGAAAGTCCTTTTTGAGGTTACTAGATTTATCAATGCAATCAGCATGCATAAGGCAACCACATATAGAATGATACGCTGCAGCATACCCCCTATCTGAATATCCTTCGGATAAGGCGACCTAAAATACAAAATCTCTGTATTAAAACTTCCCTGATAGGAAGCATACATTGAAATAGCAGCAACTGTAATAAGGATAATACAGGATAAAATCTTTGGTAACTTACGTATCCTTGCTATGTGTTTGGATCTGCAATAATTGCCCAATACAAAGAACGGCAGAAAACATACCGTTCTGGCAAGTGCAATATATTCGTCGAATTCCCCGCTTAAACCGCTGAGAACAGCCACTACAAAGCTGAAAAACAACAGATGACGAAGCTTCAATAAATCCTTTAAGAAAAATTTCCATAAGAATAATGCCAGCAAATACCATAAGCCCCAGCTAGGCTTAAATACCTGAAAGTGATAAAATTCTTCCTTAATTACAAATAGTTTATATATGTAATTAATGATATTCAGTATTAGATAGGGAATGAATATTGTTACAAAGGCATTGCTTCTGATCTTCTCAAGATTCTTGGAAAAGTATCCTGAAACAAAAACCATTGCAGGCATATGAAATGTATAGATAAAAATATAAATACTTTTTATTATTTCATTATGGTTTTTCATTGAGGTCAGGAGATGTCCCAACACTACCAGCATAATTAAAATTGCCCGAAGATTATCCATCAGATAATCTCTGGGTTTATCCTTCACAATCACAGGATTGATTGCTTTGTTGTATTCCATTATTATTAATTACTCCTTATAATGTCTGTAATAGACAACTAGATTTTAACAAAGAAAATCATTTCATGCAATAAATTAATTCTTACGATTGCCTTAAGTCATTATTTGATGTAAAATTGCTTCGTATTCTCATACAGCCTTATGTATTGTAGCACTTTATTAAAAAAATGCAATAATAAAGGAAAAAGTCTTATGTTAAAAATTGCAAAACGTTTTATACAGCTTATAAGAGAAGATACTGTATTATTTATCTCCGGTCTCCTGGCGGTTCTTAGTATGTTATTGGTGCCACCGTCGCCCGCTTATCTTACCTATATCGATTTCCGAGTACTGGGACTCCTATTCTGCCTAATGGCGGTGGTAGCAGGCTATGATGAGACCGGTATCTTTGTGTTACTCTCGGAGAAGCTTCTGATGAGAGTTGCCAATACCCGTTCCATCAGCTTTGTACTGGTAATTCTCTGCTTTCTATCATCTATGTGGATTACCAATGATGTGGCCTTAATTACCTTTGTCCCCTTTACTATATTAATTCTGACAATGACTGATAAGATGGATTATCTGCTTCGTATCATAGTCCTGCAGACCATCGCTGCCAACCTCGGAAGCATGCTGACTCCTGTAGGAAATCCGCAGAATCTTTACCTGTATTCCTATTATAGTGTCCCTATCGGTGAATTTCTCAGCATCACTTTTCCCTTCGTCGCATTGTCATCTTTATTATTGATTATTTGTATCAGCTTTATTCCTAAGGAGCATATCAGCTTTACCTTACAAAATGAAAAAAAGACAAACCGGAACCGTCCCTACCGTATTATTCTTTACGGAGTTCTTTTTCTGGTCTGTCTTGCATGCGTACTGCATTTTATTGATTATCGCATCACATTTCTTCTTGTATTCTTCAGTATCCTGTTATTTGACCGGAAGGTTTTAAAAAGGGTGGATTATTTCCTGCTTTTAACCTTTGTCTTTTTCTTTATCTTTGTGGGTAATATCGGAAGTATTCCAGCTATCCGTGAGCTGCTTGCATCCCTCTTGAAAAGCCGGGAGCTGCTTGTAGCTGTTCTGGCAAGCCAGTTAATCAGTAATGTTCCGGCTGCCGTATTATTATCTGCTTTCACAGGGGAGTACAGAGCCATGATTCTGGGGGCCGATCTCGGAGGACTTGGAACTCTGGTTGCTTCTCTGGCAAGCCTGATCAGTTATAAATTCTACTGTCGGACATCAAATGCCGAAAAAGGCCGTTACCTTAAAGAATTTACATGTTACAACCTATGCTTTTTGGCTGTGCTATATCTTTTTTATCTGCTGTGGCAGGCATAAATGATCCGGCTGTGATTAGAAAAGGCTTATTGCTCTCCATAAATAAAATCATAAAGCTTCTTTCTGGTATCCTCCCAGCTTATCGGAACAAGTACATCCTTCACATAGTGGTCTGAGTAAGATACATTCGTATAGCTGTTATCTATCGGTATCCTTAAGGTTTCGATATTACTCTTTTTTAAATCAGCTGCCTGCTGGAGGTACTTATTAAATTCTTCCTTTGTAATATCTGTCTTGATGTCGATATTGGAAAGAATATTATTCATGATAATGCCTAACTGAATTATATTTTTCGTTTTTAATTTTTTAAAGATTTTATCAAGTACAATCCTCTGCCTCTGAGTGCGCCCAAAATCATTATTCTCCGTCTCCGTAGGAACCTTTCTTATCCTGCAATAACCCAAAACTTGATTTCCATTCATGTGCTGCGGTCCTGCAATCACATTGCGATAGGCGGGATTAGAGATATAATTGGTGGAATTGAGGTAATTAGCTTCCCTCTGTGTTAATGAGATTTCAATCCCTCCGATATAATCGATAACCTGTTCAAAATCCTCGAAATCCACCAAGGCATAGCCATCCATGGTAACTCCGAAATTCTTCTCAATGGTTGCATAGAGTTTATTGATGCCTCCTTTGGCATAGGCTGAGTTTAATTTGGAATTGCTATATCCGGGAATCTCAACATATAAGTCCCTCATAAGAGAGGTAAGCTTGATGACATTGTTTTTCGAATCAAGGGAAGCTATGATCATCGTATCCGTATTTTCTGCACCGCCAAAGGTCTCCATTCCGATCAGCAAAATATTGGATACGTTTTTATTCTGATTTCCTTCGGCTTCTGTTTTATCCTGTTCCTCCTGCCCGGTGTTTCCGGAATTTGAGGCTTCCTGCTCCGGAGCTACATAATCCAGCTTATTGTAGCTGTAATTACCGATCATCCTGAGGATCAGGCTTTTTCCGAATTCCGTATTAATCAATATCATAAATGCGGTCATTAATAATACCAATGGTATAACTACATATTTGAACACCTTTCCAGTCCGTTTTTTCTCTCTGACCTTCTTCTTTTTCATTAAGTTCCCGCTGTTCTCCTGCTTTAGGGTATCATTCACCTGTTCACTTAAGGTTTTTCTTACATCATCTAGTAATTCATCGGTCTGATCGTCATAAGTATCCCCAGCTATATTACGCATTGAATCTGAATTAGCTCTGTCCTTATCTCTCATAGCTCTCTTCCTTTACTGGTTTTACACATACATAGTATCACTTCATGAAATAGACGAGCTTCAATAATCAAGGTTGCCAAATTTCATTCAGGTTTTATTGGAACTTCATCCATAGAAGGCTACAATATATATTCTTCCTTGAATTGCTGTCAGGATATACATCATGTCATATAAATGACCCATACAATATCTTCCAACGATTAACAGGCATAAAAATAGCGTAAAGCATCCATGCCAATATATGACATAAATACCCTACGCTTCGTAGTTATACATTCTTACTTGAGTTTTTTAGTATATAGGTGCATCTGCCGCTTTCACTTGCATTCCCGCTATCTGCACCAAAATCACCGTATAAACAGGTCCAGCACTCCTTCCGCAATAAAAAAGTATCCGGATGCTTTTTATAATGCCGGCAAAAATCTGTAGATGCTACAACTACTTCAAACCGACTCTCCTCTACTTCTCTTGTACGATCAATACTCGAATATGCCAAACATATGCCTCCTATTCCTTTCAGAATGTATCATAATATTTAATACCATCATAAATTATTTGGCATAATATTCAATACACTTGGCATGATTGGCTAGTATATTGCACAATCGGCTAAAACACTTGCAGGGAATATGCAGTATAACGATCCAGTAATTCACGATACTGCCTTCGTTGCACAGGTATGGCCTTCCCATTATCAAATAAGATATGCTGTGTTGTTATTTCTGTAATCCTGTCAAGATTGATAATATAAGTACTGCCACATTTAAAAAAACGGGGTTCCGCAGATAGTATTGTATAAAACTCACTGTTACTTATTCTTACCTGTATTCGTTCATTATCTGCCAGATAGATATTCTGAATATGCTTATCTGTCTCACTATATACGATATCAGTTATATCAATCCTTCGTAAGCCTGTTAAGGTTTTCAGTATAATTTTCCTCTGTTGATACTTTTGGATTACAGCGGTTGCTTTTGATAAGGCATCCTCTAATTGCCCAGAAGTAAACGGTTTTACCAGATAATGAGCAGCATGCAGGGAAAATGCTTCGATTGCATGCTCGCGTGAGGTCGTGAGGAAGATCAGCTGGCATTGCTCTGCTAGTTCATGAACCTCACGGGCCAGCTCCATTCCGGTAAGTTTCGGCATATAGATATCTAAAAGCAGGATATCAAAGGCATCGTGCTGATTACGGATAATATCCATTAACTCAACAGGATCCTGAAAAGTCGTCAATTGTATCTCAAGCTCGGGATTCCGAACAGCATAAACGCTGCACATAACCTTCGTCCTGCTTAACTCCATCTCATTATCATCACAGATTGCAATTCTTATCATACTTATACCTCCCTATATATAGTCACACCTTAAGAACAAATCTGGCGGTAAAAATACAATCCTTTGCTTCAAAGAATTTCGTTCCTGAAAAGCGTTGAACCGTATAGGCAATGCTCCTGGCACCAATTCCTCCTCCCACTTTTGAGGAAACCGGCATATCTTTTTCAAATTCCACCTCACTGTCGCAGGAATTGACTATGCTGATTGCTAGCCTCTTACCATTATAATGAGCCTCCACCTTAATAAATCTTTTTATATCCTCACTAAGCTTTGAACAGGCTTCGAAGGCATTTTCCAGCGCATTGGATACCAAGGCGGAAAGCTCCATAGGATCAATTGAAAGCTTATCCGGTACGTCTGTCTGTATCTCTATTTCAATTCCGGCTTTTTGGGAACGCTCAGCCCAGAAGCAAAGAATGCTGTTTACAGCGGGATGGATACAATATACAGTTTGTGGAATTTGCTCCATACCTCTTTGCTCTTTCAGGTAAGTGAGTGCCTGTTCGACATTGCCGGATTCAATAAGCTCAATCAGCAGATGTGTACTATGTCTGAGATCATGCCATCTGCGGTTCGATATTTCAGCTGCTTCCCTTTGGCGTTCAAACTGCTCTTGCTGCACCTTATTCTGCATAGTGAGAATCCGCTGTTGCTCCTGCATCAGATATTTACCATGCAACTGATTTAAGACATAATTGAACACGAAAAAGACGGCTATCATCAGTATAAGTAAGAAAAAGCAAATCATTGTTAAATGGAAGAAATCACCTCTACTGATATAGATTACATATTGATAGCTTAACATTAATATTCCGAGAAATGGCAGAATACAGAAAATGCCCCAACCCTGCTTTATTTCATCCTGTATCTGGAGATAACGCTCTCTGACTCGGTAATGAAGCAAGAGCATTACTATAGAGAAGAAAATGGCTCTGACCAGATTATACCATAAATAACCTCCTCTAATAGAACTCGAAACCCATATGGAAGGAAGAGATATTGTAAAGCTTATAAATATTGTAATCAGAACTGTAAATAGATCCCTGAAGTCACGTCTCGCCGACATCCAATAGAAGGTTATTAAGGCAGGAACATCCATAATAATAAAGAAAAACTTCGCGTATGCCTCTAAGCCGTAGTGAATTAATATTGCTCCGCATATGATCGTCTGGAAGATTAATTGCATCAGCAAAATTAGATATTTTTTTTTCATCGGTCTAAACCGGCTCAGATCCAGCACTGTGATCTGTGCTGTTACGAGGGTAATAACAGGTGTTAGCACGATAAATATATCCATAATATCAGACCTTCCATAGTTAAAGTATACATCATTACTTTTTACTGATTTATTATATGACATAATTTATCTATTATCAACATTTAAGTTAAAGTATGCCGTTCCTTGAAGATAATGCCTGCCTGTCGTCACTTTCGATCCTGCTTCTCATCCCTTATTATTAAAACCGTCTTTACCTATACGGCAAAGACGGCTCTCAGATAACAGGTTTACATCACTAAAAGAATCTCATTCTCATCCTTCATCATACTTTCGGACAGATAATTCTTCTCGAACCTGACACCGTTTACATAAAACTCCTTGTATCCGCCCTCCGCACCATTCGGATTCTGTACCTTGATATTCAGCTTCTTTCCCCTGAAGCTTTTATTTATAGTGAATTCTTTCCAGTTACTCGGAATACTTGGAGCAATCAGCAAACCATTCAAATCAGGTCTCATGCCGAGAATTCCCTCTACGCACCCAACCATGACAGTGGAAGCGGTGCCTGTCAGCCAGTGTGTATGAGAACGTCCATGGTACGGACTTTCATCGGCTTCAGTAAATTGTCCGTGAACATAAGGCTCCATCACACGAATATCCGCATGGTCATTCTGGGTTGCAGGACAGGTTTCAGTAAAATATTCATAAGCCCTGTTCCCATGTCCCATCAAGGCTTCTGCAAGTATAATCCACCCCTGTGGCTGAGAAAAGATACCACCGTTCTCCTTGGTTGAAGGGTTGAACAGAATAGCAAGGGCACCTTCAAAGGCATGATCCACATAGGAAGGAGCCATGGTTCTTACACCATAATTTGTATTCAACTCCCTATGAACACTTTCCAGTGCAAGCTCTGCCTGCTCCTTGGTAGCGTGTCCGCTGATAACAGACCAGGATTGAGGATTCACCCACATGCTCGCTTCGGGATCCTTCTTGGATCCGATCACCTGCCCATCCTCCTTGAAACCACGGATAAAACGATCCTCCTCCCAGCAGTACTTATTCAGAGTATCGCCCAACTCCCTTTGAACCTTATCTATGTACGCAATATATTCTAAGTCATTTTTATCTTCGGCAATATTACGGATTACGCTCATGGCATAATACAACTGAAATGCGACGAAGGTGGATTCGCCCTTCTTACCGAGCCTTAAGCAGTCGTTCCAATCCGCATGCAGTCCCGCTGGCATATTATGGACACTGAGACGTTCCATGGAAAAGTTGATTGCTCTCTTTAAATGATCATATACATCTCCCTGATCCTTATTGGCATAAGGTATAATCTCATCCAGAAACTTTTTGTCACCGGTTTCTGCCATATATTTATATACTGTAGGGAATAACCAGAGAGCATCGTCGGCACGATATGCCGGATGACCGGTAGCCTGAACATAGGAGGCATCATCCGGAGTATCCTCATGTCCCGCATTATGATCGAATTTTACCAAAGGAAGACCGCCGCCGTTATCCACCTGAGCGGATAGCATAAAACGGATTTTGTCTTTAGCCATTACTGGATCCAGATGGATAATACCCTGAATATCCTGTACGGTATCACGATATCCGTAACCGTTTCGCAGTCCTGCATAGATGAAGGAAGCCGCTCTGGACCAGATAAAGGTTATGAAACATTGATAAGCATTCCAGGTATTCAGCATCGCATTAAAATTCTCATCCGGAGTATTTACCTGGAAATTAGCAAGCTTACCGTGCCAATATTTCTTAAGTTTGGCAAGCTCTGAATCAACAGTCCCTAAATCAGCATAGGAATCAAGGATTACCTTCGATTCCTTGTCATTCTTCTGCCCCAGCAGGAAGACAAATTCCCTGCTCTCTCTCGGCAATAGGGTCATTCTGGTATGAAGTGCACCGCAGGCATTGGAGTTATAATTCAATACATTGTCACATTCTCCGTTTTCAACGGCAATCGGATTTCCAAAGCTACGGTATGCACCAATGAAATGTGACTTGTCACCGTTATAGGAAGCCACCTCCGCACCAGCTATCCCAAAGAAGCGCTCCTTATGGTTGGAGCCCTCTGCATCCTTTTGCTCATTTTCATTAATCGCCTGCAGAATCTTATTGTTTCCTTTAAAGTAGGTTTTGGTAATGAAGAGGGAATATTGTAAATTTACCTGATCATTCTCATAATTGCTTTCATTGGTAAATTCAACAAAGCCAAAGGTGGAAATATTACGTGGTTGGTCACCTGTATTCTTTATTGTCACCTTCCAAACTTCATGTGTCTCATTCAGAGGTACATAGTAAAGCACTTCGGATTCAATCCCATTATACTGTGCTTTAATCGTAGTGTAAGCAGTTCCATGATGGCATTGACTCTGGTACTCTCCCAGAGGCTTTCCTACCGGTTGCCAGGAAGCAGACCAGTAATCCCTTGTATCATCATCACGCAGATAAACATACCTTCCCGGTTTATCCTCCTGATTAAAGATATAACGGATAATTCTACCATTCGCACCGCTTTTCACAAAGCTGTAACCCCCCGCATTGTTAGAAATGATGGCACCATATTCTGGTGATCCAAGGTAATTTGCCCAGGGGGCCGGAGTATCTGGCCTCGTTATGACATACTCCTTGTTCTTCTCATCAAAATAACCGTAATTCATATAACCTTCCTCCTTAATTATTCAGAAGCACGACATGAAAGTCACATCCTGCCTTACTTCATTTTCTACCTTCGTCTAATGATGTGGATGATATATTCTATAATTTCCGCTTAAGGCAAGCAAGGAAAACAGATAAAGACAATTATCGTAATACCGCCGATTACCCTTTCGAAGCGGTGTATTCCAGAACAATTCCACACATTCTCTGCTATTTTTACCCCCTCCGGCCAGTGCACTTTGTGCATTGGTAGCAATAATCGCAACAGGATGAAGTGCCTTCTCTTCGATAATTGTCCCATCAAGCTCATAAACCATATCAATCCTGCCTTTCACCGTTTCACAGAAAAAGGTCTGGATTTTATCCGCGCACTCGCATTCCCAATCATCTGCTGCAAACCAGGCATAATCCAACCCAATATTAGCAGGTACACGGTAGGCATCACTGTAATAGCGTTCTCTATGATCCTTCATAAAGGGGCTTCCATCATAATGAGCATATTCCGGTGCAAGTCCGGTTACGGGATGACAGGCCTTTTTTAAGTATTCTCTGCTGGCCTTCGCTGCTTCCTTCCAAAATTCCCTATCCTCTTCATTTGCCCACAATGCAAACAATTCATAAAAATGAGGCAAATGATAGGAAGGGTCCGAAAAGCTGCAATTGGGAACAAACTTAATCAGCTTTTTATTCGGCTCCCACATGGGCTCTCCCGGTGCACCGTTCTCTCCCTTATGGATACACTCATGAAGAATGGCTCTGGCCTCTCTGGAGTAATGAAAGATCCCTTCTCCGTCCCCCCAACGATTGGATGCAAAGAAAAGTGCCAGGGCAAAATATTCTTCTCCATCCGGTGCCGGTCCCTCTGAATTTTTCTTACCGTCCGGTTGGACCGACCAGGCAAAATAGCCTCTGTTTACTCCCTGATCCATCCACATATAAGTCTTGGAAAACTTCCAAAGCTTATCGAATTCCTTTTTCCAATTTCTCTGCACGCACATCATCATGGCATAGGACATTCCTTCTGTTCTGGCATCAAAGTTGCCGGTATCCTCAAAATAGGCCATGTCTTCGCCAATCTCATGATAGAAGCGCTCCTCCTCAGGTCCATAGAAAATCGTCTGATAAGCTTGCTCCAATTTCAATTCTATATCTTTCTCGTCATAACCGAATTCCCTGAATAAATTTCGGTATTCCCCTGAATAAAATGAACCCTTCATAAATCCTCCGACTCTAATATGTGTTTTATTACCCGTACAATCCTCTGCTGCAGCACAAGTTTTTTAAGCGAATATCAAAATTATCTTATACTGGCTTATCTTATATGACAATGGTATACCTTATCTAAATTTTGTAATAATTTATTTTTATGCTTCAGCCTTAGTACTGATCCCTTCCATCAGCCCTTTCAGCTCCTCGATGCTAAACTGGTAATGGGTATTGCAAAAATGACAGTTTACTTCAATTGGCTTATTCTCCTCAATTATCTCATTAACCTCTTTACGACCGATGGAGAGGATGGCCTTCTCTACCCTCTTCTTCGTACAATTACAGGCAAAGCTAGCCGGGATCCGGTCAAGAAGCTCAAATCCAAAGTCCCCCAAAATATACTCCAAAAGCATCTCCGGAGACATATCCTGATCCAGTAGCTTTGTTATACTGCTGATCTCACTGACCTTCTTTTCTAGTTTGTCTATTACACCCTCCTCTGCAAAGGGCATGAGTTGAATGATAAAGCCGCCAGCACGTCTGACCGTATTATCCTTATTCATCAGCACACCAAGTGCAACCACTGAAGGGACCTGCTCACTGGTTGCATAGTAATAAGCGATATCCTCGGCAATTTCTCCGGATACCAGATGGGTCTGTCCTGTATAAGGCTCCTTCAGTCCCAAATCCTTAATTACGCTTAATATCCCTTCTCCGACTGCTCCGCCGACATCGAGCTTCCCCTTCTCGTTGGCATGAAGAAGAACCTCCGGATTATAGGCGTAGCCCTTTACTGTTCCTCTAGAATCTGCCGTAACAGTCAGTCCTTCAATGGGTCCATCCCCTTTAATCATAAGAGTAAGGATGTCATCCTCCCCCTTCATCATGCTGCCCATGATAGCACCTGCTGTCAGTAATCTTCCCAATGCCGCAGTGGCTACAGGACTTGTATTATGAATGCTTCTTGCATGTTCCACCAATTCTCTGGTTGTTGCTGCAAACGCCCTGATCTGGTTGTCCGCTGCACTTGCCCTGATGATATAATCTGTCATGGTAATCTCCTTTATCTATAAATACAGTTTACCTTCCTGCTTCTTCTCTCTGGCGATAATATAGACTCTCTCGCTGTTAGGCTTCGGCTTTTTTTCGGTTAACATATCATACACAGACACAAATTCCATACCGGCTTCCTGTAGCAGGAGCTTTATCGTATCCAAGGAATAGGCACGTCGGTAATGGGTCTCCTCGTATCTATGGTATAATTCCTCCGTCTCCGGTACATAAATTGTCAGAGTGACTTCATTCATCTGTTCTTCTTCATAATAAGTATTCTCCCAGATGAAGCTGCCTTCCTCTCTATTCTCAGCAATGGTCTGATCACCAAGCACTTCTTCATACATATATTGTGTGTCCAAATCAAAGATAAATAATCCGCCGGGATCAAGGTAATTATTCACCAATCGGAAAACCTGCAACAGCTCCTCTTCCCTTAATAGATAGTTCATACTGTCACAGACGCTCACTACCGCCGCCACTGTACCATATAATTCAAACTCCCTCATGTCCTGGCAGAGATACAGGATGTCATAACCCTCTGAGCTTTTTTCTCGAGCAACAGACAGCATCTCCTCAGAATTATCGATGCCGATCATGTCAAATCCCCTGTCAGCAAGCCTACGTGTCATACTGCCGGTACCACAACCCAGTTCCAATAGGAGTCCCTTCTCTATATGAAATTTATTTAGCAGCTTCTCTATATAGTCCGCCCATTCCTCATAGGGTACATTATCCATGAACAAGTCATAGACCGATGCAAAACCAGAATATGGCTGCATGCTTCGCAGCTCCTTTCTAAAAATAATTGATATCGATACTTGCTATACATAAAACAGCAGGCTGCTCTCTTCCCGCTGCTGCTGTTATCATTATCATTATTTGTTATCATTATTTGTATTGCTATTTGCGCTGTTATTTGTATCTTAAACCGTAATCCATTCTAACATACCTATCCAAGCTTAGCAAATATTATATACATCGTAGGCATACACCTGTAGGGATCGGAGTGCAGTTTAATCAGCCTAATCAGTTTCCCTTATATATCGTATCTTACATGCCGTACCTTATATTATTTGCTGTTTATTATCATAGAAAAGCTGCTGTCCAGAATTGTTCTCCTGCGGCAGCAGCTGATATGATTTAAACCTTATTCCATTATGCTCTACATCCTATGGAGATCGGTGCAAGGCCTTATACCATTTTATTATACATTTCCTTCAAGCTCGGATAAATCTGTCTGAAGATCTCATACTTCTTATCATAAAGCTCAACTTCCTTCGGATCCTGCTCGGTCGTCTTGACAACCTTAACTAATGTATTCGCAGCTTCCTCTACAGATGCATACTTACCACAGCCTACTGCCGCAAGGATCGCAGCACCAAATGCAGGACCTTCCGAGGAATTAATCTTATCAACCTTAACATTCAGGACATCGGCTATGATCTTACACCACAACGGGCTCTTCGCTCCACCGCCATTGATACGAATTCGCTCAATATTAACACCGAGAGATTTCACGATCTCGAAGGAATCCCTGAGTGCGAAAGCGACACCCTCAAGCATCGCCTGAGTCATATCTGCACGAGTGGTATCCATAGTCATTCCTATAAAGGTTCCTCTTGCATTAGGATTGTTGTGAGGTGTTCTTTCTCCCATCAGATAAGGAAGGAAGAATACGTTATTCTCACCGAGCTTCGTAACGGCCCCTTCCTCGGTCTTATAATCCTTTGTTGCAAGAATTTCTTCGACCCACCATTTACTGGAGGCTGCAGCTGAAAGCATAACGCCCATGAAATGGTATTTTCCGTCTGCATGAGCAAAGGCATGCAGTGCATTATCAGGGTCAACAGCGAATTTATCGGTAGAAATAAATACAACACCTGAGGTTCCTAAGGAAACGTTGCACTTCCCGTTACCAACAGTACCTGTCCCGACAGCTGCCACTGCCTGGTCTCCACCACCTGCAATAACCTTCACACTGGTCGGCAGACCTGTCTCCTTCGCCGCCTTCTCAGTCACATTCCCGACAATCTGATAGGACTCATGAATCTTTGCCATCTGCTCTTCCTTCAAACCGCAAATCTCAAGCATTTCCTTGGACCAGCATTTATTCTTTACATCCAGTAAAATCATGCCGGAAGCATCGGATACATCGGTACAGTGAATGCCGGAAAGTTTATACGCTATGTAATCCTTCGGCAGCATAACCTTCTTAATCTTTGCAAAATTCTCAGGCTCATGCTTTTTCACCCATAAAATCTTAGGAGCTGTAAAGCCAGTCAATGCCATGTTAGCAATATAGCTTGAGAGCTTCTCCCTACCAACCTCATTATTCAGATAATCACATTCCGCCTGGGTACGGCCATCATTCCAGAGAATCGCAGGCCGGATAACGTTATCATTCTCATCTAATATAACCAATCCATGCATCTGTCCACTAAAGCTGATGCCCTCAATCTGAGATTTGTCATAATCCTTTGTAAGCTCCTTAATACAGTCGACAACAGCCAGATACCAATCCTCTGGATTCTGTTCGGACCAGCCGGGCTTCGGAAAATATAAAGGATATTCCCTCATAGCGATATTCTTAATGTCTCCGGTCTCATCCATCAACAGCAGCTTAACAGAAGAGGTTCCTAAATCCACACCTACATATAACATAGCATTATCTCCTTTATTAAATCTTTTGGTAGTTGATTTGGTGAGTAAACTAATCTAAAATAACTATAACAATTTGTTCCTATACTGTCAAGCGAAATGCAAAACATATAGTAAAATAAAGGTTACTAACATTAACACCAATCACTTACTAATTAAAGGAGCTAAGACTAATTGCTCCAACAGATTGTCCGAACAAATTACTTATATCAATTATCCTGCCTTATTCTTATATTGATTTTATCTTAACTTATTCCCTTTATCTTAATTCATTATAAATGATGTCTAGTTACTAAACAAAGTCGATATTTTCTCTTCCCAAATAATACAATATATGATAACATAGTAATAATTATAATAATACGAAGGGTGACTTTGATGGTAACAGGCAGTAAGGAGCTCATACGGGACATCAATACCAATCTCGTACTGGAGACAATCATAAATAATACAGCAATATCAAGAGCTGCAATCGCAAAACATCTTGGATTGACGAAGGCAACCATTTCTGCAATTGTTCAGGAATTAATAAATAAAAAACTTGTGATCGAAATAGGAAGTGATGATACTAGTCTGGGCAGAAAGCCCATTCTTCTCAGTCTTCACAAGAAAGCCGGTTATGTTATCTGTATTGATATGGGTGTTGATACAATATCGGCATTAGTCTCGGATTTACTGGGCGAGGACTGCAGCCTAAAGCAGATAAAGACCCCAAAGAATACCTCGAATATCGTCAATGTTCTGATAGACTTAATCGAATCTATGAAGCTGCCTAAGGACACTCCCTATAATCTTGTAGGCATTACCTTGGGAATCCATGGTGTAATCACTAATAATCAAGTGTCATTTGCACCTTATTATAATCTTATGGGAATAAACATTGCAGAAGGCTTGGAGCAGCATTTCAATGCACCTGTATATCTGGAGAACGAAGCGAATCTCTCGGTTATCGGTGAAAAAACATTCCAGTATGATTATGCCAATATAGCAAATATCAGTGTCCATTCGGGTATCGGTCTTGGAATTATCGTTAACCATCAGCTTTACACCGGCTACAACGGACGTGCAGGAGAAATCGGTCATACCATTATCGAGATTGAAGGAAGACAATGTCCCTGTGGCAGCAAAGGCTGCTTTGAACAGTATGCCTCTGAACGTTCCCTCCTCCATGAGTTTGCTGTATTAAAGGGTGTCGAGGAAATTAATTTTGAACAGTTTAGAGTTGCCTATGAAGCAAACGATCCGGATGCAGAAAAAATCATGAATAACTTCATCAAATATATGTCTATCGGTGTTAATAATATACTGAATGCCTACAATCCTGACATTGTGGTGATCAACAGCTCCTTTACCATCTTCTTTCCTCATATTACAGAGAAAATTGAAGCTGCTTTGAACAGCCGAATGAACAGCTATATCCGAATTGTACCCTCTGTTCTTCAGGATACCTCCATATTACTTGGCGGTATCTGCGTCGCAATTAAAGGATTTCTGGGTATCGAGATGCTAAAGCTCAATCACATAGATTTAAGGTCATAAAGAACATACCTAAAGATCATATATCCTGAGGACTGTTCAGGGTTGTACAGAATAAGCTGTCATAAGGAATACTAAGCAGTAATCCTTATGACAGTCGTTTTTTATACCACGAAATACCCCGTCCAGCTCAATCAAAGTTTGTCCGTAATCAAAGAGCAGCATCTTTGGTTTATTCATAATTCCCTCTCCTGCTGTTTTATCATTTCTCTCCTGCGCTTGGTCATCAAGCCGCCTATTCGTCCTGATTCTTTTGCAGTTAGAGATTTCCAGCCGGTATTCATTACCTTATCTAGGTATCCGAGCTCCTCAGCAATTTCATACTTTAGCTGCTCCTCCGGTTTGATATTATTCAAATCAATCTCTTCTGGTTTCTTATTCATTAAGTTCACTCCTTCACTAAGGAAGACATCCTTCTTAAAGAGAGTGTAACCAACATAATACCCCACTATTCCAAGTCTGTGAGAGTAATTTCTTTAGAAAGGGGTAGGGAGTAAATAATCATCTCTTTCACCCTCCTATTTATCATCTGCTCCAGAGCTCTCTTATAATAATTCAATTGAACCTGGTACCGTCTGATTAATTGCTCTTCATCTGACACAATATCCGATTTATAATCCAGCAGCACCAATCCGTCCTCCTCTTCGAAGTATACGTCAATGATACCCTGAATAAGAATTAATTCGTCACTGTCCGTTTCAGACAGAACCTCTGAGGCATTCATTCCCATCACGAATTGCTGCTCCTTATATAATACCCCAGCCTTCTGTGCTGACCTCATACGCTCCGCAACTCTGGAAGCAGTAAAATCATAAATATATTCCTGATTTAACTTTCTGATATCTTCCTCGTTCAGTTTATTCTTACTCACTAGTCGATTGAGCTCAACCCGTAGATCCTCCCTGGAATATACTCTGTTTAAATCGATCAGTTCCAGCACTCTATGATACAGCGTTCCTCTGTCCGTACCGGTGATTGCTTCCTCCGTCTTTCTGAGAAAGGATGGAACAGTGATCTTACCTTCCGAAGGCTGTGTCTGATAAAGCCTCAGGCTATGCTCCTCATCCTGGTTCTGTCCTAACCTCTTAAGCTCCGATACAGTCATTTTTACCTTAATCTCAGCTGCCTGCTGATAGGGATAGACATAATTAAATCTCGATTTAATTTCTTCTCTAAAACTTCTGTTATAAATATTCTCGGGATTGATCCCCAATAATTCTTCTTCATCCTTATATAGAAAAATCTGCTTTGACAGTTCTTCTCTCAATAGTTCTTCCTTTGATATTACTGTAATTGCCATTCCATTTGCTTCTATACAGTGGGTTTTATTCATATAGGGCACTTCCCCCATTCGATTCAACATGGCAGGTAAAACCCAATCAAGATAACTTTTTGCGGTTAGTAGTTCAAAGAAGGAGAATTCCTTCTGCTTCATCTCCTCAGTTTTTTTAAGATAACCTGATAATATCAGTTTTTCCTTTGCTCTCGTCATTGCTACATATAACACACGCAGTTCTTCTCCCAAATTCTCAATCTGGACCTTTTTCTGTATTACTTTCTTCAAAAGAGTGGGGACCTTGGTTCTCTTTCTGCTGTTAACATATTCAGGTCCGACACCAAGCTGGCTGTGAAGGACGATGCTGCTTCTCAAGTCCTGTGTATTAAACTGCTTACTCATACCTCCGACAATAACGATTGGAAATTCCAAGCCCTTACTTTTATGGATACTCATAATTCTTATCGTATCGTCCTGTTCTCCTGAGGTGGAGGCTTCACCGAAGTCCACTTCATACTTATGTAGCTTTTCCATAAATCGTATAAAATGAAAAAGTCCGCTGTAGCTACCCTTTTCGAAGCGGACTGCTTGAGAGATGAGCATATCTAGGTTTGCTTTTCTTTTTTCACCTCCGGGCATAGCGCTCACGTAATAATAGTAGCCAGTCTTCTCCAACACAGCTTGTAAAAGCTCATGGATCGGCACATGATTTACCATGGAACGGAATGCATTAAGTTGTGCAAGGAAGCCCTTCGCCTTTTGAATAAGAGATTCGTGGTCACTGCCCTTCTCTTCTGAGTCATAGCTTCTGCTTTCATGCCCTGACTCATTATACACTTCGGAAGTATTATCACCTTCTGCTGAAACATAGCTCAATAAAGCAGAGTATAAACTGACGTTTCTATCCGAAGCCCGAAGCAGGGCTAACTCAGTCGTTGTCATTCCAACCATCGGCGAATATAATACTCCGGTCAGAGGAATGTCCTGCCTTGGGTTATCTATAATCCTCAACATATTCAGTACAGTCATAATCTCCAGTGTCTGAAAATAACCCGTACCCGTATCTGCATAGGCAGGAATTCCTTCCTGCATTAGCGTATTTACGAAAACCTCGGACCAATTTGTCATGCTTCGAAGCAGTATTACGATATCTCGATAAGTAGCCGGACGATATTTCTTTTCCTTCTGATCTAAAATAAGCATTCCAGAGGACGGATCAGTTAACTCCTTGATCCTGAGCGCGATAGCTCTTGCCTCCAATTCCTTTTTGTTATAGATCGCCTCCTCCTGTTCCTCATCCGTCTCCTCTGTCGGCTCCTTCAAATCTTCCGCAGACTGATCTCCCTTCCCCTCAATTATTGTATCCTCTGTAATTAGCAAAAGCTCCACATTCTGTGCCAGTCTGGCCGTATCCACAGCCTCTCCCGTTTCCTTTTGGAGCTCATAAAGGCCTCCATACTTGAGCATAGCTGCTTCATTATAAATGATACCGCCCACGGAAGGCTGCATGAGCTGTTCAAAGATACAGTTCACATATCCTAACACCGACTGTCTGCTTCTGAAGTTTCTGTCTAAATCAATTCTTTGATAGTAGTTTATAGCTCCATCCTCCCGCTCTGCCTCGCAGGAGTATGTATTATACTTTTCCATAAAGATTTCCGGCATGGCAAGACGGAATTTATAGATACTTTGCTTCACATCTCCTACCATAAATCGATTTGGACTACCCAGATCCTCTCGGCTGATGCTTTTGAGGATTGTCTCCTGAACCATATTACTATCCTGATACTCATCAATCAGAATTTCTTCAAACTGTTCACTAAGCTCTCTTGCTGCTTCTGAAGGAACAATTCTTCCCTCCCCAAAGCTCGCCTCCTCATTAATAAGTATCTTTAACGCAAAATGCTCCAAATCGCCAAAATCAATCAGGTTCTTCTCTTCCTTTTTATCTGCAAATTCCTTCATGAAGTCCAGTGTTAGCTCAAACAGTACCTGCAAAATACTTCCTGTCTCCTGCAGATCTGTAAGCATTTCCTCGGGAGTTTGAAAGAAGTACTGCTCACACAGACCCTTCAAGCCCTTTTTTATCTCCTCTCTAAGTTCCTTTACTCTTTCCTTCTTTTCAGGGATAACCCCTTCCTCTCTTTT
This sequence comes from Bacillota bacterium, assembly GCA_023415635.1. GTDB lineage: Bacteria > Bacillota > Clostridia > Lachnospirales > Lachnospiraceae > Mobilitalea. The sequence goes on along the minus strand of JAEZJV010000003.1, from coordinate 8,360 downwards.
CGAGGATAGACGTTCATAGGTAATCCCGGAAAAAAGCTCTGCATAATCCTCGTAGGAGTTCGCCTGCTTAAGCTGTGTCAATATGGCACGGTCAGACTGTAATGCGGTCTCGTAAGCGGAGGGCCCGCCTGCTTCTTTACAGATATCCAATGCCCTCTGATTCTTCCCCAACAGATCGCCGAGGACTGTGTCTATATAGAATACCAACTCCTTCATCCAGGAGATCTCACACATCATACTTACAGAGTCTATATGAAAGCCCTCGCGCATCCTTGCAATCCATGCCTTCGGCCAGGGATCGCTCATTGAAAAATCATATATCTGAAGAAGCAATTCCTCAATCGGCAAATCGGATTTCGAATGGGAATAGCTTTCTACAAATGCATGGAACTCTTCTCTGCCCTCCTCATACCACCGCTCTAAAATCTCCTCTATGACATCGCTTTTCATTAGCGTTATCTCAGCTTCCTCTGCAATCTTGAACGAAGGGTCCAAGTCGATCCGGTGGAAATAATTACGGATGATATTCAAGCAGAAGCTGTGGATTGTAGTAATCTGCGCACTCTGAAGCAGTGAAAGCTGTTTCTGTAAATGCTGATTCTCAGGGTCGTCCATAAGCCTTTTTTCCAAGGCCTTTCCGATACGTTCCCGCATCTCCGCGGCAGCTGCATTAGTAAAGGTCACAACCAGCAGATGGTCAATATCCAGCGGTTTCTCTCCTTCTGATATCATACAGATAATACGTTCAACCAATACGGCAGTCTTACCTGAGCCTGCCGCCGCCGAAACCAGTAAATTCTTATTTCTCGTATCAATTACCTTCTGCTGGGCTTTGGTCCAAGTCATACTACTCTTCCTCCCGTTTATTAATTATCAAAGCTATTTCATTTACAGAATCTGAGAGCTCTTCCTTATACTCATCTGTTCCTGCTAATGAAGCGAAATCTATGCTATCTCACCTAGCTGCTTCTGTATTAAGCATCTCCCCAAATTTCTGATTGGATTTCCTCAACAGATTTTTTCGCAAGATTACGATAGCCGTGTCCCGGAAGCTTGGAGTCAAAGCCACAGACAGATTTGTACTCACAATAATCACAGGCTGATTCTTTATCAGTTCTGTATGGATTTAATCTCGTATCTCCTGATAATATCTGCCTTCCATCCTCCGTAAGTCTTCGATTCACATAGTCCACCAATGCCTCCAGCTGATCCGCACTGACTGCGGAGGAACGTTTTGCAAGGGTTCCCTCCTTGTTGGTCTCAACTGGGATAATCTCTGATTTGGATGAGGTCCTTAAGCTATTATCCGGACCTGCCAGTTTTTGATCCATCAAGGCAATCACCTTGGGATCTCCGTTCACAAGACCGTTCATCCTAAGACTCTTATAAATCTCTTCTTCTGCTTGCTCTGACTTGGCGACAATAGGGTCATCAATATGGTAATAGAGAATACCGGCAGGTATAATCTTTTTGCCCTGATATCTTTCAGACAGATAATCCATCGCAGCACTTAAATAAACCGAAAGCTGTTGCTGTAGTCCGTAATAGACACTGCCGATATTGAAGAAGGTCTGTCCAGATTTGTAGTCCACTACTCTGACGTAAACCTTATCCTCTTCCTCGTACAGATCGAGACGGTCGATGCGTCCCCGTAGGGTCAGTGTTGTGTCAGGAATATGATAAAAGGGCATCTCATAGCCGGCAGGCTCGAAGGCTCCCTGTCTGATCTGGTTACATAAAGCCCACAAGGTTCTTACCGTTATCCGCTCCATTCTGGTGACCAGATATTCATTTCGTTTCGTACTGCGCAAAAAGGAATTCTCGTATTCCTCCACAGAGGTTTGAACACTCTCCGTCGCCCATTGCTCCCTGATATCCTCCGGTATGGTATGCCAGTTATATTCTGACCCGTCCAGACGTTTAGAAAAAAGGTCGATTGCATTGTGAAAGATATTTCCGATATCCGGTATAGCAAGCTTGTACTCCTTACGCTCTTCCAGCGACAAGCCATAACTCATAAAATGTGAAAAGGCACAGCCTGCATACCGTTCCAACCTGGTGACGCTGCCCTTAAGCTCCGTGCCGTACAGAAGCCTGGCTGCCTCCTTAGAGATTCCCTTCTCCCGATTGACATAAAAGGCTCCTTGTATAAGTCTGTTAAGAATACGTTCCTTTTCCTCCACGGATCGATAATAAAGATACAGCTCTTTCCATAAATCAGAGGGTGAATTACTCTGATAATTCCTAAAGCCCCGAGCCAGATAATCAAGCCCATCATCTCCTAAGATATATTCCGTATCTTCCTTACCTTCTTCTTCCTCGTTACAGATTATTTTCGGAAACAAAGCTTTCAGCTTGCCGACCAGGAAGGATGGATTTACTGATTTTCCTTCCTCGTTCACCTTATGATAAGTAAGATAAAGCTTCTCCTTTGGCTTAGTCATATTCAGATAAAGGTAAAACTGCTCTGTAAATGCCTGCTGCCGCTTCGTTGGAGCCAGCTCAATATCATTGTTGATCAACAGCTCCCGCTCTATGTCAGAAAGAATTCCACCACTCCCGATAGTCTTGGGGATAATTCCTTCATTTACTCCGATAAAAAATAACACCTTAATATCCTTAAGTCTGGTTCTCTCCGTATCACCGACCACAATCTCATCCACGCCCGGAGGAATTAGTCCGACCTTCACTTCCAGAAAACCTGTTTCCAATATTTCGCTGAATTCCTTTAGGCTGCAATGCTCAGCACCGAGCAGTAGTACCATCTGATCATACAGATCCATGACAATCTGATAAACCTGCTCAAACTCTTTTGCAATCAACGGCTGGTTGAGATCCGCAAAATACCCCCTGTACTCCTCCAGCTTATCTTCAATCCGAAGCCGGACTCCTAGTTCGTAAAGAGCCGTTGTAAATTCTCTTAGTGTCTTATCTTTATCCTTGAGCACCTCATACAGAGGCATCAGATCCTCAACAAATTTTCTCCTAATACCGTCAAGCCTCTCAAGATCTATCGGTTCTCTGCTTTTATATCTTCTGGTAAAGGGCTCAGACCATCTTCTATAACCCCGAATTCCCAGGGCTAATACATAGTTCTCCAAAAGGTCAATCTCTTCCATTGATAGATCTGTCAATCCAGTTCTTAAATAACGGAATACCCCTTCATAATTAAAATCCTCATTGATGATAGTGACCGCTGCACGCAGTAGTTCCACGAAGGGATTGTTCAAAATATCCTTCTTATAATCCACAAAGCAGGGGATATCAGCATTGTTAAATCCTCTTTTGATGTTTTGTGAGTACCCTTCCACATCTCCTGTTACAACTGCTATATCCTGATACCGATAACCCTCTTCTCTGAGCAATCTCTTTATTTCCCGTATCAGAAAGGCAACTTCACTTTTCCTGTCTCTTGTTACATGTATTTTGATATCCTGCTGCTCCTTATCGTAAACATGATAGGGGAAGCGAAAAATATTACGTTCTAATGCAGCCAGTGCCGGCGAATTCAGATAGCGATAGGGGACCTTGGTCCTTGGTAAATCTCCGTCTAGGCCGGCATAGACCGGAGGCTCTATCTTTATCTTTGTCTCCTCCGCAAGTCGGTATAGCTTTTGAATTGTCTTCTTACTTAAGCCAAACAGCTTGTGTTCTTCCGTACTTCCATCAATATCCTCGGAGGGATCGATGGTTACTGTGACCATGACCCTCTTGGCATATTTCATCATCTTTAAAAGAACCTGATACTGGCAGGGGGTAAAACCCGTAAAACCATCCAGACAAATTACAGTGTCCCTGATCCACTCGGAATGGTCGATCGCATCATTAAGCACTACCATCAGCTCTTCAGCTGTAATATAATGCTCCTTCATGAACTCCCGGAAGCCATTATATACGATCAGAAGATCCTTAAGCTTTGCCTGTAGCAGAGGTTTTCTAGCTGCAATCTCCTGCATCCTGTCAAAATCCTCCGGAAGAATATTATATTGGTAAAGCTCAGAGAGCAGAGATTTCAGTTCACCGATAAAGCCGGGCTTATTCACGTTGGAGCCGAATAATTGCAGCTCTTTCCGCTTTTGCGCCACCACCTTGCGCAGTACCATGCTCTTCCCTGTATCCTCCAATATCGGATAGTCCTTAGCTCCTGTTTCTTCAAATATCCTGTAGGCAAAGCGCAAAAAGCTAAGGATATCCACATTCATAACCCCATGTTCCGGGTGCATGGTTACTATATCCTTCTGCGTCTGCAGGGTAAACTGCTCTGGTACGATAACAAGATAATTCGTTCCTGGATTTATCTTTGATAATTCAATTACCTCACGGTATAACTGATAAGATTTACCGGATCCGGCGCTACCAAGAAAAAGCTGTAAGGACATGTTTCTCCCTCCGTAATACAAAATTCATCTAGCTTTAACTAATAATTCAAATCCGCCCCATAGTAAAGTGAATAAGCTTTAATAGGGGAGCATACACTCAAAAGTTGAACAAAATGTAAGTTTGACCTGCATAAAACATAAACAGGACTAATAATATATACTAAGATTAAGACATGAAGCAAATCATGCTCGGAGGTTAGAGATGGCAAAGACAAAAATAGTCGTTATCCAATTGAAAGAAATTATATATACGGTAATTTTTGCCGCATTAGGCATTCTTCTGGTCCTGCTTCTCATATTTATGTTCAAACGCGATGATAATGATGAAGCGGCATCAGGCAAAGCCGATCTGTATACTGCAGGGAAATACTCCTCCTCCATTACCTTGAACGATACCACACTCAACCTGGAGGTAGTGGTGGATAAAAATCACATCAATTCCGTGACCATCAAGAATATTGATGAATCTGTCACCACACTATTTCCTCTGGTAAAGCCTTCCTTAGAAGCAATCACAAAGCAGTTAAGTGATGATGTCCCCATTGATCAGATAGAAATAGAAGAGGACAGCAAATATACCGAACAGCTTCTGATAGATGCCATCAAGTCGGCTCTCGATAAAGCAAAGGTAGCTGATTAATATTGGGTGCTGTAAAGCTTACGAATTCTTTGAGCTTTTACAGCATCCTTTCTTATTCCTTCCTCTGAGATAACCAGCTATCAATAATCTATCACAGTATTAGGTCCTACTATGTCAGTCTTTCAAATATTTTTCATAAGGAGAGCGTTCATTTTGAAATATTATTCCTATGATACCAGGGCCGGTATGTGCACCTATGGCACACCCCACATAATTATCAAGAAACTTCCTACAGCCATAAGTGTTTCTAAGCTGATCCTTGATCTCTTCCATCGTAGATGCTTCATCTCCATGTACGACTCCAACTGTCTGGTCTTCCAGATTGACTCCTCTTTCACCTACAATTTCTATCAGGCGTTTCAAGGATTTATTCCTGCCTCTTATTTTTTCGATGGATTCCAGTGCCCCATCATCATTGACATGAATGATCGGCTTAATATCTAACAATCCCCCGGCCAAGGCAGAGGTTCTGCTGAGTCTTCCACCCTTAAATAGATACTCAAGGGTACTGACAGTGAAAACCTGCTCGGCATGCTCGCAGTGCCATACAATTCCGTCAATGATTTCCTGCTTAGTGGCTCCATTCTTCTGCATTAACAGTGCATAGTATGCTGCCAAACCGAAGCCAAGCGAGGCACATTTTGAATCGATAATAGTAAGCTCGAAATCGGCATACTTCTCCAACAACTCTGTTTTTGCAAGATTTGCGGCATTAAAGGTACCTGCTATTCCGGTAGAAAAGCAGATATAGATTACCTCATCCCCTCTTTTCGCATATGGCTCGAAATGGTCAATAAACATCTGTGCATTGATATGATAGGTCTTGATATCCTTACCACTGCGTAAAATATCATAGAAGCCTTCAGGCTGGATGGTCTCCCCATCAAAATAATCCTTCTCATCAATTACGACCGGTGTCGGAATGACATGAAGCTGAAATTGATCAATCACCCATCTTGGTATGTCCGATGCAGAATCAGTAATTATAATCAGTGCCATACGTTATCCTCCTTAGTATATGCTTATTATTCATGCTATAGCAGGTCAAGTTCCTTCATCCAGAGCGCTGCGGATGCATCACTCGGCATTCTCAGATCTCCTCTGGGTGATACCGATACGCTTCCAACCTTTGGTCCATCAGGCAGACAGGAACGCTTGAATTGCTGAGTAAAAAATCTTCTGTAGAAGACCTTCAACCATTTTAGTATTGTCTTATCTTCATAGGTATTAGAAAAAGCAATCTTTGCCAAACGATATACCTTTGACGGTTCAAATCCAAATCTCAAGATATAATACAGAAAAAAGTCATGAAGCTCATAGGGTCCAACGATGTCCTCTGTCTTCTGAGAGATCTCCCCATCCTTCGGTGGTAACAGCTCGGGGCTCACCGGGGTATCCAGAATATCCTTTAGTACCTCTCGTAATTTACTGTCTTTGGCAGCATCTGCAAAATAATTCACCAAATATCTGACCAGAGTTTTTGGAACAGAAGAGTTGATCCCGTACATAGACATATGGTCTCCGTTATAGGTTGCCCAGCCGAGTGCCAGCTCCGACATATCTCCGGTACCAACCACAAACCCATTATATTTTCCTGCAATGTCCATCAATACCTGAGTTCTTTCTCTGGCCTGACTATTCTCATAGGTTAAGTCGTGCTGTTTTATATCATGCCCGATATCCCTAAAATGCAGTTCTACCGCATCCCCAATCGGTATCTCAAGCAAGGTAACTCCAAGGCATTCCGCCAGATCCACCGCATTCTGATAGGTCCGGTCGGTGGTCCCGAAGCAGGGCATCGTCACTGCAATCATTCCCTTTTTATCAAGCTGCAGCATCTCAAATGCCTGGTTGGTTACCAATAGTGCAAGGGTAGAATCTAATCCTCCGGAGATACCGATAACTGCACAGCTGCTGCCAATGTGCGCCAGTCTTGTTTTTAGTCCCATTGCCTGAATACGGGTAATATCCCGGCAGCGTTTCTCTCGCTCCGATTGATTGGACGGTACGAAAGGTGCTGGGTCAATATATCTGGTTAGAGGTATTTCCGGAAGCAGCTCTCTTTGCTGTAATGATTTCTCCAGACTGCCAAAGGTAAAGGAGATTATCCGATAAGGCACAGAACTTTGTCCCAGATAAGTATGCATTCTTCTGCGTTCACTCTTTAGCTTGCCTAAATCCAGCTCCGTTAAGAGGATTCCATTCTTAAAGGGTTCTGACTCCTCCAGCAGGATACCATTCTCTGCAATCAGATTATGGCCTGTAAATACCAGGTCTGTAGTAGATTCTCCTTCACCTGCATCAGCATAGATATAGCCGCATACCAGCTTCGCAGACTGACCCTTCACTAGCTCTCTGCGGTATGCATCCTTACCCGTCATTTCATCACTGGCAGACAGATTGGCTATGACCGATGCTCCTGCGATACAATGCTCGATGCTGGGGGACTTAGGAATCCAGAGATCCTCACAGATTTCCACTCCAAGGATGAAATCCGGAATATTGCAGCACTGAAATAAAAGCCTTGAGCCGAAGCAAACCTCTTCTCCCATAAAATTGATCGGAATGGCATCTGTGATACCTGAGGTAAAATGCCTTGCTTCATAGAACTCCGTATAGTTAGGGATACTCATTTTTGGAACCAGCCCTAGCACCCTCCCGTCCTGAATGACCGCCGCTGTGTTATAAAGCTTGCCCTTCACACTATATGGAAAGCCGACCACTACCACCGGATCCATTCCCCGGGTATGCTCAGCAATTCTTTTCACACTCTCTTCTGCACCGCGCAGCAGTGTATCCTGTAGGAACAGATCTCCACAGGTATATCCGGTCACACTAAGCTCCGGAAACACAATCAGCTTAACTTCCTGCTGTTGTGCATTGCTAATTAAATCCATGATTTTTCTGGCATTGTGATTGCAGTCTGCAACCCTGATGACTGGAGTAGCTGCCGCCACCTTAATAAATCCGTGCTTCATTCTATGCCTCCTGTGAATACATATTATTGCATGATTGCAAGCAAGCTTGCATCAACGATAGATTGGTTTCGTTTGTTCGCTACGCTTTTATTATATGATATTATGGATGAAAAAGACAAGCTTTATATACGGAAGAAGCAGATCGTATTTTGTATATAAAAAAAGCGGCTCAAGGCCGCTTTTATCATTAGTATTATACCCAAAATGCCGTTTCTTGTATTTTGACTCCTAGCCAAGCTAGGTGGGTAACCGCACATAAGCTTCTGCCTTCCGCTGCAAACGGCGGCCTGACATCCACTTACGAATAATAGGAATCCCTTTTTATTCATGTAGGTTCAAAATTACAAGAGTGTCGAACATCTC
>JAEZJV010000059.1 GCA_023415635.1 Bacillota bacterium | reverse complement strand
AATAAAAAAAGGCTGTTTTAAAAACCCTACACCCCAATTGAGCCCGGATTTTAAAACAACCTTTTCGTTCGTTTTCAATCTACTATGCGTTGATAACGTCCTTTAAAGCCTTACCAGCCTTAAACTTCGGTGCTTTAGAAGCAGCAATCGTAATAGTTTCCTTGGTTAAAGGATTTCTTCCAGTTCTTGCCGGTCTCTCAGATACCTCAAATGTTCCGAAACCAACCAATTGAACCTTTTCACCCTTAGTTAATTCCTCAGTAACTACGTCGATGAAAGCCTTTAATGCTTTCTCTGAATCCTTCTTTGAAAAATCTGTTTTTTCTGCAATCGCTGCAACTAATTCTGCTTTGTTCATGGATTTGCTCCTCCTCTAAAGTGATAATTACTTTTCATTTATCTAACGATTATTTTACTTCCCGCCATAATTTATCCAGTTCTACGGGAGATAGTTCGCATAGATCCTGTCCGCGGCTTTCTGCCAGAGCAAAGACATCTACAAATCTATTTATAAACTTATTAGTAGCATTTGTCAAGGAATTTTCTGCATTTAATTGTAAAAAGCGCGACAAATTAATCATTGTGAATAAAACATCGCCAAATTCCTCAGAAATATTGCTTTTATCCCCATTTTTAATGGATTCCTTGAGTTCCTCAAGCTCTTCATATACCTTCTCCAGCACCTGTTCACAGTCCGTAAAATCCATACCGGTTTTGGATGCTTTTTTCTGTATTTTCTCAGCTCGCAAGAGGGAGGGGAATGCCTTCGGGACCTCCTTCAATTCTTCGACAATATTTTTTGCACTCTTTTCCTGCTTCTTAATCTCCTCCCAATTCCTGATTACCTCCTCTGAATCCTTCACTGCAACCTTCTTGAATACATGAGGATGACGGCGGATCATTTTCTCGGAAACACCGGAAATAACCTTATTTATATCAAATTCCCCCTGCTCCTCCGCAATGACGCTGTGAAGCGCTACCTGAAGCAGGATATCTCCCAGTTCCTCACATAGATTCTCGTTATCTTTATGATCTATTGCTTCAAAGGTTTCATAGCATTCCTCCAAAAGACAGGGCTTTAAGCTTTCATGCGTTTGTTCTCTGTCCCAGGGGCAGCCGTCCTTGCCTCTCAGCCTAACAATAATATCCATAAATTCGTCAAAATTATAGCTGCTCATAATTTTCTCCTTATCTGCTGTATTAAAGCTGAATCCATACCTGGAAGCTCTCTTGTACAACCTATTATATCAGTTTGTCGGTCGGAAATACAATCAACAAAAGGGGCTGCCGTAAAAAAATGTACGGCACCCCCTAATCTATTTATCAGATACTTTTACTGTTCCATCTGACGTCCCAGGAAGGCAGCTGCAGTGGCAGCCAGCTTTGTCTCAGTTTCTCCAAACTTTGTCTTAGCATCCTTCGTCAGAATAATGACAGAACCAATGGCATCACCCTCGCTGATGATAGGAGTTATGGCTTCATACAGGAACTCAGAATCATCTTCATTCATAATTCTGATGTAGTTCTTATCATCCTTTGCAGCAATAACGGATTCACGTTCGCTGATTGCTTCCTCCAAATCATGGCTGATACTTTTCGTGATGAGGTCCTTCTTGGTCGGTCCTGCAACAGCGATAAACTGATCTTTATCAGTAATTGCCACAATATGTCCTGTAGTCTGCGCCAGGGAATCGGCATATTGCTTTGCAAATTGTCCAAGCTCACCAATAGGTGAATATTTCTTTAAGATAATTTCGCCCTCCCGATCCGTAAAAATCTCCAGAGGATCTCCTTCTCTGATACGCAATGTACGTCTGATTTCTTTTGGAACCACTACACGTCCAAGGTCATCTATTCTTCTTACAATACCCGTAGCTTTCATATATGATCTTCCTCCGTTTTACATGTTTTAGAATTGAATTGACATTTATCTGATATTATTGTTTGTAAAATGGGAAAGTTTATACATTTAATCAGATATTATTTATTTTGACTATTTAATGATTTTTATGTCAAACAAAAGCAGATATCTATGCTTAAATCGATATCCCAATAGGGTTCCAGAAGACTTTCGTACGAATATATTCAATTATTGGCATAACTCTCACTGACGATTGGATTAATCTCTTCTGAAAGCATAAAAATGCTCCATATACATTCTTTATACTATGTATATGGAGCATTTACTAATTTATATGATTAGTCCTAAACGTTAAACATGATCTTTTCACTATGAAAGGCTTTGGTGATCAAAGCACTTATCATTGCTGCCATCGCCACAATAGAAAGGATTGTGATACCAAACTGGGCAAAGCTCAGCTCTCCCATAAGTAGGTTCTGGATGCTTACAGCACTGTTATATACCGGAATCAGGAAATTAATTAGCTTGCTTTCCCCACCGCCAGCATAAGTCATAACACTTCCGAACATAACAGCGATATAAGCCGGCATCACATATGTGTTGGCTTCCTTTGCAGTTCTTGCTAACACTGCAATCGCTGCTACTATTGCAACATACAGATAGACGGTAACAATCAGAATGACCAAAAGCATAATAATCTCTAAGGGGGCCAGCTTCAACCCAAAGCCGGATAATGCCCCCTCAGAAATACCGTTCATCAACATCGGCATAGCAATTACAATAGATATTCCATATACTGCAGCCGATATACTGGATAGAATAGCTAGAGAAATCAGCTTTCCAAAGACGATTTCTCCTCTCTTGATGGGAGAAACCAGCATACTGGATAGGGTACCTCTCTCCTTCTCACCCGTAATTGCATCTACACCAAGCTGCATTGCACCGGCAAAAAGCATGATATTAATCAGGAAGGGCACCAGCATTCCCAACAGCTGTCCATCCTGCTTCTTCTCATTGATGATAATGGATTCATTCGGGTTTCTATCAATATAAAAAATCTGAAGTTGTTCTAAATTACTGATCCTATTTGCTAATAAACTCTGTTGATAAGTAAAGAGAATCCCATTCACAAAATTATTCCTGGCTTTCTCCGAGTAATTCTCAGCTGCATTATAAAAGGTTCTCACCTCGGGGATTAAGTCTCCCTGATTCTGATATGCGGCAATTGTTTCTGAGAACTTATCATCAAATACGACCAGAAGATCTACTGTACCATCAAGAATTCCCTGTTTAATACCGGAATTGTCTTCAGCTGCACTCAAATAACTGATATTTGCTTGAAACCCTGTTGTTGCATTGAGAAGCGTCACAAAATCCTCAGGTGCATTCTGAATACTGATGCTGGGAATATGCTCCTCGATATCACTCATCATATTGTTTAACAACGTTCCCATCAGCGAGTATAGACCAACAATCATGACAGCCGGTAAAACAAACAGACTGATTACGATCTTCTTATCATGAAAAACTCTTGATAATTCTTTTCTGATAATGTTCCTGGTTCCGTTCATCATGAGTGCGCCTCCTCCCTGTTATATATCTTGTATAGATCGAAGAAGGCATCTTCCAGTTCCTCGGATCCTGTTGCCATTAAAATTTCATCCAGCGTACCCTCAATCACCTTGACACCACCTATAATGATCCCAATTCTATCGCAAAGTCTCTCAGCTTCGGACATGATATGAGTCGAAATAATGACTGTCTTTCCTTCCTCTCTCAAAGTCTTCAGATAGTCTGTTACACTTCTTGCCGTGACAATATCCAGACCGTTGGTAGGCTCGTCAAAAATAACCACTTCAGGGTCATGCACCAGACTGACAGCAATAGAAGCCTTCTGTTTCATACCGGTTGACAGTTCCTCTATCTTCTTATCCTGAAAATCCTTAATTTCAAAATAATCAAACAGCATCTCCCGACGCAGGGCAATAGTTTCCTCGCTTTCTCCATGAAGTCTTCCGAAGAACTCGAACATATACTTTGGTGAAAACTGAGGATCCAGTTTAATCTCATTGGTTAAAAAGGAGATTTTTTTTCTGACCTTATCCGATTCCTTCACAGTATCATAGCCGCAAACAGTAACTGAGCCGGCTGTCGGCTTCAGTAATGTAGCAACAGTACGAAGCGCGGTCGTCTTACCTGCACCATTCGGTCCCAATAAGCCATAAATTTCACCGGGCTTTGCTTCCAGTGTCAGCTTATCCAAGGCCTTTTTCATGTCCTTTTTGGTCCGCTGCTCCTGCATCTGTTTTTTGGAGAGCTTGTAGACCTTTGTCAGATCCTTGATAACAATCATTTTCCACCTTACCTTTCAATCCCCTGTGTATTTTGGTAATACCGCCTATAATATCCATGTGCCTTATTATATTATTTCATTCTTTCGTCAATTTCACAATAGCTTCTCATCAAGTACCAGGGTAAAAGGACCGTCATTAATCAGAGAAACCTTCATCTCTTCTCCGAATGCTCCTCCCTCGGCTTTACCAAGCCTTTGCCGGACACCTTCCAGAAAATATTCATACAACTCCCTGGCCAGTACTGCATCACCTGCTTTGGTGAAGTCAGGGCGGTTTCCCTTCCGGCAATCAGCATACAGGGTAAACTGGGATACGACTAATATCTCCCCCTCTACGTCCTTTAAGGAGAGATTCGTCTTACCGTTCTGATCCTGAAAAATTCGAAGCTTTAGGATTTTATCGATATACTTGTCGGCTATCTCTTTGGTATCCTCCATCCCGACACCTAATAGAATTAAAAAGCCTCTTCCAATGGACCCGACTATCCGTCCCTCTACAGTGACAGACGCCTCCGATACTCTTTGTATGACAATTCTCATGATGCCCTGATTCCTTTCACAACTTAAGTATATTTCTTTAAAATACTCCACTCCTCCAATAACCGGTCAAGAGTATAACCCGCATTAGCAGGACTTGTGGACGGTAGCTTCATACTCTCCATCCCCGTCACCGGATAGATGTATTTCATATAAAGCCGGTGAGAAGTATTTCCGTTGGTGAAGATATGCTCTACACAGGAATGCTTAAGTATATCAGCCGGATTGTTCGGAATTACATTTCTTATGCTGGAATCCGAAGACCCCACTATTTCACAGCTTTGAATTACATCCCAAACTGCTATCCTTAACCTTAATAGAAGCTCCTTTTTCTGCTCAATTGTAACAGGAACAGCCTCCTCATACAGGGCACTTATGACCTTCCAGAAACGGTTTTGCGGATGGTGATAGAAGAACCTTCCTTCTCTTGACTTTACAGAAGGGAAGGAGCCCAGGATCAAAACTCTTGATTGCTCATCATAGAGTGGTGGTATCGGATGGATGATTCTTTCCATCAAATTAGAATCTCCTTCAGGAAGGAGGTCCCTGCTGTCTTCTGCGGTATTCCATAATACTCCAGAATGGTAGCCGCTATATCGGCAAAGCTTGTGCGGGTGCCGAGATTTAAACCCTTCCTTACCTTTTCACCGTAGACTACTAAGGGTATATACTCCCTGGAATGATCCGTCGAGGGTGTCAAAGGATCACAGCCATGGTCAGCGGTGATCATCAGGATATCGTCCTCGTGGAGTCCGGCAAGTATTCTGGGCAGCTGCTCATCAAAATACGTCAGTGCCTTTGCATATCCATCCACATCATTGCGATGTCCGTATATCATATCAAAATCTACCAAATTCACAAAGCATAAACCTTGGAACTCCTTATTGATGCGTTCGATCAGCATCTCAATACCTTCAGCATTATCATGGGTACGAACAGTATCTGTTATCCCTTTTGCGGCAAAGATATCGAAGATCTTACCCACAGCCAGTGTATCCAGTCCAGCAGCCTTCATCTGATCCAGCATCGTCAGGGAAGGCTCCAGGGAAAAATCATGACGGTTGGCAGTTCTTTTATAATCCGGGAAGGTTCCTACAAAGGGTCTTGCTATAACACGTCCCACTCCATGCTCCCCCACAAGAATTTCTCTTGCGATACTGCAATAGCGGTACAATTCCTCAACTGGTACGATCTCCTCATGAGCAGCAATCTGGAATACGCTGTCCGCAGAAGTATAGACAATCAAAGCACCTGTCTCCACATGCTCCTTCCCATAATCCCGAATGACATCCGTACCCGAATAGGGTAGATTACAGATGACTCTGCGTCCGGTTCTCTCTTCAAATGGCTTTAAAACCTCCGGCGGAAAGCCGTTCGGATAAGTCGGAAACGCTTCCTCCGAGATTACTCCCGCAATCTCCCAATGACCTGTTGTTGTATCCTTTCCCTTTGACCTTTCTGCCAATCTGCATACTGTACCGTCGAAAGCCTGGACACCTTCCATCTCAGGGAAGCGCTGCTTTACCCCATCTATATGAAATAATCCGAGCTTTTTCATATTGGGCATCTTAAAATACTCACTGGTAGACGCTCCATATAAGGTATGACTTCCGACATCTCCATAAAGCTCTGCATCCGGTAACTCGCCGACACCAACACTGTCTAATACTACTAAAAATATTCTTTTCATGCTATTACCTCCATTTCAATTCAATAATAATATTCTCATTTCTATGAAATATAATCTATTAATCAAACCATACAACTTTTAATTGAATTTTATGACTCTATTATAATCAGTTTTCTATTTACTGTCCAACCCTTTTGTCTGTTTCCTGCTAAGCAGGATAACCCTTAAGAAAAAAGTAAATATTAGTATATTGTTATCCAAAGTATTGTGTGCTATAATTAGCAAGATTTCATAGAAGAGAGGGCGTGACACAATGAAGCTTTTAAATACTGCGAAGCAGTTATTAATAAAATACAAGCACGGAGTTGTCCTTTCATACTTCTTCGTTTATATGATATGGTTCACTTATCTTGAGAAGCACGTGACCAAGTTTGCACCAATCCATACAAAACTGGATGACCTGATTCCATTCTGTGAGGTTTTCATTCTTCCGTATTTTATCTGGTTCCTATATATTGCTGTAACCGTAGCATATTTTCTGCTTACCTCGAAACAGGATTTTCTGAAATGCTGTACCTATCTTTTCACAGGAATGACAATTTGTCTGCTGATCTATACCGTATGGCCAAACGGTCACTATCTTAGAGTAGATTTAGCTTCCCTGGGAAGAGATAATATATTCCTTCGTATGCTATCAGGGATTTATTCCATTGATACAGCAACGAATGTATTCCCTAGTATCCATGTTTTTAATTCCGTAGGCGCGATGATTGCCATCAATAAAAATGAAAAGCTTCATTCGATTAAATGGCTTCAATGGGGAACCTTCGTATTGACTATTTTGATCTGTATGTCAACTGTATTCCTAAAACAACACTCAATTATGGATGTTATGGGAGCACTCGTACTGAATTTTCTACTGTATGCAGCAATTTACTTCATCCCTGCTAAGGTTAAGGAAAACCAACGGACAAAGCAAGCTCTTTCCAAGGTATCCTAAATAAATAACGTAATATCATATCAGCCCATGGGTTCTATTAGAAGCCACGGGCTTTCTATTTCTGTTCATATTTCTGTACAGTGGGGGTGTTTCATGTGGATAAAAGGATGAAATCATAGTATAATAAAGCAAAAAGGGAGGATAAACATGGATACCTATACTAATTCTCATACAGCTGAGCCACCGAAGGCTTCTAATCTGCCGCAAACAGACCCGAAGCTGGAGACAAGAAGAATTCTTATGTTTCTGTCAATTACCTTTTTTGTCACATACTCCGTAGAAATCGCAATCATCCGTCCATTGGCTGCCGAAGAAAATAATATGATGAAGCCCTTTCTCCAGCTGCTGATTGCAAGCATCATGTTTTTACCTGCTCTGGGTGTATTGCTGACCAGATTGATTACCAAGGAAGGCTTTCGCAATTCCCTTATAGGATTGCCGAATTTCAAGAAGAATTTCCCCTATTATTTATTCGCATGGTTCGGACCGGTCATACTTACTGTGGTAGGTACGATCTTCTACTTCCTGATCTTTCCCAATAAATTTGACCCTGCACTGTCCACTCTTGCAAAGGTATACCAGGCTTCGGGTCTGGAAATGAGTGCTGCTCAGATGCAGAGTACGATAGCACTACAAGTCATAGCCTCAATCCTGCTAGGACCTCTGCTTAATTTAATCACCTGTTTCGGAGAAGAATGGGGCTGGCGCGGATATCTGCTTCCTAAGATGAAAAGAAAGTTTAAGATTCTGCCTGTACTTTTGATTAACGGTCTTATCTGGGGGATATGGCATGCCCCTCTCACAGCCCTGGGCCATAATTATGGAACAGGCTACACCGGTTTCCCATTTACAGGGATCCTTGCCATGATTATCTTCTGTATCGTTCTTGGTACAATCTTATCGTATGTCACAATAAAGACAAATAGCTGTATCCCGGCGGTCTTTGCCCACGGAAGCATCAATTCCATCGGTTCGGTTGGTATATATTTTGCGGCTGACGGCGGCAATCCCTTCCTTGGACCGTCTCCCACCGGTATCCTCGGTGGAATTGGATTTATCGTCGCAGCGGTAATATTAACAATCCTGTTGATTAAGAATGAGAAAAAAACTACCTAATGAGATTGTGTAATACTACAAAAAGATACGGTACAGCCCTTTGGCTGTACCGTATCTTTTTTACCTGTGATAAAAACTTTCGCTCTTATTATTCATTTATTTTCTAATCACGGTAAGCCTTTGCCTTCTCGAATTCCTCCAGCATCTCCTGCTCGGGTTCCTTGGAGAGCAGAGATACGATGACAATAACGATACAGGAGAATATAAAAGCAGGAAGCAGTTCATAGATGTTCAGTACTCCGCCCATCGGCCTGATGATCAGCTTCCAGATAAATACCATGATACCTCCGGCCAGCATACCTCCAATGGCACCTTCTCTGGTGGTTCTCTTCCAGAACAATGAGAACAGCATAATTGGTCCGAAGGTTGCTCCGAAACCAGCCCATGCAAAGGATACTACTTTAAATATAATACTATTCTCATCCAAAGCTATCACAATTCCGATGATTGCGATTGTAAGTAAGACGATACGTGATATTCTCATGACCTGCTTGTCCGTAGCATTCTTTTTAAACAATCCCTGGTAGATATTCTTGGATACGGCAGAAGAAGCAATCAACAGATAAGAATCAGAGGAACTGATGGTCGCAGCCAGAATACCTGCCATTGCCAGTCCCGCTAACACTGTCGGCAGATAGCTGGTAGACATGGTTATGAATATCTTTTCTGCCTCCGCGCCGGTTAAATGCATAGTCGGGAATACTGCTCTTCCGATTAATCCAATGAAAACAGCTGCAAACAAGGAGATAGCACACCATACTGTTGCGATTCGTCTGGATTTCTTAATTTCCTTATGGGAGCGTATTGCCATAAATCGCAGTAATACCTGAGGCATACCGAAGTACCCAAGTCCCCAGGAAAGGGTTGAAAGAATTGTCAGGAAACCATATGCTCCTGCTTCTCCGAAGAGTGGTGCACCACTTCCTGATATCTGCTGTACCCCATCCGTCATGATGGGCGTACTAATACCGAAAAACTCTATAAACCCCGGGATCTGCTGCAGGTTGTCATAAACAGCCCCAAAACCTCCGGCACTCAGAATACCCGTAATCAGAACTCCTACTAAGGCAGTAATCATTACGATTGCCTGCATGAAATCAGAGGTGCTTTCCGCCAGAAATCCTCCCAAAAAGGTATAAATAATAACAAAAGCAGCTCCAGCGATCATCATGGTCTGATATTTCATTCCGAACAGAGTGGAGAATAGCCTTCCAACCGATACAAAACAGCTGGCAGCATAGATTGTAAAGAAAACCATGATAAATAAAGCCGCAATCGTCATTATTATTTTCTTATTTTCTTTAAAACGATTACTGAAGAAATCCGGTATCGTAATGGAATCTCCGGCAACAATCGAATAAGCATGTAATCTCTTAGCTACAATCAGCCAATTAATATATGTCCCCGCAAGTAAACCGATTGCTGTCCAAATCGCATCACTAAGACCGTAAAAATACGCAACACCAGGCAATCCCATAAGGAGCCAACCGCTCATATCAGAAGCCTCTGCACTCATAGCTGCAATCCATGGTCCCAGGGAACGACCTCCAAGAAAGTAATTCTCTGAATTTTCATTCGCACGCTTTGCAAAAAACAGGCCTATGCCTATGACCAGCAGCATGTAAATACACATGACAATCAGAATTTGATAGTTTTCCATAAAGTACCCCCTATTTTATTATAAAGCATATTAATGTGTATAATTATACCAGTGAAATAGTATATATACAAGCAGACTATTTCAAAAAAAATAATTTGAAAAATGAAAAGTTTAATTCCTCTCCTCTTTTGTCCTGTGGAGTTTACCTTCGCACAAGTAGAGTTTACTCCTTCATACGTTAGTGATATGATTTTCATACCTTCTGACGGCAGTAGAAGGAGATTTTATGAGTAATCTCATACCAGGT
>JAEZJV010000042.1 GCA_023415635.1 Bacillota bacterium | reverse complement strand
CTATACCATTATATTCAGGTAAACTTGCTGTAAAATAGTAACTACCATCCTCATGTTTGTAAACATAAGGGTCTGCTCTCTGTGCAATCCATACTTCATTATATTTTAAGGATTTCATTTTCTTATTCTCCTTTACCGAATATAACTACACAAATGTAGGATTGATAAGCCTCGTCTTATATCGTTTCCCCATTCACTAATAGATAATCTAATAGTATCTCAGTGCGGGTAGCTTTCCCATTGATTAAATCAAAGAGCATATCCACTGCCATTTTGGCTATTTTCTCTACTGAATTGTCTATTGTCGTAAGTCTTGGTGTAACATAGTCTAAAACATCAATGTTATCAAAGCCCATAATTCCATAATCACTTGGTGCTCCTTTCCCAAGTGATTTTAAATGCTTTATAAGCTTTAGGGCAAACATATCACCGGAGCAGAAGAACGCAGTTTTCACACCATCTGTTAATTGCTTTGCACAGCTGTCCAAGTAGTCAACTTGATCGATTATGACAGCCTCAACTTCTGTTGAACACAGTATAGCTTCTTGAAAGCCCTTTTCTCTTTCTTCATGAACATAGATATTTTCTTTTCCACGATCTAATAACGGCGGACATACAAATACAACTTTTTGATAGCCTTTCCCGATAATCTGAGCCGTTGCTGCTCTTGCTGCCTCTCGTTCATTGATTCCGACAAAAGGGATGTCTTCTTCAATTTTATTATCGATGGTTACAATCGGTGTATTTAAACTGGAAAGAAACCTTTTATACTCTTCTCCTTGATTAACAGAGGATAAAATAATTCCTTCCACATGATAGTCCACAAGTCTTGCTATCTGCTCTTTTTCAATGTCTGGGTTCTTCTCATGGAGTGTAATGTTAACAAAGTAGCCCTGTTTTCTTACCTCTACTTCGATTGCACTTAGCATCTGTGCGAAATAACGGTTATTCACATCAAGTACTACTACACCAATGTTGTAGGTCTGGCCTTTCACAAGTCCTCTTGCTAATAAATCTGGTCGATAATCATATTTCTTCACTGTTTCTAAAATAAAATCCTTGGTCTGTGGATTAATTCTTCCAGTATCCGACAACGCACGATGTATGGTAGTACGTGATACGCCACATATTTTAGCAAGATCTTTTGTAGTTATCCCCATAATAGACAATCTCTTTCTTGAATCGTTTCTTAATACTATACCATAAAATATAAGAGATGGAAATATATACTTAATTTTTATAACCGAATTATAACTAAATACCTAATGCTACTTCACTTGAATTCGAAGCATATTGAAGGAAAGTGGTTGAAGCTTTGCCTTTATTAATCCATCTGATACTTCGGAATCCTCTATGTGATATGGCTTAACCTCATCATGATTCTTGAGGTTACATGCTTTCTTATCTTTATGACTTAATACAAGATGCTCCTTAATCCTCTCTACCTGGAACTGCTGAAGCATTAAGTTTAGGTCAATGCTTTCTTCTTCACTTCGATTAACCGCGAAGATTACCAGCTCATTTTCTTCATCATTGTATACAACCACTTCGTCCACGTAAGGTACATTCTCAAACCCCTCACAGGAATAAGCTTGGCACTGTAATACCTCCTGAACTACAAGTCCCTTGCCATAGTTCGCCATCCATGAGAATGGATAGAATATAGGCTGTACCCAAACCTCACCACCTCTATCCGTCATAATGGCCGCACTGATATTGGTCAATAAAGACTGACACGCTATTTTTATGCGATCCGCATGCTTGATAAAGTTCATCATCATACTGGAGAAAAGTAAGCTGTCCTCCATAGTATAAATCTGCTCACTGAGGTGGGGTGCTATCTGCCATGGTTTCTCATCAACTTGAGCTGCTACCTCTATATCCGGAGTAGACCATACTCCCCACTCATCAAAGCTGATATTAAGTACCTTCTTAGAACGTTTCTTTGCTTTTACAACATCACATGCAGCTATTACTGTATGAATATAATTTTCCATATCAATGGATTGAGCAAGAAAATATTTTGTTCCCTTGTCTTGATTTCCGTAATACTGATGAAGAGATATATAATCTACATATTCGTAAGTGTATCCTAAGGTAGTCATTTCCCAATCCGGATAAGTCATCATGTCAGATTTGCTGCTACCGCAAGACACCAATTTGATCTCAGTGTCCACCTGTTTCATGGCTTTTGCTGTCTGTTGTGCCAGCTTTCCATAATCCTCTGCTGTCTTATGCCCAATCTGCCAAGCTCCATCCATTTCATTTCCAAGGCACCAGGTTTTAATGTGGTAGGGCTGCGTGGCTCCATGTTCTCGCCTTAAATCACTATAATACGTTCCTTCTTTTATATTACAGTACTCAACTAACGATACTGCATTCTCTATTCCTTTCGTTCCAAGATTTACTGCTAAAATAGGTTCAATATCCGCTTTCTTTGCCCATTTCATGAACTCATTGGTTCCGAATTCATTGGTTTCGATTGCTCTCCATGCAATTTCCAAACGCTTTGGACGGCATTGTACAGGCCCAACTCCATCCTTCCAATCATAGCAAGAAACAAAATTACCACCGGGATAACGAATGCCTGTTACTCCCATTTCCTTAACCTTCTCAAGCACATCTCCACGAAAACCATCCTCATCAGCTGTAGGGTGTCCCGGCTCATAGATACCGGAATATACGACTCTTCCCATATGCTCAACAAAAGAGCTATAGATTC
>JAEZJV010000089.1 GCA_023415635.1 Bacillota bacterium | reverse complement strand
TCCTTCCACTTTTCTTATGTTTTTCATGTAGGAAGGAAGAGCCTTGACGACTACCTGCTGCTGGCCTAAAAGCTCGTCGGCGAAAAGGCAGATACTCTTTTCATCCTGCTCAATCATGAGCATAATTCCTTTGGTCAGGTCGGTAATTTCCGTTTCAACTGCGAATATTTCATGGATTCGGACGATAGGATAATACTCTCCGCGAACCATAATCATCTCATTGCCGTTAGGGTCCTTAATAATATCTTTCTCCATCACTCGAAACGTTTCCTTAATAGAGGTTGTAGGGAGTGTATACTTGGCAGCGCCTACGCGGATGTTCATTCCGTCGATGATTGCCAGGGTGAGAGGTATTTTCAGTGTAGTTATCGTTCCGGAGCCTTCGATGCTGTCTATGGATACAGAACCGCCCACTGCTTCCAGATTCTTTACTACTACGTCCATGCCAACACCTCGGCCGGAGAATTCAGTCACATGATCATTAGTGGAAAATCCGGGCAGGAATATCAGGTTGTAGATTTCCTTTTCCGTTATCTCATTCTCCGGTTTGTTCAGTAAGCCGTTCTCCTTGGCTTTTTTCAGGATTTTTTCCTTGTTGAGTCCTTTGCCGTCATCACGGATAGTTACAAGAACATCGCTTCCGGCATTTTTTGCTTCCAATTTCACCTGCCCTGATCTTTGTTTACCAGCAATTATTCTTTCTTCAGGATCCTCAATTCCATGATCGACGGCATTGCGGACAAGATGCATCAAGGGGTCAGAAATATGCTCGATGATATTCTTATCAACCTCAGTGTTTTCTCCGATTAACATCAATCCTACTTCTTTATTGAGCTTCCGGCTCATATCCCGCACAATACGATGCATTTTATGGAAGGTCGCTGACAAGGGAACCATTCGTATGGACATCACCATGTCCTGCATTTCGCTTGAAATTTTATGAAGCTGACGGGCGGCCTTATAGAAGCTATTCAGCTTAAGCGCCTGAAGTTCAGGGTTTTGCGTGACCATCGCCTCGGCGATTACCATTTCTCCCATCAGATCCATCATCTTATCAAGCTTCATCACATCGACGCTGATAATACTCTGATGTGAACTTCTGTTTTCAGCTTGCACAAAATTCTCAGCCTGAAGCGTGGCGAACTTAATTGGAGTTTCATTCATGGCCGTTTCTGAATTCACGCAATCCGGCTCGAATGTCTGGCTATTTTGAAGCTCAGTGACCTCAATAGTTCGGATAAAGGAGCTGCTCGTGAAAAAATCGTGCAGTTCCTTCATACTTTTATCACTTATGATCGTTATCCTGAAGCCTTGTTCCCGAATAATCTGTACACTGTCAGGATTTTCGATAATATCCTCTGGAAAGTAGTTAAAATCTGCTACAATCTCTTTTAAATTATGGACAATAGTAAAAGCCCGGATATTCTCCATCTCGCAACCATCCTCAAAAAAGATGACCGCTTCATAACATTTTTGTTCTGTATTTTTGTCTTTTGGGGCAGGGGACAAGTAATCATGTTGCTTGGCTTCTTTTTGCATTGTCTTTGGAGTATCTGTGCTTTGCAGTTCCCCTTTAATGAAGGACAGAAATTCTTTGATGTTTTCGATCAGGTCTGATGGATCTCCGTCAAGGTTATCGGAATTTTTGATTTTCTCCATCTCCAGCTTAATAAAATCGATACCCTCCAAAACCAAATCGGAAAGAAGCTCACAGTCCATGTTCTCAGGTTTTTCTTCTCGAATATAGTAGAAGAGGTCCTCCATGACATGAGAAAGCGTTGAAATATTGTTATACATCATCATGGCTGAAGAACCCTTGATTGTATGCATAACCCTGAATATTTCATTCACAGCCTGCGGTGTAAAGCGACCTTCTTGTTCACTGGTTAGTATGGCCGCTTCGAGTTGCTCTATGTTTTGTGTAGTTTCATATATAAAAACCTCCAACATGGAACTGCTTGAAAAATTGTCCAATCTACTACCTCCTTCAAACCCATCAGGGTTCTTTGCTTCTGTTAGTAAGGAATATCTTCGATGACTACCAAATCTTTATAGAAATTCGGCTGCACCCCCACAAGAAAACATACTCCAGCAGGAATGCAACCGATAGTCGATTATCCGAGAATGACGACTATATTTTCTGCAATCGTTATCAGTGCCACCTTAATATTTTCCAAGAGATACTGCGGCTTCCAACAAAGTCGGGCTCTCTTTTACAGGTTCTCTTAAGGGAGCGATAGACGCAAAACTGTCCTTCCCATATCCGCTTTTGAGCTTGAACCTGCCAACCTCCTCACGCAGTGTGATAGCTTGGGCAGACATTTCCTCACTGGTCGCCGAGTTTTCCTCCGCAGTAGCTGCATTTGTCTGTACAACAGAGGAAACCTGATTTAGTCCCTGCTTGATTTGTTCTATAGCCACTGCCTGTTCTGTAGACGCATCGTCAATTTTGTTAATACTATCAATAACCACCTTCGTATTGTCCTGTATATCCACCAGAATTTTTGCCGTCTGTGTTGTTAATTGCGTTCCCTTAGAAACAGTAACCACAGAGGCTTGGATTAAATCGGACGTTTGCTTTGCGGCTTCTGCTGATTTTGCGGCAAGATTCCGCACCTCATCAGCTACAACCGCAAACCCTTTTCCGGCATTACCTGCACGGGCGGCTTCAATTGCAGCATTCAAAGCAAGTATATTGGTCTGGAAAGCGATATCTTCAATCACCTTAGTAATATTGGCAATCTGGCCGGACGAGGAATCGATCT
>JAEZJV010000010.1 GCA_023415635.1 Bacillota bacterium | reverse complement strand
AGCTGCCTTAACCTGTCCTGTATAGAATGAATGGCACTTGGAGCAGATTTCTACGTGGATATCTTCCTTGGTTGATCCTGTTACAAATTCGTTACCGCAGTTGCAAACAACTTTAGCCTGATGATATTTGGGATGGATTCCTTCTTTCATGTTTTCACCTCTTTAAGTTCGAATAGTTTTATCTATTGGCATTATAATAATTCCAATCTAATAAACAGCTTTATTATTATAGCATAGCTTATCTGCTAATGCAAGAGTCAAAAGACAATTTTAGTCTTTTTAATTATCTCGATAAATTCTGCGTTTGTCTTTGTACGAAGGAACATATCGATAATCCGCTCCAATGCTTCCTCTGATTTCATTCCTCCGAGTGCTTTGCGCATCAGATAGGTTGCTTCAAGCTCTGGCTGGGTAAGTAAGAGGTCCTCCCTCCTTGTGCTGGATCTAGGAAGATCAATCGCAGGGAAGATCCGTTTTTCAGAAAGACTGCGGTCAAGAACCAGCTCCATGTTGCCGGTTCCCTTGAATTCTTCAAAAACCACATCATCCATCCTGCTGCCGGTATCGACGAGCGCCGTTGCAAGGATCGTCAGACTTCCGCCTTCACGCATATTTCTCGCTGCACCGAAGAACTTTTTGGGCATATGAAGCGCAGCCGGATCAAGACCGCCTGACAGGGTTCTTCCGCTGGGCTGAACCGTCAGGTTATATGCTCTCGCGAGACGTGTGATGCTATCCAGTAGAATAATGACATCCTGCTTATGCTCCACGAGGCGCTTTGCACGTTCAATCACCATTTCGGATACTCGTTTATGATTATCAGGAAGTTCATCAAAGGTAGAGTAGATTACCTCGACATTCTTCCCTTCAATAGATTCTTTGATATCTGTTACTTCCTCCGGCCTCTCATCGATCAATAATATAATCAGCTTCATATCCGGATGGTTTCTTGTAACTGCCTTGGCAATCTGCTTCAGCAGGGTTGTCTTTCCTGTCTTCGGCTGAGAGACGATCATACCTCTTTGCCCCTTACCGATCGGAGAAATCAGATCAACCATTCTCATCGATACGCCTGTCCCAGGTGTCTCCAGATGAATTCTATTATTTGGGAATACCGGTGTCAGATCTTCGAAGCGTTTTCTTTTCTGTGCTTCCACCGGATGAAAACCGTTCACAGCTTTTATATATAATAAAGCACTGAATTTCTCATTCTGGCTTCGTATTTTAGTGTTACCGGCAACGATATCTCCGGTCTTCAAATTAAATCTTCTAATCTGTGCCGGAGACACGTATACATCATTCTCACCGGGCAGATAATTATCACAACGGATAAAGCCATAGCCATCCGGAAGGACCTCCAAAATACCTACCTTGGTCTCGCCGCTGTCCAGCTGGTCAACCTCACTTTGTGACATAACAACAGCCTTCCGCTCCTCTTTCCCTGCACTCGGCAACTCTTCATTCGGCACAGTACTCGGTGTCTCTCCTGCTTGATTAATACTTCCTTTCGGTATTTCTGCCTCAGCAGGAGTTGGCGTACCGTTTCCTTCTGATTTTATTAATGCTTCAATAAGCTCGCTTTTCTTCATAATAGTAATGTTCTTCATTCCTTTTTCCTTTGCCAATTCCCTCAGATTGGCAAGGGTCGTTGCTTCATAGCGATTTTCCATGTAATTATACTCCTTTTCTCTTGGTTTGGATCCTCTTACGGAATTGGTAGAAGTGCTAAAGAAATACTAACAATGATGGAATCATCCAAGGATTATCCTTAATGTATGTTATAGATATATACGAAGCGAATACCTTTCATAAATAAAATATACGAAGCAGATATCATTCATCCCTGGTGCAAGAAATTCGTATAGCGCTTATCTTTCTTACTTGGTTATATAATCAGAATAAATTTGTTTTCCTAATTTTATATTATACAACAATATGACAGGAAATGGAAGTCCTTTCTTATAATCCATATCTACTATTTTTTACATAATATTGTTATATATTACTTATATAGGAAATTATTGAATATTACTCAAATAATTATCTTCCTATTCTCCTGATAAATAGTTGTCAAAAATAGTATTCGTAGAATACTTGATACTTGATTAAGCACATTCTAAGTGCTATGATAGCTTTAAATTACCTAAAAAAGCAATAACACAAAATGAATTATTATAATTTAGAATGCAAGGTGGAAAAAAATGAATATGAACGAGCAAGCGTTGCACATGCACGAAAAATGGAATGGTAAACTTGAAATCACTTCCAAATGTCCGGTAAACTCCAGAGAGGATCTCTCCATTGCGTATACCCCCGGTGTAGCGGAACCCTGCAGAGTTATTGCCAAGGACAGATCCGAGGCTTACCGATATACAATGAAAGCAAATACGATCGCTGTAATCACTGACGGCAGTGCCGTTCTTGGATTGGGAAATATCGGCCCCTATGCAGCCATGCCGGTTATGGAAGGAAAGGCCGTCCTATTTAAGGAGTTTGGAGGAGTAAATGCTGTTCCCATCTGCCTTGATACTCAGGATACAGAGGAAATCATCAAAACTATTACCGCCATCGCTCCCGCCTTTGGAGGCATCAATCTTGAGGATATCTCAGCACCAAGATGCTTCGAAATTGAGGAACGCCTTAAGGAGCTTCTTGATATCCCGGTGTTTCATGACGACCAGCACGGTACAGCAATTGTCGTCCTGGCTGGTGCTATAAACGCTCTGAAGGTTACAGGGAAGACTAAGGAGACCACAAGGGTTGTAGTCAACGGTGCCGGTTCTGCCGGAATCGCTATCTCCAAGCTCCTGCTATCCTATGGCTTTAAGCATCTTATGCTTTGTGATATCAATGGAATTATCTCGAAGGATTATCCGAATTTGAACTGGATGCAGGAGCAGATGCTCACCGTAACCAACTTGGAGAATAAAAACGGTACTCTTGCTGATGCACTGGTCGGTGCAGATCTATTCGTCGGGGTATCCGCACCGAATATCCTGACTAAGGAAATGGTTGCAGCGATGAATAAGGATGCCATTATCTTTGCCATGGCTAACCCGGACCCAGAGATCATGCCGGATCTGGCTCATGAGGCTGGGGCTAAGGTTGTTGCTACCGGACGTTCTGATTTCCCGAATCAAGTAAACAATGTCGTAGCTTTTCCGGGCATCTTCCGAGGTGCGCTGGAGGGCAGGGCTACCCAGATCACCGAGGAGATGAAGCTTGCTGCAGCCACAGCAATTGCAGGTCTGGTGGCAGAGAAGGATTTAAATGAGAATAATATCATGCCACAGCCCTTTGACTCAAGAGTCAGTGATTTAGTCAGTGCTGCGGTTAAGGCATATATCAGAAAATAAAGAGAAGGTAACCGAAGCTATTCAGTATGGAGAAAATTATGTGGGATCAGAAACGGTATCATTCTCTGGACTATGAATTGAAGAATATCTATGGAAGGAAAAT
The DNA here is from genome assembly GCA_023415635.1 of Bacillota bacterium. GTDB lineage: Bacteria > Bacillota > Clostridia > Lachnospirales > Lachnospiraceae > Mobilitalea. Next base: position 7,476 of record JAEZJV010000010.1, on the reverse strand, counting down.
ATATAAGCTGTCCCTGGACAGTGGTATGACCTGCCCCAACCGGGATGGTACTCTTGATAGACGGGGCTGCATCTTCTGTTCCGCGGGCGGCTCAGGAGATTTCGCTGCCGGACCCTCCGTCTCAATAACAGACCAGATAGAGCAAGCCAAAAAGCAGGTTGCCGCAAAGCTGGCAGATCCTGAGTCAGCAAGCTATATTGCCTATTTTCAGGCATATACAAATACTTATGCTCCGATTGATAAGCTGCGAGCTATCTATACGGAGGCAGCCAATCATCCCGGGATTGTCCTATTGTCCATAGCTACGCGCCCTGATTGTATTTCCGAAGAAACAATTGCTTTGTTAAAGGAGATTGCAGCGATTAAGCCGGTATGGATTGAACTCGGTCTGCAGACAATCCATGACCGAAGTGCTGCTTTCATAAGACGCGGTTATACTCTTGAGGTTTTCGAACACTGTGTCAGAAGATTAAAAGAATCCGAAATTCCTGTGATAGTCCACACGATTCTGGGACTTCCAGGCGAAACTAAAGATGACATCAGAAAAACGATGATCTATCTGTCCCATCTCCCTCTTCAGGGAATTAAGCTTCAGCTCCTGCATATTTTGAAAGGAACCGATTTGGGAAAACTCTATGAACAGGGTATACTTCCAGAACCTATGAGTAGGGAAGAGTATGTCGATCTGGTCATTTCCTGTCTGGAGCTCCTCCCCGGCGATCTGGTAGTTCATCGGATTACCGGTGACGGACCGAGAAGGCTTTTACTGGCACCACTATGGAGTACTGATAAGAAGCTTGTATTAAATAGAATACAACAGGATATGAAGACAAGAGATACCTGGCAGGGTAAATATTACCCCTCCCTTCCATAGTGTGAAGACGACTTTCCTTCACACTTCCTGACATGGAAAAAGTATGTTATAATTTGTCTAGAGTCATTACCCAATCGACGTAATGCAAATATAGAGAAGGAGGTTACTAATGAAGTCTGATACCTTTATGCTATATAAACTGATGATCCTGTATATCCTAAGCAGGGTAAATTTCCCACTGACCAATGCTCAGCTGACCGCATTCATCCTTGAAAAGGAATACACAAATTATTTTAATATACAGCGAGCATTATCCGAACTAATTGATGATGCCTTCATCTCCACCAAGACCATCCGTAACAGTACTCTTTACCGGATTACAGACAGCGGAACCGAAACCCTGCTGTTCTTTGATAATATGATATCCTCTAGAATTAAGGAGGATATCGACGCTTATCTGGTTCAGAATAAATATGAGCTTCAGGAGGAGCTTTCTACCCCTGCCGAATTTTATCAGGTTAAGAAAGGAGAGTTTGCTGCTCATCTATGTGTAATCGAGCGGGATACCTCTATCATCGATTTAACCCTGATGGTTCCCACCGAGGAGGAAGCCTCCCGCATATGTAATAACTGGAGAGACAAAAGCTCCGAAATTTACTCTTATTTGATGTCTTCCCTGCTGGAAAGTAAATAATATACCCAATCCTTTAGTTAAGAGCCGGTCTCAGCCTCAGAGCCTATAGTCAACTGTCAGTATCGGCAGCTGGTACTTCTTCTGACTGCTCACTCTTATTACAAAGGCTTTCTATACAAGCCCAGATTTCTTCCCTGCCCTGCTTGGTTTCTGCCGAGAAGGGCAGTATTTTTGTGCCCGGAAGCACTTGAAGCCCTTCCTTAATTATCTTAATCTGCTTCTGAATCTGGCTGCGGTTGATCTTATCCAGCTTAGTGGCAATGATGATCGGCTCAAACCCTTGATAGACAATCCAATCATACATATTCTTATCATTTTGGGAGGGTTCATGACGGATATCAACCAGCAGAAAAATAATCTTAAGCTGCTTAGACATTCTGAGATATTTCTCAATCATCTTTCCCCATTTCTCTTTGACAGCGACAGATACCTTTGCATAACCGTACCCTGGAAGGTCCACATAATAAAGCTCATCATTGATATTATAGAAATTAATCGTCTGAGTCTTACCCGGCTGTGATGAGGTTCTGGCCAGTGATTTACGATTCATCAGGGCGTTGATGAGTGATGACTTTCCCACGTTGGATTTCCCGGTAAATGCCACCTCCGGTTTATCGTTCTTAGGCAATACACTTGTAATACCGCAGACTGTCTCCAAATTCACGCTCTTAATAATCATCTCATACCCCTTCCTGCTGCTCTATGCAGCTCATTCTGAAAAACTATAATCGGGAGAAGCTTACCGCTTCTCGTGAAGCTTTCTGCAAGGCAGATAGCTTTAGGGGAAGGATAATGTTCTCCCGATGTAAATATTTTCACTATAAATTATGCTATTTCGTCCTTGCTCTTTTTGGTACTCCTCTTTACAATAGGCTTTCTTGCAACATTCTCCTCGGAAAGTACAAGTTCCGGCTGCTCCTCTCCCAGTACCGCTTCCTTGGTTATGATACACTTGATTGCCTTCGTATCGGAAGGAATGTTATACATTGAATCCATCATTACCTTTTCCATGATGGCACGAAGTCCTCTTGCACCAATTTTTCTCTTGAAGGACTGCTTTGCAATTTCGTCCAGCGCCTCCTGATCGAATACCAGTTCAACACCATCCAGTTCAAAAAGCTTCTTGTACTGCTTGGTAATCGCATTTTTGGGCTCAGTCAGAATTCGAACCAGTGCTGCCTCATCCAGCATGTCGAGTGCAACCGTAACCGGCACACGACCGACAAACTCCGGTATAAGACCAAATTTGATCAAATCCTGAGGCATAACCTGACGGAATAATTCTCCGATGCTGGTTTTATTTTTTTCATTAATCTGAGCATTGAAACCAATTGATTTCTGACCGGTTCTGGATTCAATAATCTTCTCCAGCCCGTCAAATGCACCACCACAGATGAATAAAATATTAGTGGTATCAATCTGAATAAATTCCTGATGAGGATGCTTTCTGCCTCCCTGGGGAGGAACAGACGCAACTGTTCCTTCGAGTATCTTTAAAAGTGCCTGTTGAACACCTTCACCGGATACATCTCTTGTTATGGAAGTGTTCTCCGATTTTCTGGTAATCTTATCAATCTCATCGATATAAATAATACCATATTCGGCACGTTCAATATCAAAATCTGCTGATTGGATGATTTTCAGCAGGATGTTCTCAACATCTTCCCCCACATAGCCTGCTTCGGTCAGTGCAGTTGCGTCAGCAATCGCAAAGGGAACATTAAGAAGCTTTGCCAAAGTCTGCGCCAGATAAGTCTTACCTGATCCGGTGGGTCCGATCATCAGGATATTGCTCTTCTGTAGTTCAACATCCAGGTCCTTTTCAGCAAGTACTCTTTTGTAATGGTTGTATACAGAGACAGCAAGAACTTTCTTGGCTTCTTCCTGTCCAACCACATGCTGGTCCAGGAATGCTTTGATTTCCGCCGGCTTTAGTAAATTGATATTGGAATTAGTTACAGGCTCGCCTTCAAATTCTTCTTCAATAATTTCACTGCATATCTCTATACACTCATCACAGATATACACCCCGGGACCCGCTATCAGTTTTCTTACCTGATCCTGAGTCTTATTACAAAAAGAACATCTTACCTGATTTCTATCATCTACCCTTCCTGCCACTGCCTAATCACCTCATTCTCTCTGCTGTATAAAGCATATTGGCAAATAGGGATTATCTGCTTACCAGTATTCCATCGATAATTCCGTATTCGCGTGCTTCTTCAGCGGTCATATAAAAATCTCTTTCAGTATCTACTTCAATGACCTCTAACGGCTTACCGGTATTCTTTGCCAAGATTTCATTGAGTTTTTTTCTCGTCTTGATAATGTTATCTGCCACTATCTTAATATCGGTTGCCTGGCCCTTCGCACCGCCGGAAGGCTGATGGATCATTACCTCCGCATTAGGTAATGCAAATCTCTTGCCTACTGTACCGCCGGATAGCAGAAATGCACCCATACTGGCTGCCATACCGATACAAATTGTAGAAACATCGCATTTGATATAGTTCATCGTATCGTAGATAGCGAAGCCTGCCGTTACGGAGCCTCCTGGACTGTTAATATAGAAATTGATATCCTTGCCGGGATCCTCTGACTCTAAAAATAACAATTGTGCTACTACCAGGCTGGCAGTAACATCATTCACTTCTTCTCCGAGGAAAATGATTCTTTCCTTTAATAATCTGGAATAGATATCGTAGCTTCTTTCGCCGCGGCTTGTTTGCTCAATGACATAAGGTACTAAACTCATACATTTATCCTCCTTATCTGGTAATAAAGCTATTGATTGGTTCATTATGCTTCCTTCGCTTTTGCTACTACAAAGTCGACTGCCTTCTGAACTGCGATGTCGGCCTTAATCTGCTCTTTTTCCTTCTCGCCGATTAATTCCTTCAGCTTATCGGCCTCCATCTGATACATGGATGCCATGTTATTCAGCTCTTTCTCCATATCCTCCTCGGATACCTCAATCTTCTCTGCTTTCGCTACAGCCTCTAATACTAATCTGCTCTGGATGCGTTTCAATGCCTGAGGTCTTAAGCTATCCATGAATTTCTTAGCATCCATGCCTGTGAACTGGAAATACTGCTCAATAGAGAGTCCCTGGTACTGCATTCTCTGAGCAAACTCCTCAGCCATCTGGTTTACCTGGGAATTAATCATCGGCTCAGGAATATCCATCGTAGCATTTTCGATAATCTTATCTACTACTTCATTTTCCTTTGCTGTCTTTAGTTCTTTTTCCTTGTCTTCCTTAATTGTAGCCGTGATATTGGCTTTGTATTCATCTAATGTATCAAATTCGGATACATCCTGTGCAAAATCATCATCCAGCTCAGGAAGCTCCTTCACCTTAATTTCTTTCACAGTTACTTTAAAGAGTGCCGGTTTGCCAGCAAGCTCTTTTGCCTGATATTCTGCCGGGAAGGTAACGTTCACTTCCACCTCTTCACCGATTGCCTTACCAATCAGCTGTTCTTCGAAGGTATCAATAAAGGAATGGGAGCCGATGGTAAGGGAATAATTCTCACCCTTGCCGCCTTCAAATGCAACACCGTCAACAAAGCCTTCAAAATCGATAATGGTAATATCACCGTCCTGCACTGCTCTGTCCTCGATGGTTAATGTTCTGGAATTCTGCTCACGCTCTTTGTCGATTCGAGCCAGAACCTCATCTTCTGTTACTACTACAGTCTTCTTCTCAACCTGAATACCCTTGTAGGTACCTAAGGTTACTTCCGGCTTCACAGCGACTTCAGCTGTAAAGATAAAGCTCTTACCCTTCTCAACCTGAACAACGTCGATTTCAGGTCTGGATACAATCTCAAGACCGCATTCATTAGCAGCCTTCTCATATGCTTCGGGAATCAACTCGTTTGCAGCATCTTCATAGAAAATGCTTGCACCATACATCTTCTCAATCAAAGCGCGGGGCGCTTTACCCTTACGAAAGCCCTGAACATTAATCTTATTCTTGCTCTTTACATATGCTTTTTGTAATGCGTCTTCAAAATCCTCAGCGGAAGCCTCTATCGTAAGCTTTGCCATATTCTTTTCTAATTTCTCTACCTGTACACTCATTGTATCTGATTCCTCCATTATTCTTGGGATTCTCCCTTTCCTCAAGCTGAGGGTATCCTCCCTGATTGCTTTGTACGCTACTTTTTGCTATTTATATTGATTTGAAGCTTATCTATGCAAAAGTACATAAATATCTGATTTTACAGACATTTTGACAATAGTATATTATAACATATGATATCTGTAAATAGCAATTTAATTTTTCCTTGTTTCTTTTTACTTAATAACGAATTTTATCACAAAAATTATTGATTCAGTACATGACCCTGAGCCCTCATGACCTCTATTACCCGGTCAACCATCGTCTGACAGATGTCATGGGACGTTGCCTCAACCATAACACGGATTACCGGCTCTGTCCCGCTCTCTCTTACGAGAATACGTCCGTCACTACCCAGCTTCTTCTCCACAGCCGCAACAATCTCCATTACCTTCTGATCTTCCTTAACTGCTCTCTTGCTATGTACCTTAACATTCTTCATTAGCTGCGGAAAGATTGTAATTTCCTTCAATAGCTCGGACAGAGGAGCCTTACTCTCAAGCATGACCTCCATAATCTTAAGGGAAGTCAGTACACCGTCACCGGTGGTAGCATGCTTACTGAATATGATATGACCGGATTGTTCTCCTCCAATAGAATGACCGTTGGTCATCATATTCTCATATACATATTTATCTCCAACTGCAGTCTTTTCATACAGAATTCCTTTATTATCCAAGGCTTTATATAAACCCAGGTTAGACATGATGGTAGTGACTACCGTATTATTCTTAAGATCGTTACGTCCCTTCATGTATACCCCGCAAAGATACATAATCAAGTCACCATCAACAATATTGCCCTTCTCATCCACCGCCAGACAACGGTCCGCATCTCCGTCATAAGCAAAGCCTACATCTAGTTTATTCTCTATCACAAATTTCTGCAGATGTTCAATATGGGTAGATCCGCAATTGTAATTGATATTGGTACCGTCCGGGTCGCCGTTGATTACAAAGGTTTTAGCTCCCAATGCATCAAATACTCCCTTTGCCACGGTTGTGGCAGCACCGTTAGCGAGATCAAGGCCGACTCTTTTATCCGAAAAGGATCTGGTTGCCAGGGATATCAGGTATCCGATATAACGATTCCTTCCGATAGCATAATCTACTGTCCTACCGATATTTTCACGTTTGGCGAAGGGAAGAGTATCCTCATCGCTGTCAATGTATTGCTCGATCAGCTCCTCCACCTCTGCTTCCAGCTTATAGCCATTGCTGTTAATTACCTTGATCCCATTATCATAATATGGATTATGGCTTGCAGAAATCATAATACCGCAATCAAAGTCCCCGCTTCTAACAACATAGGATATACTAGGTGTGGGAGTAACATGGAGCAGATATACATCTGCACCGCTTGCTGTAAGCCCGGCTACCAAAGAATATTCAAACATATAGCTGGATCTTCTGGTGTCCTTCCCTATTACAATATTGGCTTTGTGCTCTTTCCCATAGTAATACCCTAAAAACCTTCCCACCTTGTAAGCATGCATCACTGTCAGATCAACATTTGCTTCTCCGCGAAATCCGTCTGTTCCGAAATATTTTCCCATGGTATCTTTCCTTTCAATATTATATATAAGTATATGCCCGTCTTGGTACAGCTCATGTCCTGACATGCATAACAATAATTACTCAATTATATACAGTACCTCGTAATATTTTAACATAATTGAAGGGAATATGGAATCGAAAATTTAAACTTATACAAAATTGAAAAATGAAAAGTTTAATTCCACTCCTCTTTTGTCCTGTGGAGTTTACCTTCGCACAAGTAGAGTTTACTCCTTCATACGTTAGTGATATGATTTTCATACCTTCTGACGGCAGTAGAAGGAGA
>JAEZJV010000070.1 GCA_023415635.1 Bacillota bacterium | reverse complement strand
AGCTCTTCTTGCAGATAATACCTTTCTGCCACCTGCTGTAGCCATTCTTGCTCTAAATCCGTGTACCTTGGAATGAGATCTCTTTTTCGGTTGGAATGTCATTTTCATTGCTATGCACCTCCTTTTTCACTGCACCGTATTAGATTAGCGAATTTTATCTATCTTTCAGCTCCCATTGTACTGGGAATTCCCATAGCATTGTAAATTACAAGCGCAATTCGCCAAGTATGGTATTTTGGAATATCATGTCTATTATATTCGCAATAGCTTTTTGAGTCAAGTAAATATTTTGCTTTGGGCTATTTTAACATTATTGGAAATGCTCTATTTCTTCCTTATATATATAGCATATGTTGATAACTGTTATCTTTCTGTGGATAAGACACTTTCATTTTTTATTATAGCATAAGCTTTCTTGATTTTATTCACATTTTCAGTCTGTGAATAATGTTAATTATCTTATCCACCTCTTCCACAACAATATATCCGATACTTTAGATTACTTTATAGAGAAAAAGAAGGCATAATAACCATTGAAAATTTAATTATTTTGTTATAATATATATCTATGTGAGTATTGATGGAGGCAGAAATGAAGAATTTAATTCAATCTAAATGGGATGAAATTTTAAAATATTTATTATCGGAATATGGAATAACCGATGTTTCCTATAATACCTGGTTAAAGCCTTTAAAGGTATATGATGTGAAGGATCATGTCATTACTATTCTGATTAATGATGAACGTATCGGTCCTCCAAGTATCAATATTATCCGGAATAAATATGAATTATTGTTAAAGGTCTCCGTAGAGGAAATCTTGAATGAACCATATGATATTAAGTTCGTTCTTCAAAGTCAGATTGATACCATAGAAAAAGCATCGGAGCCGGTGGTTGTTAAAAAGAAACATAGCAGCAACGGTCTGCATTTCTTAAATGCAAGATATACCTTTGATACTTTTGTGGTAGGCGGCAATAATGAATTTGCCAGGGCGGCTGCACTGGCTGTTGCAGAGAATCCGGGTGAAATCTATAACCCGCTTTTTATTTATGGTGGCGTTGGTTTAGGTAAGACTCACCTGATGCATTCAATTGCTCATTTTGTCTTTGATCAGAATCCTGATACCAAGGTTCTTTATGTTACCAGTGAGAAGTTTACCAATGAGCTGATTGATGCAATTCAAAAGAATACTACCAATCAGTTTCGTGAGAAATATCGTTCTATTGACATTCTCTTAATTGACGATATTCAATTTATTATTGGAAAGGAAAGAACTCAGGAGGAATTTTTCCATACCTTTAATACCCTCCATGAATCTAAAAAACAGATTATTATCTCCAGCGATCGCCCTCCCAAGGAAATGCTTACTTTAGAGGACAGGCTTCGTTCGCGCTTTGAACATGGTCTGCTTGCCGATATCCAGTCTCCAGATTATGAGACTAGGATGGCTATTCTTCGAAAAAAAGAAGAGCTGGATGGATTAAAGATAGATGAAGAGGTGCTCCGTTATATTGCCTCCAATATTAAATCCAATATTCGAGAATTGGAAGGTGCTTTAACTAAGATTGTGGCTTTCTCAAGACTTAAAAAGAGGGATTTGAATCTTCTACTCGCCGAGGAGGCATTACAGGATATTATTTCTCCTAATGAGAAAAAGGTTATAACAGTAGATCTTATCGTTGATGTAGTAGCAGAACATCATAATTTATCTCCTGCAGAAATCTACTCTAAGGATAAAAGCAGAAATATCTCTTATCCTAGACAGATTGTCATGTATCTCTGCCGGCGTTTGACAGACCTTTCTGTAACTGAGATTGGTAAAAGTCTAGGTAACCGTGACCATTCGACTGTTCTCCATGGATATGACAAGGTAGCAGGTGATATTCAATCGGATGTGTCCTTACATAATACAATTGATGTATTAATAAAGAAGATTAATCCAGAATAAAATAAATAGAAAGAAATGCTACATCATGGCAGCCTATCATTGTTGTATGATCTCCTGTTGATAAGCGGTTGATAAAACGTTGATATTTTGTTATTATGTTTTTTGCAGGATTTTTACATTTATCTGTTCCTCTCCTTTTCCACAGGCTTTCAAATGTAATACAACAATCTATAGATTGCCTTAACCTCTTGTTCTTAAGGTAAAAATGCAGATATCAACAAATTCACACCTCTTATTAATATGATTACTAAGAATCTTTTATATATTTATATCAAATGCGCGAAGGGAGATTATACACAGATGAAAATCCAATGTCAGAAATCGGATCTTTTAAATGGTGTTAATATTGTACTAAAGGCAGTACCGGTAAAATCTACCATGCCTATCTTGGAATGTCTCATTATCGAAGCAACAGAAGATTGTATTAAGCTCATAGCTAATGATATGGAGCTTGGTATAGAGACAATAGTAAAAGGTAATGTAGCTGATAAAGGGACCGTTGCCTTAAATGCAAAGATCTTTTCTGAAATTGTACGTCGACTTCCCGAAAATGAAGTCAGTATAACAACAGATGATAATTATTTAACAGAAATTATCTGTGAGAAAGCAAAATTTTCTATCTCGGGCAGATCAGGGGAAGAATTTCCAAGTCTTCCGAAAATAGAGAAGGAAAATGCAATTGTTTTATCACAGTTTACTTTAAAAGAAATTATAAGGCAGACCGTATTCTCGATCTCGGATAATGAAAGCAATAAGATTATGACCGGCGAGCTCTTTGAAATCAAGGATAATGAACTTAGGGTAATTTCACTGGATGGTCATAGAATATCCATTCGAAAGATTTTTATGAAGGATTCCTATGACAACCGTAAGGTTATAGTTCCCGGCAAGACTCTAAATGAAATTAGCAAGATTTTGTCCGGAGAGGTTTCCTCTATGGTACAGATTTTCTTTACGGAAAAGCATGCTTTATTTGAATTTGATAATACAGTTGTGCTAACCAGATTAATTGAAGGCGAGTATTACCGTATAGATCAGATGCTTTCTAGTGATTATGAGACCAAGGTTACCATCAATAAGAAAGAGCTTCAGAGCTGTATCGAGAGAGCATCCCTCCTCATAAGAGAGACAGATAAAAAACCCATTATCATTGACATAAAGAAAAATAATTTTGAACTAAAGATCAATACAGCCATCGGTTCCATGAATGAGGAAATAGATATCACTCTGGAGGGTAAGGATATTGTAATTGGTTTCAATCCTAAATTCTTACTTGATGCTTTACGTGTTATCGATGATGAGACAGTTGATATTTATCTGATTAATGCAAAGGCTCCCTGCTTTATACGCGATAAGGAGCAGTCATATATTTATTTAATACTGCCTGTAAACATCAATGTGACAGCATAAAAACCGAGAAATGGTAACAGGAATTATAAGGATAGAATTATGATAATAAAATCATGAGGATAGAATTATAAAGACAACAGGAAAAATTGTTTCCCGAATTAGAGGGAATAGGTCCTGTCACCAAAGGTGACCGGATAATCCGGCACAAAAAAGCTCTCGCAAAGCTTACTTTCCAGAGACTTTCTTATGCTAGTGATCCGGCAGATCAGCCGGACCATTTGTATGTAATTTGGGCATATTTATGAAGTATTACCGGTGTGCAACCGCACGCAGAATGGAGCATTATGCAGGATATAAAGTTAAGGGAAGAATTTATTAAGCTCGGACAAGCCTTAAAGGCCACCGGTCTTGTTGATTCCGGAGTGGAAGCAAAGGAAGAAATTCTTGACGGCAGGGTTAAGGTTAATGGAGCAGTAGTGCTTCAAAGAGGAAAAAAGCTTTACGAGGGTGATCTTGTAGAATTTAAAGGGGAACAGATTAGGATAATGAAATGATTCTTGATTGAAAAAGAGGTATGTTGGAGCAGATATGATTGTAAAATCTTTAGAACTGAAGGATTATCGGAATTACAATGATCTTTCCATGCAATTTCATAATGGGACCAACATTCTTTACGGAGAAAATGCTCAGGGAAAAACCAATATTCTTGAAGCTATCTATCTGTGTGGGACTACGAAATCACATCGGGGAAGTAAGGATCGGGAGATTATAAGATTTGAAGCAGACGAGGCACATGTCAGAATTGTTATTGAAAAAAATCAGATTCCTCACCGAATTGATTTGCATATAAAGAAAAATAAAGCAAAGGGAGTTGCCATAGACGGTGTTCCAATAAAAAGACAAGGTGAATTATTCGGAATGCTGAACCTTGTGTTTTTTTCACCGGAGGATCTTTATATTATAAAAAATGGTCCGGCAGAACGCCGGAGATTCTTGGATTTGGAGCTTTGCCAATTGGATAGGATATACTTAAATAACCTGACCAATTACAATAAAGCGTTGGAACAAAGAAATAATTTACTCAAACAAATCGTTAATAACAGGAGTTTATTGGATACACTTTATCTGTGGGATGAAAAACTCATGGAGTACGGCAGAAAGATTATTGAGACAAGAGAGAATTTTATCTTCCGACTGAATGAGCTGGTAGGAGTAATACATAAGAAGCTTAGCGGTGGTAAGGAAGAATTGACACTGCAATATGAACCGAACGTAAGGAGTTCGGAATTCGAGAACCGTTTAAAGAAGTCCCTTGAGAAGGACCTATTGCTCAAGATAACCCATGTGGGTCCCCACAGAGATGATCTCAGTTTTCTAATGGGAACAATAGATATTCGAAAATACGGTTCCCAGGGGCAGCAGAGGACAGCAGCTCTATCCTGTAAGTTGGCAGAAATAGAGCTGGTTAAATCTATTATTAAGGAGAATCCGATTCTTCTTTTGGATGATGTATTATCAGAGCTCGACAGGCAGAGACAGATCCACCTGCTAAGCAGTATAGGAGACATCCAGACAATGATAACCTGTACAGGACTTGAGGAATTTATTAATCAGCGAATGAATCATCGACAGATTTTTCATGTGATAAACGGAACAGTTGAAAGTGTGAAGGAGTAGTATCTTCGAAAAAAAAGAGCTATTAAGTCACACAGTGGCTCAAAGTTTTGTTATTCTTGGAGTATTGAGAAGCCACAAGATAATATCAGGTTCAGAAACGAGAATAGACATAGTTTATAGTACGGAGGTGTAATCCTCCCAGAAAAATGGAGGAGTAATCATGGGTAACGAATACGGTGCAGATCAAATTCAGATATTGGAAGGGCTTGAGGCAGTAAGAAAAAGGCCGGGTATGTATATTGGAACCACTTCCTCCAAGGGACTACACCACTTGGTATATGAAATTGTAGACAATGCTGTGGATGAAGCACTTGCTGGATACTGTGATACGATTAATGTTACGATTAATGAAGATAATTCCATTACTGTTAAGGATAACGGAAGGGGTATCCCGGTGGGTATTAACCAGAAGAAGGGTATTTCTTCAGTTGAAGTTGTATTTACCATTCTCCATGCCGGCGGTAAATTTGGCGGTGGGGGATATAAGGTTTCCGGTGGTCTTCATGGAGTAGGAGCATCTGTCGTAAACGCACTTTCCGAATGGTTGACGGTCGAAATCTGTGTTGACGGAAAAAGGTATTTTCAGCGATATGAACGAGGCAAGGCATGCGGGCGTCTGGAGGAAACCGGAGAAACAGAACAGAGGGGTACCACAGTCTCTTTCCTACCGGACAAAGAAATTTTTGAAGAAACAGTTTATGACTATGAGGTTTTAAAACAGAGATTACGTGAAATGGCATTTCTTACAAAAAACATCAAAATCATACTTTCCGATAACAGAGAGCCGGACGGAAAGGAAAGAGAGTTCCATTATGTCGGCGGTATTAAGGAATATGTGCAATATTTGAATCGTCATAAGGACCCCTTATATCCGGAAATTATTTACTGTGAGGGTACCAGGGACGAGGTCTATGTCGAAGTGGCAATGCAGCATAACGGCACTTATACCGAAGGCTGTTACAGCTTTGTTAATAATATTACCACACCGGAAGGCGGAACCCATCTGGCTGGCTTTAAGAATGCTATTACAAAGACCTTCAACGATTACGCAAGGACTATGAAATTTTTAAAGGACAGTGATCAGAATCTGACAGGAGAAGACATAAGGGAAGGTCTGACAGCGATTATCAGTATAAAGATATCCGAGCCTCAGTTTGAGGGTCAGACCAAGCAGAAATTAGGCAACAGTGAAGCCAGAGGAGCGGTAGACAGCATTGTAAGTGAACAATTGACCTACTTCCTGGAGCAGAATCCACAGGTTGCCAAGATGATCTGTGAAAAAGCGGTGCTTGCCCAAAGAGCGAGAGATGCTGCAAGAAAAGCGAGAGATTTAACCAGAAGAAAGACTGCTCTCGAAGGAATGAGTCTACCGGGTAAATTAGCCGATTGCTCCGATAAGGATCCGACAAGATGCGAAATCTATATCGTTGAGGGTGATTCTGCGGGCGGTTCTGCTAAGACGGCCAGAACCAGAGCAACACAGGCAATCCTGCCTCTCAGAGGAAAAATTTTAAATGTTGAGAAATCACGATTAGATAAAATATTGGTTAACAATGAGATCAAGGCTATGATTACCGCCTTTGGTACAGGCATCTCAGAGGATTTTGATATCAGCAAGCTGCGTTATCATAAAATTATCATTATGACGGATGCAGACGTTGATGGTGCCCATATCAGTACCTTATTATTGACTTTCTTCTACCGTTTTATGCCAGAACTGATCAAGCAGGGATATGTGTACCTGGCACAGCCACCATTGTATAAGGTGGAAAAAAATAAAATGGTCCGTTATGCGTACAGTGATGAAGAATTGAATCAAATTCTTTCTGAAATTGGAAGAGATTCCAGTAACAAGATTCAACGCTATAAAGGTCTTGGAGAGATGGATGCTGAGCAATTATGGGATACAACCATGGATCCCGAGAAGAGGATACTGCTTCGTGTTAGCATGGATGAGGAGGAGTCCTCAGAAATCGATCTGACCTTTACTACTCTGATGGGGGATAAGGTGGAGCCAAGAAGGGAATTTATCGAGGCAAACGCAAAATATGTAAAGAATCTTGATATATAATCGTCCTTCGGTCTAAGCTTTATCAGTCGGAAGGTCACTAAACGGAGGAATAACAATGGATGAGAATATCTTCGACAAGGTGCATGACGTCGATTTAAAAAAGACTATGGAGGCTTCATATATTGAATATGCCATGTCAGTAATCGCTGCCCGCGCCCTGCCCGATGTAAGGGACGGTTTAAAGCCGGTACAAAGAAGAATTTTATATGCAATGATTGAATTGAACAACGGTCCCGATAAACCACATCGTAAGTGCGCGCGTATTGTCGGTGATACAATGGGTAAATATCATCCTCATGGAGACAGTTCTATCTATGAGGCTCTCGTAAAACTGGCACAGAATTTCTCTACCAGATATCCATTGGTAGACGGACATGGAAACTTCGGCTCCGTCGATGGCGATGGAGCTGCGGCTATGCGATACACAGAGGCCAGATTAAGCAAGATTTCTATGGAGATGTTATCCGATATCAACAAGGATACAGTCAACTTCTCACCGAACTTTGATGAGACGGAGAAGGAACCGGAGGTATTACCGTCAAGATTCCCGAATCTATTAATCAACGGTACTTCGGGAATTGCTGTTGGTATGGCTACCAATATTCCGCCGCATAATCTACGAGAGGTAATTAACGGTGTAATTAAGATAATAGATAATCAAATTGAGGAAGACAGAGATACAGATATCAGCGAATTGCTGGAGATAATCAAGGGACCTGACTTCCCTACAGGTGCGGAGATTCTCGGAACTGCAGGCATTGAAGAGGCATATCGTACAGGACGAGGTAAGATCAGGGTACGGGCAGTGACCGATATAGAACCGATGGCAAACGGAAAAAACCGTATTGTGGTTACAGAACTTCCGTACATGGTAAATAAAGCCCGTCTGATCGAGAAGATTGCAGATCTGGTAAAGGAAAAGAAGATTGAAGGAATTACAGAGCTTCGTGATGAATCAGATCGAACCGGTATGAGAATAGCCATTGAGCTCAGAAGAGATATAAATGCCAATGTCCTGTTGAATCAGCTTTATAAACATACACAGCTTCAAGAGACCTTTGGTGTTATCATGCTCGCGCTGGTTAATAACGAGCCAAGAGTTCTGAATCTTTATCAGATGCTGGATTATTATCTAAAGCATCAGAAGGAAGTTATAACCAGAAGAACTATTTATGATTTAAATAAGGCAGAGGAACGTGCCCATATCTTAAAGGGTTTGTTGATTGCCCTTGATAATATTGATGAAGTAATTAAGATTATTCGTAGTTCCGCCAATGGTAATGCAGCAAAGGAGAAGCTGATCGAGCGATTTGCTCTGACCGATGTTCAGGCTCAGGCAATCATCGATATGAGACTTCGTGCGTTAACCGGATTGGAAAGAGAACGTCTCGAAGCAGAATTTGCTGAATTGATGATAAAAATTGAAGAATATAAAGCTATCCTTGCAGATGAAAAGAAATTACTTGGAGTAATCAAGGAGGAGATTACCGTTATCCGTGATAAATATGGTGACGAGAGAAGAACCTCCATTGGCTATGACGAATTCGATATTTCGATGGAGGATATGATTCCCAACGAAAATACTGTGATTGCCATGACAAAATTAGGATATATCAAGCGTATGACAATTGATAACTTTAAGAGTCAGCATCGCGGAGGTAAGGGTATCAAGGGTATGCAGACCATCGAGGAGGATTTCATCGAGGATCTCCTGATGACCTCAAATCATCACTATATTATGTTCTTAACCAATAAGGGACGGGTATACAGGTTAAAGGCCTATGAGATACCGGAGTCAAGCAGGACAGCCAGAGGTACGGCAATCGTTAATCTTCTTCAGTTGTTGCCGGAGGAGAGAATCACGGCAATTATTCCTCTAAAGGAATATAAGAATGACCGTTTCCTGTTTATGGCCACGAAGAACGGTATCGTAAAAAAGACACCAATCCGTGACTATGAGAATATAAGAAAGTCGGGTCTTCAGGCAATCAGCCTCAGAGAAGACGACGAATTAATAGAAGTCAAGGTAACAAATCATCTGAAGGATATCTTCCTGGTAACGAAAAATGGTATGTGTATCCGTTTTAATGAGAGGGATGTAAGACCTACCGGAAGGACCTCCATGGGTGTGATTGGTATGAATTTGACCGGAGATGATGAGATTGTAGGAATGCAGCTGGATACCCAGGGTCAATACCTGTTGTTCGTATCAGAATTCGGAATGGGTAAGTGTACCGAGATGGAAGAATTCACGGTGCAGCATCGCGGCGGTAAGGGTGTAAAATGCTATAAGATTACGGAAAGAACCGGTGATGTAATAGGTGTAAAAGCGGTCAATGAGGAAAATGAAGTAATGCTGATAACCAATGAGGGTATCATTATCCGCATTGCGGTTAGGGATATCTCAAAGCTTGGAAGAATCACCTCCGGTGTGAAACTGATGGATATCGATGTTGCCTTAAATATCAAGGTAGCGAACCTGACGAAGGTAAGAGAAACTACCGCTTCAACCTCTGAAGACGAGCTGATCAAAAACCTGGAAAATGAATTAAATGAAGAAAATCAGGTTATAGATACCAGTCAATTCTCCATAGAGAATTCTTCTGATGAAGAATATCCGGAGGAAGAGGCAGGAACGGTAGTACAGGATAGTGAGATAGAGTAAGCGATTGCTCGCACACAAAATAAGGAACGAGGAATACATGAGAATTCTCAGTACGGATGAAATTATAGAAAATATAAAAGAAATGTGCATTGAAGCCAACTATCAGTTGGCTTCTGATGTCGAAGAGCGGGTCAGAGGAGCAGCGCGGCTAGAAAACTCATTACTTGGTCAACAGATTTTAGGACAGCTTAGTGAGAATCTGGATATTGCCGCTTCGGAGCTGATTCCGATCTGTCAGGATACTGGGATGGCTGTTGTATTTGTAGGGCTTGGACAGGAGCTTTACATCGAAGGTATTGATCTTGAGGATGCCATCAATGAAGGAATTCGGCAGGGTTATGAGAAAGGATATCTGAGAAAATCCGTAGTAGGAGATCCCTTACTCCGCGTAAATACCAAGGATAATACACCGGGAATTATTCATTATGAAATCATCCCCGGAAGTCAGCTGGAGCTGACAGTTGCTCCGAAGGGATTCGGAAGCGAGAACATGAGTAGGATTATAATGTTGAAGCCCTCGGACGGAGCAGAGGGAGTAAAGCAGGCTGTACTGGAAACAGTGAAGCTTGCCGGTCCTAATGCCTGCCCACCTATGGTGGTTGGCGTAGGTATCGGTGGAGACTTTGAGAAATGTGCGATCCTGGCAAAAAAAGCTTTAACGCGCAGCTTGAATAAACCCTCTCATTTGGAGCATATTAAAAAAATGGAAGAGGAGTTACTTCTGGAGATTAATCAACTTGGAATCGGACCCGGAGGCCTTGGAGGCAGAGTGACAGCGCTAGGGGTTAATATCGAAACCTATCCCACTCATATTGCCGGACTTCCGGTGGCAGTTAATATATGCTGTCACGTAAACCGTCATATAAGTAGAGTATTATAAATACCAAGGAAAAGAGGAAATACGTTGGACAGGTTCATCAAAACTCCACTCACAACCGAAAAGACGAAAGAGCTTCAAGCAGGAGATTACGTCTATATTACCGGGACCATTTATTCTGCCAGGGATGCAGCACATCAAAGAATGTATGAAACTATGCAAATAGGAGGAGACATTCCGATTGAACTGGAAGATAGTATTATTTATTACCTAGGGCCGACACCCGAACGAGAAGGACAGGTAATCGGTTCCGCAGGACCAACAACCAGTAGTCGTATGGATAAATATACACCGCTTCTTCTCGACAGCGGCCTAAAGGGCATGATTGGTAAAGGTAAACGCAGTAAAGAGGTTATCAATTCCATTGTTAAGAACAAGGCAGTGTATTTTGCTGCCGTTGGTGGAGCAGGTGCTTTGCTTTCTAAGAAAATACGATCCAGTAAAGTGATTGCCTATGATGATCTGGGTACGGAAGCAATTCGGGAGATGTATGTGGAGGACTTTCCGGTAATCGTTGTCATCGATTCCACGGGAAAGAATTTGTACGAAATAGTTCTCCAAAATAGTTGACAAAAAGAGGTGCTTTTGCTATACTAGATTTTGCTTCTGTGTGTAAGAGAATTAGCGCTTTTATTGATTTAGTAAGGAAGCATATAAAATAGAACTTGGTAAGTTCGGAGTCTGGAGAAATACTCAAGAGGCCGAAGAGGCGCCCCTGCTAAGGGTGTAGGTCGGGCAACCGGCGCGAGGGTTCAAATCCCTCTTTCTCCGTTAAAATTATGAAGGACTAATAAGTCCAGGTCAGGACGATTTTTAGTAAACAGTATTTGAAAAGTATGGCGTAGCGCATAAGCTACGCCATTTCTTCTTGTGCCAAGACACTGTGCATGGGTTAAAGAATCTATTTGTTCAAACAGACTAATAAAACAGGGTACTGTTCTAACAAAACAATACCCTGTTTTTGATATTTACCGGGCAGAGTCCCATAACAGTTTAAGCTTTATATGGTGTTATGCGATACGGCCATAGCTGGTATATTGGTGTTCTTAATTCTCTATAATCCAGGTCTGTAAAAACACCCGAACATGCTCCTCCCGTTCTTCCCCTCGCCTATTGCCAGAGGAATTACTCATGCTCTGAGATAAACTGTTCTCATAAAACTCATATATAAAAAAAGAGTGATATTCCTTAGCGATAAATATTGGGTCGAAGGCTCGCATTTTACCTGCAGAAATCAAACGTTCAAAATAAGCTGCAATTTGCTCTCTGGGATGTTGAATTAATTCTTCCAGAAGCATTTGGCGGATTTTCTCATTTTGAAATTGCTCTCGAAGTATAATGCTCCCTATTTTAGCATAAAGGGGATCAGAAAAGAATTTATCGTTTGCCTTAGTTAATTTCTTAATAAAATCATGGACATTCAGACTGTCACCCATATCAAAAGTAGGATAGACCTGCTCGTGCAGCTGCTGACGAAAAAACAGCATAATTTCTTCCAAGATGGCCTCCTTATTCTTATAATGATTGTATATGGAGGCCGCCTTAATCCCTATGGTTCCTGCAATTTCCCGCATAGAAACGTTGGAATATCCCTTCATAGAAAAAAGCTCAATGGCAGTATACAGTATTTTTTCTTTATTAGTAGCTGCATCCAGGTTCAATATAATCTGTTCCATAGTAAGTTCCTCCGAGTCATGATATTTATCAGTGTAGATTAACAGCGTTAGTTTGTCAAGTAATCAAAAAAACAGTTATTGACAAAATGAACAGTGTTAGTTTATAATACTAACAGCGTTAGTTTATAGGAGGATTAGAAATGAGTAAAATATTACTGGTATACGCATCAAAGACTGGAGTTACACAGGACGTTGCGAGGGAAATGGCACAGCTTTTATCTATTCCGAAGGACATCTATAATTGTAGGGACGAATTACTTGATAGGGGGGATTTGACTCAGGTCAATATAAAACCGCGTCAGCTAGACTGGGATGCCTATGATATGATAGTGATTGGTACTTCGATGTATATTGGAAGTCCATTGAAGGAGATAAAGTCATTTTGTAAGAAATATCAAGAGAAATTGATACAAAAAAAACTAATCTTCTTTACCTGCGGAATTGGAACGGAACCAGAGGATAAAGCATATCTATGGAAGAACCTTCCGAAGGAGGTTTCACAGAGAGTATTACTTTACCACCACCTTGGCGGTGAGATCAGGGAAGATAAGTTGAATGGATTTATGCGCTTTGCTTTTCGGGAATATGTTAAGCAGAACGGTACGGGTCCGGGCTTAAAGCACACATTGATGAAGGAATTTAGTACAGAGATTGTAAAATTGATGAGCTAGAAGGAGGATAATATGGAAAATAAAAAAGGTATGGTAAGAATAATTAAAAGAACTATTTTGTTTATATTCATAATACTGATGCTAATTGTTGCAGGATTTTTGGTTTTTATATTAACGGGAAAGAATAAGGCACTTCATTTAACAACAGGGGAAGCACAGCTATCAATGGTAGAAGATGGTGTATATACCGGTAGCTATCAGGGCTTTCGTTGGAGCAATACAGTGGAGGTTACAGTAAAAAATCATAAAGTAACCGGCATCAGGACACTGAAGTCCCAGGTATTTGCTCAAAAAGAGACCATTGACATAATGACTCAGAGAATAATATCAGCGCAATCAACTGATGTGGATGTTGTATCCGGAGCAACAGCGGACAGCAAAGCTTATCTGAAAGCCGTTGACAATGCATTGAAATAACACGGAATGAACTAAAAATGCTATCTGAGAAAGGAGCTTATTTTCAGATCCAAAAGAACTCCATACGTACTGCTTCCTTATCACAGATGCTGGCATTCCTGGTTATATGCACATTTCTAAACATGGAGAATATATCCGACCTTAGTACACAATATACCTTATTGAAACGCTATCAGGACTTGGATGCTTTTTCTGGATAATAATTGCTTTTTGAAGTATTGTAAGGAATTAAATATTTACTGGGCAACTATCGCTTCCTCAGATATTTCGACTTCAATTATGATAAATACCATTAGGGATAGCCGCATTAGAAAACTGAATACCGATAGAATAGCGATAACCAGTGCTGTAGTGATAGTTTATATGCTATTACTGCAGTACTGTTAATATTAGTAGAAATAATAAGGAAGTAATAGTATATTCCTTTGTATTGAGAAACGTGCGTGTGCTATAATATTACATTTATATAATAGGTAAAGAGTTATATTCAAAGGAACATAGAGTAACGATCTATTAAGGAAGGGAGTTCCGGTAATATCGGATCCTTTAGCGACAGGATGCTTACCACATACAAGCGAGATTGGAAAATACTGCAATATGAAGCAGTGTAATCGAGAAGTAAGGATATTAATTAATAAGGGGGAGGAAAGTCAAATGAAAAATTTATCAGAGGAGGTTAAGGAGCTACTGTTAAATCTTGGTGCAGATATAGTAGGGATAGGTGATTTGTCTATGGTTCCGATTCAGGACAGACAAAATATGCCATTCGGAATCACCATAGCCATCGCATATAATCGTCAGGACATTATCGGAATTGACCAGGGACCTACGGAGGATTATTACCGGGCCTATGTTAATATAAATAATAGGCTAGATTCCATAATAACAGCGGGTGCAGATTATCTGAAAAGGTTGAGTTATGAAGCAATAGCGCAGACGGTAGAGGAGGTTGCTAAAGTGGAAACAAAATACGATTCCATTCTTCCTCATAAAACCGTCGCAACCAGGGCTGGCATCGGATGGATTGGGAAGAGTGCAATATTAGTTACGAAGCAGTACGGAAGTGCAATAAGAATTTCTACTATCCTGACGAATGCCCCGTTAACAGCAGATAACCCAATGGATGAATCGAACTGTAAAGATTGCAGAAAATGCGTGGAGGAATGTCCTGCCGGAGCTATTAAGGGAAGAAATTGGAATATAAATACCAATCGGGAAGAGCTTTTAGATCCTGTAAAGTGCAGAAAGAAGGCAAGAGAATTATCATGGTGCAGGATCAATCGTGAGATTTCATTATGCGGAAAATGCTTTCTTGTCTGTCCTTACACACAAGGATACCTTAAGATGAAGGAAATAGTTGATAAATAACTGATATACCTACATAATTAGCAACTATTGAGCTAATATTAAATAAAGCATGTTTATTCGCTGGAGTTATTTATGATGCTTAAGGGAAAAAGGGCATTGTATAAATTGTTTTAAAAAAAAGAAAAATTTAAGTCAAAAAGTTGTTGACAAAGATATATGCATGTGTTATCATTAATTTTGCTGACGCGCTAGAGAATAAACGCTGAAGCGCAATGCACCTTGATAATTGAACAGTGAAACAACCCTGAAAATTCTAAAATATTTGGAGAGCTTTTGACAGGAATACTTGTCATAAGGAGCTCCAAAAATAGATTTTCATTATGGTATATCGCAAGGTA
>JAEZJV010000011.1 GCA_023415635.1 Bacillota bacterium | reverse complement strand
TCCACCAGCCGTTCGGCCCGGCCGCGCTCGTCGACGGCCGCCTCGTGCCCGCCGACGAGCCGTAGCACCTCGTCGACCTGCGCACGTCGGCTCGCCGCCCGTGCCCAGACGTCGCCGAGCGTGGTGCCCACGGACGCAGCCCAGTCGGCCGTCGACCCGCACGCAGTCGCCCCGTCGGGGTCGAGCCCTTCGGACGCCTGCGCTGCGTCCTCACCCAGGCGCGGCGGCGCCGCGAGGTCGGCGCCGGCCGCGAGCACCAGCAGGCGGTCGGCACGCGTGAACACGTCTCGGACAGCGTTGCCGACGGTCACCCGCTGTACCTCGGCCTCGTCGAGCGAGCGGTCGGCATCGGCCCGGGCGTTCGAGGCGTCATGTGTCGCGCTCTCGAGGTCGTCCCGGGATCGGTCGGCGATCCCGCGGGCGTCCGCGGCGCGCCCGCGCAGGTCGTCGAGGGCGCGTCCGTCCCGATACACGTCGGAGCGCTCAAGCGTCTCCCGCGCCTGGCGGAGCTCGTCGCGGTGCCGCGCGGCGGACTCAGCGGCGGTACGCGCCTCCGCCTCGGCGGTCCGCGCGGCGTCGAGCCGCGTCTCCCCGTGCCGGACGTCGCCCGACGCCTTCTCCAGGGCCGACGTCGCCTGCGTGAGCGCAGTCGCACGGTCCCGCAGCACCACGTGCGCGTACCGGCGCGCAGCCGTCGCGAGCGACTGGGCCGCTTGCTCCTGCCGGGCGAGTGTCGCGAGCTGGGCACGCTGCTGGTCGAGGCGTTCGAACCCCTCGGCGAGCTCAGCGATCTGCATCTCGTCGACCGGAGGCAGCGCGCTGGACAGGACAGAGGACAACGTCTCGGGGTCCAGGTGCTCCGACAGCTTGGGCCGGCGCAGTTGCAGCAGCGCCTCGACGAGCGTCGCGTACCGGTCGGCCGACATGCCGGGGAACAGCCGCTCCCGCACGGCGGCGCGGTACTCCTCGGCCTTGGCGTGGACGCGGCCGCGGCCGTCGAGCGAGGCCGTCAAGGCCGCGACGGTGAGCGGGGCGTCGGTGGTGTCGAGCAGCCGCAGATCGTCCCCGACGCGCGCGTTCGTGGTGAAGTACGTCGAGTCGACGCGCGTGCTCTCCTTGGTCGCGGCGAGCCGCGCACCGATGGTGAACCGCTCCCCGTCGTCGTCCTGCATCTCCAGCCAGACGAACCCCACCCGTGTGCGCCCGGTGGCGCCCTCACCCATGAGGTTCCAGTGCATCGTCCGGGACGTGGTGCCGAACGTCGACAGGCGTGACGGCTGCGTGCTGGCGTCCAGCAGGAACGGCAGCAGCAGTTCCAGGGCCTTGGACTTCCCGGAGCCGTTGGGCCCCCGCAGCAGCAGCCGTCCGTTCTCGAAGGTGAAGACCTCGTCGTAGTAGCGCCAGATGTTGCAGATGCCCGCACGGGCGGGACGCCATCGGTTCACGGTCCGACCTCCGACCCGGCCATGGCCAGCAGCGTGTCCTGGGTACCCCGGTCCGTGGCGTCGTCCGACCCCCGATGGCGTTGCCGTCCTCGGCTCCACCTCACGTCCCGGTAACGGGCCGCGGCGGGACGGACGTGCACGGTGTCGAGGTCGTGCAGCACCAGCTGGTGGCCGGCCATGAGCTCGAGCGCCTCCGCGACGAGCCGCGACGCGCCGCCGTCGTCGCGGTAGGTCCGGGCCCAGTTGGGCGTCTCCTCGAGCAGAACCCCCACGTGCTCGACCACCTCGTCGCGTGTGACGCCGGCGTCACCGCGGGAGAGCAGGAGGGTGAGGATGTGCAGACCGGCGGCGGACGCGGCGCCGTCGCCCGGGAACACGTCCGGACCGGACACGCGGTCGGGGTCGACCAGCAGGTACCCCTCGGCGCGCTCCTCGAGGACGAAGCCCGCGGTCTGCGCGGCCTGCCGCACGACGTCGCGACCCGTGATCGATGCCGCGTAGGCCCGCTGTGCGGCCGTCATGTCGGCCACGTGCACGGCCGCATCGTCGAACAGCGACCGCAACAGGGAATGGCGTGCCCACCTGTTGCGCTGCGCTGAGGTCGGGCGCGCGGGATCACCGTCGATCGAGTCCTCGTCATGCGCCGCGCGCCGGTGGTCGACGCCGTAGTGCGGCTCGTTCGTCATGGCCTCGATGGCGTCCGCGGTGCTCGGCAACGTGTCGCCGACGACGAACGACGGCCCGGGGGCGGCTGCGACCAGGTGGTGCAGGGCCTGCGGGTCGACCCGGTACAGGACAGCCGTCGTGGCGTCGTCGGCGAACCCGAGGGTCTGACCATCGACCGCAACCAGCGCCCGCAGGTCCTCGAGGACGACCACCGCGTCGACGAACGCGCGGCGGTGCTCCTTGCGGTCCGTCCGGAACGCCGGCAGCGCCTCGTCCGTCGCGCACGCGTGGGCGACACGGTCGGCGAGCTCGCCGATGGTCACCATGCGGGCGTCGAGCACCTCGGCCGCGGCGACGCACAGCAGCACGTATCGCAGGCGGTCGAAGGGGGCGGCGGACGCGCGCCGCCGACGCAGCGGCCGCAGGTCACCGGCCGCAGTCGGGTGGCCGGGGACCTTCACGAGCCGCACGTACCCCTGCTCGGCACGCATGTGCACGTCCCATCCCAGGTAGTGGTCGAACCATCGGGTCACGGCCGTGCGGCGGCGCCGCACGAGCTCGAAGAGTGCAGGCTGAGCGTCCTGGGTCAGCCACGGGGTCCGCAGCAGGCCGCGGACCGCCTGACCCACCTCTTCGCGCTCCCGAGTGGCGAGCTGGTTCTGCAGCGTGCTCACGTCGCCACCCCCGCGAGCTCGGGCGAACGCGACATCGTGATCATCACCTCGTAGTCCGGGCAGCCCAGAGCGCCGGTGGTCGTGCGCAGAACCGTGCGGCTGCCGTCCGTCGGCGGGCGCAGGACGGCCTCGACGCGCCCGTCGGACGTCGAGGCACGCAGCGCACCGCCGACCGGCGTGGCAGACACGGCCCGGCCCAGCAGGTCGAGGAATGCGGTGAACGGAGCCGTGTCGAGGGTGCCGATGTGCGACAGCCGCACGGGGGTGTCCGTGCCGATCTCCCGCAACGCGGCCTCGGTCGCCGCGCGCTCGGCCCGCGCACGCTCGGCACGTTCCATGCGCACGGCCGCGACGTCACGCACCCGCGCCGGGCGCGCGTGCTTTTCCGTCATCCCGCTCTCGCGCAGCAGCGCCGACACGGGCACCGGATCGGCGTCCGCCCAGGACGCAGCCCGCGGGACGACGTCCGGGTCCTCGTGCCCGAGGTGCGCGTGCCGGGCGGAGTGCAGGCCGAACGACGCACGAGCCAGCCGATGCAGGTCCGCGTCGGTCGGCGCGGACGCGAACAGGCGCGCCAGGGTTCGCAGGTCCGCCTGGATGCTCGAGGGTCGACGCCGTGCGGCCCGCATCCGGTCGACGACCTGCAGAAGGCTGACGATGGCACGCCGGGCCGTCGCACTCAGGAGGTGCGCCCGCGGCGCGCCGGACGTCGGGGCGAACCACGACTCGAGCCCCGACCACCGGCCCCGCGCGTGATCGAGCCACCGTGCGTCGCGCTCGGCGGCCTCCGGGTGCGGTGGCAGCTCAGCGCCCCGCAGCGCCGCCGCGTGGACCCGGTCGACCCCGACCTCCCGCAGACGTTCCACCGCGCGGCGGATGCGTTCGGCGCGCTCGTCCAGGCGGGTGACGTACTCGTCGAGGTACCGCACCGTCGCCTCCTTGACCTCGACGAATACCCCTTCGTCGACGTCGTCCGAGCGCAGGAGGCGCTGCAGGTCGCCGTTGAACTGCCGGATGCCCGCGCGCATCGCGTCGAGGTGGCCGTCGAGCTCCTGCAACGTCGTGAAGGCGCGCCGCTCGTTGGCCGAGGAGGGCGTTGCGGGCGTCGTCGAGAGGTCGAGCGTGACCCCGATCTCGACGAGCCGGCCGAGGGTCTCCGCGATGGCCTCCAGCACCGCGGTCTGGAGCGCACCAGCCGCCTCCAGCGTCGCGACCGCCGCCGCGTGGGCGGCGAGCGCCCCCTCGCCATGGCGTGTCAGGGCGTACTGCAGGTTGCGCCGCTCGTACTCGTGCGCCGTGCGGTACTGCTCCGCGTGGTTCTGCCCGGCGGCGACGAGCCGCCAGGCGCCCAGCTGGTCCAAAGCCTTCACGAGGTCGTCGTCCTCGACGCGGTCCTGCCACCCGACCGTGCGCAGGTAGGCGTGGACGTCGTCGAGTGCGAGCGACGTGACGAGGCGCTCGTTGGCCTCGCCGAACGCGTAGAGGAGTGCGGTGTAGAG
>JAEZJV010000084.1 GCA_023415635.1 Bacillota bacterium | reverse complement strand
GGACCTTGGTGAACGGGCCAATTGATTCCGGCCAGCGGCCCATCATCCGGCCCCACCAGATCGGGTGCGGCTCGATCCGGGGAGCCGGGTTCACCAGCTCGTACGTCTTGATCCGCTGCTGGTGCTGTGAAGGCAACCCAGCAAGATCGCACATGAGAGCAGCCCAATACCGCTTGATCGGCTCCTCGCCCTTCGGGTCGACACTGTGGTCGTACGCGTACCCAGCCTCCTTGAGCAGCGTCAGGTCGTCGAAGTCGAGGTCGTCGGTGAGCGCTGGCACGTCCGCGAACGAGAAGCCGTCGTCACCCAGCCTGAACTGGAAGGCTGGATCGTTCAGGTAGCCCTCGATGGCCGCCATCTCAAAAAATGCGAGGTCGAGAGTTCCAGACTCGGCGCGCATGAGCCTCTCCAAGAAGGGCTTCCCCGGGGCCAATGGCGGCACAGCCCGGGTCGCCATTCCGACGGCAGTCGGGTACAAGCATCCGCCGATGTCGCCTCGAGCCACCTGATCGAACTCGTCCAACTGGCGTTCCCAGTCGCTGCGCACCCACGGCCGAATGTGCGTGTTGAGGTAGTCGGTACCGGTCACCAGCTGGGCTAGGCCGTCGGCTATCAACGTTCTGGCACCTTCGTGGCTCTCGGACGAGGGCGGTACAGCAAGCCCGTTGAAGTCGCCGGAGTCGAGGTAGTAGTCGATGATTCGCGCCAAGAGCGACATGCGATCCGGGTGCGTGACGTCATCAAGGGGAGGAACCCTGCGGGCTGCCGGGAGCGACGCCAACCAAGCCTCAAGGGCCCCAGCGTCGTCCATCAGTAGTACTCCCGCACGTAGCCGAGGGCCTTCTCGTAGACGGCGTTGTCGCGGATCTTGAACTGGACGTAAAGGGTCTGGCGGAGTGCCTTCCGAACCTCCTGGTCACCGGCGATGGTCGACTGCCAGCCGTCGAAACGGACGCCGCGGACGACCTCGTCGATCCGGTCGACGACATTGGAGACGATGATCGGGGTTTCGTCGCCCTTGAGGGCCTCGAAGAGCTCGGTCAGCGCGGCCTTGCCCTTCTCCTCGCGCGGGATGAGCTCCTCGGCCTTCTCGGCAGCAACCGTGTCCTTCGCAAGCTCCAGGAGTTCGCGGAGGAAGTCGAGGCTGGACTGCTGGATGTCGGCGTACTTCTCGCGCAGGGCGTTGAGCCGCTGTCCGAGCTCGATGAAGACCGGGTTGTTGAGGTGGCGGGCGATGCGGGCGGTGATCTGCTTCTCGATCTCCTCGATCGGCACGTCCTTGCGCTTGCCCGTCATGAGGTCTTCGATCGTCTGGGCGTCGAGGACGATGGTCTCGGCGCCCTGAGGGATCTCGACCTGGATGTTCTCGTTGATCAGCTCGATGGTCTTTGCGCCCAGCGCGTGCCACACGAGCCGCCCGGTAATGTCCGCTGGCCGCACAGACTCGTAAACGTCGGTCAGCCACCTGTAGTCGTCGCGGTGCTGCTTGAGCATCGGGTCTGGGCTGAGCGCCTCCCACAACTGCGACACCACGCTGTACGACGATCCGAAGGCGTCCTTCACGACATCGTCGGCAATCGCGGCCTGCGCCTGGATCAGACCTTCGTAGCCACCGATGGTCCGATCGACGCCCGGGAAGAACGCGAGCGCGGTCACCATCGCAGGGGCGAGCTGGTTCTTCAGCTCCTCGATGTTGGAGATCACCTGCTGCACGGCGGTCTCGTCGAACGCCAGCGACTTGGCGACGTCGTCGAAGATGCCGAGGTAGTCGACGATGAGGCCGTGAGTCTTGTTGGGCGGGTAGACCCGGTTGGTGCGGGTGATCGCCTGCAGGAGGGTGTGCTCCTTGAGTGGCTTGTCGAGGTACTGCGTCTGCAGGATCGGCGCATCGAAGCCGGTGAGCAGCTTCGCGGTGACGATGATGATCTTCAGCGGATCAGCCGGGTCGTTGAACCGCGCGACGACCTGCTCCAGTTCTTCGGCACCCGGCGTCCACTTCGCCCACGCGGCCGGGTCGGTGCGGGACTTCGACATCACGATCGTTGACGCCTCGGGCGGCAGCATCGTGTCGAGAGCTTCCTTGTACGCCACGCAGGACGCCTTGTCGTAGGCGACGAGCTGCGCCTTGAAACCCTCCGGCTCGACCTTGGTGGTGAAGTGCGCGACCACGTCGGCCGCGACCTGCCGGATGCGGTCGGGCGCCTTGATGAGCACCTCGATCGAGGCCGCCTTCCTCGACAGGGTGATCTTCTCGCCCTCGGTCAGGTTGCGATCCGCGGCGAGCTCCTCGAATGCGGCGTCGATCTTCTCCTGGTCGAGGTGGATCTCCGACAGACGTGGCTCGAAGTGCAGCGGCAGCGTTGCACCGTCGCGGATGGAGTCCTGGAAGGTGTAGCGCGACAGGTAGCCACCCTCGTCCTCCGGCGACCCGAACCACATGAACGTGTTGCGGTCGCGCTTGTTGATCGGGGTCCCGGTCAGCCCGAACAGGAACGCGTTGGGCAGCGCCTCGCGCATCTTCTGGCCGTAGTCGCCCTCTTGGGAGCGGTGGGCCTCGTCGACCATCGCGATGATGTTGTGTCGGTCGTCCAGCACGCCCTCGGCCTCGCCGAACTTGTGGATCGTGGTGATGATGACCTTGCGCGCGCCCTGGCCCAGCAGGGTCTGGAGTTCCCTACGCGAGTCGGTCGACACGAGCCCTGGTACATCGGAGGCGTTGAACGTGCCGGTGATCTGGGTGTCGAGGTCGATCCGGTCGACCACGATCAGGATCGTCGGATTGGTCAGATCGGCCATCGCCCGCAACTTCAGCG
>JAEZJV010000075.1 GCA_023415635.1 Bacillota bacterium | reverse complement strand
TTTATTCCAACATTACACTCTTGATAGAGAGCCTTTTTATACTCATAGAATAGAGATACATAATAAGCTCGTAAGTGATAACAAATGCTATCAGCGTGATTATAAGGGCCTTGAAATCGAAGTTGTATTCGGGCATATTCTCAATATCGGTATATACAAGGGTTATCATAATTTTAAGCAAACTGTATTGATAAACTGTGCCTATCGCAAATCCAATGTATGATATAGGTCGGTATGCTCCGAGTATGGAGCGGCTACAAGTCCTATAATCATACCCGAAAACTCTCATCATAGCAATGGTTTTTGTATTCCCTTTAACAACACTTGAAAGCGATAAGCACAAGGTCATAAAGGCGAGTATCAGACCAATCAATAACACCATCCATGAAAAGGTTTCACTTGAGATTTCTTTCATCGACAAAGACATTTGCACCATATCCGAAAAACAGAATGAAGAGAACGCAACAAAGAAAATAAGTGTCTTTTTGCTTTTTAAGGTGGTGCTTGACAAGCCTTTCAAAAAAGGAGAATCTTTTGTATCTTCTTTGCTGATTTTTGTTTTATACTCTCGCTTTTCACGTAGCAAATACAATACGGGATTTTTCAACTTTAAGTAGGCATACAGCACTGATAGAACGGTAAAAGCGATTGTAGGCACACCAATTAAGAGGAATGTCAATAAAGGGTGGAACTGTACCGGTAATTCGGGGAAAAGTCCCTCTGCGTTCTGCAACTCATAGAACGTAGGCAGATAAAGGAACGCTATTACAAAACCTAAACCGCAACCCACAAGAACAGAAAGCCCAAACACCCAAAAATGCTTTGCTAATCTGATGTTGGAGTAACCGAGAGCTTTGAGTATTCCAAGCTCTTTGCCATGAGTGTCTATATAGTTCTTTGCATAGAACAAAAGCATAATAACAGAGGTTAATACAAGACAACCGCCCGTAATGGCTGCCGTAACCCTTCCACCTGAAACTAGTGCGTTATACATAAC
Organism: Bacillota bacterium; assembly: GCA_023415635.1. Taxonomy (GTDB): domain Bacteria; phylum Bacillota; class Clostridia; order Lachnospirales; family Lachnospiraceae; genus Mobilitalea. The sequence goes on along the minus strand of JAEZJV010000075.1, from coordinate 1,789 downwards.
AATACCAGCTTCGTTTGTAATCTCATTTTTGATAGACGCGAGATCAATATTGTAATTTAAAAATAAAGTACACACAAAAACTGCACAACAACAAATAATAGATATACCAAACAATTTAACAGTATCTTTTAATCCTACAACCATAACATTACCACCCAATCTCGTATGCGGTCTTTTGAGTAGCGTTTGTGTAGGCCTCGGCTATTCTTCCGCTATTCATTTTAATAACCGTGTTGGCCATTTCTGAGATATTTTGGTTATGTGTAACCATAGCCATCGTAAAACCATATTCTTTATGTAACTTGAAGATATAGTCAAGAACTTGTCTACCAGTTTGTTCATCAAGTGCACCGGTAGGCTCGTCTAAAAATAAGACTTTGGGATTTTTTGCGAGGGCGCGGGCTACTGATACTCTTTGTTGTTCGCCACCCGAAAGCTCACTCGGATATTTATTCATTTTGTTTTCAAGCCCAACAGCTTTTATAATCTCTCGGTAATCCATATTGTCGGCAAGGTCAGCACCCATTCTTACATTTTTTTCAACGGTCATATTAGGAAGGAGATAATACTGTTGGAATATAAAGCCGATATTGTCCTTTCGGAATCTTGTAATGTCCGTGTCGGAAAGCTTGGTAATATCAATCGTATCATACTTGATACTGCCTGAATCGGGGCGTTCAAGTCCAGATAAGCAATTCAAGAACGTAGATTTACCCGATCCCGAAGAACCCAAAATAGCGGTAAAATCTCCGTCTGCGATTTGTAAATCAATCCCTTTTAACACTTCGTTTTTACCTGAGCTGTTGCCGTAGGATTTTCTTATATTCGATACTATAATCATTGTGCCGTAGCTCCTTTTATTTCTTTCAATGCACCTCTGAATACTTGCGTAATCATATTGCTAATTTCATCAGCGGTAAATACACACATATTTGTTGCACAAAGCACCGCAATTCCGTGTGTATAAATCCACAAATGACGATACATCTGTTTCGCTTGTTCTTCGGAAAGGTGATAGCCGTTTTGAACAGATAACAAAATAGTCTCGTAGCTATCATCAATCATGGGTAATGCGTTGGTAACCGCGGGCTTCTGCTCTTGCTCGGACATAAAGAGAAGCTGAAATAATTTCGGCTCTTTGATAGCAAACAAAATATATTGTGTGCCGACTCCCCTAAATGGTAATTCTTGTTCTAAACCTTTCTTTACATACTCTGCATATAAGGTTTTTGCCGCTTTCTTAACCTCATTTTGCAATTCATCCATATTATCAAATATGCTAAAGATAGGTTTAGAAGATGAGCCTAATTTTGTACCTAAAGCTCTGGCAGTAATAGAAGAAGTGCCTTCATCTCGTGCAATCTCTATTGCAGCCTGTATAATTTCGTTTCTTGTAAATTTGTGTTTTGGTGGCATGCTTACCTCATTTAGCAACTATTGTTGCGCAACATTTGTTTCTTATTATATATCATTACCAGATAAAGTCAATAGACTTTATGTAAAAGCTACATTTCGTATGTATATTTGTAACTGTCAAATCCTTGCCACCTTGCCAAACAGAATTTGAAGCATTTTTAGGAAAACAAGAGATCTCCATTTTTATTGGTGTTAGGCCATAGAAATCTACTTTATTCTAGTCTGAGATAGTATAGCTAAAATCCGTTATGCTCCCACCTGAGAATTTTAAGCTTGTCTCGATTTCTATTGCAGAATACATTGAAGTAAAGAGGAACAAAATATATTGAAACAAAAAAATTATCATAACAGTTGAAAAACTATATGGTTTATG
>JAEZJV010000068.1 GCA_023415635.1 Bacillota bacterium | reverse complement strand
ACAAAGATGTAGAAGTATAATTTTATAGTAGCTTAAGCTACTAATTAAGAAGAAAATATGAAAATGAGGTGAGTCAACTTGTGTACAGGATTATGTATTCAATCTCAAGAGGGCAAGTGTTTTTTTGGAAGAAATATGGACTTGGCATATAATTTCAATCAAGCAGTTATGATTATTCCAAGAAGCTATCAATATCAAGATAGAGTAACAGGTAATGTAGTGACCAACAATCGTGCTATGATTGGGATGGGAACGGTAATTGATAACCACCCTGTTTTAGCGGATGGTTTAAATGAAGTGGGTCTTGGCTGTGCAGGATTAAATTTTGAAGGGTATGCATACTTTGAAAAGGAGCCTATTGAAGGGAAAAATAATATTGCACCCTATGACTTTATACAATGGGTATTATCAAATCATGAAACAGTAGAAGAGGTTAAACAGGGGATTGGGCATTTAGAGCTAGTTGATTGCCCTATCAATGATAAAACACCTGTTCCAATGCTTCACTGGATGATTGCAGATAAGACAGGAAAGGCTATTGTGGTAGAGAAGACAAAAGACAGCCTAGCTGTACATGATAACCCCATAGGAGTGATGACCAACAATCCTACCTTTGATTGGCATCTAACTAACTTAAACGAGTATTTACATCTGACACCAACTTCACCAAAAGAAACTAAGTGGGGTGAGCATACGTTAAATGCCTTAGGTGTTGGAGCTGGAACATTAGGTATACCTGGTGACTTTGCTTCAGTTTCCAGATTTGTAAGGATTGCTTATCTTCGCTCACATATGCCAAAAATTGAAGGAGAGGTGCAAGCCATAGCACAATTTTTTCATATGCTGGACTATGTGAAAATGGTTAAGGGTGGTGTCCTTACAGACGAAGGGTTAGAAGATTTAACAACCTACTCTTCTTGTATGGATCAGGAAAAAGGTATATATTATTATAAAACTTATTCTAATAATCGTATAAATGCGGTAGATATGCATAAGGAACAATTAGAGGGCACAAATCTTATAATATTCGACTATCTTGTAAATCAAGATATCAACTATCAAAATTACCAAGGTTCGCTCGATTAGATTTGTGTCTTAATTGCGTACCTAATTGCAATGGAATGAGCGTTGTGTGCCAGGAAGATTGTTGGTTGGTTCCATGTGTTGGAGGGCAGACATTGCAGGGGTGATTGTAATTTTATACCAATCGTGGTAATATATGAACAAACCGTTGAATTGCGGAAGGATGATATAGTCTTCTATTTTAATACTCCAACTACTACCGAAGAATCATAGATGCTGTATCAGAAGCTATCAATACTATATAGTGATAATTACTTTGATGGAGGATAATCTATGAATAACAGTTCGATCATCATTATCGGTGCAGGAATTTCAGGTCTAGCAGCAGGCTGCTATGCACAGATGAACGGTTACAACAGTACAATCTTCGAAATGCACAATATCCCCGGCGGTCTTTGTACATCATGGAAGCGAGGTGTGTATACCTTCGACGGCTGCCTTGACTGGCTCACCGGCTCCTCACCCGACGGCATGTTCTATCCATTGTGGAGAGAAGTAGGAGTAATAGATAACTGCCGTTTCATTAATCATGATTCATACTGTGATTTTTTAGACGATAATGGGGATACCGTCAGATTTTACTTTAACCCGGACAAACTATCGGAAGAGCTGTTACGTCATTCCCCTAAAGATGATAAAGTTATAGGCGAACTTTGTGACCTGATACGGACGTTTTATGGTTTCAAACCAAATGTGGCAAAGGCACAGGAGCTTTTTAATTTTGTAGACTATCTTAAAATGATGCCGGAGATGATTTTAAATCTGAAGCAATACCGTGCGTTCTTCAAATACGGTAAGATTACTATGTCCGAGCTGGCCGCAAAATTCAAAAGCCCACTCCTTAGGTTGCTGTTGGAAAGCATATGGGGCGGCAATTTCCCTGTTTCCCTGTTCGCGAGTACTATGGCGTGGTGTGCTGCTGGGACAGCTGGCTATCCTGAAGGAGGCTCGTTGAAAGTTGCAAAGGCAATGGAAGAAAAGTATATTTCGCTAGGTGGGAATATTAGGTATGACAGATGCGTGGAGGAAATAATTGTAGAAGAAGGAAAGGCCGTCGGAGTTAAACTCGTAGACGGTTCAACGAATTATGCTGATTATGTGATCTCTGCGGCAGACGGATATACGACGCTTAACCGTATGCTAGGTGGACGATATTCCACAGAAAAGATAAAGAAATGGTATGGATCTTATCCCACCTATCCTCCTTATATTCAGATTTCTCTAGGTGTGGCGCGAGACATGATCAACGAACCCAAACTGATGCATATACGTTTAAAGCAGCCAGTTTATGCCGCAGGTGCAGAGGTGCCGTATATGATACTACAAAACTACTCCTGTGACTCCAGCCTCGCTCCCGAAGGAAGAACGTCTCTCGCAGTGCGTATTTTCACCGACTATGATTATTGGCAGAACCTCTATTCAGATAGAAAAAGATATCGGGCAGAGAAGGAAGCACTCACCAAAGATATAATAGGAGCAATCTCACAAATATATCCTGGTATTGAAAACGAAATAGAAGCTTTGGATGTAGCTACTCCGGCAACATATGTTCGATATACCGGCACATGGAAGGGTGCGACGATGAGCTGGCTGCCTACTACCGCCAACTTTGCAAAGAGCATAGATAAAACATTACCGGGTCTTGATAATTTCTATATGACAGGACAATGGCTTGTACCGGGAGGAGGCGTACCTAACGCACTTAAAACGGCGAGGGACACCCTGCAGATGATATGTAAAAGGGATAGAAAAAGGTTCTTGACAGCCAAAAGATAAAATATTCGGACAGTTGGTTTAACATGACAACCTTAAATCCAATGAGGCTTTCAGAAATTCTTAATTTCTGTCTTATCTATATTGTAAATTTTATACTACTATTTTACCATAGACAAAGCTAACGGTAAGGAAGATAATCATTAAGAAATATACCTGTATCAGAGGGCGTGTGCCTTCAGATTCAGATTATTCTGTAAAAATTGCCTTGGCTCTACATAGCAATACTACATTAAAGATTTTTTTACCCAAAAAATTTACAAAGGAGAATGATTATGAAGCTTTTATGGACAACTATCTATGTTAAAAATTTGGAGGAATCAATCGCATTTTATGCCGATCTGGCAGGTCTTAAATTGCAGCGGCGTTTTCCCGCCGGGCCTGGAATTGAAATCGCTTTTATGGGCAACGGAACCGAGAACGAAACTCTAGTGGAGCTTCTTGCCGACAGTAGTAAGACAGCAATCAATCACAGCGAGTTTATTTCGATTGGTTTTTCCGTCGACTCAGTTGACACAATGCTGAAAACTCTAGAAAGCAAAGGGATTGGATTACTTGGCGACCCAGTAGAGACACCCGCCATGAAATATATCACAATCAAGGATCCAAACGGCCTCACTGTTCAGTTCTTCCAGCAAAAGTAGAAGAAGATAACATTGAAGAATAATAAGGTCCAGACGTCACACCGGACTTCAATTTTACGGTTTCTTATGCACGTATAAAAACTTGAAAAATGGTTGTATAAGTAGATGTCAGTAAGTAAATCATAATAGAAGAAGATAACTTAATGTATGGTTACTACCAAAGAGGTTCAGACTTATACGATATAACAATTATACCCACTGAATAGGTGGAGACCATAACCCATTGAAAATTTAATAGCTTAAATAGAGGATAGGTTACATATAAAATATATTTTATGTGTAACCTTTTATTATGTTGTACGAATAATTAGTAATAAAAGAAAACCAAATGAGGAGCCTTCATATGATTTCTGACAAAGCACAAAATTATCAAAATATCTAATTAATGATGTAATTGATTTAACTGCAGGTCAAACAGCCATTGTATTTATTGATGTTTACGCTGGGGATAGCCAGGTTATGGACATATTTGTATGGGAGGCTGAAAGAAATAGCTATATTAATCCATATGGTAAATTTATAACAATAAAATGCTAGACAAATCATATTAACGAAAAGAAAGAAGGATTATATTATGAAAAAAATATCAAAAATTTTATTAGTAGTGGCATTAGCGTTAGCATTTATGACCGGATGTTCCAAAGAAGATACCTATGCAACAACAAATGTTACAGTAGATGATATAGCAAATGCAATTAAGGCAGCGTACGGAGAAAACTATCTTCCCAACATGGAGATTGACCCTGAATTATTAGAAACGGAATTTGGTCTTACTACTGATATGTATGAAACAGTAAAAGCAGAAATGCCTATGATAAGTAATCACGTTGACAGAGTGGTTATAGTAAAGGCCAAAGAAGGAAAGGCAGATGCTGTAGAAGCTGCTTTGATTACTGCCAAGGAAAATAAAATTAACGATACATTCCAGTATCCTATGAATTTACCTAAGATTAATGCAACGAAGGTAGTACGTAACGGGGACTTTGTATGTTTTCTATTGGTAGGTGCTATTAATGAGAATATGGACGCTACCGAGGAGGAAGCGAAGCAATTCGCAGAAGCTGAAGTTGAAAAGGGAGTCATTGCTTTTAATGACCTCTTTAAATGATTGAGAGATTAAAATGGTATTCAGTAGTTTAACTTTTTTATTTTATTTTCTACCAGTAATGATAGTGTTATATTTTCTGGCGCCAGATAAACTTAAAAATTTGGTGATGATCATCGCAAGTTTTGTGTTTTATGCATGGGGTGAGATTAGATTTTTACCTATTATGTTTTTGCTTTCTATCGAAGATTTTGTATGTGCAAAACGAATGGAAAAGCACCGTGACAATATAAAATTGCGACGGATTTATATGTTAATATCAGTATGCAGTAATTTAGGGGTGCTTATATTTTTTAAGTATTCCAATTTCCTTATGGATAATATATTTGGACTGTTTGGGATGGAGTCTCCATTTATACAAATCATACTTCCGATTGGAGTATCCTTTAACACATTTCAGTCCATATCCTATGCCGTTGATGTATATCGTGGTACAACCAGCTGTGAAAAGGAATATTATAATTACTTAGCCTATACCACATTGTTTCCACAGATTATAGCCGGACCAATTGTTAGATATGTGACGGTAGAAAATGATTTAGACGATCATAAGCTTACTCACAATAGCTTTTCTATTGGAATGCGTCGATTTATTATAGGATTAGGGAAAAAGGTCTTAATAGCCAACAATGTAGGACTTATATGGAGTCAAATATCAGAGGGAACTGCCGGAGATGCATCTGTACTGTTATATTGGATAGGAATTATAGCATATACATTTCAGATATATTTTGACTTCTCCGGTTATTCAGATATGGCGATTGGTCTGGCAAGGGTATTTGGCCTTAGCTTTGATGAGAACTTCAATTACCCCTATATATCTAAAAGCATTACAGAGTTCTGGCGTCGTTGGCATATAACACTTGGAGCATGGTTTCGTGATTATGTGTATATCCCCCTGGGCGGAAATAGGTGCTCAAAGCTAAGGCATCTGAGAAACCTGCTTATTGTATGGGCTTTGACAGGTTTTTGGCATGGAGCCTCCTGGAACTTTATTATCTGGGGGTTATACTTTGCAGTGATATTAATTCTAGAGAAATACTTTTTGTTAAAATTACTGGATAAGCTTCCAGGCATATTTAGACACTTTTATACACTTCTCCTTATTATGATCAGCTGGGTAATCTTCAACTTTGAAGATCTAAGTAAAACTACGCATTATCTGAAGGGTATGTTCGGACTAAATAATATACCGTTGTATAATAATCAGGCTTTATACTATCTATTAAGTTACGGGGTCATATTTGCTTTGGCAGCCTACTTTTCTACTCCGCATTTTAAGAAGGTGTTAGATTCCACAGAGATTTCTAACAAACGATATGTATTTGTCTGTGCTACCTTCGCTTATGTTTTTGTTTTCATTGGATGCGTTGCCTATTTGGTGGATAGCACTTATAATCCATTTTTGTACTTTAGATTCTAATGAGGTGAAAGAATGAAGCTTACCTTTAACAAAATATTTTTCAGCATATTTACATTTGTTTGGTCGGGGTTTATCCTGTGGAATTTGGCAACACCCCAAAAGGTTTTTTCTGATAACGAGAACAGGTACTTAGCAGAAATGCCTAAGTTTACAATTGACAAGTTCGTAAGTGGCGAATATATGAAAGGTATAGACGATTATATCAATGATCAGTTCATTATAAGAGATCAATGGATTGGTATGAAAGTTATCCTTGAGAGAGCAATACTTAAGCAGGAGATTAATTCCGTCTATTTTGCAAAAGATGACTATCTGATTGAAAAGCATAATAATAGTGAGGTATCAAAAGAGCAGGCAGATAAGAATAGAGATTATTTAGCAGAATTTATTCAGAACTATGCATCAAAGCTTGGTGAGGAAAATGTAAGAGTTATGCTTATACCAACAGCATCTGAAGTGCTGACAGATAAATTACCGTCTTTTGCTGCAGGTATAGGGTATAATCAATATTCCTACATGGATAATTTAGCATTAAGTATTCCTAAGGATACCTTTATTGATGTGAGAAAAGTCCTGATGAAGCACAAGGATGAATATATTTACTATCGAACAGACCATCATTGGACCAGTCTTGGGGCATATTATGCTTATGAGCAATGGGCTATAAGTGTTGGCTTTGATCCACTGGACAAGGAACAGTTTAATATTACTTTGGTGTCTGATGAATTCTATGGAACGATACATTCGAAGGTTAATACGAATGTTAAGCCAGATAAAATTTATCTATATGAAATCAAAGAAGATAAAAAATATAAATTGACCTATAATATGGTCGAACAGACAGACACTTTATATGATTTAAAAAAACTAGAAGGAAAAGATAAATATTCTGTATATATGGGTGGCAATAATGCATTAGTGGAAATTCAAACCAATAATGAAAGTGGAAGAAAGCTTTTAGTAATTAAAGATTCTTATGCTCATTCCTTTGTTCCTTTTGCGGTGAATCATTTTGAGACGTCCTACATGATTGACTTGCGCTACTATAATGGGAATATAGATGAATTAATTGAGCAAAATGGAATAACAGATGTACTTGTATTATACAATGTGATGGGTTTTGTAGAAGATATCAATATTAGAAAGCTGCTAAACTAGAGCAAATTGAGATAAAAATTACTACTAAATTACCATAGACAAAAATATACAGAAAGGAAGATAATCAATTGGAAATATTTCTATATCAGGGATCACGATGGTCTTCAGGTTCAAAAATGACAAATGCAATCGGGTTCCTGTTTTATAGTGTTGGTTGAAGAAGGTTGCTTCTACGATTATGGTAAGGATTGAGGAATGTTTAAATGGTTACTGGAGATATTAGAGAATTGATTAAGCTGGAATGCAATAAAACTCAAAACGTATTCGGAAGCGCATTTTTTGACCAGCACATCCTGATTGTAAAGGAATATGCCTGCAGACTGGCAGAGCTATTGGGGGCAGACCGGGAAATAGTTGAAATTTCGGCATATCTTCACGATATATCTGCAGTGAGGGATATCAGCACCATTAATAGGCATTCTGATTTGGGTGCAGAAATTGCTGAATCCATATTGATGGAAAAGTCATATGATCCATATAATATTAAGCTTATTAAGCAAGTGATAAAATCCCATTCCAAGCCAATTAAAATTGGAGAAGGTAACTTGGAAGAAGTCTGTATTTCAAATGCAGATGCAGTCTCACAAATTGTCAATCCTTCCTATTGGTTGTATTTTGCGTTCTCTATCAGAAAATTAAGCTATGCTGAAGGTATAAGCTGGTATAATGGCAGAGTCGAGGAAAATTATGATGGTTTGATTGATATTGCACGTAACATGATCAGAGATAAATACAGTTCTGTTAAGAATATTATTGGATTCTAGCAATTCGTATTGGTATATGGTACATAATAAAAGTGACTGAGAATCCATCGGTATTGTTACCAATACCATGAGCAATATACGAATAGGAGGGGTAAAAAATGAAATTAACCGTACTTGTGGATAACAACACGCTCATAGATAAGAATTACTATGGTGAACCTGGATTATCTTATTATATTGAGGACGAAGAATGTAAGATATTATTCGATACGGGCTATTCAGATATCTTATTAAGAAATGCCTATAAAATGGGGATCCATCTTCAGGACATCAATTTTGTCGTACTATCACATGGGCATCTTGATCATACCTGGGGGATCTCTCATCTGATAGGTAGTCTGGATTATTTTAGCCAGGGGAGCAGTGATAAACCGGTTACATTAGTAGCGCATCCTCTTGCCCTGTGTCCCAAAATCAATGATGGTGAACAGATAGGCTTTATCTATTCCGAAGAGGCTTTAAAGGCATGTTTTAATTTTCATTTATCCAGAAGTCCTTTTTGGATTAGTAAAAGGATAGTCTTTCTTGGGCAAATTGAACGAGTGAATGAATTTGAAAACAGGCGGCCTCTGGGTATTACGGTTAATAACGGAATCTCAAAGGAAGATTTTCTATTGGATGATTCTGCGCTTGTTTACCAGTCGGATAAAGGGCTTGTGGTAATTACCGGATGCTCACATGCCGGAATATGCAATATTATTGAATATGCTAAAAAAATATGCATGGATGAAAGAATATTGGCTATCGTAGGAGGCTTTCATCTTCTTAATCCATCGGAAACCCAGCTCGAAGGAACTCTGGAATACATGAAGAAACTACAGCCTGGGATTGTGTATGCCTGTCATTGCACAGATCTGAATTCAAAAATTGCATTATCCAAGGTTGTAAATCTGATGGAGACCGGAGTAGGGACCGAACTTGTATATGACTAAGCAGGCATTGTTGTTTCAGACTTTGAACAAAGCCTGGATACTTCCAGGCATAGCTGTACATAAGCATATTCTTTAAAGTATTGAGAGAGGAAGGGTAGGTGTAGGATATTTGATCATTAATAATTTTGGCTTAGTAAAGCAAAAAAGAAACAATACTTGTGGTTATGCAACCGCGGGAATGATTCTGTCATTTTTAGAAGGACAGAATATTGATGAGGATTTTCTTGTGGAAAATGAACCTTTTGATGCACTTGGTATTACTTTTCGTAAACTGATGGAGGTTTATAGTAAATACTTAAAAAAATATAAAGCAGAAATTGTCTATGGTGATATCGATAAGATGTCAGAGGTCATATTATGCAGTCTTCAATCCAATATTCCTTTACATATCCTATATCTTACCGATAATTTAATGGGTGATGGAAAACCTGTTTTGCATTACTCAGCCCTGATCGGATATGATGATGCAGATGAAACATACTCTATTGCAGACCCCTATGGTAGTATTAATAAACTTAAGAAGGAAGTATTTTTTGATGCCGTTTCCTTTAGAAACGATTGCTTACCTGATATAGTCAAGCAAAAATATCCAAGCAATATGATGATTAAATTTGCATATGCAGGCTAAAAGCTCCTGTTGCTAAAATCCGGTAATCGTATTGTAAAAGGTTCTGTTATGAAGAATCTATTAGAAAAATACCTTCCGCCAAGGGGATATCAGAGGAACTGGAACTGGCAGCAATTTGACACTCATGGCATGATGAGACGGTTGTCTTGCTAACAAGGTTCATAATTATTATTACTGGAGATATTTATATATAAAGGGTTTTCAGGCATTGTACCTTTCTTTCGACTGTTTTGCAGGAGGTTACAACGTCTGGATACCCTAATTTTTATGTTCGTAGTAATAGAGAGTTGATAGCAGTTGGAATGCTTTACCTTGTATTGTTTATTACGGTAATTGTGACGATATTATACCGGTGGGGGTACACTGGAATAATTTAATAATATTTTGCAGCCTTTTTGTCGTCTAAAGTGTATATAGGTTGAAGGAGGTGAAGTAAATGGCATATAAGTCCTATCGGCCGGAGGACTTTGAAGCGGTTGTAATGAAACATGAAAATCGGTTATATCGTATTGCACTCGCTATTACAGGAATCATGTCCGATGCCGAGGATATAGTGCAAGAGGCATTTTTACGTGCTTATGAGAAAGCTCCGGAATTTGAAACGGATGAGCATGAAAAGGCTTGGCTTATAAGAGTAACAATAAACCTCTGCAATAGCCGATTGAGATCCCCTTGGCGTAAGCGAGTAGTTCCCCTTCTTGAATCCTACCCTGCTTCAGAGCCGGTGCAACATGAATTACTGGAAATTATCATGACATTACCACCAAAATATCGAACAGTCATTCATTTGTTTTATTATGAGGGTTATTCTATTAAGGATATTTCTGTTTTGACTGGGCAAAAGGAATCTACTGTAAGGAGTCACCTAACTCGCGCGCGACAAAAGCTCAGGTCCATTTTAAAGGAGGACGATTATGAAAGCATATAACGAATACATGGATAAAGTATCGGTTTCGAATACATTACATGAAAAAATCATGTCACGCACCGAAGTCACACCGAAGTATCGGCCTATTATGATCAGACGTTATATCGCAGCCTTTGCTTATCTGGCAGTGGTTTTACTTGGAGTTTTCATAATACCAAAGTTATCGCAGCATAATGTAGCCCCGACACCGGGTAAAAACGCACCTGTCTCAGAACCAGGTTCGATCACAGGAACACCCGATTCATCATATAAATATACTCTGTATTTCAATAAGGCCGAGGGTCAGTCTGCAGCTGATATCAGTATTTCGGGACATTTTTGGCAGGAGATGACTGACAATGAAATTGAAGCCGTATTTCCGGTGCTTAATGATACACACAATATAAAGGCTACGGCAAATTTTCAAAATAACGAAAATGGCACAAGCCTGTTTAATATTGATGCCTATGCTATATCTGCTGCTGGACTTGAAACATATATCCAGCTTGCACCAGGTGAAGTTGTACTCGATTATGTATTTGACAGTGAAACAAAAAGTTCAGATGTACTTGGCTGTACAGTTACCGCAGGCAAATTTACCACAGAGCCGAATAGTAAAGGGGTTAAGAATATCATCTATTTTGCGACCTTCAAGCTTTCGGAGGTAGCATATTGCGTAGAGCTTAGTGGCACAGAAGCAGATAAGGAAGCTCTTGAAAATGAGATATCAGAGCTTATCGGTCTGCTGATTGAAGGAGGAGTAGCCGACCTTACTGTATTTCATCCTGTCGTACCAGAGCTGAGGGATGATCGACTTAGTCTTGATGAAGCCCGTGCAGATGTTGATTTTGGTGCATATCTACCATCTGAAATCCCTCTTGGTTTTGTGTTTGAGGATGCTCATCGCTTTATCAATCAAGAGGAGAATGTACTGTTTGCTAATTGGTCAAAAGGAATGGGATATATAAATTGGCATGTTTCACTACTGGAGGATGAGGATAAAATTCGTATCACTTCTGCTGACAATCCCAGGAATTACGACCTTACACTTTATCCAATTCCCCATGCAGATTCTGTACCTGACGAATTAAGAGAAATAGTAGACAATCCGATTTTCCTGATTGATGAATTGACTTTTGATGAGGTTCAGTCACGGACATATGAAATTTCAGACTCAGGTGATGAGCCGGGGCAGAGGATGCGTTTCAGTGTATTATATGAAGATATTCTGGTGGAACTCAGCATAAAAGGTGTTTCTCCGGAGGAAGTATTTGATATCTTGCAACAGATTAGGAAATAAAAACATAAGTAAAGTAGACCGTATACTCCATACATCATGATTTCCTTGCATTTAGAGAATATTATTATATCAGTAGCTCATCTATATTAACACTCTAAAGCCGTTTTATAAGAAGCTTTTCAAATAATGATAAGTTTACTTAAGAATAATTATAATATGACATGCTGTTGACAGATTAAGAAGGATACACTCATTATATTACTGTTTAAAATAATAAAGTTATCTCAGAGTGAAGTCTTTTCTTCATGATAATACGAATTACAGCCAGTGCTGTGAGATGAACAAAATCGAGGGGAGAATAGTAAGGTATGAATTGTAAGTTATTATTTCTTAAGGAACAGAAGTATATGGGAATTATGACAAAGATACTTTTCGAAAAGCATGACGAAACAGACTTCAGAAAGCTGCAATTAGATGTTATAAATTCTGATATTCAAAATCGAGATGTTAATGATAGGTTTATGGCTTTGGATTCTGATTTTCAAGCTGATAGCTTTAGCTATACCCCTTTAGTGCCCGTAACTTCATTTGAGGGAAAGGAGTATTATAGATTCACAAGAACAGAAGGTGAATATTACTGTTTTGAAGTTGAACTTAAGGAGCTGGGACCGAAATGGTTTCAAGAATGTAATGCATATCTTGAGCAGAACAACTTAAAAATAGATAGGAGCTTTGATCTCGAGTACTACGCTGAGGACTATCTGTATAAAATGAAATCGGAGAATTACGACTATCAGGATCAGACAACCTGCATAATTTTTAAGAAGGCGGATTAAATACTCAACGTGGAGGAGCTAGTCAAAAACCATGCTTATAGACTGCAACAGGTAGCGTATAGACTTATATGAAGGGCGGTGAATCTTAATGATTAACCGCCCTTCTTCTATTCATATCCTGTTATGGATTATATTTTTAGTATTGTTTTTACCGGTTATATTTATTACACGGATTTCATTTTGTAATGTGTGATTATAGCAATAATAATTAATGCAACACCTGAATAAACCATAATCCATTGAAGCGGAACAACATCTGCCAAGGGTCCAAAAATCGCCATTCCAATCGGTAAAAAACCAGAGTACATAGAACCGAGCAGACCAAATATGCGTCCTTGCATAGAAACCTCTGTTTTCTCTTGAAGCATCGTCGTAATTGATGTCTGTACCATGGTCATAGCGATACCATAAAGCAGCATGTAAATTAGATATAGGATAAAGCTTTGGGTAATTCCCATTCCCATGGCAAATGCACCAAAGGCAACTAGACTTAAGAATAATGTCTTGACACGACTTTTGAAACCACCCCATATACTCATAACAAGACCGCCTGCCAACATTCCTGCAAACCCTATTATTTCCACCATACTCAGATACCAATAGGTATCACCGTAGACCCTTCGCACAAGAAGCCCGGCGAGGAAGCCCGCCGGAACAGCCAGGAAAATAAATAATCCATACACAATGAGCAGCTTTCCAATCAACTTATCTGAAAAAGCATACTTAATTCCCAATTTTATATCTGCATAGACAGATGTATTTTCCATAATAATATTCTGCTTCGGGAGCAAAATAGAAGATAGAATACCCATCCCAATTACTGCTGTCAAAATATCCACCAGCATTGTAGAGCGCAATGAGCTAATAGATATAATAGCTCCGGCAGCAGCGGGAGCTGCAAACTGGACAACGGATTGCATGGTAGCATTGATACCGTTGTAACGCATTAATTGTTCCTTCGGTACAAGCTGTGGTATAACGGCATTCACTGCCGGAGCTTGAATACCTGCTCCTAGAGAACGGATAATTGACATGATAAGTAATCCACTTAACAAAGCCGGTTCAGCGGTTAATTGTGGCATAGTTAACATCATTACCAGGGTAGCAGCAGCAATCGCCGCATCTGCGCCAATAATCAATTTCTTTCGCTGGTATCGATCAGCCCACACTCCACCGACAAAAGAAATAAGAAACTGCGGCAGATAAGAACAAATAGTAAATGCAGCCACCCATGCACCAGATGATGTTTGCATAGTTACATACCAAACAATTGCCATCTGCACAAGAGTAGAACCAAACAGAGTGATGCATTGACTGATTAGAAAAAGTAGGGTCTGTTTTTTCCATTTGGTTTGAAGTTCATTATTCATTTGAAGAATCCTCCTCGTATTTATGTGGATGAAGAACTAAACGTCCACACTCGGCATGTGAGTCTGCCAGGATTAAATGTTATTTTATTCTACTATTGAGATCTTCTCAATGATGCTATCAATCTGCTCAATCTGATTATTCGTAAGAGGACCAAATGTCATAGCCATTGCCAGCTCCTCTACCTGCTTCACGGTTCTAAATCCCGGTATCGGAAGGGTCCGATTGCTTTTTGCCCACAACCAACCAAGTGCACCTTGAACCAAAGATCTTCCGTCTGAAGTTAGTATTTCTCTGATTTGAGCCAATCGATCCAGGAGGATCGGATTAACCTTACCATCCTTATAATAGAAATTCCAATCTATATTATTAGCACGGATATCACCAACTAAGGCTTCAGAGGTGCTGGAGTATTTGCCGCTTAACAGCCCCATTGCCAATGGAGAGCGATTGATGCTTGCCATATCATATGCTTCACAAGTGTCCAAAATCCCGTCTGCATTAATGAAGACGTTGAATTGATGCTGGATCGCACAGCCGTTGGTGTTCTTAACAAAATAGTTGATTAAGTCAGGGTGATCAGTACTCCAGCCATACGCTCTGATTTTACCTTCCTCTTTTAATTTATCCAGAGTTTCAAAGACACTTCCTGCCTGCTCCAAGGGTACATACCATTCATGGCATTGAAATAAATCTATATAATCCGTATTTAGTCTTCTTAAAGAATCCTCACAGGATTGTCGGATAAAATCCGGTGCTACACTATTACCTAAACAAGTTCTTGTCTCTTCATCAAAGATAGAACCAAATTTTGTTGCAAGGACTACCTTATCTCTTTGGTGGGAGAAAGCTTTTCCGAGAAGTTGTTCACTATGACCACAGCCATATACACTGGAGGTATCATATAATGTTATACCCAGGTCCAATGCAGTTAATAAAGCTCTTTCTGATTCTTCATCATTCACGTTATCAAAACCAACCAATGTTCCGTCGCTGGAATACATCGGTCCTCCAATCGGCCAACAGCCTAAGCCCAGAGAACTAACTTCAATACCTGACTTACCAAGTGTTCGATTGATCATATCATTTTTCCTCCATATAAATAATTTGTTATATGTGATTATAATAGATTAATTGGTTCGTTGTAAGAGCCAATAGTGAGGTGATTTATTAGAACCAATACTTTTAACCCAATAGACATAAGCCCCCTGGATCTCAACTGAGAAATCCAGGGGGCTTTAACCTCAATCCGGTGTCACCTGTTCAGAGGACGAAGGTAAAGTATTATTCTCTTACACCGGTCATTTCTAATAGCTTTGTTTTCAATTCTCCTTCAATGCGGTTCAGCTCCAATTCTGCTTCCTTTCTCTTTTGACGGCCTTCACTCTGGATGCGAAGTACTTCATCAAGAGTAGATATTAAAGACTCATTTGTCAGTCGAAGAGTTTCAATATCAACTATACCGCGTTCTGATTCCTTGGCAGTTTCAATCGTTGCCATTTTAAGTGTCTCAGCATTTTTCTTAAGGAGCTCATTTGTCATATTGGTTACTTCTCTTTGTGCCTTAGCAGCCTGTACGGAATGATTGACACCAAGAGCAAGAACCATCTGACTTTTCCATAGAGGAATGGTGTTTACGATGGTGGATTGAACTTTCTCTACCATCATGGAATCGTTTTCCTGAACAAGACGAATCTGAGGTGCCATTTGTATCGATATCATTCTGGTTAATTCCAAGTCATGAATTTTCTTCTCGAAGCGGTTGCAGGAGGCTACCAGATCATTCACTGCCTGGGCATCCTCCGGAAGATTGGTCAAATTCGATTTTTCAATGAGCTTTGGCAATTCCGCGGCTTGAACACTGGCTAATTTCTTTTTACCAGCAAGGATATACATGGATAACTCTTTGAAATAAGTTTTATTTATTTCATACATTTTATCCATTGTAGCAATATCCTTTAGTAATTGGATCTTATGGTTTTCCAGCACATTACATATTTTATTGATATTTACTTCTGCTTTATCATATTTTGCTTTCATAGCGGATAGCTTATTGGACTGCTTCTTGAATAAACCAAAGAAGCCTTTTTCCTCGCCATCAGCTTCAAAGTTCTTTAATTCTATCACAACGCCGGAGAGCATTTCACCGACCTCTCCCAAGTCCTTGGTTTTCACATTGTTTAAGGCGGATTCTGAAAAATCAGCAATCTTTTTCTGAGCACCGACCCCGTATTGAAGAACAAGATTAGATTTGGATAAATCTATTGAATTAGCAAAATCGGTCACCATTTTTTGCTCTTCCGGTGACAGTCTGCTTTCATCAAATACAACAGCCTCGGGTTGGGTATTTTGCGTCTTAAGCAGCTCGGGTCTGTCAGAGGTCTTCAATACGCCGGGCTGAAGGAGCTCCTCTTCAAAAGGTTCAAAGGTTAATGTGGGTACTTCGTTATTCATTGGTTAATCCTCCCATAGATTGATTTGTTTTAAAATCCTTCTGAGTCAGTCCCTCCTGAGCAAGAAGAGTCTCTAGTACCGATATGTCAGTGGAGATATCCATCGCAGCATTCAGGAAAAAACTATCATATAATTTCTCGAAGGCCTGATTGATGGTATCGAGTGTAAGATCAATTTCGTTTTTAGCGGATGTAATATTCTCACCCTGTATGGATTCTTTATCAAAATCCTTATATGCATTCACTAATTTTAGCGTGGTCGGAAGATAGTAACTCATAAACTGCTGTATCTGAGGAAGCTGATTCGGATGTTGTTCTATATGATTAAAAATCTTATTAAGGAGTTCCTCAAGATAGATCAGCTTTTTAGAGATTGCTTCTCCGGGGATAGCATCATTTGCTTCCTTAATCTGACGGATATAGGAGCGTCCGTTCTCAATAGCTGATCTCGTCTCTTCATCCACCGCAGCAGTCGCGGAGGAAGCAGGAGAGTCTAGCTGGTCTCTTGAATGGTTTGCATTTTCCTCCAGTGTACCCATTTTCCTCCGGAACTCATTCTGTTGCAGCTCCAGATATTTCTGATAACATTCATGATTTAATATAATACAGGTCTCCTGCTTATCGATGTGTCCCTCAGGAAACATACCGATTGAAATCATTTTTCGAAGTTCCTTTATAATGGATTTCTTACTCTTATTCAAACGATCAGATAATTCCTTCAAGGTATAATAACCCTGATTTTGAAAGATTCCGATATATCTTCTAAATCTTCTTATTCTTTTCCTAAACCGCGAGCCTTGATAAAACAAGATCAGGTTGATAAAGAATAATGGCAGTATATAAAGTGCAATGGTTCCAAAGAAAGCGATCTGGGCGGTTATTTGGCCTATGATACATAAAGCAACAATGGCAAGACCGGTAATTCCGAAACCAATACTACCAAAAACAGTTAATAGAATTCCGGCGACATTACCCACCGGCACAACCGGAAATGGCTGAGTCCGTACAGCCGGTGCCTGTTGTTTCGTTGTGTTTTGATTGGCTCCGGCAGAATAGGAGAAGTCTTGTCTCTGGTTATTATAACTACGATAATTACGTTTCTCGTTACGATTGCGATGATAAGCCTGTCCATAACGGTTGGTGAAGTTGTCTGCACGTGTACTGTTATTGTTATCCTGAGGACCATTCACGTGGATATCAATATCAGGCTTGCGCCAGTTCTGACGGTTGCCCGAATTGAAAAGTGATTTATGCACTTCATCCAAAGCACCATTCACGGTATCCGAGATATCTTTATTTAATTGACGAAAATCTTTCGTATTGATTGCATTTTGCACAATATCCTTGATTTCGTCACCTATTCTTCTATTCATGGTATTTCCTCCACCCAAGCATTTCAAAATAACTGATATCATTATAACTTATTGTAAATGAATTGACAAATTAAAATATAGTAAGATTCTGTGAAATAAATACTAATAAACTTAACATTTCGTTATAAGCGGAATAGTTCGCCACTTTCACCGACTTTTTATTAAAAATACATTATAATTAATATATAATATAAATTACTATATTGCAATATATAATAGTAAGTGATAAAATATAATGCAATGATAGTTAGTAACAAGGATGGATAAACAAATCCCTATCAGATGGAAAGGAGTAAGCAGATGAATGCACAATTTAAAAAGGGAGTCCTGGAATTATGTGTACTTTCGAAATTGGTGGAAGCGGATCGATATGGTTATGAATTGACAGATACTATTTCAAAGCAGATGGTTATTTCAACAGGTACATTATATCTTATACTAAAACGGTTAAAAGACGATGCCTATGTTGAAACCTATTTAGTGGAGTCCGGTGAAGGACCTGCCAGAAAATATTACCACTTAACGGATCAGGGGCGAATATATCAGACTTCCCTGAAAAAAGAATGGTTAGACTTTGTGGCTGTAGTTCAGAATATTTTAGAATAGGAGGATGGTTATGAATAAAATAGAATATTTGAATGCTTTAAAAGAAGCACTAAAGGATACAGAAGAAAGTATTATGGAAGAAATCGTATCTGATTATGAAGAACATTTTCAAGTCGGTATTATGAAGGGTAAAAGTGAAGAACAAATCTGTGAGGAGCTGGGTTCAATCAATGACCTGGTTAATGAAATCAAAGAGGTTTATCAAGCCGATAGCAACACAAAGGATAAGAAGGAGGAAGACCAGTCGAACTCTAGTGATTCAAAATCAAGTGAGCGTTGGTTTAATATTCCCAATCTCGATGGTGAAAAGATCGGTGGTGCAATCAACAGTGCACTGGATTCTGCAGGTGAAGCAATCAGTAAAATTGATGTGATTGAGCTTGGACATACAATAAAAAATACTCTGGAGCAAGCAACCTCTTCCATTAATAATTTTACTGATACCTACCTAAAGAATTCATTCGATTTCAATCATAGAGATGCTGAGGGTTCTTCAGAAAATGTATCAAAGAGCTATGAGGTTGGTGAAGAGCCTGAGGATGAAGAAAAGAGTAACGTAAGTTATGATTTTGGAGGGGATAATCGAGGAAAGGAAGAAGCCTCGGAGGGTCTGAATACCACCCCTGAGGATGCTGACATGGATGATAGGAAGGAAGCCGTGGATCAGAACGCGGAGCAAATGAATACTTCTGACGAAAGCAATGAGGAGACCAAGAATAAGAAAACCGGCGCTGGCTTAAATCTTGTTATAAATGGTGAGTGTGCTGATGTTACGGTAGTAAAATCCTCAAATCAAAAAGTTAATATCAATTATGTTAATAACGGAAATGAGCGCCAGAAGCAGTATTTTGAATTCTATAGCTATAAAGAGGGAAATACAATTTATGCTGGAATCCGCAGGGTCGGGAAGACCGTATTTCTGTTTCATTTTAATCATAACTCTATGCGCATCCAAGTGGAATTGCCCGAGTCAATGAATGATGTGGAAGTAAAAACTTCAAGTGGAGATATCAAGCTGTTTGACATAAAGGCAGAGAGAATTATCGTGGGAGCAGCAAGCGGTGAGATTTCTCTCAAACAGGTAATGTCAACAGATGCACGGATAAAGTGCTCCAGTGGAAATATTCAATTAGAGAATGTGAATAGCGTCAAATTGAATGCAGGCACTATGAGCGGTGATATCAAAGCAGAAGGCGTTGATGTAAAATTCCTGTCAATGAAAAGCAGCAGCGGTGATATAGAAGTAAAAAACATTGTGGCAGATATTATAGATCATAGTTCCATAAGCGGTGATATTGAATTGCATCAGGTGAAGGTAAGTGAATGTAAGCTCAGGAGTACCAGCGGTGATATCGATATCGATGAAATGAATATGAATAATACAGATGCTAGCTGTATCAGCGGCAAAATCTATATTCAGAAAGTCAGTGGCGAGGGCTTGGTAGTTGGCAGTATCAGCGGGAATATTAGCCTTAATGTCAATGTAAAACGTTGTCATGCCAGTTCAAAGTCCGGTAATGTGGATGTAAAAAGTGAAGGAGATATTGTATTGGAGTCAAACAGCACCAGTGGCAATATTAAAGTCGGTTTGAATAATAATGGCAACGGATATCGTGTTGATACAAAAACAACTTCGGGTGTGTTGAATATAAAATACCAGGATATGCTTCTGAGTAACTTAAGATCCGGAACTTACACCTACGGGAACCAGGGAAGTGAATTGATGGTTAGAACCGTAAGCGGTGCTATCCGCTTAACCGATTAATCTCTATAGTTCATCAACAGCCAGAACATTCAAAATTTAAGTATTTAACCTCTAGACTGATATGAAATGATCAGTCTAGAGGTTTTTTATGCAAAAGAAATGTAGTTTTATATAGTTACCAATTTATTGGATAATAGAAAGAAAAAACATTTTATTCCTATTTTAAATGGTGATATAATCTGTTTTATAGATGTTTATCTAAATCAGAACGAGGCTCGATACGTAAAGAAGATATTTCAAATCCAAATACCAGCAGATAAGAAAGGTGAAGAAAATGAATGATAGGATCGAAATAAAGGGATTACACCAAAATAATTTAAAGAATTTGTCACTTTCAATTCCTAAGAATAAAATAGTTGTATTTACGGGTGTTTCCGGTTCTGGTAAATCAAGTATTGTGTTTGATACAATAGCAGCTGAAAGCCAGAGGCAGATGAATGAAACCTATCCTGCATGGGTCAGAGGAAGAATGCCCAAATATGAAAAGCCTAAAGTTGATTATATTGATAATCTTTCAGCATCGGTTATCGTCGATCAGTCCAGACTAGGCGGTAATGCACGCTCAACAGTCGGCACTATAAGCGATTTATATTCAGCATTAAGAGTTTTATATTCACGCATTGGAACACCGTATATTGGGACCGCATCTTATTTTTCCTTCAATGATCCGAATGGGATGTGCCCAAAATGTTCTGGGTTAGGTAATATTACAGATATTGATACAGGAGGATTAGTAGATCGGGATCAGTCCTGGAACGAGGGAATGGTGAAGCTTCCGGCCTATGGTGTTGGTCATTGGTATTGGAATATATATGTTGAAACGGGATTATTTGATTTAGACAAGAAATTTAAGGATTACTCAGAAGAAGAAAAGAATATTCTTTATTACGGTGCTAAAACTCCTGAGGGGGAACGCATAAACAAGAAAATTGAGGGTATTGTTAATCAGCTTAGGAGGACTGCCTTGATGCGCGATACCTCCACGATTAATGAGGCATCTACCAAAAGATTATTAAACCTTATTACCCAAAAAGAATGTCCTTGCTGCCATGGTAAGAGACTGAATGATCATACTCTTTCCTGTAAGATTAATGGGAAAAATATCTTTGAGATGTGTGAATTAGAGTTTACGGGTTTACGAGAGGAATTATTGAAAATCGAAGACAAGAGAGCAGTAACTATAATCAACGATATGGTGAAGTCTTTGGACAGAATGATAGATATAGGGCTCCCTTATCTTAGTATGAACCGTGAATCGTCCACTTTATCAGGTGGTGAAGCACAACGACTTAAGCTTGTCAGATACATGGGCAGTGCATTGAATGGAATGACTTACATTTTCGACGAACCAAGTACAGGCATGCATCCAAGGGACGTTCATCGTATGTGTAGATTACTTCGAAGTCTTAGAGATAAAGGAAATACAGTTCTTGTCGTTGAACACGATAAAGATATTATTAGTATTGCTGACCATATTATTGATGTTGGACCGCTAGCAGGGAAGAATGGTGGCGAAATATTATTTGAAGGAAGCTATGAAAATCTTCTTTTGTCAGGGACACTGACCGGAAATGCAATGAAAGAAATCATTCCGGTAAAGGATAAGCCAAGAATTCCCGTTAAATATCTAACTGTTAAAAATGCAAACTGTCACAACCTAAAAAATGTATCGGTAGATATCCCTCTTAATGTTCTTACCGTAGTAACCGGAGTGGCCGGTTCCGGTAAAAGTACACTGATTAGGGATGTATTTGCAAAAGAAAATGCTGAGGATACTATACTTGTCGATCAGTCTTCGATTACAGCGTCAGGTCGTTCAACACCGGCAACCTTCCTGGGATTTTTCGATGATATGAGAAAAGTAATTTCACAGGCAACTGGTCAAGATGCATCATTATTCTCTTTCAATAGTAAGGGCGGCTGTCCTGTCTGTAAAGGAAAAGGCCTCATTACTACTGAACTTGTATTTATGGACCCTGTTACTACAGTTTGTGAAGAGTGTGAAGGAGATCGTTATAATAAGGAAGCACTTTCCTTTCAATATCATGATAAAAATATCATGGAGATACTTAATATGTCAGCGGAAGAAGCACTTGTCTTCTTTAAAGATCAGAAAAAAATTGCAAAGCAGATAAGAGCGATGGTGGAAGTTGGTCTAGGATATCTATCCCTGGGACAACCTACTTCTACCTTATCAGGAGGAGAACGACAGCGTTTGAAGCTTGCTAAACACTTGGATGATAAAGGGAGTATTTTTATCTTAGATGAACCCACAACCGGACTCCATGCCTCTGATATTAAGAGTATCATGATGTTGTTTGAACGATTCGTAGATAGAGGTAATACAGTTATTATCATTGAACATAATCAGGATGTAATGAAAAATGCTGATTATATCATTGATATTGGACCGGATGGAGGTAGTAATGGTGGTGAGATAGTATTTCACGGAACTGTAAAGGATATGGTGGAAAACAGTACAACCATAACCGCCAAATATATCAGAAAATCAATGTAAGACCTATATTGGCATCATAATTCAATATTGGGTTAGCATCGGACTGGGTAATTGTCAGGCTTGTATAAATCCTAGGTAGAGGAGGAGAAAAGCGCATATTGTAATCAAAGGAATATCATTATAGTATTATTTTATAGAGTAGAAAGGAAGGTATGGGTGCTTAATTTTGCATATTGACATACGAGGAAATGATGGAAGAAAAAGATATTAGAATACTATGTAATACACATCGGTTGGAATGCAATAAAGTTACAAGAACAATCGGTAGCTTTGATAAAGAATTATTTATTGTAGATGATAAATATTTTATTCGCACATCAAAGCAACCGATGCAGGAGGAACTGAATAAAATTAATAGGATAAAGAGCTTAGTACATGTCCCCCGGATTATTCATGCTTCTGACCAAGGTATCATAAGCAGTACAGGCTATTACATTATACTTGAGTATTTATTGGGCTCAGATTTATATTCAATTTATAATGATCTGGATAAACAGAATAGATCTGATATAGGGGCAGATATCTCTAATTTCTTATCTGAACTTCATAAAATTAAGGGGGATCAGTATGATATTGGACATTATACAGCAATAATTCCCAGATATAATAACACATGGAGGTCAGGTCATGAACAATATTGGAATTACATATATGACAGCCTGAAACGCATTCCAATGACGAAGGAGTTACAGCAATTATTAGAACGTAGCAATGAGTATATCAATAAAAATATATCAAGCTTAGATTTCGAGAGCGCTCCATCCTTATTACACAATGATTTTCATTATAAGAATATAATCATTCAGAACCATACTTTCTCAGGAGTAATTGACTGGGAATGCTCACAGTATGGAGAAATAGACTTTGATTACATACACCTGCTGCAATGGAGTTTATTTCCCCCATCAAAGAATATTGATACAAAGGAGCTGTTTAGGCAGGTTTTTCTTCTACAAATGGGAAAAAATCATATTCCTATGATTGAAAAAAGATTAACCATCTATATGCTGGAGCATGATTTCATTCAGATATTATGGAGCCAAGGGAAAAGAGGCGATGAATTTCTTTCTAGAATAAAGTGGTGGATTAGTGGGAATCTGGAAAGATTTATTGTAACTTTAAACTCATAGAATTAACTTTCTATGATAATAAGATTAAGGATAGGCTGTTTTTACTAAAGCCTATCCTGGAAACACTATAGCCAATAACAAATGGCATGCTAGCAATACCGTTGATCCCATGTTGACACAGGTTACAAGAATTGACAGCATCACATACCATATTAATTTGGTATGATGAAATGATTGTACAAACGTATTCCAGCCTCGGAATGTCAATGCCCATAGGCATCTGTTCCTGCATTCATTGAAGGTAACTTCAGAACTCAGGCTTTTGTGTTTGATTTAAATATTTGCATGAGGTCAGCCCTTTTCTTTCTTCTCTCGCTTTTCTTATTTTTTTTTCTTTCTGAATAATCCACTAAATACTGCACCTGATCAATATCTTCTTGGTAACGTTCATCATCCGATAAAATAGTATTCACCCCCAATTTTCAGTGATCCATGTACACTATACCGTAATAGCATATCACTTTTAAAATATTTTATTATATATTCAACTGTATAAAATATCTTAGAAAAGAAAATTATGTCAGGTTATTGGACTCAAATAGAAGAAAATCATCTATATAATATAAAAAGATATCATAAGGATTTTATAAGCATATATTATACAATACTGTATTTTTACCAAAACATCGTAGCGAAAATTCCATATTCTATTTAGTCAAAAAAGCTTATAGGAAAGAGGTTTGTAAAGTGAAAAAGCTTAGTCCTCAAAAGGTATTTGTACAATATCGGGATATCATGAAACCATATGAGCCTGTTAGGGGCAGGAAATATACGATTACACATTCGGATATTACTGCAGAACTATTTGTGTTTGTAGCACAAGCTTATGCTGAAGATCAAGTCACAAGAATGCGCGATGAGGTAAGAATAGCCTGGGAGCAGTATAGAAAAGGGCTGGCTTTAATCGGTTCCGTGCTTGTAGAGGGTAATGGAGTTATAGGTAATGCTTATATAAGGAATAAGATATTTTATAACGAAATGCCTACAGCACTTCAAGCCCTTCGTCAAGCCGACAGATTTTTATTTGAAAAGGATCCTGCTCTTGACAATACGGCGATATTTATACACTTTATTTCAAGCAATCCTATTTATAGTAAAACCTATGATTTTGGAGTCATTGGCAACTATAAGTAATGAAATTGTATATTTTCTATTTCTAAGGCAGATAATATGTTATAACTCAGAAGGAGGAGATAGAAAATGAAAAAACTGCTTTATATTATTGCAAATTCAAAGCCGGAGGAAATATCATCAAGTAAAGCAGTAGGCCGAGCATTAGTAAACAGCATTATGGATCAATATAAGGATTTAGTCCTGGAGGAATTGGATTTATATAATGAGCATATTCCACGCCCAAAGTATAGCTATTTCAGCAGTCGGAGTACCTTAGTAAGTGGTGATGCTCTTAAGAAGCTGACAGTAGAAGAGCAGAATGATGTACAACAAATGTCAAAGCTATGTGACCAATTTGTTTCAGCTTCGATTTATGTTGTAGCTTCGCCTATGTGGAGCCTCTCATTTCCGGCTATTCTTAAAGATTATATGGATTGTATTATTCAGGCAGATAAGACAATAACCTTTCAAGACGAGAAACCTGAAGGTCTTTTAAATGATAGACCACGTACCTTTATTTATGTTCAATCCTCTGGTGCCAATATCCCTTGGCTCATGAAGTCTATTCTTGATAAAGGATTGAATTATGTGGAGGATATTATGAAATTTATCGGTATCAGCAAATTTGAAGAACTCTTGATAGATGGCACAGGCACTACTGAAATTGAAAAATCTGAAGCAATAGAAAAAGCAAAAAGTAAAATTGATACGATTGTAGATCAAATACAATATTAACTTATAGCACATATTATAAACGATGGATTGCTGAAAGCAGGTAATGATTAGGTACCTGCTTTTTTGCTTTCTCAAAGGATATTCCTATAAAGTTTCAGAGCAAACGCAGTTCTTGTATACCTGATTTATACAATATATATTATTTTGTTATTGGGAAATCGGCTTGTGATTTCAAATCTAATTAATGCCTCCCCTTGTTCTCTCGTAATTGAGTTGTAGCAGTATTTGCCCTTACCTCTTCCTGTCATCTTATCTTTATCATATAAATCAATTGCATTGGGAAAAGCCTCTGAATTGATCATTCTATGGATATAACTATAGGTCATGAAAATTACTTCAAAAAACATCTCGTTCTTTACCTCTTGAGATAAGGCTTCATCCAGAATATCAAATAATTCTCTATATAAATTCTCCCAGTTTTCAAGTAAAACCACAGGAGCTACTAATATACCCACTTTATATCCGGCTTCCTTCAGGCTATTTATTGCTTTGATTCTGCTATTTAGTGAAGAAGTTCCAAATTCGACTTTTCTAATGATTTCCTGGGGATTAACACTTATTCTGATAATTGTCCTTCCTTTGTGTTCAAGCTTTAACAAGGGCTCCACCATATCGAATTTTGAAGGAAAGGTGAGATATCCTCGGTTATTCTTCCCGAAATTTTCAATTGTCCATTCGAGGTTACCGGTAATCGTATTTTCAAGTACCAGATCACTATTACTTCCTATCTCAAACGTCAATTCTGAACTACTCTGATTTGAGGTTTTTATTAGTTTGTCCAGCATCTGTTCCCTGTTTACGAAAAGCCTCAGATACGAACATTTATTATAATTACATACCAAATAGCAATAAAGACACATGGCACTACATCCTGACGAGGTGTAGGGCACTAAAAAGTCAGAAGTTTTTGAGTTGGGTACATACTTATGAGTTTTTCTGATACCAATCACAAGATTTTGTTTCATTCTGGCAAACTCACAGTTCTGTTTGCTTCTGAGCTCCGGAATATTATTATGATTTTCAATTCTAACCCATTGCGCTGCTTCGAATTTATCTGAAAGGAATTTTCCAAGGGAGTAATTTAATGCTGCTTCTTCGTAATATACAATATTTGGCTTCAAAGGATCACCTCCGTTTTTAGTTTGTCTATTTTATAATGAAATATACCAACTAAAATCTTCTGTTATCGAGTTGTCAATCTATCCCATAGATTGTGGAATACTATGAATACGGAAATTAGTTTATATCAAGCAATTATTATACTCCTATCAGGAACACCTTGCATTCCCGATTTATATAATTTATTATTATTATGCAGTAAAGAATGTATGGAAAAGTTACAGGAGAAAAGTAATGAAGAAATTGGTAATCGGAATTTTAGCTCATGTAGATGCGGGAAAAACAACACTGGCAGAAGGTATGCTTTATCTTGCGGGCAGTATCAGGAGATTAGGCAGGGTAGATCACAAGGATGCCTTTCTGGATACCTATGAGATGGAACGTGAGAGAGGAATTACCATCTTCTCGAAGCAGGCAATTTTTTCATATAAGGATATAGAGGTAACTCTTTTAGATACTCCGGGACATGTTGATTTTTCTGCAGAGATGGAACGTACACTACAGGTCTTGGATTATGCGATTTTAGTAATAAGTGGAAGTGATGGAGTTCAGGGGCATACTTTAACTTTATGGAGACTTCTCGCACGTTATAAGATACCTACCTTTCTGTTTGTAAATAAGATGGACTTGGAGAGCTCTGACCGAATAACTCTTATGAAGGAATTAAATAGACGGTTGGATGACGGCTGCATGGATTTTGGGGAGGATCTCATCCCGGAAGAATTTATGGAAAATCTCGCAATGTGTGATGAGACATTACTAAATCAATATATGGAAATAGGGGCTATCAATACCATGAATGTGGCAGCTCTAATAAGGAAAAGAAGAATATTTCCCTGCTATTTCGGCTCAGCGCTGAAACTGGAGGGTGTGAAAGAGTTTCTTTTGGGTCTGGACCGGTATAGTACTGCCTCCAGGTATCAAGAAGAGTTTGGTGCAAAGATATTTAAGATTGCCAGAGATGAACAGGGTAACCGTCTGACCTTTATGAAAATTATAGGAGGAAGCCTTAGGGTAAAAGCTGTTCTGACCAATCGTAGGATTGGGCTCTTGGAGGCTGCTGTGTGGGAAGAGAAGGTGGATCAGATTAGGATATATTCGGGAACCAGATACGAGACGGTAGAGACAGCAGAAGCAGGATGTGTATGTGCGGTTACCGGGCTTGGAAGGACATATCCCGGTGAAGGGCTCGGGACAGAGGCTGCTTCTGATATGCCGATTTTGGAGCCTATATTGAACTATCAGCTTCAGCTCCCACCCGGAGCTGACGCGCATACTGTACTGTCTAAAATCCGGCAGCTGGAGGAGGAGGATCCGCTTCTTCATATCGTGTGGTCCGATCAATTAAAGGAAATTCATGTACAGCTCATGGGAGAAGTACAGGTAGAGGTTTTGAAGGCACTCATACTGGAACGGTTCGGATTCAGTGTTGAATTTGGACAGGGTAATATTGTTTATAGAGAAACCATACAG
Organism: Bacillota bacterium; assembly: GCA_023415635.1. Lineage (GTDB taxonomy): Bacteria > Bacillota > Clostridia > Lachnospirales > Lachnospiraceae > Mobilitalea. The sequence goes on along the minus strand of JAEZJV010000068.1, from coordinate 165,753 downwards.
GATGCAGTGGTAGGTGTTGGACATTTCGAACCCCTGCGTCATTATGCCGAGGTACATCTGCTGTTGGAACCGGGTGAACCCGGGAGTGGATTGGAATTGAATAGCAGCTGCAGCGAGGATATCCTGGATCGTAACTGGCAGAGGCTGATTTTAAGTCATTTGGAGGAAAAAGAGCATATTGGTGTAATGACCGGCTCACCGATAACCGATATAAAGATAACACTGATTAACGGACGTGCTCATCCAAAGCATACGGAAGGCGGAGATTTCAGGCAGGCCACCTACAGGGCGGTAAGACAGGGATTGAAAAAAGCAAAAAGTATACTACTGGAACCATACTATAATTATAGGCTGGAGGTTCCTTTAGATGCAGTTGGAAGAGCTATGTCGGATCTGCAGCGGATGAGCGGAACCTTTCAGCCGCCGCAGATGGAGGGAGAGACAGCTGTGCTCACAGGGAGTGCTCCGGTCGTGACCTTGCAGGGATATCAGATGGAGGTGACAGCATATACCAGAGGCAGAGGTAGACTGTTCTGTCTGCAAAAGGGCTATGAACCCTGTCATAATACGGAGGAAGTAGTAGAAAGCAGGAGTTATGACAGCGAACGGGATTTGGATCATCCGACCGGCTCGGTATTCTGTGCCCATGGAGCAGGCTTTCTCGTCGATTGGAACAGAGTCGAGGAGTATATGCATCTTAAGCAGGGAGGTCAGCCGGATACCGGTGACCAGGAGAAAGCAGTGCAGCTATTAGAAACGGATAGACCTGTTGCAACGAAAAAGTACGTGACAGAAGAGGTTATTGAACCCAAGGGTAAGGAAAGTAAAGGAAACCTCTCCGTGAAAAGCTATGAAGCCTTGGTTCGGGAGGAAAAAGAACTGGAAGAGATATTTGTCCGCACCTTCGGCCCAAGCAAGCAGAAAATTAATACTTCCCAGGGAGCGCTGGGTTATGAAAATAAAACCTATCCCAAAAAGAGAGAGACTTTAAGCGAACAGCAGCGGCAGAAGGAAATAAAGGAGACGAAAAAGGAATATCTGCTGGTTGACGGCTATAATATCATCTTTTCCTGGGAGGAGCTGAATGACCTCGCCAAGGAGAACATGGACGCAGCCAGATATAAGCTGATGGATATTCTCTGTAATTATCAGGGCTTTAGAGAATGTATCCTGATTCTGGTATTCGATGCCTATAAGGTGAAGGGTGGTGTCGGAGAGGTACTGGATTATCATAATATCCATGTGGTATATACCAAGGAAGCGGAGACCGCGGATCAATATATTGAGAAGGTAGCACATGAAATAGCAAAGGATTATCGTGTCACGGTAGCAACATCAGATGCCCTGGAGCAGCTTATCATCATGGGAAAGGGTGCGCTGAGATTATCTGCCGGTGATTTAAAGGAAGAGGTGGCACGGATCAATGAGCAGATACACAAGGATTATCTGGACAGGCTGCCGAAGGGTCGTACTTTTCTTGGAGATCAATTTGATGAGACTTTTCGCGAGCTTTATGATGATTAGGAGTACGAAGGATAATCGATAGGAAGGAAGTTTTCTATGATTTTATTAAGAGCAAATGCAGGGCTTAAAGTCGTATTTGTTAAGTTGATCAATACCATGGGAAGAAATTTTGCATGGAACGATATCTTTATCATCAGGAACAATAATCTCGTTCTCGCAGGCAGTGACGGTGTTATGATATTTGATTTCGGTAATAAAGCTGTCAGTATTAATACGGCAGAAGTGAATCTGAAGGAGGATTCCATTGTACAGGTTACTAAGAATGAACTACTGGAAAATGTCCTCAATATGACCTTATACGCCTTCGGGAAATGGGGGAAAATCAAAGGCTTGACAGTGGAACGGGATTATCCTCAGATTAATACCCTATTTGGTAATATTTTGAAGGAAATAGGGATAGAACCGATGCTGACCGCTGAGAATCTCCGATTGTATCGAAATGATATTCAGATAACCTATGAGGACATGATACAGCTTATATTGGAGCAGCAGGAGAAACAGGAACAGATGATAGACGGGCAGGCAGGAGAAGCGCTGCCGGAGAAAAGCACACAGGATAAAGGAAGGTATGATATTGGACTGTGGCATAAAATCCTATGGAAGGGTATACGTTATACCTTTGAAACAGAAGAATTGTCGGTTGATGAGAAAATAAAGGCGCGGATTGGTAATAATTTTTATAAGGTGGGCTGTAAATGCCCTATTTGCGGGGAGAAGCTTTCTATGGTTATTTATCCCGAGGGAGAGGAGCTGCTGATCGAGACAGATGAAAAGGGTGTATATCTGGCAAGAGTATACACCTGTCAAAGCTGTCATCGTTTCTTTACCCCTAAACCGCATCTGCTTATCACGGAAGGCAGCGTCTATACCCTTGATTTCGAAGATGATAACGAAGCCTATGGGGATTATCTTGAAATAATCGGAAAGCTGGGAGCGAGAACCTATAACTGTAATTATAATGTATATGAAGCAGAGTATAGGCAAAACAAAAGCAAAACTGAAACACAGCTGGAGGAGATCTGTGAGGATATTGCATTACTTTCAGATGAGGAGGTCAATAATCTTAAAGAAAAGATGGATTCCGGCTTCTATCCCTCTAAAAGCGTAGAAAGATGTCAAAGAACAGTTGTCAAAGAAATCAAAAGAAGAGAAAGTCCTGCCAAAGAAACAGATAAGGCTGAGAAAATAAAAGTAAAGAGGGAACAGGGGGAACAGACCGTAGCAAATCCTGGGACAGCAAGGCATGCTGCAAAGAGAGCAAGGGGACTGAGGAAAGCAAAGGGATTGAGGATAGTAAAGGGGCTGAGGATAGCAAAGACGATGGGAGATAAAGACAACCTATGGACTCTTTCCCGATATCAAGAGAAAATGACCAGCACAGATAATCATGCAGCCATGAAGCAGGAAAGGAATCATCTCGGAACAGACGCAGGCGGCAATATCAGGGCAGAGAACAGAAAGTACTGGAAGAAAAACGCCAGCAGACCTCAGGAGGAGAGCTCCGGAGACAAGCTTACAGACTTCAATGCTTTTGAGGAAGCAACCAGAAATTCTTCAGAGGTCATTGAAGGAGAAGAAATTTATCTGGATCCCTACCATGATAAAGAGAGCAGATGGAAGAAAAGGGCTGAGGATTGTAAAGACAAAGATTACAATACCATCCTTCGTGTGATTGGTGAAATTGATCAAGAAGACATAAATAAAGAAACCAGAGAGGCTTTGCTGCTCCCTCTTAAGAAGCTGCTGGAGACCAGGGGAAGAAAGGAATTGGCTTTCCTTCGACAGGAGATACCGGAGCATATCAGTAAGAAGCAGTATCAATTAATCAAGGAAAGAATAGCACAATATACGATGGTTGACCACAAATCGGAGATGGATTACCTGGAACGAAAAAGAGAGGAAGGTGAAAAACTGGAGATTACTGCATTTATTAAAAAAGCAAATGCCAGAGATAGAGGCACATTTCTGCAATTACTTCAAAACCTGAAGAAAGAAGGGTTTGAAGAGAAAAATGTAGCTCCATTTCTAGAGACGATCCATAACAAAATTTATGATATGGATGAAGAAACTATCAAAAAAATATGCGGTGATCTGACAGAGCTTACCTATGAAAGAGGCTTAAGGGCATATGAAGAGATCGAAAAAAGGGAGCTTCTGCCCGAGCTTAAGACCAAAACGTTGGCAAGGATTGACAAACGTCTTACTGCGATAAAGATGAATGAATGTGAACAGCTGGTCAATAAATTGTCAAAGGATTTAAATAAGTTCCTGAAGGGACCTTCCAGGATCCATTTTTATAATGTACGTAAGAGTGCTCTTAACGAGGGGGAAGAAGATACAGTGATCCGCAGAGCACTGAATACCTTTGCCGCAGGCAGAGGAAAATATGAATATCCGATCGTAATCTGCGATGCTTCCAGAAAGGGAAACGGAGGAAGAGGCTTTGTTTTGACTCCGGATCATATATTTTATAATACCCTGACAGAGTCAGGGATACTTGATATAATGAAGGTAGAAAAAATTACTACACGAAGCGGAAGAATCCTATATGCTGATATAGGTGACTCCGGCAGAATCAAACTTTCCAATTCCATGAAATTATCGGACGTCAAAGGCTTTTTGAAGATTATGAATGAATTTGTCTCATATCTGAAGGAAAAACCGGAGTCCAGGGATATTGCATACATTGCAAAGGAAAAGCATAGTGTCAAATGTTGTTACAGATGCGGACATTTCTATAGGGGAGATAATCTCTGCCCGAAGTGCGGTGCGAAATACAATGAATAACAAGGATAAAATCTAAGGAGATTTCTATGGCAAAGCTACGTTATATGACTTCCATGCTGATATTCGGAACAATCGGAATTTTTGTGAAATACATACCTTATCCATCCAGTATAATTGCTTTAATACGTGGAGTGGTTGGGGTGGCTTTTCTTATCACGGCAATGGCGATACTAAAGCATAAGCCTACCTGGTATGCAATCAAAAGGAACTGGAAGCTGTTATTCCTGTCAGGCACTGCAATCGGTGCCAATTGGATCTGCCTGTTTGAAGCATATCATTATACTACGGTTTCTGTTGCAACTCTGAGCTACTATATGGCTCCGATTTTTATTATTCTTCTTTCCCCGGTCGTACTGAAGGAGAAAATGACCTGGATAAAAATGTGCTGCGTTCTTCTGGCGTTTGCAGGAATTAGTCTGATTTCAGGAATTTATTTCGGCATAAGCCCCGGTTCTGATTGGAAGGGTATTCTTTTTGGTCTGCTTGCTGCCATGTTATATAGCTCGGTGGTGTTTATGAATAAATTTATCAAAGAGATAGCACCAATTGAAGCAACTGTAATACAGCTTGGTGTTGCAGCACTTGTCATACTTCCATATACCTTATTAACAGAGAACATTAAGGACTTAGATCTTCACTGGCATATTATTGTTTTGTTACTGTTGGTAGGAATCATGCATACCGGACTGGCTTATCTGCTCTATTTTACATCCATACCGCAGTTGAAAGTACAGACTGTAGCAATTTATAGCTATGTGGACCCAATTCTTGCAGTCCTTCTATCTGCATTGATATTACATGAACCTATGGCAGGCTATCAGATCCTGGGTGCAGTACTAATTCTGGGAGCTGCTTTCATCAGCGATTTATCCGGTATTAAGAAAGGAGTCAGTCATACATGAATTTTTACTTTGCACCCATGGAGGGAATTACCGGATATATTTACCGTAATGCGCATCAGGCCTTTTTCATGAAGCCTGATAAATACTTTTCCCCCTTTATTGCAGCTAAGCATAATAAAAATCTGAAGACAAAGGAAATTAATGATATTCTGCCGGAGAATAATAATTTGGAACTGGTTCCGCAATTACTCACGAATAAGGCTGAGGATTTTGTACAAACCTCAAAGTTGATCAAAGAACTGGGATATCGGGAGATCAATCTGAATCTGGGCTGTCCCTCGGGAACGGTGGTTTCTAAATTCATGGGAGCTGGTTTCCTAGCCAAACCGGAGGCTCTGCACTCCTTTTTGGAAGAAATTTTTACTGCATCCATAACTGAAATCTCTGTGAAGACGAGAATTGGTATAGAGGATGCTGAAGAATTTTATACATTAATTGATATTTTTAATCAGTATCCGATTAAGGAATTAATCATCCATCCGCGTCTGCAGAAAGACTTCTATAACAACAAGCCAGATCTACAGATGTTCTCAGAGGCGCTTAAGCTAAGTAAAAATCCTGTCTGTTACAATGGTAATATTTTTACTCCGGAGGATTACCAATCCCTTTTGAATACCTTTCCTGAGGTTAATTCGGTGATGCTAGGAAGAGGGCTGCTAGCCAATCCCGGCTTGATCGAATATCTGCTGGGGCAGCAGTATCCTGATAAGGCACGATTGAAGGAATTCCATGACAGACTTTGCCATGACTATCAAAAGGTTCTCTTTGGGGACAGGAATGTTCTATTTAAGCTGAAGGAGCTCTGGTATTATATGATTATACCATTTACCAATCATGAGAAATATTGGAAAAGAATACGAAAAGCAGAGAGGCTTCGCGACTATGAGGAAGCAGTAGAGTGCTTATTTCGCGAGCAGGAATATACGATTTGTCAGATTGAAATATAAATATCTTTATGATGGAAGGAAGGTAAGAAAATGAAAAAAGAATTATATCTCGCAGGTGGTTGTTTTTGGGGAACAGAACAATACTTAGCCGGAGTTAAAGGGGTGTTAAGCACTGAGGTCGGTTATGCGAACGGTAATACTGAAAACCCTTCCTATGAAGAGGTATGCCATAATAATACCGGGCATGCAGAGACTGTACATGTGGTTTATGAGGACGATATACTCAAGCTGCCCTTTCTGCTTGAATTGTACTATGATGTCATTAATCCAGTAAGCGTCAATAAACAGGGTGGAGATATCGGAACCCAATATAGAACAGGTATCTATTTTGTGGAGTCGGAGGAGGAAGAAATTATTCAAGCTTCTATCTCTGAGCTTCAGAAAAGGCATAGGGAAAAGATTGCGATTGAAGTGAAGCCTTTGCTTAATTTCTATCGAGCAGAGGAGTACCATCAGAAATATCTAGATAAAAATCCATCCGGCTATTGCCATATCGGAAAGGATAAATTCGAGAAGGTTAAGCAGCTTCATAACAGCGATAATTTATGATAAAATATTAGTGTTTGAATTAGGAAATATCATACGTACTTCTTCTGTAGAAGGCAGTTAAAGTGAGTGGACTGTATTTTACAGGAGAAGTATTTTTGTTATTTTTGTTGACAAATATAATAATATGTAATATATTACATAATAGGTAATATGTTACATATTATAAGTAAGGATAATAGAAGAACTATATTTCAATATTTTCTGGAATGCAGTGAGTAATTCAAAAGTGGAAGGAGCAGCTAAGATGACTAGAGAGGAGATGCTGGAAGGGTATGATAATGAGCATATCTTTATTGGTATGCTAACGGCTCTCAGCAACCGGATGCAGGCGGCAGGGGATTTATTTTATGAGGAAATTACGTATAAGCAATTCTTTCTTTTGATCTGTCTGAATTTATTTCGTGGGAATTCACCTACCATCAATGAACTCTCCGATGTGATGGGAAGCTCTCATCAGAATGTAAAGCAGTTAGTTCTTAAGCTTGAGAAAAACGGCTTTGTAAAAACTCATATAGATTCTGCTGACAGGCGAAAGCTACGCGTTTCTATGACAGACAAAGTGAATTTAATTCATAATAAATATGAGAAAAGTGAAGATGAATTTTTTCGGATTCTGTATCAAAATGTAAGTGCAGAGGAGCTGACTATAACAGCAAATACTCTTGCAAAAATAGAACATAACATTAAAAATATGAGGGGGGTATCCAAATGAATACTATTGTTGTATATAACAGCAAGACCGGATTCACAAGAAGGTATGGGGAGTGGATTGCACAGGAGCTGGGTTGCAGAGTGATGCCGTTGAAGCAAGCTACTTATTCGGATTGTGATGTGATACTTTATGGAGGATGGCTTATGGCGGGTAAAGTTGCCGGGCTTAATAAAATCAAAACCAACCCTGAAGTTAGAGCAAAGAAGCTGATTGTTTATGCCACAGGATTGACAGAAATGGGTAATTCTGAAGCAATCGAGAAAATCAGGAATGATAATCTTACAGCATCGGAGCAGATGGATATTCCATTTTATTATTTTGAGGGTGGTATTAATTATGAAACAATGGGATATTTCTCAAAGAACCTGCTAAAAATGCTTAGTAAATCCTTGGCAAAGAAGAAAGACAGGACAGAGGCTGATACGAATATGATGAAAGCACTTGCTTCCTCAACGGATCATTCCGATCAAGCTTATATCAAGCCGCTCATCGAATATATGGAGGGCTTACAATAACATGATAGCAATCATCAGCGATAATGAGAAGGAAACCTTTGGAGCAAGGCTGTTCGAATATTTGAAAAACCAGCATATGGAGGTTGTACTGATCCCGGCAAGCGGGAGAAATATTAAGCCCTGCTATTCTTGTCAGGGGTGTACCTATAAGACTTTCGGGAAATGTGTCGTAAGAGATGATATGGATGAGATTTTGCCGATACTTGCGAAAGCAGATAAACTGGTATATACGACACCGTTACAGTGGGGGCATACTTCTTATGATATTAAAAAGATCCTGGATAAGACGGCGCTTCTGGGAAACCGTTTTTATAAAATGAGAGGAAAGGAAATGGTAAAGGGTTTCGCAAATAAAAACATGAAGCTGGTTCAGCTCGGTATCAGTGAAAGAGCATCGGATAAAGAAAAGAACACATTTCTTAACCTTATAAAAGAAATGGCCAATATAATGGATGTAGACTATATTGCAAAGGTCATTAAACCGGAGACCACCGAGGAGGAGGTAGCGATAATAGCGAAGGAGGTACTGGCACTATGAAGACGGTTATTATTAATCTAAGTCCGCGCAGTCAGGGTACTTCGTCTATGCTTACTAAATACTTTAAAGAGAGAATTGAGAACTTTGATACAAAAAATAATGAGGTTACTATTGCTGACCTATACCAGAACTTAAAGGATATCAGAGAGCTGTTGGACAGTATCAAGGCAGCGGATACTCTCGTATTCATTGGGCCCTGCTATGTTGTCAGTTATCCGGCTGATACCATTTATCTACTGGAGCAGATGTCAGAGACAGAAGGAGTACTTCACGGACAGAAGCTGTATGGCTTCATCCAAGGCGGAATGCCCTATGTACATACTCATGAAATCGGTCTGAAGCTATTGGATATTTTTTCTGATGAGAATGATGTAAAGTGGATGGGCGGTTATGTCATGGGAGGAGGAGCGGTTTTAGACGGCCGTCCTCTGGACAAGGCAATTGGAGCTAATAAAATTATACCGGCTGTTCATCAGTTTATAAAGAATATTGCTATGGGTGTAGAGTCACCGGAGGAGCTTTATAAGGCGGCAGCTATGAAGGTTCCATACCCTCTCGCAGTAATCCTTAGCCGCCTTATGACTGCAAGGATCAAAAAGCTATATAGGGAGAAGGGCATCAACTATAAGGTACCGAGTCCATACCTTAAATGAATGATATGCTTTTACAGAGAAGGCCGACTTCTGTTTTAGAAGCGGCTTTTTCTGCTATTTTAAAATTTAATCTTTTAATAAGATTTTAATTCCCTTATTGCTTTATAGTATGTTAATATAATAACATTATAGATACGATTTATACGCACTTGAAAATATTACTAAGGAGTCATCCGTATGGGTACTATCGTGGTGAAGGAAGAAATTAATCATATATTACAATTGCTTTTGTTTTATTCTCTGAATTCAATGGGATTATTGAGTCTGCTCATGGGAATCAAGGTATATAGGATGAAACGGGAGGGGCGGCTCAACAGGTATTGGATGATTCTGTGCATTGCAAGCTTTCTCTGTTGCTCGGCATATGGATGGCTTTCCGTATCCGAAACTGTATTGCAGGCCTTCATCATAAGAAATATAGGCTTATTAGGATTATATTACTGGACGGGATATTCCCTTCTACTAATAATAGAGATGACCACCGGAAAGGAAAAGCCCGGCATGGTCGGAGCCATAGCCTGGCTGGTAACACTAATTGCGATACCACTGGTTATCATCAACGGACGACCCGGCTCTGTAATATACGAGACCAGTCCCTTTGGAATATCCTTCCGTCGGATCATAACCGGAGAAACGATCGTATTTACTTACACATATACGGTAATAATCTGCATTATTGTCATCTTAACTATGATATATTGGTATAAAAAGGCAGAAATGAAAAGGGACAGGATGCAAATCCTGAAAATGGCTTTTGCACTTGGTATATTACCTCTACCCAATCTGATTATGCCTGCACTGGGATATGCCTCCTTTCCGGGAACAGTATTAGGAGGTTTCGTTACTACCTGCATTCTATATTATTCCTGCCGGAGGATCGATTCGGAATCTATCTCCATAACTAAGGTAGCAGGTAAGATTGTGAGTTCAATAACAACACCCATTCTTCTTTTGAATATGAGGGGAGAGATTCTGAACTTAAACGAGAGTGCGGAGCTTTTTATAGGTAAAAAATCAGTGGAGCTGCTACATACCAGCCGTGATCGGTATTTTAATACTGTAGAAGATAGGAAACCCCCTTCTGCAAGATTAAAGGAGATTATCAAAGAGCATAAAAAGGAATTGAATATCAACAGGGCTAAGATGGGAGAAAAGGTCAGCTGCCAGCTTCATTTCGATATTCTATACGATCAATTCCATGAGGTCCTGTGTATCATCCTGATGCTTTATGATATCACAAAATTGGAGGAAAATAGGGCCAAGCTGGAGGAGGTTGCCTCAAAGGATTTTTTAACCGGGTTATATAACCGCAGATTTGCGGAGAAAAAAATAACGAACCTGTTAAAAGAAGGTAATGGAGTATTAATCCTGTTTGACATAGATAATTTCAAAGAGGTTAACGATACATATGGACATTCCCTTGGAGATGATGTGATTAAGGCTACAGCAAGACAATTAATGAAATATGCGGAAAGAGACAGCATTTCCTACCGCTATGGCGGTGATGAGCTTGGTATGTATATACCATACACTTTAGATCAGGAAACGATAGAGGAAATGGTCAGAAAAATTATGAAAGGCTTCAGAAAAGAGGCAGTAAAACTGGATGGCACCATCAAATGCTCTGTCTCTGCAGGTGTTGCCATACAAAATAATGGAAATGAGGATTACGAGGAGCTGTTTAGAAAAGCGGATCAGGCCCTATATCATGCAAAGCTCATGGGAAAAGACAGCTACTATATCATATAATCTGTTTCATCAGAGGGAAGCGAAAGACATCAAGGATATAATTAAAACTATTATACAGGACTGATAAATTGAGGAAGGATAAAATAATGGGGAATAAAGTAAGAAAGAATATATCGCTGTACAGGCATTTGATTGCTCTGGCACTGCCGATCGCATTACAGAATATGATATCCTATTCGATATCACTTACGGATAATTTGATGGTCGGACGATTGGGAGAGGTGGCTATATCTGGAGTCTATTTATGCAATCAGATACAGATCATATTGCAGATGCTGGTGGTTGGACTGGGGACAGCACAGCTGGTACTTGCAGCTCAATACTGGGGCAGAAAGGATAAGGAGAGTGTAAAGGATATCATAAGTATTTCGGTTAAGTTTGCCGCTGTCTGTGCTGTAATATTCTGGATTGCCATTTTCTTCTTTCCGAGGCAAATTCTTGGGATGTATACCAATAGTCCCGAGGTACTGACAGAAGCTGTAAAATATATCAGGATAGTCTGTTTCTCCTATATATTCTTTACAATCAGCAATGTACTCCTTGTATCCATGAGATGCGTAGGTACGGTTAAAATCGGATTATATATCTCAATCATGTCCCTTGCTGTCAATGTACTATTGAACTGGATTTTGATCTTTGGCAAATTTGGAGCACCGGCAATGGGAATTCGAGGTTCAGCAACAGCAACATTGATTACAAGAATACTTGAATTTGGTATCATTGTATATTATGTACTGGTTGTTGACAGAAAGCTTATGTTAAAGCTTCGGGATTTATTGAGGATGAATTTTATCCTTATGAAGGACTATATACGATATGGTATTCCCGTACTTATGGGAGATATCCTGTGGGGGATTAACTTAACTGTCCAGGGAGCAATTATTGGAAGACTCGGTACCTCCTCGATTTCTGCTGTCAGTATTGCAAATACCCTGTACTCAGTAATCAGTGTCGGTGTTTATGGGACGGCAAGTGCTTCGGCAGTAATAGTGGGTAAGGCGGTGGGAGAGGGAGACCTCAACAATATCAAACTGATATCGCAAAAATTCCAGAAGGTGTTCTTATATGTTGGTATGGCAACCGGAATATTTCTTTATCTGATTAAGGATATAGTACTTGGCTTTTATTCCATCTCAGCTGATACTCTATCCATTGTAAATACTCTGTTGATTGTTCTTTCTTTCACGGTGATCGGCACCGCTTATCAGATGTCTACTCTGACCGGTATCGTTCGAGCCGGGGGAGCGGTACATTTTGTACTGATCAATGATTTGATTTTTATATGGGGAATTGTCATTCCACTATCCTACATCATGGCATTCGTACTTCATACTCCAACCTGGATTGTGTTCCTATGCCTAAAATGTGATCAGGTACTCAAGTGTATCGTAGCTGTAATTAAGGTTAACAGATATGATTGGATTAAGAAGCTGACGAAGGATTTCACACCGAAGGAGAGTACCGTATAACAACGGATGAGGGACAATAAAAATAGCCTGATAAAATAAAGCGCTATGGCAGGGCATATCTATTTTACTTACCAAAATATCTTTCTTTGTAGTACCTGCGTTCGTATTAGAAAGCCTAAGCTTTGATATGAAGTGCAGTATTACCTGAAAGCTATATTTGAAAGAAATAATAGACATGGCCTGTCATAGCACTGTCTCATACAGGCTATATCAGAGATGCCACGATTGCATCAGCAAGTTCATCAAGGTCAGTTTCTTTATCTGCTTTTAATCTGGAACGAACATCCATAGGAGTTCCGACCAGTTCCATATTATTCATGGCTTCAAACTGTTCCTTCATGGATTTCATTGCTGCGCTTGCCCAGGAGTGATTTCCGATAATGGAAACCTTCCTGTTCTTTAAGCCAAGAACGGAGATGTCCTTTAATAAAGCATCCATTACAAAATAGAGATGCATATTGTAGGTAGAAGAACCGATCACCATATTGCTGTACTTCCACAAATCAGAGATAATGAAGGACGCATGAGTCTTCGATACGTCATACATGCGCATGTCACGTACACCTCTTTCGGCCAGCTTATTTGCCAGAGCGTTCATGACATTTTCTGTATTACCGTACATGGAGGCATAGACAAGAACAACCCCCTTCTTTTCAGGCTCATAACGGCTCCATTTATCATATAAGTCAAGGATGAAAGGAATACTGTCACCACGCCAGATTAATCCATGCAGTGAACAGATCATATTAATTTGCAGACCGTTCAGCTTTTTAAATAATGCTTGAACCTGGGTCCCATAACGACCCACGATATTGGAATAATATCGTCTTGCTTCATTTACATCAAATTCATCCACCTGGTCCGCAAAAATATTTCCGGCATCTGCCCCGAAGGAACCGAAAGCATCTGCGGAAAATAGAATTCCATTGCTGATTTCATAGGTTACCATAACCTCCGGCCAATGTACCATGGGGGCTGTGTAGAAACGCAGCGTCGTCTCACCGAGCTTTAATTCTTCTCCTTCCTTAACCTCCGTGTAATTTGAGGACATATCCATATCATAGAACTGCTCTATGAGCTGGAAGGTCTTCTTGTTACCGATTAATTTGACCTCTGGGTAGCGGCGCACAATTTCTTCAATATTTGCACAGTGGTCCGGTTCCATATGATTGATTACGAGATAATCCAGACTTCGACCCTTTAATACCTGTGTCACATTCTCAATGAATAGATCACTGATGGAGCGGTCTACTGTATCAATCAAGGCTGTTTTTTCATCCATGATTAAATAAGAATTATAGGCTACACCATTTGGAAGAGGAAACATATTCTCAAAAAGTGTCAATCTTCTGTCATTTCCGCCGACCCAATAAACTTTTGGTGCTATTTTCTGAACGCAATGCATTGTTCATACCTCCTGTTATATATATTAAATATCAAAAGCCTCCTTAAGGAAGCTTCCGACATTTTTGTCCTATACCATTGTACTACAGAACAGATTACGAAAACAAGAGGATAATGTAAGTACTGCAGAAATTTTCACTTTATAATGTTACAGCTGAATTTCCTGTGGTGTGTTAGTAAAGCTTAAGATGGTTGCTTGAAGTACACGCGGCTGATCTCTATCCATACTTACCAGATAAAAAGTACCACATTCTCCTATAAATTTTATAATCTGTTCCATTTTATTGTTCCCATCAAATAATTGTGATATAATCTTAACAGTAAAAGTATCATGTACATAAAAAATTCAAGAACGATTTATGTATGAGTTAAGTATCCGATTGGATACTGAGAAGCATGTCATACTTTGTCTACCTTCGATAAGCGAAGCAATTTCAGCCCTTCGGAGATCAATATATTGATTTTATGAAAAGTGGTCAGAAGAAAGCAACCAGAGCCTGAAGAAAAGATTTTATTAAAATCCAGAATTGGCATAATAGGAACAATCATTAGTTCCGATATATTATTATGTAGTATATACAGATATGATAGAGCCTGAGAAGGCAGGATGGAGTACTATGTCAGAAATCAGCAGAATAAAAAATGTAGAAAATATAAATATTGCAGGAAATAGTAATACGAAAAAGAGCTCAGAAGGGAATGGATTTTCGTCTTTTCTTGGAGAAAGCAAGACTCTGGATTCGATTTTTCAGGAGGCCGCAGAGAAGTATCATGTCCCTGTGGAATTGTTGAAATCAATCGGAAAGGCAGAATCTAACTTCAATACCAAGGCTGTGTCTCGCTGCGGTGCGCAGGGAATCATGCAGCTGATGCCCGCTACGGCTAAATCCTTAGGGGTAACGGATTCCTTTGATGCAGAGCAGAATATTATGGGAGGTTCAAAATATATCGCAGGTCTGCTAAAAAAATACGATGGAAACACAAAGCTTGCCCTTGCAGCATATAATGCCGGAAGTGGCAATGTAGCTAAATATGATGGAATTCCGCCCTTTGAGGAGACACAAAATTATGTTAAAAAAATTATGGGTTATCTGAAGGAAGGAGTGGATACAGGGGGTGCTGTGGTGAATAAGGGAAGCGGTCAGACCACTGCGGACAACAATACCGTGCCTGCGAGTGTACCTGCTCCCATACAGAATAATAATGCCTTCCTCATAGCGCATGCAGCTTCGACAAATGGGCTGGAGGATCTGAGTGCTCTGTTCTCCTATGAGGATTATCTGAATTTTGTTGATCTGTTTCTGAAGAATTTCGATGAGCAGGAGATACAGGAGGAAGAGGAGAAAAACACCTTGAATAATGCACAGGATATTACATATAATGCACCTGTCCTGAAGCTTATGAAAAATCAACTTTTATAGTAGCATAAGTAAAAATATTAATTTATGAAATACTAAGGTTGCAGTATATATTTCGAAAAAGATGACAATCTGTTGCTGAAATATATTGCTGTAGCCTTTTTCTATATGGTAAGGCTATTCTATACACCTATGAACTACATAAGAAGGTCAAAACCCGGCTGTCGCCGGTTATTAGAAAATTATCTTATGGTTGTAGGGAAAAGGAATTGAAATAGCGCATGTAAGAGGATAAAATATTCTTATAAACAAGAGGAAGGAGGAAGCACTATGCAGAATATTACCGAAATTATGAAGCGGCAGAGACAATATTTTGCTCAGGGCAAAACCTATCATGTAACAACACGAATGGAATATTTGAAAAAGCTCGGACAAGCGATTACTATACATGAAAAAGAAATTCTGGAGGCCTTACGGAAGGATTTAAGTAAGGCTCCCTTTGAGGCTTATGGTACAGAAATCGGTATGGTAAGGGAGGAATTGAAGGCAGTTATCAAAAACCTGATGAGATGGACCAGACCCCGCAGGGTAAAGACATCACTTATGAATTTTCCATCTGTTAGCCGAATATATTCAGAACCATACGGGATAGTCCTAATCATGTCACCCTGGAATTATCCGTTCCAGCTGGCTTTATCTCCGTTGGTGGGGGCAATTGCGGCAGGGAATTGTGCGATACTTAAGCCCTCAAATTATTCCCCAAATACCGCAAGGATAATTGAACTTATTCTGACAGAGGTATTTCCTAAAGAGTATGTTGCAGTTATTCAGGGTGGGAGAGAAGCGAATCAATCCCTCCTTACTCAGAAGTTTGATTATATCTTCTTCACAGGAAGTGTGGAGGTCGGAAAGACAGTAATGCACGCTGCTGCGGAGCATCTTACTCCGGTGACGTTGGAGCTTGGTGGGAAAAGCCCCTGTATCGTTGATGGAACCGCGAATCTTGAGCTGGCGGCCAGAAGAATCGTATGGGGTAAGTATTTAAATTCAGGACAAACCTGTGTGGCACCGGACTATCTTCTGGTACAGAGCAGTGTGAAAGCACAGCTCATAGATAGAATGAAACATTATATCATCAAATTCTATGGAACAGATGCGACAAAGAATGAGAATTTTCCAAAAATCATCAATGAGAAGCATTTTAACAGACTTCTTGCTTTGATGGAAGGAGAGAAGGTAATTATTGGTGGGAATTCGTCTAGAGCAACAATGCAAATCGCTCCGACTATTCTTGACCACATATCCTGGAATAGTCCGGTCATGCAGGAGGAAATCTTCGGTCCTATCCTGCCGGTCCTGGAATTTGATTGTATTGAGGACATTATACCACAGATTAATGCTCGTCCGAAACCGCTGGCTCTATATTATTTTACAACCAGCAAGACAAAGGAATATAAGATTATAAAGAATATTTCTTATGGCGGAGGGTGCATCAATGACACTGTAATGCATCTTGGCTCAACCCATATGCCCTTCGGAGGAGTCGGAGAAAGCGGTATGGGAAGATATCACGGAAGAGACAGCTTTGACACCTTTTCTCATAAGAAAAGTATCCTGAAGAAATCAATTCGGATTGATATCCCCTTACGTTATCCTCCATATAAAAAAGACTTAGGTATACTAAAAAGGATTTTATAGAACAAAAAGAAGACATGATTGTTGGAAAGGCACGGTAGAAGCAGAATGGGTCACAAGCTCAAAGAAATACCGGAAGATCGGAGAGAAAAAGAGAACAGAAAGGACTACTTACAAAGGATTGAAAAGGGTAGTGCTGTTGTAATGGCACTGATTGCTGCTTTATTATACGGGATCAGCTCACCTCTCTCAAAGCTTCTCCTGGCAGAGCTTCCTCCATTATTCATAGCGGTCTTACTATACCTTGGAGCTGGTCTTGGAATGTCACTGCTGGAGCTTATAGTGAAAGGCAGAGGGAGAACAAAGGAAGCATCCATTACGAAGAAAGAGTTGCCCTATGTTCTCTGTATGCTTCTGCTTGATATCGGAGCCCCTGTTTTTCTTATGTTTGGTCTACAATCTTCTAATCCTGCCAGTGTTTCTTTGCTGAACAATTTTGAAATCGTCGCCACCTCTCTGATTGCTCTATTGATATTTAAAGAAGCTGTTGGGAAGAGAATGTGGGCCGCCATAGCCCTGATTACCTTCGCAAGTATTCTCCTCAGCATAGAGGATATCCACAGTCTGTCTTTTTCTTTGGGTGCTGTTTTTGTGCTTCTTGCCTGTATCTGCTGGGGCTTTGAGAATAACTGCACGAGAATGCTTTCCATCAAGGATCCGATACAGATTGTAGTCATTAAGGGAATCGGTTCCGGTACCGGCGCCTTACTCATAGCCTTATTAAGTCATTCCCTGGTAAGTAATCTATTCTATTGTCTGCTTACTATGCTGTTGGGTTTTGTGGCTTACGGTCTCAGCATCTATTTTTATATTCGTGCTCAGAGAGTACTCGGGGCATCCCGTACCAGTGCTTATTATGCGGCAGCTCCTTTTATTGGAGTTTTTTTGTCCTTCATAATTTTCAGGGAAGAAATTTCGCATAGCTTCTGGATCGCCTTCTTCGTCATGCTTGCAGGAACCATCTTTATCATGACTGAGGTGCATGATCATATCCATACCCATGAAGCAATTACTCATGAGCATCTGCATAACCACCGGGACGGTCATCATGATCATATTCATGAGCCGGAATTTGCGGGTGAACACAGCCATGAGCATACACATTTGCCTGTGGCTCATAGTCATACCCATACACCGGATATGCACCATCAGCATCGGCACGGTAATAATTAGTGAGGTCAAGCCTCACTAAAATAAAAACAAAAAGGAGTACATACTATGAACTTTAACCCCAACAGCGGCTTCCTATATATCGCAGCCGTCATCGTAATCCTGTTCGTCATTGTTCAATCCTTATTTTTTTTGGTACGCGCATGCATAAGAGCTAAGGAGATTGGCATGGATATGGGACAGGTTAAAAAAATAATTCTTTCCACAGCGATTTTTACAATTGCTCCTGCGGTATCCATACTACTGGGAGTCATCACCCTATCAAAGTTTTTGGGGCTGCCTCTTCCATGGATCAGGCTCAGCGTCATCGGTGCAATTACCTATGAACTGCCGGCTGCAACTATTACAGCACAGGCCCTGAAGGTATCTCTTGCCGACACACTGATGGACCCGAAGGCCTATTCAGCGATTGCTTGGGTCATGACATTGGGTATCATGCCGAGTCTGATTTATGTATCCCTCTTCAGTAAGAGGATTCAAAGAGGCCTGCTCTCGATTAAAG
The DNA here is from genome assembly GCA_023415635.1 of Bacillota bacterium. Classification (GTDB taxonomy): domain Bacteria; phylum Bacillota; class Clostridia; order Lachnospirales; family Lachnospiraceae; genus Mobilitalea. Next base: position 147,279 of record JAEZJV010000068.1, on the reverse strand, counting down.
CGAAGGACAGCAAGTGGGGTGATTTATTTGTTACAGCGTTGTTTCTGGGTATGATATCCGCTTTCTTAGGAATGGCTTTTGCAGATATCAGGACAGGGCTTACCGGTTGGATCCCTCTGTTTGTACTTCTGTTTTCTGCACTGCTCATGGCAGTTTGTGGTCTATTGGTGAAAAAATTCAATCAAAACTGGTTGCAGAATTATGCACTCCCTATCAGTATGCTAGGTGCTATGGCATTTGCAGCGGTGATTACACCGATTTTAGGTTAAGGAGGTAAAAGAGAATGAAAACGACGAAGTCATTTGTTGAAAATACATATCGTTACGGGCAACTCTGGATCTGGACAGCAATTGTATTACTCTTGGCAATTCCGATTTCTATTTCAATATATTACAATGCATGGCCCGGAATAGAGCCGATTTTGGCCGGACTGATCGGAGTAGCGCCGATTTATTGGACTGTCGGTGCCATCGAGGTTATCACATTTACTCCAATGCTCGGTACCGGCGGTACCTTTCTTGCCTTTGTCACAGGTAACCTGACGAACCTAAAGGTTCCCAGTGCATTAAACGCCATGGAGAATGCGAAGGTGAAGCCTGGTACAGAGGAGGGCGAAATCGTATCGACAATTGCAGTTGCAACCTCTGCTATTGTCACGACAGTGATTATTGCGGTCGGAGTTTTGCTATTGGCTCAGCTTGCTCCTATCATCAATTCTCCTGTACTAAAGCCTGCCTTTGACAATATCCTGCCTGCTTTGTTCGGCGGCTTGGCTGTGGTCTATGTAAGTAAGAACTGGAAAATATCCATGGCTCCCCTGCTGTTTATGATCGTGCTTTTTTTGTGCGTACCCTCCCTGTCAGGCAAGGTGGGAATTCTGGTTCCGGTAGGAGCTATCCTCTCTATTGCTATGGCTAGGGTTTTGTATAAAAAGAATATGCTATAGCTGTGTGTCTGAATTTGCTTTGACTTTGAAGGTTAGGGAAGGGTAAGTTTCAATATATTGATATAATAGAAAACAGGAGGAAGAATATGGGATGGATTATAGGATGGATTATTGCAGCGGCTGTGATCGGATGTGTCATTATAATTCTCTTTAGAGCAGCGTGCTTTAAACCGCCTGTACAGGTTACGGCGGCAAGTGAACCGATTACCTTAAACAGAGACAGGATAGTTACAGATATGGCGGATATGATCAGATGTAAAACCATATCGAGCCTGGATGGATACGGTATGGAACAGGAGGAATTTGATAAATTCAAACAGCTTCTGATAGAACGTTTCCCTCAGGTTCATCAATATAGTACCAGAGAATTGATCGGAAAAACCGGAATACTATACCATATTAAAGGTGAAACAGAACAAGATCCTGTAGTACTTATGGCTCATTATGATGTTGTGCCTGTCGAGGAGGAAGCCTGGATAAAACCACCCTTTTCAGGGCTGATTGAGGGGGATACCATATGGGGCAGAGGGACCTTGGATACGAAGGGGACTCTGTGCGGTATTATGGAGGCTGCAGAGCAGCTCCTCCTTGAGGGATTTGTGCCAAAGCATGATATGTATCTGGCCTTTTCAGGAGATGAAGAGATTAACGGAGATACTTGTCCGACCATGGTGAAGGAACTGGAGAAGAGAAATATCAAGCCCGGTATGGTGCTGGATGAAGGCGGGGCTATCATAGATCATGTGTTTCCAGGGGTTTCAGAAGCCTGTGCATTGATCGGTATCGGAGAAAAGGGTGGACTAAATGTAGAAATATCCCTAGAGAGCCAAGGGGGACATGCCTCTACCCCTCCTGCCCGTACAATTGTGGGAGAGCTGTCAAAGATGATCCGGGTAATTGAGAGAAATCCATTTCGTTATCAGCTAACAAAGCCTGTGCGTGAAATGTTTGATACCATTGGAAGGCATTCAGCATTTGGATATAAGGTATTATTTGCTAATTTATGGTGTTTTAGCCCGTTACTGGATCTTATCTGCCGGAGATCCGGTGGAGAGTTGAATGCAATGGTGAGAACTACCTGTGCCTTTACGATGCTGGAGGGCAGTAAAGCCTTCAACGTATTACCGACTAAGGTCAGGATCGGTGCAAACCTCCGTCTTCTGGGAGAGGATACGACAGAATCGGCATTGGAGTATTTAAGAAAAACCATTCATAATGATAGGATAAAAATGAATATGATTGATGGGTGGAACCCCTCCATCAGTTCTGATACAGATTGTGAAGCATGGCATAAGCTGAGCCGTGTCATTCATAATACCTGGCCGGAGGTAATTATATCACCGTATCTGATGATGGCCTGCAGTGATTCCAGGCATTATTGCAGAATTAGCGATAGGGTGTATCGCTTCTCCGCAATGGAATTGACCAAGGAAGACCGTGCAATGATCCATGGACACAATGAAAGGATTAAAATCGATACTTTACTGAAAACCGTAGAATTCTATATAAAACTGATAAAGGAGTGCTAGAAGAAAGACAATTAGAATAAGACTATGACAGCGTTATTTCTTATTTTTATCCTTATACATCAGGGCATCGATATGATGGATAAAAGCCTGTTCGCTCTGTTTGGTGGTGGGATCATAGATATCGGCACCGATACTGAATTTGATTTTACAGGGGAATGCCCCGGAGTCATTGAATTCCTTAAGGTTTTTTTGCAGCCGATCAATCGCCTCCTCTAACTCATAGCGCTCCTTTACTTCCAGAAGGATGACAAACTCATCTCCGCCGTAGCGGGATTTGAAGCCGCTGTTGCCAAAGGTTTTTTTGAGTATCTGAGAGGTATGCTTCAATGCTTCATCTCCGGTGGGGTGTCCGTAATGGTCATTGATCCACTTGAAGGAATTAATATCAAGCATAATCCCGGCAATTAAAAGCTTTTTATTTCTAAAAAGCCGATGCATATAAAAATCCAACTGACGCCGGTTAAAAAGGCCGGTTAAATAATCCAGATTTATCTGCTCGTTTTGTATGCTGACAAAGATAAATAATATCGATATGGTCATTCCGATCCAGATGAGAGAAAGACCATAGAATGGGATCTGAAATAATGCACCGATACAGGGTGGCACAGCAAAGCAGATGATGGACTTTAGGTAAGGCTTATACACTTTTTTACGATTAATAATAACATAACAGAAGCTATAAGCTATATAGGATAAGCAAATCAAGGGAAGGATTAAAAAGTATTTTCCCCTGTGATAGAAGCCGTTATCATCTATGTAATAGTAGAAATTGCCAAAGAGGCTAAGTATGCAGAAAACGGTGCTGATAAGGGTGGGAAGCATTAAGGGGATAAGGATCTTAATTGTTCTAGTGCTATCATGATTTACCTCGAAATCTACATATAAGATCCATAGTAAACAGATGACAGGATGTAATAGATAGTAGCAGAAAAAGGACAGGGAAAAGATTAATGCTAAAAGAGAATCTGTTTCACCATCCAGTATCCAGGTCAAGGAATCAAAAAAAAGCACTAAGAAGTTCGTAATAAGTAAAGCTTTATAAATATATAAATCTGTTAAGTATTTAACATTTTTATGTCTGATATTCATATAGATTAAAACAATAATAACCTGCGCAAATACATTAAGCTCCACATATAAATATGCAGTCATAATCGTCCCCCGATCTTTTGTCAGACAATGTCAAATATCATTTCCATTTTATCATAAATGGGATAAAAAACAATATCTTTAAAGAATTAGGCCTAAAATTTCATAAATTGTGTTGAAATATCTTTTATTTTATTAAAAAATCTCTACCATAAAATAGGAATTGACTAGAAATTAACAAAGTGTTAGGATATAACAAAAGTGGAAATAGGGGGAATAGGGGGAATTATGAGAATTAGTGAGGCAAAGGAATGTATTAAGGAATTATACCTGAATACGAAAAGTGTAACAGCTTTGATCAGTGAAAGAGGAATCGGAAAAACTTCTGCTTACAGCCAATGCGCCCAGGAGCTTGGCATAGGCTATATCAATTTATATGCAGCGGCTCTGGAAGGACCTGATTTTATGGGTTTACCTGATAAGGACCGTGAACATAAGGTGACAATTTATCTGGCACCGCAATTCCTGCCTACAATTCAGGCTGTGGAGATGGGCTTATATCCGGATAAAGGAATTCTGGTACTAGAGGAGATCAATAGAGTACCAAGTGATACTGTGTCCGTACTATATCCGCTGCTTTTAGAAAAGAGGATCAATGGGCATGCACTTGCACCGGGCTGGACCATAGGGGTAACCATGAATCCGGATACAATGAATTATTTGGTAAATTCTCTGGATGATGCAATGCTGGATCGTTTTGTTTCGATTGAGGTTACCGCTGATATTGAGGATTATATCGATTATTCTCTGAAGAATGACCCGAATGACGAGGTACTTGCTTTTCTGCAGGCATGTCCGGATATGCTGCTGGTCGTCAAGAAGGCGGCTGATTCTACAGCGCTCTCTAAATATCCGACACCAAGAGGGTGGACGAAGGTACAGGAATTAATGAACCATTGCAGACTGGAGGATAAACTAATGAGGGAGCTGGTAGCCGGCATTGTAGGGAATCAGGCGGCAGCATCCTTTTACGGTTTTCTGAGAAATAAGGATATCAGAATACCTCCGGTTAAGCAGCTATTAAAGGATTATTTATCGGAAAGAGAGAATATAATAAGCCTAATTGACCATAAGTATATAGAAATACTCAATTATATCATTAAAAAGCTGATAGGTGAGCTTACATCAAGCGAAATGCATATGAAAAACCTTGATTTATTTCTGGAGGACCTGCCGAGCGAGCTCCGGGTGATGTTCTGTAAATATCTTTATATACGTAGACCGGAGGATGCGGATGCTTTTCTTGGTCAATCAAAACAGTTGGAGAAGATCAGTGAAATAATCGTCGATGCTATGATACAGGAATAGAGGGGGTATTACCATGAGTATGCAGGAGGTAATGATTAAGCTGCTCGCCATACAGCCGTTATACGGATTTGTAGCTGCCTCTGTTTCAACTGTTGCTACGGCTAAGATAGAGACGATACGCATGGCTACAATCCCGGAACTGGTTATCTATTATAATCCTGAATGGTTCGATACACTATCAAATCAGCATAAGCTTGGGGTGGTTCTGCATGAGCTCTTACATGTCATATTTTTGCATCAATACCGGAGAGGGAACAGGCAAATTCTACTCTGGTCGGTAGCCTGTGATATCGCCGTCAATGAAATGCTGCAAGAAGGATACTTGGAATCTGACGCCGTGACTGTGGAGAAGATAAACAGGAAAGCCGGATTACGGATGGAGAATAATAAGAATGCAGAATATTATTATGAGATGATAACGAATATGGAGGATTTACTGGGGTTTATATATATCGAAGGTGATAATATCCTAATTTTTGAAGGAAAGGATTGCCTTAGGGTGCAAAAGCTTTCCGAAGATACTGCCTCCGATATGGAAATGAAAGCATTAAAAAGCAACCTGGCACAGACGTTGTCCGAGGCTCAATCGGAAGCAGAGGCTTATGCCGGTTTGGACGAACGGATTGGTGAAATCTACCAGGACATACAGATGGATTGGAGAATAATCCTTAAGCGTTTCCTGACAGGAAGAGGAAGGATGATTACCAGGAAATCATATAAGCGTCAATCAAGAAGATATGAAGAATTACCCGGAACGAAGCGCTCCATTGGGGTGGATGCACTAATTGCAATTGATGAGAGTGGTTCGATCTCGGATTCACAGGTGAATGAGTTCTATTTGGAGCTGCGTGAGATCAATAAAATAACCGGAACCAATATGCTGGTAACCAGGTTTGATACAGAATGTACCGAGCCGGTCCCCTTAAATACCTTTACCGTCATCAATAAAAGAATGAAGCGCGGAGGTACGGATTTTCGTCCTGTTTTTAACCTGGCCGACCGACAGAAGATTCCGCTGGTTATTATATTTACTGACGGAGATGGAGAAGCTCCTGAAAATGCCAATCAAAATACTCTATGGGTATTGACGAAGAATGCGAGAAAGCCGGCTGATTTTGGATATTTCATGAGCTTTGGAGGTGATTGACATATGACCCTGCAATACACCATAACCGGCGGCCAACTATACCTTGAGAAGAAAGCCTTCGCCAGAGAGCTGCTGATCTCTGACAGTCCCTTTAAAAAACTGGTCTATGGGAAAGGCAGCAGGGATCTCTCCACACCTAAGGTGGATAAATTGGAGGCACAGGTTAGAATTGATTTTAATCAGTCTGAGGTGGAGACGGATGAGGGCTTTTATGAGCTTTTTCGTAAATTGAAGGGAATTTACAGAGAAAAAATGAAGGGCAAAATCGTAATCCGAATCACGGCCCTCACATCCTATTATGTGACCTTGAACATGAACAGTGAAGATGACAGGGTGATATATGAATAATCTGAGTATAGAAGGACCGGAAAAAAATGAGAGAGATAAAGAATGCTTACGCATTTTTTATCTCTCATTTTTTCATTAAAAAATACATTGACAAGAAAAGTCAACGAGGATATAATGGTATTTATGCTAATAATATATTATGTATAATATTCCATAATAACTATAGCACATAATTTATGATATGTCAACCCATTTTTTAAAAATTTTTGAAAGGATGATTCACTATGGATAATCAGTTCCTACTGCTGCCGGTTACATGGTCAGACCGAGAGAATGCGTTACAAATCAGGGAATGCAATTCCTACACGGCAAAATTCGGATTGCAGCTGTCTGAGGAGGCAATACAAAGGCTGATGTTAAACCGGAGGGATAGTCTTAATAGGTATGGAAGGATTGAGTTCGGCACGAGCATACTGCCTAAGCTGATCGTCATGTTTGCTGACTCGGCTTATATTAATCAGGAGGAGTATGAGGAGCTTCTGACAAATCTTCAGGATTGCTTTTATTACTTTAAGGGAGAAGCAATGGAGGAACGATCCGATGATGAGCTGATACTGATGATGAAGCAGTATTTTGAGGAGGTGTGCCAGGGTTCAGTCGAATACTTAAGATCCACTATGCTTGAGAATTACTGCAGGGATATACGCTATGGCACTAGGGAATATCAATTTTTAGGAGGGTATGAGGATGACTATACAGAATTTTTGGATTGGGACGAAAGAAGCTGGGATTGATCCTACATCCTTAAATCAGGAGCAGTATTTCCAAGCCTTCTTTCAGGAAGCCTGCAAAAAAAAACAATTCAGTGAAGAGGAAATTAAACGAATTCAGACAGAGCTTATGGAGCTTTTCACGAAAGAGGCTAATCGGTACACCAATGACGAGAGCAGCTCAATTCCCGTAGAGGCAGCACAGTCCCTACTACAGTCTATAACCTATAGTCTGGGCAGTTATCTTAAGACCTTAACTGATGTGGGAAACCAATTGACGGTACTAAAGGAGCAGAAGCTGGCTGACTTATTTTGGTTAGGACAAAGGACTGTCGATCAGAGAAAAGCCTCTACAAAAGTATTGTTCCATAGACTTTCAAGTAAGATTTTAAACATTGATAACATTGCATATCAGGATACAATCAGAAACGGTATTCCAAAATTCTTTCAGGATTATAATACGGAATTCGGAGCACATGAGCTTGGCGGAGATATCGATTATCCTTGCTTTATTACCGTTACGGATTTACTTGGAATTGAGTATATGGAGGAGTATTTAAGCAGGCTGTGTCTTGAGAACGACTTTCTAAACTATTTTACTGCCAAGAACATAAATCAGCTGTTAAAGGCCTTTGACCGGGAAGCAAGGCATATGTTAATTAATCTGTTTGAATTGACTCTGATCAATGCGCTTGGCTGCAGACTGCTTGACAAGGAGATAAAAATTCTGGATATTCATGCACAGGAAATTGTATGGTTACAAGAAAAGCTGTCAAAGCTATCAAAGGAAGAACGTATGGAACAGCTACAGCAGGCCTTTACCGCTATGACTGTCGAGCTGGAGCTTTCAGAGGAGTTTACCGCTTATGTCTCCCCGGGGCTTGTCCAATTAGGAGAACGGCTTTCCCATCATCTGAATACTCATACCCTGAGTCATTTTTTCATCTCGTTCAGTAATGCATGGCAGGAGGAATATGAGTTTCTGGAGGAAGGTGAAATCATGGAGGATTATAAGCTTAGGAAATTGATAGAAAGAATAGAACAGAGGGAAGCAATAGCAGATAAGGTTAGGCTTATTCTGGAAGAGGTACACAGTACGACCGATCTGATCGAGCTGCTTACAGAATGCTTCTATGAAGGGGATTATGATGAGGTATTCCGAAATTTAGGTGAGGCAGAGCTTCAAATGTTAAAGAAAAGAATTCTATATGATGCAGGAGAAATCCCTGAAGAGGATTATGAGCCACAATCCCAATGGCAGGAAGTCTTGTGGGGTTATTTGCATTAAGGCTTATAAAATTAGTAAGATAGGAGGGAAAGGCAGATGGTGAAAGGAAAGAACTCCATATGACGAGAGATTATATTCTTATTGTATTCAGTTATCTGCTGGGATGCTTTAATACCGGATATTATTTTGCAAAGCGGTTCTATCACCAAGATATCAGAGAGACAGGTACGGGTGTCACCGGTGCTATGAATGTAAGTCGTATTGCCGGAAGAAAGGGCTTTATCTTTACCTTTCTCGGAGATGCTTTAAAAGGTGTGCTTACAGTATTCTTATGCCGCATATTTTATACACAGGACTGGGTTGTCCTGTCCTGTATTCTTATGGTTTTGCTCGGACATGTTTTTCCGTTTCAGCTAAAATTCCGGGGTGGAAAGGGGATGTCGACTATATTCGGGGCACTATTAGCCTATGAGCCACTGCTGATTCTCATTCTATTCGGAACCTGTATCCTATTTTATCCCTTTATCAGAAGATATACAGTTACCGGCCTGTTTGCCATTCTGGTATTTCCTTTGGAATTGTTCTTTGCTGACTTTCCATTGCGTTTGGTTATTTTTTCTTTGGGATATGCCATTGTCATTATCTATGCCTGCCGCAGTAATGTCAAGGAATATATAAAGACAAAAGCAATGGAAGGAAGAACCTACAAAAGGAAGAAGAGAAATAGATAGACCATACCTCTATAATACCCTCTGTTTTCATCTTATGGATTGCTTTATTAAGAGATGTTTGGTAACATGATTGAAAGACGAAAGGATGGAGGAATATAAGTGAATACATTTATTTTTGATCTGGATGGTACCCTGTTGCCCATGCCGGATCAGGAGCACTTTATCAATACGTATTTTAAAGCACTGTCCAAGAAATTTATACCCCTCGGGTATGATCCGCAGGAAATGATGAAGGCTGTGTGGATTGGGACCAAGGCAATGATAGAAAATGACGGAACTATGAGCAATGAGCAGCGTTTCTGGAATGTGTTCTGTGCAACCATGGGAGAAAAAGCCAGAGAGCTGGAGGAAAATTTCGATGATTTCTACAGAAATGAATTCGAAGCTGCAAGAGCTACAACCTCAAGCCATCCGCTGGCACCGGAATGCATCAGGCTGCTGAAGGAGAAAGGGTATACATTGATTCTTGCAACCAATCCTTTATTTCCGAAGGTTGCGACCTACAAAAGGCTTGGCTGGGCAGGACTTTATCCCAAGGACTTTGATCATATCACCACATATGAGAACAGCTCTTACTGTAAGCCTAATCTGGAATATTATAAGGAGCTCCTTCGTCTGCGCGGCAAGCAGCCGTCCGAATGTATCATGGTAGGAAATGATGTATTGGAGGATATGTGTGCCGCAGAGCTTGGTATGGAGACCTTTTTGTTGAAGGATTGTCTGATCTGCCCTGAGGGTGTGGATATTTCCGGACTTAAGCAGGGAAGCTTTGAGGAGCTGCTTACAATTATTCGGAAGCTTCCGGGGCTTAGATAAGAGGAAATTATAGGGGATGGTAAAGCAGAAACGGAAGTAACGCAAGCCAGATTAAGTGGGTTATGTTCACAAAGCTGTAGATGGACAGGGATATGTTCACGGCAATATTGGATGCCTTCCTCTGGTCCTCCTCCGCTGCAAGATGCTGACGGTACATGTAATATAGAAGGAATGCCGGTAGTACGAGCTTGAGCATCAGACTTACGGCAGGATTTTTTACAACGGCTGCCATAAGAACATTAACCTCTTTAAAATACCCGGTTTGTAGCAGGAAAATTGTGAACAGGATGTCACTGACATTAAGTAAATACAATAGAATAAGCTTTTTTCTCATAATCCCTATACTGTCATCTTTGATAAATGTAATCATAAATACACCTCCTGGTCAGCAGTATTGCCACTTTAGGGAATACTAATCAGAGGGGTATATTTTTATTTGCAGTAGGGGAAAGAAGAGGTATAATAAGAGTAGAAGCAGTTATTAACCAAAGATAAGCAGATTAATCCATTTCCAGTCAGAGAGGTGCTGTATGGATAATAAGAAAATGATCAACGGAAATTCAACGGAAAACATGAAGGATATCATTTCAGAAATCAATCGGTTGGATATTTATGAGAATTTTTTTAAATTGAACCTGGAGCTGTTGTTTATCGCTGATAGGTCCGGAAGGCTGGTCAAGGTAAATAAGGAATGGGAAAATGTACTCGGCTTTACTTGTGAAGAACTCGAGATGCATTTCATTCATGATTTTGTTCATCCTGAGGATGCAGATAAGGTAGCTGAATTAATTGACTATTTGGGACGGACAAAGGAGATATGCCATCATACGGTACGCTTTAGATCAAAATCTGGAAAATATCGGTGTATCGAGCTGAAGGGTCATATTCAGGGAGAATTTTTCTGTTGTGCAGCCAGGGATATTTCAGACCGGCTTGAGCTTGAGCAGTCTTTAAAGAGAAATAATACATTGCTACAGACGATTATGGATCATGCACCGGTCAGTATCTATATTTATTATCCCGGCGAAGAGCCGAATTTCTATAATAAATATATTTTGGATAATTATGCCATGACTAAGGAAGAAATTCTTCTATCAGGACTAACCGATGAGGATGTACTGGAACGTGGATTACAGGGCTGCTATGAGGAAGAAATAACATTTAAGGATGGGAAAAAGCATATCATCGAAACAGTAAAAACAAGATTATATGAGGAGGATGGAAGTGTCCTTGGGACACTGGGCATCGGGATTGATATCACAAAACGAAAAGAAGACGAGGAAACGCTTCGGATGAGTGAATCGAAGTACCGCTTGTTGACAGAAACAACCTCAGATGCAATCTGGGTATATAATCTTACATCCAAATGCTTAACCTTTGTTAGTCCTACAATACAGATGCTTCGTGGATATACGGTAGAGGAGTCGATGGAGCAGTCCTTGGAGGATGTGGTAGATCCGGAGTATTATCCTGTCGTTCTTGATGCATTTAACGATGCGTTGAAGGATTATCGAAATAATCCGGATACGATGAAAAGCACCATCATAGAGACTCGTATTTTGTGTAAGAACGGTGAACGCATCTGGTGTGAGATATCGGCACGGCTCAGACTCAACCAGAGCAATGAAGTTGAAATTGTCGGGATCATAAGAAATATCGAGAGTAGAAAACAATACGAGAAAGAGGTCCTGTATTTAAGCTATCATGATCAATTAACGGGATTATATAATCGCCGTTATTATGAGGAAGAACTAAAGAATATCAATTCAGAGAAATGTTATCCCGTTACCCTGGTTATGGCAGATGTCAACGGTCTGAAGCTGACCAATGATGCCTTTGGTCATGTATTTGGTGATCGGATGCTGGTTGCCATCGCGGAAATATTGAAGAGAGAATGTCGCTTAGGAGATGTAATCGCCCGTATCGGCGGAGATGAGTTCATCCTTCTTCTTCAGAGGACTAATTCACTGCAGGCAGAAAAAATCGTAAATCGTATACAGGATATTATGTCGAATACCATGGTGGATAATGTCAGACTTTCCGTATCCTTTGGCTGGAAGACGAAATATTTACTGACTGAGGAATTTGACGATATCTATAAGCAGGCAGAAGATGCTATGTATCGCCGTAAAATGCTCGAGGGTAAGAGCTATAAAAGTGAAACGATTAAGCTGATTTCCCAGAGCCTCTATGAGAAATGTAAATGGGAACAAAAGCACTGCGAAAATGTCAGTGTATTATGCAGGGAATTGGGTACGGCACTCGGTATGGACGCGGATGATGTCAATGAACTTGGATTAACCGGGCTTTTACATGATATTGGTAAGATAGGAATTAATCCGGATATTCTGAACAAAACAGAGGAATTGACAGAGGAAGAATGGCAGGAAATCAAGCGGCATCCTGAGATCGGCTACCATATCCTGCGTTCTGTGAATGAATTCGCTGAGCTTGCAGAGTATGTTCTGGCGCACCATGAAAGGATTGACAGAAAGGGATATCCCTATGGGCTTAGCGGTGAAGATATCCCACGAAAGGCAAAGATCCTGCATATCGCAGAGGCCTATGAGAATATGACCGGAGAATATTCTTACCGAAAGAAAATGAGCCCTGAGGATGCAATTCGGGAATTAAAGAGAAATGCCGGGTTGGAATTTGATGTTGAATTAGTCAGGGTCTTTATTGAAAAGGTATTAAAAAAGGAATACTAATATATTCTGCCCTGAAGAGTGAAAGCACCTTCTGGTAATAAAGTCAATAGAACGAAAAATATCGGACGGAGGAAAGATATGCTGGAAGAGAAGCGTTTTGCGGTCTTAATCGATGCGGATAATGTATCCGCGAAATATATCAAGTATATACTGGATGAGATCACTAATTATGGAGTTGCTACGTATAAACGTATCTATGGGGATTGGACAAGGCAAGGAACTGTATCCTGGAAGGATGTCCTGCTAGAGAATTCAGTCACACCGGTACAGCAGTACGGCTATACGGTAGGGAAAAATGCCACGGATTCCGCCATGATAATAGATGCAATGGATATTTTGTACTCCGGTAATGTCGAGGGCTTTTGTATCGTTTCCAGTGACAGTGATTTTACGAAACTGGCATCCCGCCTTCGTGAATCGGGAATGCTGGTCGTGGGTATGGGGGAAAGGAAGACACCGAAGCCCTTTATTGCTGCCTGCAACCAATTTAAATATCTGGACGTACTGGCAGAAGCTGAGAAGAAGAGCATGGAATTAGAAGGACAGCAGGTAGAAAATAAAGAAAAAGAAGAGAATAAGACAGCTTCAGAAATGAAAAAGGATAATACGGATTTGGATAATATTAAAACAGCCATCCTGAAGATGATGAATGAAGTGGATGAAGCGGACCAGAGAATGAATATGGGAGAGCTTGGAAGCAGACTGGTCAAAAGATATCCGGATTTTGATGTCCGTAATTACGGAGATACGAAGCTATCCAAATTCTTAAGAAAATTCGATTTTCTTGAAATTAAGTCGGACGGAAAGGGTGGAAGCTCAATGTGGGTCATGCTGAAAGCAGATAAAGAAGGCAGCATTACAGTAAAGACACAGGAGGAAAAGCCCTTAGAGAAGCGTAAGCGGACCTATAGGAAGAAAAAAGCATAGTAGTGCAGGGAGACCCGATGATACAGATTATGATAGACAGTATTCCTGTCACCATAGAAAGAAAACGTATTAAAAATATGTATTTACGTATACTTCCTCCCGACGGAAGGGTATCTGTATCGGCCCCGATACGGATGAGAGAGGATGAAATAGAACATTTTATCCGGGTTAAGCTTCCTTGGATAAGACTACAGCAGGAAAAATTGGAGCATCGTCATATCCACCAGGAGTTGGAATATATAAGCGGTGAGGAAATCTATTTTCAGGGGAAGTCATATCGTCTGATTGTGATGGAGACAGAGGGAAGAGGCAGAATAGTAGTGGAAGGGGAGGAGGTCCATCTCTACATCAAGAAGACTAATACCAGGGAGCAGCGGAAAAAATTATTGCACACCTGGTATAAGAGAGCCATGGAGCAGGATATTCCGTTCCTGCTTACCAAATGGGAGAAGCAGCTTGGGGTCAAAGCCTCTTACGTCAGTATACGGGATATGAAGACCCGATGGGGAACCTGTCATATACAGAAGAAGGCTATCTGTCTCAATCTGCAGCTTGCAAAAAGACCGCAGTATTGTCTGGAGTATGTCCTGGTACATGAATTGGTTCATCTGCTGGAAAAGAGTCATAATTATGTATTTAAGGGATATATGGATCATTTTCTTCCTAACTGGAGGAGCATCAGAAATGAACTGAACGGTGCTTCAGCTTATCCGTATTAATTTTCACCTTCATCAGACCTTGACGGTATTGAATGACCGGTGGGTAATTAGCTTTCATATCAAAAACCGCTCCGGAAACCAGGCAGCAAGTAATCGTGGTATCGTTTTTCTGATTTCTTCTTCTGACATAACGGCATAACCCAGAATGATGGCCGGTTGTTTCGGTAGAAAAGCTTTATCGTAATAGTACTTTGAACTGCCGTAGACCTTCACTCCCTGCTTCAAAGCATTGGATATCAATTGCTCCTCTGACATATGATTATCAATTGTCACCATGAGATGCAGACCGGCGTCGGCTCCTAGGATTGTAATCGGACAGTCGGTCTTTATTAATGCATCAGTCAGCACCTCACGTTTTCTGCGGTAAATATTTCGCATCTTATTTAGGTGTCGTTCGAAATAGCCCTCTTCAATGAATCTACACAAGGCCTTCTGCTCGAAGATCGGAACCGGACAGAGTAAATAGGACAAATTCTCGTGATATCGTTCCATCAGATGATTGGGCAAAACCATATAACTGACACGTAAAGTTGGGGATAGGGATTTTGACAGGCTTCCCATATAGATTACCTTTTCATTGATATCCAGACCCTGCAACGCAGGTATCGGCTTTCCGCTGTATTTAAATTCACTGTCATAATCATCTTCAATAAGATATCGCTCTGTAGACTGATTGGCCCAGTTAAGTAATTGGATACGTCTGTTGATTGGCATTATCTGACCAGAGGGGAATTGATGGGCAGGGGTAATACATAAGATATTGGCATTACTGTTTCGGAGATATTCAAGCTGCATACCGCAATCGTCAATCGGTATGGAACAGAAGTTAGCCCGGTTACTGAAAAAAAGCTGATTTAGCTTTTCGTAGCCGGGATTTTCGATTCCATAGACAGATTCCTTGCCAAAGAGCTGTATCAGAGATTGAAACAGCATTTCCGTACCTGAGCTGATAATTACCTGATGTTCTGAACAATTTACACCTCTGGATTGGTGCAGATACGCAGCTATCGTTCTGCGTAGATTGCCGTAGCCGAGGGAATCTCCCGGAATAAGCAGTTCCGGATCATACTCATTGATTACCTCTTTCATTAATCGACGCCATATGGTGAACGGGAAGGTCGGAATATCCACTCCGTGAAAGGAAAAATCGTAGAGTGAGGTCTGCTGACCTTTTGTCGGCAGTGACTCCGTTGAGGGTGTTAATGTCAGATGTTGAAGATGATCCAGCTGACACACAAAAAAACCTTTTTTCTCCATCGCCTTGATATATCCTTCCTCGATCAGCTGTTCATATGCAGACTGAATAGTATTCATACTGATACCCAGATAGGAGGCCAGCTTACGCTTCGAGGGCAGCTTTGTGCCGCAGGAAATAGTACCGGCCTGAATTTCCTTTTTCAGAAAGCTGTACAGCTGCTGGTAAATCGGTAATTTACTATCTGTTTTAAGTATGGGTGTAATTAATTCCATAGGTTCTCCTTTTACTGAGTTAGCGTACCGGAAACAAACTGATACCATTAAGTTTACAGATACTGATACTTTTGACATAACCAGATAAGTTATATAATAAGGCATATTTCAAGCAAAAACAAGCGAAATAAAAAAGGAGAATGAAGATGAATGAAAGATATGAGCTGAATAAGAATTTGGCACAGATGCTAAAGGGAGGGGTCATCATGGATGTAACGTCCCCGGAGCAGGCAAAAATAGCACAAGAGGCAGGTGCCTGTGCAGTAATGGCGTTGGAGCGGATTCCTGCTGATATCCGTGCTGCAGGTGGGGTATCCAGAATGAGTGACCCAAGGATGATCAGAGGAATTCAGGAAGCTGTGACCATTCCTGTTATGGCAAAGGTGAGAATCGGACATATAGCAGAGGCACAGATACTGGAAGCGATAGAAATTGATTATATTGATGAAAGTGAGGTATTATCCCCGGCGGATGATAACTTTCATATTGACAAAACAGAATTCAAGGTTCCCTTTGTATGTGGTGCTAAGGATCTGGGTGAAGCCCTCAGGCGGATCAATGAGGGTGCATCCATGATCAGGACTAAGGGGGAACCTGGTACCGGTGATGTAGTTCAGGCGGTCAGACATCTACGAAAGATTATGCAGCAGATCAGACAACTGGTAACTATGCGAGAGGATGAACTGTTCCAGGCAGCAAAGGAGCTGATGGTTCCATATGAGCTTGTTTGTTCGGTCCATCAATCCGGCAGGCTTCCGGTGGTGAATTTTGCAGCGGGAGGAGTTGCAACTCCGGCTGATGCTGCTCTTTTGATGCAGCTGGGTGCAGAAGGAGTGTTTGTCGGCTCAGGAATTTTTAAATCAGGCAATCCTGCCAAGAGAGCAAGAGCAATTGTTCTGGCAGTAACTAATTATAATGACCCGAAGCTTTTAGCAGAATTATCGGAGGATTTAGGGGATGCAATGGTCGGGATTAATGAACAGGAGATTGAACTTTTGATGGCTCAAAGAGGCATATAGCATGAAGAGAATAGGAATATTGGCTTTACAGGGAGCATTTGCAGAGCATAAAAAGACGATTGAAGCATTGGGTGCACAGGGATTGGAAATCCGGCAGAAATCAGATTTGTTACAGTACAGCTATGATGGCATGATTCTTCCTGGTGGAGAAAGTACCGTAATCGGTAAGCTGCTGTCCGAGCTTGAGATGATGTCCATCATCAAAAAAATGATAGCAGAGGGGATGCCGGTTCTTGGCACCTGCGCAGGTATGATCCTGCTTGCCAAGGAAATATCCAATGATAGCAGCAGATATCTGGCAACGATGGATATCAGGGTAAGGCGGAATGCTTACGGAAGACAGCTGGGAAGCTTCCATACCGTTGATCATTTTCATGGATTAGGCAGGATACCCATGACCTTTATCAGAGCGCCTTACATTGAGTCTGTTCAACAGGCAGAAGGAGTAGAGGTATTGGCAACCGTTCATGGGCAATCGGTTGCAGCAAGACAGCGTAATATGCTGGCTACCTCCTTTCATCCGGAATTAACAAAAGACTTGAGCATTCATAAATTTTTTCTTCAGATGTGATATAACAAAGGAGAATATTATTGATTTGATTCTATGAAAATGTAAATATTACGAGTTCTAAAATAGCAATATTTGAGAGCTTAATGAAGGAAAATATCCCGTGATACTTTGCCGGTTGTCTCTGCAAGACAGCCGGTTTTTCTTGATTGCCTTGTTAAAAATGTATATCAAAAATGAATTTTTAAATAAAAAAACTTGCCTCATTTGTAATTTTATGCTAAAATACATCCTTGTATATGGGGGATTCATATATTGCTTCTTGAAAAAGGCTTAAAAATAAAGGTTCTGACGGATAAATAACAAAGAATTGACTCACTTGGAAAGAAGGCGACTCACATCGATCATATAGCACTAAAGCGGCGGATAGATCTGTCACTTACATATACTAATATTATAACCTTTTCTGCGGTTTCTGTATTTTTACCATACATTCTGACTGCAATTGTACTAACCTTCCTGTCGATATATATTATAGCGAATAAATATACCAGACAGTTGATTTTTGTGCATCAGGGATCTGGGGTCCTGAAGCTTTTCTTTGGATATGTACTCATAATTCCGGTGTTTTATCGTAACTGGATAGGTTTGGGCGTTGGAATAGGAATGATTCTGGCAGTTGTTCTAGGCCTTTTTATACGAAGTGTTATGACAAAGGAGCTTTATGAGCGGACTCTGCATATGGTATGTGCCTTAAGCCTGACCGGTACTGGCTACGCAATAATTGAATTTATTATGAACCTGCTATCGGACGGAAGGCATAGCCATAGAATTTCATCTGTTTTCTCCCATCCGAATTATTTCGGAACCATGACCGGAATGGTCTTGATTATCTGTGCCTATAAGCTTTTGACCGGACAGGAAAATAAATGGTTTTATTATATTGTTGGGGCCGCCAATGTAGCAGGAATGTATCTAAGCAAAAGCATGTTTGTATGGATTGAGGTTTTTATCGGGATTGCGGTACTCTTATTGGTATTAAAAAAGTATCGTATACTTACTCTATGGCTTTGTGCTGCTGTGATAGGAGCCGCCTGTATCTTTTTGCTGAAGATGCATATCATTCCACGGCTGTCAGATGCGAATGATACCCTGAATATCCGTCTTCAGATATGGGACCTGGCTATTCGGGAGATTAAGGCTTCTCCCTGGTTCGGGCATGGCTTTATGTCATTCTCCTATCTATATCATGCTGCTTATCATGGAAATAGGATACCACATTCTCACAGTATCTATCTAGATATGCTGCTAAATTTCGGTATTGTTGGTTCTCTGATGTTTTTATGGTACTTAGTCAGATATTATGTCACTTTATTAAAATCCCGTTTTGAGGATAGGAACGTTGTAATAACCGGGCTGATTCTTGCTGTTACCTCAGCAGCATTAGTCCATGGGGTAACAGATCTGACATTACTCTGGATACAGACTTTTCCGCTGTTCCTTTTGATACTCAGCGGCATTGGTGCTGATGAAAAGAATGGGAGATATCATATAAACACGGATTGCTTTTTCTAAACATTATCCTACAATGAGAAGGTGTGAAAATCATGCCTTCTCATTTTTTATGAAATTGATATTAAGTAGTAAAAAAGTCTTTGTAAGGAATAAAATATACAATTACTTTATTGCGTATTGGAAAAGAAAGTATTAGTATGTTGATTAGATAGAAGGGTAGGAACAAAAGGAGGAAGGCAGGATGGAGAATAAGATTGTAGTTGCTTTAAAAGCAATCATTATCTATCAACAGAAAGCATTGATAATCCAGCGCTCCTATGGTGATGTTACAGGGAGCGGCTCCTGGGAGTTTGTCGGAGGTAAGCTTGAGTTCGGGGAGGATCTTGAAGCTGGTCTGAAAAGGGAAATCATGGAGGAGGTCGGCCTTACAGTAGAAGTTGAACGGCTCCTCTATGCCTCTACCTTCCAATCCAAGGAGAATCGTCAGACAGTGATTCTGAGCTATCTATGTCATAGCTTTACAGATCAAATCACCTTATCCGAGGAGCATGAACGGTATATCTGGGCTGATAAGAAAACTATGAAGAGATATCTGGCAAAGGGTATCCTGCATGATATATTAAGTAATCATATCTTTGAGCAGCTTGATATCCTATAAAATCTGATCGGCAAAAATAATATCACAGATCAGTTTTCAGAGTCCGGTTTGGAATTTTTACGGAAGAATGGAGGTTTACAATGAAATTCAGTAACGGTTGTTGGCTTCATGGGAAGGGGACAGAGGTGTTTTCGCCAACACAGGTATATTATTCAAGAGAAGAGGAAGGCGGCTTGACTCTTTGTGCACCGACCTTTCGAATTGTCCATCGCGGAGATACCCTCGGCGGTGTAACGCTGACCATACGAATTACAGCCCCGATGCAGGAGGTATTAAGGATTGAATGTCGGCATTTTCTGGGTGTAAGGAGAAAAACACCGGAATTTGCTTTATACCATCATAAGATAGGTCAGCTCAAGGTTGTAGAAAAGGATCAATTTCTGATTGCTTACAGCGGTCAGCTCCGTGTGGAAATCAATAAGACTGAATGGAAAATGACCTTTCTGCGTGGAGACGAGAAGCTGACCGAAAGTAGTCTGAAGGATCTGGCATATATTAAAACTGATTTTAAGGGTCTCGCATATGATGATGGCAGCGAAAAGAATACCTTTATGAGAGAAAGACTTTCTCTTTCCGTCGGTGAGCTGGTCTACGGACTGGGGGAACGTTTCACCCCCTTTGTGAAGAATGGGCAAAGCGTGGATATCTGGAATGAAGATGGGGGAACCTCGACAGAACAGACCTATAAAAATATTCCCTTTTATCTGACCAATCAGGGCTATGGTGTATTTGTAAACCATCCTGAGAAGGTATCCTTTGAGGTCGGTTCCGAAAACGTAAAGAAGGTTCAATTCTCCGTACCCGGAGAAAGCCTGGATTATTTTGTGATCAATGGGCCATCAATGAAGGAAGTACTGATGAGATATACTGAGCTTACGGGTAAGCCTGCATTACCTCCTGCCTGGACCTTTGGTCTCTGGCTGTCTACCTCCTTTACCACCAGATATGATGAAGCCACTGTGAACAGCTTTGTGGATGGTATGATTGAACGTGGAATACCCTTGAAGGTATTTCATTTCGACTGCTTCTGGATGAAGGAGTTTCATTGGAGCGATTTTCTATGGGACAACAGAGTATTTCCGGATCCGGAGGGAATGCTTAGACGTCTGAAGGATAAGGGCTTAAAAATATGTGTATGGATTAACAGTTATATCGGACAGGAATCTGCTCTGTTCCCAGAGGGTGTTAAAAGGGGCTATTTCATTAAACGGCTTAACGGAGATGTGTGGCAATGGGATATGTGGCAGTCCGGCATGGCAATCGTGGATTTTACCAATCCGGAAGCTTGTACCTGGTTTGCATCTAAGCTGGAACAGCTGCTAGATATCGGTGTGGACTGCTTTAAGACTGATTTCGGGGAAAGAATACCGACGGAGGTGATGTATTATGATGGTTCAGATCCGGTAAAAATGCATAATTACTATACTTATCTTTATAATCGCACGGTATTTGAGCTGCTGGAGAGAAAAAAGGGTAAAAATGAAGCAGTTGTTTTTGCCAGAAGTGCTACCGTCGGAGGACAGAAATTCCCTGTACACTGGGGTGGTGATTGCTGGTCAGACTACGAATCCATGGCGGAAAGCCTTCGTGGAGGGCTATCTCTCACTATGTCCGGTTTCGGCTTCTGGAGTCACGATATCGGAGGCTTTGAAAACACCTCTACTCCGGATGTATATAAACGATGGTGTGCATTTGGATTATTATCCACCCATTCCAGGCTTCACGGAAGCTCCTCCTACCGTGTGCCCTGGGCTTATGATGAGGAGGCTGTCGATACGCTCCGTTATTTTGCAAAACTAAAGGCAACCTTGATGCCATATCTCTTTGGAAATGCGGTAGAAACTAAAAAAACCGGAATTCCGTCAATCAGAAGCATGATTTTGGAATTTGACCAGGACCCCACCTGTGGGTATCTGGATAAACAATATATGCTGGGAGAAAAGCTTCTGGTGGCTCCGATTTTCCGGTCCGATGGGATGGCTTGTTATTATCTGCCGGAGGGACGCTGGACCAATTATCTCACCGGGGAGGTAAGATCCGGCGGCCGTTGGTATCAGGAGAAGCACAATTATCTCAGCCTGCCGCTTTATGTCAGAGAAAACAGTGTCCTCCCAGTCGGTGCAATAGACACCGATGCTGTTTATGATTATGAAGATGGGGTGACTCTGAAGGTCTATGAGCTTCTGGAGGGAGTTGACACAACAGCAAAGGTATATAACAGATATGGGGAAGCGGCACTTTGGACGAAGCTTATTAAGAGAGGCAATATAATTACCATTGAAACTCAGGCAACACATCCCTACCGAATCAGAATGGTGAATCTGACAGGAATAGCCGAGGTAAGTAACGGCAGCTTAGTAGTAGAAGGCAGGGATACGATGATTATCCCGGAGGGTGAGGGAAGAATTCTCCTGAACCTAAGCGCCTATTGATCTCAATTATATGGCAATACAGCTATGATATAGGCAGTGTGATAACATCACATACAATACACAATCTATTTGATAATATCAATACATAATATAAACGAAAGGGTTGTGTTGCAGATGTTTTCATTATTTCAAAGAGAAAGAACAGAATCAGTTTATGCGAAAGAATTAGATACATTACTGCCGGATATTAACCTGATAGATATCAGAGAAACCTATGAATATGCCGGAGCAAGTATAAAGAATGCCAGAAATATACCTATGGGTCAACTATTATCCACTCCTGAGAAATACTTAAGTAAGGATAAAACATATTATATCATGTGCCAATCAGGAGGAAGAAGCGCCAATGCTACGGCGGTGCTAAGTAAGGCTGGCTTTAAGGTAGTTAACGTCAGAGGCGGTATGAGCAGCTATTTTGGAAAATACAGAAAATAAAAGAAACCTGCTAATAGAAGGCATGACCCTATTCTTAAAGAATGAGAGTGGCCTCCATTAGCAGGTTTTATATTAGTATAATGTCATGCTTTTACCACCAGGCCTCTGTCTGCAGCTTCTCGTCCTTTAAGACAACTTCCTTTACCATATCCTCCTTGAACTTTTCAAGCTTAGAATTCAGAGCTTCGTCATTGACAGCCAGTATCTGAATAGCAAGAAGACCTGCATTGTCAGCACCGTCAATTGCAACTGTCGCTACCGGAATACCCTTGGGCATCTGAACTGTAGAAAGCAGGGAATCTAGACCGTCCATCGTGGAGGACTTGATCGGAATGCCGATTACAGGCAGGGTGGTATGAGCAGCTATAATTCCTGCCAGATGGGCTGCTTTTCCGGCTGCACAGATCATAACCCCAAATCCGTTAGCCCTTGCCGCAGCGGCAAAGTCACAAGCAAGCTTCGGAGTACGGTGTGCACTCATCACATGCACCTCGACCTCGACACCATAATTCTTCAGCGTATTTATTGCACCCTTCACCACCGGCAGATCACTGTCGCTGCCCATTAGAATAGCTACTTTTTTACTCATATTATTATTTCCTCCCTCGTGCACGATTGTGTACATTTGAAAATTCGGTGAATTCAATATAACCTATTTCAAAAATCGTGTCAATCAAAATCACATAGACCAGGTATTGGTATTTGGCTGTTGAAACAGAATTAATTCCAAAAAAATACTAAAATTTATAAAATATACTTGACAAAGTAAATTGGCCGTTGCTATAATGCGTTTAATATAATAAACCGTTGAGCAAGAAGAGTAGGATTAATTGGTTGTATACAGAGAGCCGCTGCCGGTGGGAATGCGGTTACACAGATTTTTCTGAATGGACTTGTGAGGGAAGCCTGAAATCTTTGGAAAGTAGGCGCTTACGGGAACCCTGTCCGTTATCAGTAGGGTGCATATGATGGTATGCAAAATGAGAGGATGTATTCATAATACGTCAAACCGGGTGGTACCGCAGAAGCATAAGCTTTTGTCCCTGTAAAGAAATTACATGGGATGAGAGCTTTTTTTATTGCAAAAGCTCTTAAATAAATAAACTCTGCTCCGTTTGTTCATTTAGGTGCATCCCTCCAATGAAAATAAGAGAAAGGAATTTTTCATCCCATCAATGAAAAATAAGGTGATTAACATGATTACACCAAGCTGTAATGAGATCGAAGTTCTGGCAAAAGAGTACGATATTATACCAATCTGCAAAGAAATCTATGCAGATATAATTACACCTATCACATTGCTCCGAAAGATTTCTCAAATCAGTGAAAAATTTTATCTCCTAGAAAGCATTGAGGGCGGTGAAAAATGGGGAAGATATTCCTTCCTCGGTTTTAACCCAATTATTCATGTAACCTGTAAAAACAAAGAGGTTATCATTGATGACGGAAGCCGACAAAAGATACATTCGGAGAAGCCCTTTGAGGTATTAAGAAAACTGTTAAGCCGATTTAAAGCTCCAAAGCTTGCCGAGCTGCCACCCTTTACCGGAGGACTTGTCGGATATTTCTCTTATGAAATGATCGGATATGCAGAGCCGGTATTAAAGCTGCCGGAAAGTGAATTTAACGATTTTGACCTTATGCTCTTTGATAAGGTAATTGCTTATGATCACCTCAAGCAGAAAATCAGCATTGTAGTGAATATGAAGACGGATAAAATAATGGAGAATTACGGGAAAGCAGTATCCGATATAGAGAATTTGACCAGATTCATCACGGAGCTGGTTCCCTTTACTAAGGCACCGATGCTTAGTAAGCCGAATTTTACCTGTAATATGACTAAGGAAGAATACTGTGCAAGAGTAGAGAGAACAAAGGAATACATAGTCAATGGAGATATCTTCCAAGCCGTCATCTCCAGGCGCTTTGAGACGGAGTATAAAGACAGCCTGCTGAATGCTTACCGTGTACTCCGAACCACCAACCCTTCACCCTACATGGTATTCATGCAAAATGAAGAGGTACAATTGATTTCAGCCTCTCCGGAAACTCTGGTCCGACTAAAGGATGGTAAATTATCCACCTTTCCGATTGCCGGCAGCAGACCCCGGGGTAAGGATAAGGAAGAAGATGAGGCATTGGAAAAGGAGCTTCTGCTGGATGAGAAAGAGCTTGCCGAACATAACATGCTGGTGGATCTGGCAAGGAACGACCTTGGCAAAATATGTGAATATGGTGGAGTCAGGGTAATTGATTATAAGAGGATACAAAAATACTCCAGAATCATGCATATCACCTCCGAGGTGGAGTGCAGGATTAAGACAGAGAAGGATGCGCTTTGTGCCATAGATGCTATATTGCCTGCCGGAACTCTTTCCGGGGCTCCGAAAATTCGTGCCTGTGAGATTATAGAGGAACAGGAAAAGGTTCCCCGCGGAATTTATGGCGGAGCGATCGGCTATATTGACTTCACAGGAAATATGGATACCTGCATCGCAATCCGCATGGCAGTAAAGAAGAATAACAGAGTCTATGTACAGGCAGGAGGGGGTATTGTTGCCGATAGCGTACCTGAAAGAGAATATGAAGAATCAGAAAATAAAGCGAAGGCAGTCATAGAAGCCATCCTAAGAGCCAGTGAGATTGAAGAAGCCTGATACTGCATAGTTTAAACAGCATCAGATTGGAGAGTAGGTTGACAATCCAGAGATTTTATCACAGTAAAATAATTACAACCACATACAAATATTGTGCTGTCGCCACATTCGCGTAATTGCGGCAGAATGGAGGATTAGTATGATTTTAATAATCGATAATTATGATAGCTTTACTTATAACCTGGTACAGCTGGCAGGCTGCCTCGGAGCGCAGCTGAAGGTCATTCGTAATGATGAACTGACGGTGGAGGAGATCAGAGAATTAAAACCCACCCATATCATTCTCTCTCCGGGGCCCGGTTATCCCGGAGATGCTGGGATCTGTGAAGAGGTGGTGGCCTCCATGAAGGGAGACGTACCGATCCTCGGAGTATGTCTCGGGCACCAAGCCATCAGTGAGGTGTTTGGTGCCACAATCACTCTGGCCAAGAAGCTGATGCATGGTAAGCAGAGTGACATTCATATTGCCAACGGAGCGAGAATCTTTCACGGACTACCACCAATTATCCGCGCTGCCAGATATCATTCTCTAATTGCTAAAAAGGATACGCTTCCGGATGATCTGCTGGTAATCGCTGAGGATGATGAGGGCGAGATCATGGCAATCAAACATCGCAGCTATGAAATTTACGGGCTGCAATTCCATCCGGAATCAATACTGACGCCTCAGGGAGAGGCAATTATGAGCAATTTCTTAAAGATAGGTGGTGATGTACAATGATACAGCAGGCAATCTATAAGGCATTAAACAGAGAAAATCTATCCTTTGATGAGACGAAGGCTGTCATGGATGAGATTATGGGAGGGAATGCCACCAATGCACAGATTGCAGCCTTTATCACCGCAATCCGTATGAAGGGCGAGACAATTGATGAAATCACAGCCTGTGCAACCATTATGAGAAAATACGGACTCAAGCTGAGGCATGAGGGAGATGTTCTGGATATCGTCGGAACGGGTGGTGACGAGGCATTTACCTTTAATATCTCAACCATATCTTCGCTGATTATATCAGCAGCAGGAATACCGGTTGCTAAGCATGGTAACCGCAGTGTATCCAGTAAATGCGGCAGTGCCGATGTGCTAGAGGCATTGGGTGTAAGGATTGATATTCCGGTGGAGAGAAGTGAAATGATATTAAAGGAAATCGGGATATGCTTTCTCTTTGCACCACTATATCACTCCTCCATGAAATATGCAGCACCTGTCAGAAGAGAGATTGGGGTTCGTACCATCTTTAATATTCTTGGACCTCTGTCCAGTCCTGCAGATGCAAATCTTCAGCTTCTGGGTGTCTATGATGAGAATTTAGTCGAACCCATGGCAAGAGTTCTGGCTAATCTGGGTATCAAGAGAGCCATGGTGGTACACGGGCATGACGGCTTGGATGAGGTATCCCTAAGCTCTAAGACGACAGTCTGTGAGGTAAACCAGGGACAGGTGAACAGCTTCTTTTTGGATCCCCACCAGTTTGGCTTTGAATATTGTAAACCGGAGGATCTAGTCGGAGGTGATCCGCAGCAGAATGCAGCAATAGCGTTGAGTATATTACAGGGTGAACGTGGACCGAAGAGGGACATCGTACTTTTAAATGCAGCAGTCTGTCTCTATATGTCCTATAATAATATCACACTTCGGGAGTGTGTCAAACTGGCAGCCGATACAATAGACAGCGGTAAGGCAATGACACAGCTGAAACAGTTCATACGTTTATCCAACGAATAGAGAGGAAAAGGGCAGGCAAGGATGATACTGGATACAATTGCACAGGCAACCAGAATAAGGGTAGACAGGGCGAAGGAGAGCTTGTCCCTGCAACAGCTGAAGGAAATGCTTTATGATGGAAATAGGCTTAAAAACTTCAACGGTAGAAGGGATTTTGCTTTTAGAGAGGCGCTAAAAAGCACTATGGGCGGTAAAGAAAATGGCAAAATGGCTTTTATCTGTGAGGTGAAAAAAGCCTCTCCCTCTAAAGGGGTGATTGCAGAGGAGTTCTTATATCTGTCAATTGCCAGGGAATATGAGATGGCAGGGGCGTCTGCGATCTCGGTGCTGACCGAGCCGGATTTCTTTCAGGGAAGGGATGAGTATCTGACCGAAATCAGTAAGGAGGTTACAATTCCTGTGCTTCGTAAGGATTTTACCATTGATGAATATCAGATTTATGAAACCAAATGGATTGGAGCGGATGCTGTATTATTAATCTGTTCCCTTCTAAAGGAGGAAACCTTAAGGGAATATTTAAATCTCTGCCATGAGCTGGGGTTATCTGCCCTGGTGGAGGCTCATGATGAGACTGAGGTTCAGTGCGCCTTGAGAGCCGGAGCAGAGATTATTGGCGTAAATAATCGCAATCTACAGACCTTTGAGGTGGATATTATGAATAGCATCAGACTATCAGAAATCATTCCGGAGGAGGTAATTTATGTCGCCGAAAGCGGTATCAGCACCAGGCAGGATATCAAGGCCTTAAAGGAAGCAGGTGTTGATGCGGTCCTTATCGGAGAGACTTTGATGAGAAGTACCGATAAAAAACAGCAGCTGGAGGCCCTTTTACAGGCTTAAGAGAGCTTCTGACTGTGTAAGCAAATATTTTAACAGGTATAGGAACGGAGTATAACATGTCTAAAATAAAAATTTGCGGACTGACCCGACAGGAGGATATCCGGATTGTAAATGAAGTACTGCCTGATTATATTGGTTTCGTATTTGCCGAAAGCCGTAGACAGGTAAAGGATGATCAGGCAAAACAATTGAAACGGATGCTGTCTCCAAAAATAAAAGCAGTGGGAGTATTTGTCAACGACAATCCTCGGCATATTGCCGAACTCTGCGATCAAGGAATTATTGACCTTGTTCAGTTGCATGGTGATGAAACCGAGGATTATATAAAAAGCCTGCGAGCTGTGACAAAGAAGGAAATCATCAAGGCGGTAAGAGTAAAGAATGCCGCTGATATTACACAGGCATTTCATTCCGGCGCCGATTATCTGCTGCTAGATGCCTTTCATAAGGAGCAATACGGAGGAAGCGGGGTTGCCTTTGACTGGTCCATGATATCAAAGCCTGTAAGGTCATATTTTCTGGCAGGGGGCTTGAATGAGGGAAATATAGTGCAGGCAGTCAGACAATATCAGCCCTTCGCAGTGGATGTCAGCAGCGGTGTAGAGACAGACGGAAGGAAAGATAACCAAAAAATTCGAACAATTATATCAAAGGTTAGGAGCGTGGAGTGATGTCAAAAGGAAGATTTGGAATTCATGGAGGACAATATGTACCTGAGACTCTGATGAATGTCTTACAGGAATTAGAGGAGGCTTATTTTCACTACAGTAAGGATTCAGAATTCAACAGGGAGTTGGAGGACTTATATAAAAACTATACCGGCAGGCCATCTCTTTTATATTATGCAAAGAAAATGACTGAGGATCTTGGTGGTGCCAAGATCTATCTGAAGAGAGAGGATTTGAACCATACCGGCTCCCATAAGATCAATAATGTTCTGGGTCAGGTACTTCTGGCAAAGAAAATGGGAAAGACCCGTGTGATTGCTGAGACGGGAGCAGGACAGCATGGTGTAGCAACAGCCACTGCGGCGGCTTTGCTTGGGCTGGAATGTGAGATATTTATGGGCAAGGAGGATACGGAGCGGCAGGCTTTGAATGTATTTCGAATGGAGCTGCTGGGTGCGAAGGTACATACAGTGACCTCCGGTACTCAGACCTTAAAGGATGCAGTAAGTGAGACCTTTCGGGAATGGACTAATAGAGTGGAGGACACCTATTATGTATTAGGTTCTGTCATGGGACCATATCCGTTCCCCATGATTGTACGTGATTTTCAAAGTGTTATTGGTAAGGAGGTTAAAGAGCAGATGCTTAAGGCGGAGGGTAGGCTTCCGGATGTACTTCTTGCCTGTGTAGGCGGTGGCAGCAATGCAATGGGCCTGTTTTATGATTTTATAGAGGAGACGAAGGTGAGATTGATTGGCTGTGAGGCTGCCGGACTTGGAATCCAGACAGATCGGACGGCGGCCACCATATCGACCGGCACACTGGGTATTTTCCATGGAATGAAGTCCTATTTCTGCCAGGACGAGTACGGACAGATTGCTCCCGTATATTCCATTTCGGCAGGATTGGATTATCCAGGAATCGGACCGGAGCATTCCTATCTGCATGATACGCACAGAGCGGAGTATGTTGCTGTAACTGATCAAGAGGCTGTAAATGCCTTTGAATACCTGTCACGAATGGAAGGTATCATTCCTGCAATTGAGAGCGCTCATGCTGTAGCCCATGCCAAGAAGCTGGCTCCGACCATGACAAAGGAACAGATCATTGTCATCAATCTTTCCGGCAGAGGTGATAAGGATGTAGCAGCCATTGCCAGATATAGGGGGGTAAAGTTATATGAATAGAATAGAGCAGGTATTTCATAATAATAAAGCATTCATACCTTTTATTACCGCGGGCGATCCTTCCCTTTCTGTAACAAAGGAGCTGGTACTTCGTATGGCGGAGGCAGGAGCAGATCTGATCGAGCTTGGTATCCCTTTTTCAGATCCGATGGCAGAGGGCCCGGTTATTCAGGATGCAGATAACAGAGCATTACTTTCAGGGACCACCACGGATCAAATCTTTACCATGGTGAAGGAAATTCGTGAAACCTCTGATGTACCAATTGCATTTATGACTTATATTAACCCGATCTTTACCTTCGGTACGGAACGTTTTATGAAGGATTGCATCAATGCCGGAGTGGATGCTATTATAGTTCCGGACGTTCCTTTTGAGGAAAGGGAAGAGATCAGACCTTACTGCGATCGCTATGGGGTTACCCTGATCTCAATGATAGCACCGACCTCTAAGGAAAGAATAGAGAAAATCACGAAAGAAGCTAAGGGCTTTCTGTATTGTGTGTCTTCGCTGGGAGTGACAGGAATCAGAAGCGAGCTGGGGAATGATATAGAAGAGATGCTTAAGGCAGTTAAAATGATAAAGGATATTCCCTGTGCAGTCGGCTTCGGAGTATCCACACCGGAGCAGGCAAAAAAGCTGGCGTCAATTGCGGATGGTGTTATCGTTGGAAGTGCAATCGTAAAAATTATTGGTGAATATAAAGAAAACTGTGTTCCCTATGTCGTAGACTATGTGCGTAGAATGAAGGGGGCCTGCTTGGAATGTCAGATATAATAGATGAAGTTCTAAAAAAAGTAATTGCGGGTCAAGATTTGGAAACACAGGAAGCCTATGATATGATTTCGGCTATCCAGCAAGACAGAATGACAAATGTGCAGATCATGACCTTTCAGGTTGCACTTTTGATGAAGGGTCCTACCATAACGGAGATTTCAGCAATTGCCCGGGCTATGAGGGATTTCTGTGTTCCCGTAGCTCCTAAGATACAGGGAGAGCTGCTAGATACCTGTGGAAGTGGTGGAGGAGTGAATACCTTTAATATCTCTACAGCTGTAGCATTCGTTGCGGCTGCAGCAGGGATCAAGGTGGCTAAAACCGGCAGCAGATCAAATATGAGGCTATCCGGCAGCGCCGATGTATTGGAGGCGCTTGGAATAGAAATTCATCAATCACCTACAGCTGTAGAACACATGATAGAAGAGGTTGGTATGGCCTTCCTGTACGCACCGATTTTTCATCCTGTGATGAAGAAGATGCTGCATCCTGAACAGGAGATTGGGATAAAGACAATCTTTTATACCATTATCGGCCCCTTAATTAATCCTGCAAGAGCCTCCAGACATGTTATGGGAGTCTATAAGCCGGAGCTTTTGAATACAGTCTCTGAGGTGGCACTTTCCTTAGGCTATACCAAAGCACTATTCGTTTATGGAGAAGACGGGATGGATGAGATCTCTTTGCTGGGAAAGACTAGAATTAACGAACTGAGAAACGGTGAGCTGATCAGCTATGAGCTGGTACCGGAGGAGCTGGGCTTATCTCGCTGTAAACTCAATGATATCATTACAGGTACTCCGGAAGCCAACGCAGTGATGATTAAGGATGTTTTTTCAGGAAAGAATAAGGGACCACGACGCCAGGCAGTCATACTAAATGCAGCAGGTGCTCTGATGGTCAGTGATAAGGTGGGGGACCTAAAGGAGGGTGTAAAGCTCGCAAAAGAAATCCTTGATAGCGGGCTGGCACAGAACAAACTGAATGAGGTGATTGAAGCTTCGCATTCCTTTAAGGTGTGAAGGCTTGATTATATACCAAATGTACAAAAAGGTACTCAATACCAGGTTATATTAATACTGTTCTTAAAATTACTTAAGCAGAGATAGAAGGAGGAGGGTGTTGGTGAATCAGATTACATTCAATAAACCGGCAGAGCAGTGGGAGGATGCCCTTCCTATCGGTAATGGACGATTAGGCGGAATGGTGTTCGGAAAGATTGATCAGGATCACATTCAGCTAAATGAGGACAGTATTTGGTATGGAGGCTTTCGGGACAGGGTAAATCCCGATGCCAGGAATAATCTCGAGAAAATCAGAGGCTTGATTTTTGAGGGAAGAATACCGGAAGCGGAAAAGCTGATACAGGCTTCTTTATCCGGAACCCCCAATAGTCAGCATCCCTATCAGACGGCTGGGGATCTATATATGAAATGGAATTATCGGGAGGACATATTACGATATTCCCGCAGGCTGGATATGGATAAGGGACTAGTTAAGGTGGAGCTATATGGGGAGAATACTTCCCAGTCAAGAGAATTTTTTGCCTCTTATATTGACCAGATTATTGTCATTAGAGTAACGTCTGCCAGCAAGGATATTTCTTTTTCCATGCAGCTGGAACGATCGAGGTTTTATGAATATTCAGGCAGAATGGATAAGGACACCTTATATATGGAGGGTGACTTAGGGAAAGAAGGTTCCTCTTTCTTGGTTGCTGCCAGGACAGAGCTTAAGGGAGGGTCAATGGAGATAACCGGAGATCAGCTGTCGGTGACCGATGCCGAGGAAGTAGTCATCTATATTGCGATTGAAACCTCCTTTTATCACAAAAAGAAATTAATGAAGGCTGCTCATCAACGGCTGAAGAAGGCTTCAGAAAAGGGATATGCTTCTATCTATAAGGATCATATACAGGATTATCGGAGGCTTGCCGGTAATGTAAGTCTTAAACTGAGTGATTCTTTCGAATCTGACGGCGAGCTTCTCTTAGCAGCTGTAAAAGAAGAGACTAATAGGAATAATTTGATGCTGCAGCTGAGAATGGCAGAATTATATTATCAATACGGACGTTATCTTTTAATTTCTTCCAGCAGACCGGGAAGCCAGCCGGCTAATTTACAGGGAATTTGGAATGATAGTATGCAGCCCTGCTGGGACTCGAAATATACAATTAATATTAATACGGAGATGAATTACTGGCCGGCTGAGTTATGTGGATTATCTCAATGTCATCTTCCTTTATTTGATTTGCTGAAGAGAATGCATAAGAAAGGTAAAAGGGTTGCCCAATCCATGTACGGCTGCCGGGGATTTGTAGCCCATCATAATACTGATATCTGGGGGGATTGTGCCCCACAGGATATTTATCTGCCTGCCAGCTATTGGGTTATGGGTGGAGCCTGGCTGTGTACACATATATGGACGCATTATCTGTACTCTTTAGATGCCTCATTTTTAAAGAAGATGTATCCTGTGCTTCAGGATGCGGTACTGTTTTTTGAGGATTTTCTTGTTCGGGATGGAGACAGTTATGTGACCTGTCCTTCTGTTTCTCCTGAGAATACCTATATCCTGCCCAGTGGGGTAAAGGGTGCTGTGTGTGCGGGGCCCTCGATGGATAATCAGATTCTTCGTGATTTGTTGGAGATTTATCGGAAAGCCTCTAAGATATTAGGGAAGACCGGTGATATCCTGCAAAAGGCAGAAGAAATATTTGAGCGGCTGGCACCTGTTCAGATCGGAAAATATGGCCAGATCATGGAGTGGCGTGTGGATTATGAGGAGGAGGAACCGGGACATCGACATATATCACAGCTCTACGCTCTGCATCCCTCCCACCAAATTACATTGGACAAAACACCTGAACTGGCAGAAGCCGCAGCAAAGACCTTGGAACGTCGTTTGCTCTATGGAGGAGGACATACCGGCTGGAGCTGCGCTTGGATCATTAATTTCTATGCCCGTCTGGGAAATGGGAATAAAGGTTGGGACTATTTAAAAAAATTGTGGCAAAATTCTACCTTACCAAACTTTATGGACAGTCATCCAATGGGAAATGGAGCGGTCTTTCAGATTGACGGTAATTTCGGAGCCGTTTCTGCCATCTCCGAAATGCTTATCCAGGCAGATGAAGACAGGATTATTCTGCTGCCGGCTTTACCGGAAAGCTGGATAGTGGGGGAGATAAAAGGCTTGTGCTTACCCGGTCATGGTACAATTTCTATTCAGTGGCAGGACAGTCAATTAAAGAAATGTAAAATCCGATGTAAGGGAAAAATTGATACGGTAATATGTTATCAGGGAATAGCAATACCGCTGAAGCTGGATAAAAACGAAGAAACCGAATTAACCAGCAATGATTTTTGGATAGCGAAAAAAATCTAACGATAGAGCAATCCGTTATACTAAAGATAAGCCCTCATAAGGACATTATGTGTTCTTATGAGGGTTTTTATTATGGAAACAATCAGCTCCTTCAACATTATGGAAGGATTTGAGTCTGTCCGGAGTGTACCTGTAAATAAAACGATGAACCTGCTAAATAGCGATATTTCATATACTAATTGCACAAATTACTTCAAGTACAAAATTAAAATTAGGATAGATATACTAAAATATACTATACATTCCGGTGATAATTGGAATGATCAAAAATATAATAGTTATATAAGGTAAACGATTGACAATATGGAATTACGATTGAGACAGAGGTGGACGACTATATACTCAGACTTGTAAAGTGTAGCGAAAGGAGATTTAGGAATATGAAATATTTTGCGAATAAAAGAAACGTCAGATCTTGGAAGGAGTTTCTATATATTCTGCCCTTTCTGATGTTGGTGGCGGTATTTTCATATTATCCGTTATATGGGTGGGTTTATGCTTTTTTCGATTATAAACCGCCGTTTCCTCTCAGCATGGATCAATTTGTTGGATTGAAATGGTTTGTATCAATGCTTGAGAATAGCGTGAAGGTAAAGCAATTGATAAAGGTTCTGATCAATACCTTTGCCATCAGCGGTCTGAGTCTTCTGTTCTCCTGGTTTCCGATGGCATTTGCTGTATTTTTGAATGAGATTAAATGTAAACCCTTCAAGAAATTTGTTCAGACAGTTACTACACTCCCGAACTTTATCAGTTGGGTTTTGGTTTATTCCATTGCTTATTGTATTTTGAACAGTACCGGTGTTATAAACTCGGTATTATTGAATCTGGGACTAATTGATTCCCCACAGCAGTTTCTGCAATCCTCAAGTCATATCTGGTTTAAGATGTGGGTATGGCTCACCTGGAAGAATGCGGGATGGGCAGCTATCATGTACATAGCAGCAATTGCAGGAATTGATGAGCAGATGAATGAAGCTGCGAAGGTGGACGGAGCTTCCAGAATGAAGGTAATCTGGCATATTACACTTCCCAGCCTTTTGCCGACTTATTTTGTATTGGTAATGTTAAATCTTGCTAATTTCCTTTCCAATGGTATGGAACAGTTTTATGTCTTCCAAAATGCTTTTAACAAGGAAACAATTCAGGTTTTGGATCTGTACGTGTATAATTTGGCCATGGGCGGCGGAGGTTATTCTCTTTCCACTGCAATCAGTATTTTTAAGAGCGTGGTCAGCATTCTGCTGTTATGTATTACGAATAGTTTTTCCAAGATGATCAGAGGAGAAGGATTTATCTAGGTATTCATAAAATATGTCAGGAGGAAGTAGAAATGTATAGTCCTAAGATAATGAAAGTAAAAAAGCATAAAATAAAAACAAGTGCCGGTGATAAAATCATCAGCACTATAACCTATGTGGTCTATTCCTTTTTTGCTTTTGTTTGTGCCTATCCGTTCTATTATATTTTTATTAATACAATCAGTGCCAATAATTTAAGCGAAAGAGGAAAAGTGTTAATCTGGCCAAAGGGTTTACACCTTAACAATTATATTAGCGTACTTAAAATTCCGGATTTGTTCCAGGCCCTACGGGTTTCAGTTGGAAGAACAGTCATAGGAACTGCACTGACCGTAATTGTCGCAGCCTTTCTGGGATATATGTTTACCAGAGAAACCTTATGGAAACGTAAGCTATGGTATCGTTTCGTTGTTGCAACCATGTATTTTAATGCTGGAATTATCCCTTGGTTTTTAACGATGAAGAATCTGGGACTCACTAATAATTTCTGGGCTTATATCTTCCCGGTAGCAGTATCTCCATTTTATATTGTTCTTTGCAAGACCTTTGTGGAATCCGTTCCAAAGGAATTACAGGATGCCGCAGAGATAGACGGAGCAGGGACCCTAAAGATTTTTTTCTTCATTATGTTACCGGTTATCAAACCCATTTTGGCAACCATTGCAATCTTCGCAGCCGTTGCCCAGTGGAATGCTTTTCAGGATACCTTACTACTTGTCACGGACAATAAGCTTTACACACTTCAGTTTACACTATATCAATATATAAATCAGGCAAGTTCACTGAAAGCACTGGTTAACAGCACTTCTTCTTCCGCAAGTATGGCGGCTAGCCTTGCCAGCGCTCAGACAGCAACCTCAATCCGTATGACGGTTACTATCGTTGTAGTGACGCCTATTATTCTGGTTTATCCGATTTTCCAAAGATTCTTTGTGAAAGGAATTATGATCGGAGCCGTCAAGGGATAATGATCAATGAAGCAATTCATTGTAAATTATATAAAATATATCATGAAAGGGAGGATTAGAAATGAAGCTTAAAAAGCTATTGGCTACAGTTTTGGTTATTGTAATGGTTGCTATTACTTTATCCGGATGCGCAGGAAAATCTGCCACAGAGGATAAGAAGACTACGGAAACAACTACCACAGAGAAAAATGAACCTACGGTAGCAGCTGATACTAAGGACGCAGGCACAGCCAAGGATTACTCGGAAAACATGATTATCGATGTATATGATGTGGCTGCCAACTATCAGGGTATGCAGACAGGATGGTTCCAAAAGGTAGTAAAGGACAGATTTAACATCGATCTCAATATCATAGCACCACAGGTGGCTGGAGATGCCATCTATCAGACACGTGCCAGTGCAGGTAATCTGGGTGATATTGTACTTCTGGAAAGTACAGATTTTCAGGACTGCGTAAAGAATGGCCTGATCAAGGATATTAGCGCAGATATCCTTAATTGTGCAAATCTTATGCAATACAAGGACCAGATCGATGTATTGAATAAAGGATTACCCGGAAATGAAGCTGGAATTATCTATGGTATCCCCTGCCAGATGACCAATACTTCTCCCACCTCCTATTCGCAGGATGTTATTTATTCCAGCCCGCTTCTTCGCTGGGATTTATATAAAGAGATTGGCGAGCCTGAGATCAAGGATCTGGACGGACTTCTTGATGCTCTGGATGCAATGATGAAAGCTCATCCGACCAATCCGGATGGAGATCCCGCATATCCTTTTTCACTTTGGCCTGATTGGGACGGCGGCGACGGCATGATGGGTATTGCCAATGTTGTTCAGCTTACCACCTGGTACGGAGAAAAGATTAAAGGCTCTAATATATTAAAGCCCGATGGTACTTTTACCACGGTTACCGATAAGAATGCTTCATATTATAAAATTCTTCAATTCCTGAATAAAGCATCTCAGAGAGGCTTGGTCGATCCCGATTCCGGTACACAGGACTGGAATACCGCATGTTCAAAGATGTCAGCAGGCCAGGTTTATTTAATGTGGTATAGCTGGCAGGTTGGCTTCTGGAATACGCAGGACAGATTAAAGGACGGAACAGCCTTTATCTTTGTTCCGGTTAAAGACCAGAAGTATTATGCGGATTCTGATACCTACTATGGCAGCGGACGTGTATGGGGTATCGGATCTGGAGTGGATGATGCAAAATACAAGAGAATTCTTGATTTCCTAGATTGGTATGCAAGTCCTGAGGCTTTGGTATTCCAGCATGATGGTATTGAGGGCTTTAACTATACAGTTGGAGCAGATGGAAAATACACTTTAATGAATGATAATGCATTAATGGATAATCTTCCGGTGCCAAAAGAATGGGGCGGTGCAGGATACAAGGACGGTTTTAATGCGATTAATCAGTGGTTTGTTGATGCCATCAGTACAAATCCTAATACAGGAGAGCCCTATAACTACCAATATTGGAGCACCTATAAGGCAGCTACCTTAACTGATATGAAGAAGGAATGGCAGACTAAATTTGGTGCGGCAGAACCGGCTGAATATATGAAGAAAAATAATGTTCTTTTGGTCAGCCCGAATGTCAGTGTAGCACTTCCAAGTGATACCAATGACATCGCAGTAATCAGAAGCCAGTGTGGTGATATCTTAAATGATTACTCCTGGAGAATGATTTTTGCTAAGAATCAGGCTGAATTTGACTCTATGTGGGATGAAATGAGTACACAGATGGATGGTATGGGCTTCCAGGACCTTGTGAAATTTGACAGAGATAAGTATCAGATCGAGTTAGATGCCAAAAATGCAGCAGCAGGAAAATAAGTAGGACTATTAGCTTATAGAATTCATTGATAGCTGATATACAATATCAAGTGAGAGGGCTTATCCGGGAGCATAAAGGCTCCCGGAAAGTCCTATTTTAATAAAGGCTGGAAAGGGTTTTATCAATTCTATAGGAATTGATCATCAAGGAATTGAGAAATATGGGAGGATATAATATGATCAGAACAACTATGACTGAAAACGGATTGGTCAGAGGAATTGAGGCTGCAGATCCGAGAATTACAGCCTTTAAAGGAATTCCCTTTGCGGCACCGCCTGTTGGAGAAAATAGATGGCGTGCTCCGCAGCCCTGTGCAAACTGGGAGGGAATACTGGAAGCATATAGGTTTGCTCCGATTTCTGTGCAGGATACACCCGGGATCGGGGATAACATCTATAACAGAGAATGGCATGTGGATTCAGACATAGCAATGAATGAAGACTGCCTATATCTGAATATTTGGACCAGTGCGAAGAAAGCAGAGGAGAAGCAGCCTGTCCTGGTGTGGTACTTTGGCGGTGCCTTACAATGGGGTTATCCCTCAGAGATGGAATTTGATGGAGAGCGGATTGCCAGGCGGGGAGTTATCGTTGTAACTGTGAATTACAGAATTAATGTATTTGGTTTCCTGGCTCATCCGGAGCTCACTGCACAGCAGCCAGATGCGCCTGCCAATTTTGGACATCTGGATCAGCAGGCCGGCCTTAAATGGGTAATCCGTAATATTCAAGCCTTCGGAGGTGATCCGGAGAATATCACGATTGCAGGTCAATCAGCGGGAGGCGGAAGTGTGATGTCTCAGATGACCTGTCCAAAGAACTTTGGGTTATTTCAGAAGGCTATTGTACTGAGCGGTATGATTCATAATCCATATAAGGAGCAATTTATTTTTAAACCACGAGGTCTCGCTGAGGCAGAAGAGCTTGGAAAGAGGTTTTTTGATTTTATCGGTGTAGAGAGCCTAAAGGAAGCAAGAAAGCTGGATGCCTTCTATCTTCGGGATAGTTACGCCAAATTTGCCGAAAGTAACGATAGAATGATGACAGTGATTGACGGCTGCTTCTGTATCGGAGACCCAATCAAGCTGTATGCAGAGAATAAGCATGCCAGGGTGCCGCTTATGGCAGGAAATACTACGGATGAATTCCCAAATTCAATCGATGCGGAATCAGAGGAGGAGTATCGTAAGAAGGTAAAGGAAATATTCGGTGACCATGCCGAAGAGTTTTTACAATTCGAAGAGGCCTGGAAACAGGAGAATCATCATTATGCTCCGGTAAGTGGGATTGAGTGTACCGTAAAAACTCTATTTCTTAAGAACCAGGAATATAACAATGGGAATAACTGCTATTATTACCGTTTCGATGCAGATATTCCGGGATGGGATCATCCGGGGAACTTTCATTCAGTAGATCTGTGGTTTTTCTTTGAGACACTGGCTAAATGCTGGAGACCCTTTACGGGAAAGCATTATGATCTTGCCCGCCTGATGTGCAATTACTGGTGCAATTTTATCAAGAACGGCGATCCGAATGGAAAGGATGCAGATGGAACTGATATGCCGCATTGGGATCCTTATACGAAGGAATCACCTTATGGTATTATTTTTTCTACAGATGGGGTATATGAAGTGAAGAAGAATGAGGCAGAATTTATGAAATTCCTGGTTGAAAGGACGGAAGAAGAGCTTGCAGAAGAAAAACTGTAAGCTGTTCATCTGCTTTATTATGGTATATAATATTAAATAAAGATAAAGCTGTAAGCTGATTCTGAGAAGAGCAGAATTATTAGTCAGGATGCTAAGTAACATAATCCTAATAATAAAAAGGATCCTGTATCATAGAAAAAGGAAAAGGAGAATTATTCGTGAAAAAGCAAGGCTTCAATCCATATTTACCCTCCTGGGAATATATCCCTGATGGAGAACCGCATGTATTTAATGATAGAGTATATGTCTATGGCTCCCATGATCGTTTTAATGGGCATGCATTTTGTCTCAATGATTATGTCTGTTGGTCTGCCTCGATACATAACCTCAGAGATTGGCAGTATGAGGGAGTAATATATCGTAAGACAGATGATCCGCTAAATCCCTCAGGAGCAATGTGCCTCTATGCCCCGGATGTCACTCAGGGACCGGATGGGAGATATTATCTATACTATGTTCTCGATAAAGTATCAATCGTATCGGTGGCTGTCTGTGATAAACCGGCAGGGAAGTATGAATTCTACGGTTATGTACATTATCAGGATGGAACCCGTCTGGGTGAAAGAGCAGGGGATCAGCCGCAATTTGATCCCGGAGTATTGACAGAAGGAGAAGTAACCTATCTTTATACCGGCTTCTGTGCCAGAGGAGATCGGACAAGAAAGGGACCGATGGCTACAGTCCTGGCTTCGGACATGGTAACTATCATAGAGGAGCCGGTATTCATCGCTCCGAGCGAACCCTACAGCGCCGGCAGCGGATATGAAGGACATGAGTTTTTTGAAGCACCCTCCATCCGTAAAGTAGGGGATACCTATTGTTTCATCTATTCTTCTATCGTTATGCATGAGCTATGTTATGCGACCAGTAAGAGCCCGACAAAGGATTTTGTATATCAGGGAGTAATCATCAGCAATAATGACATCAATATTGATACCTATAAACCGGCTGATCAGCCCATGAACTATGGCGGTAATAATCACGGCGGCATGGTGGAGATGAACGGTAAATGGTATATATTCTATCATAGACAAACAAATGGCACGCATTTCTGCCGCCAGGGATGCGCTGAGCAAATCGAGATCAAAGATGACTTAAAGATTCCTCAGGTTGAGATGACCTCCTGTGGACTCAACGGTGGTCCTTTACAAGGCTACGGAGAATATCCGGCATACCTTGCCTGCAATCTATTTTGTAAGAATAAGGAGATGTACACCGGTGAGCTCGGAGGGTGGATGGATGCACGCTTCCCAAAGATTACTCAGGATGGCAGGGATGGTGACGAAGAGCTTGGATATATCGCAAATATGAGAGATAGTGCTACCGCAGGCTTTAAATACTTTGACTGTCGCGGTATCAGAAAGGTTAAGATTAAGGTTAGGGGATATTGTAAAGGAGAATTTTTAGTAAAGACCTCCTGGAACGGTGAAGCTCTCGGCAGGATACCGGTTGATTTTACCAATGTATGGACAGAATATACAGCTGATATTACTATTCCAGATGATATTCAAGCATTATACTTTACCTATAATGGAGAGGGAAGTGCAAGCCTGGCCTCCTTCTCACTGGAAGTATAATTGTGCGTTTGAAGGAGCTGTTTCAAAACTAATTGATTAATTAGGTTTGAAACAGCTCCTTTTTTATTAAAATCAAAATTATTTTCTATAAAGATAGAACGTGTTTCAAATCATTTTAAAATGTTAGCTTTACAACTAGTCCTTCAATCGAATAAATAGCTACTATTTTTACCTCGGAAAAAGGAAAGTGAATACAGATTATATTCCTGATCATTTGATTTCATGTCGAAAAAGTAATGTTTCATGCAGACGACGGTTATTTAAAGAAATATTTGATAATCTGAAGATACGAAATTCAATCTATATATGGAGTAATTCTGTGAAGGAGGAACAACATGATGAAAAAGAGACTAATGAGCATCTTGCTCACTCTGTGTATGGTACTGACCGGGTTCGTTGAACCTGTGAATGCTGGAGTCGCTACACCTACCTCTATGTCAACGGGTTCGGAGGATATTCTGAATAGTTTGGCATATAACGAAAAAAACAATGGTCCGGCTTACAATGAGAACGATGTTACCTGGCTTGGATCTAAGACAGAGTATAAGAAGACCCTTGAGGCGTTATTTGATGACTCCGGGCTTCGCAAAGTACCCGTAGGTGACTTGGATGTCCATGGAAACCTAACCAATGTCAAGTACGGACTCGTCGACCGCTACGGCGTATGGGTGGTTCAGCCTGTTTACGATAGGATAGAGGCGCATTATTGGGACGATGACCACAAGGGGGAGACCAATCAGAACAAGTCAACAGAAACCATATTCATCAATGGGTATGTTCAGGCAGTCCGTAACGGAAAGATGGGTCTTCTTGACAGTACGGGTAAGGAAGTCATTCCTTGCAAATACGATGTGGTTGGACTGCCATCCGAGGGTGTGAGCCGTATTTGTGTGGGTTCGAAAGACAAGGACTCCTTTGGTTACTCGAACACATATTATATTGGCTATTGGAACTTGAAGCTAGGCAAGGAAATAGTCGCTCCGAATAAGTACATCACCCCCTACACATCTCCTGCAGGAAATTTATGGTCAACAGGGGACGACAAAATTATAGCTTACGACTTCCGTGACGGATACGCATTAGTGAATACAGGAAAGACAGAAAAGGTTACACTGAAAGGAATAAGCGGTTTGTACGGTAAGCCGAGTACCTATACTGTTTCCGAAAGTAATTCTAATTTCGTTACCCTTAATTACGCTCAAATCATCGACAAAAATGGTAAAGAGATTTTGCCAAAGGCGTATCCCTATAACGTGTTCGACAACTATCCTCAATCCGGACCGTATTTGGCTTATGCCAAAGTTTCGAAGGAAATGCTGCATATGAGATCTGATTCGAGTGACGATATTATGTTTGACTCACATATTGAAACTGGTATCGTGGGACCAAAAGGCGTCATCATACCCGCTAAGTACCATGGAAGCATAATAGGTAACTCTGCGGTCGGCTGGATTGCCGAGAAAGCGCAAATGGAGATTATCCCAAAATTATCTATGGCTATAACCCTTAACAGCAAGCATACGGGTCTGAGAGAGGGAGGTGCCTCACGCGGAGTTGTAAGCTTCGCTAATAAAACAATTGTGCCTTTTTTCGGTGAAATGGGAAGCAACATTATAACTTATGATGACAAGCAAAATGTGTTGATCAATGATAACGCTATTTACCGCACGAACGGAACTTTAATCTCCGGCACGCAGACAAAGGTTACGTATAGAAAGAACGGCTATACTCATGTAAGCAGGAGCTTCCCTGTGAACGGCCATGTCATAATGAGCGAGACAGTTTATAACTATGATGCAGCCAGTAAGGTCAAAGTTAAGAGTATTGTGTCTGTAAATAAAGGAACGGTATATAATAATAAAAACCTGCAGGGTGTCGCCGCCTCTGATGTTAGCACCAAGAACACCCTCTGGGTGAATAAGGGAACCGAAACCAAGCCTAAGTGGGGGCTTGTCAACCTGCAGGGCAAGATAATCCTTCCCTTTGAGTACGAGGAGATCTCTGCGGGAGGCGGTAGCGACCTATCCAATATGTTTCCTTCATGGACACAGTCAAAGAACGCTTACATAATGGTGAAGAAGGGTGGCAAGTGGGGTATGGTTGACACCTCAGGTAAGTCGCTTTTACCGTGTAAGTATAGCATGATCGGTGACGTCGAGATGGATTATTATATGCCCATACAGGATGCGGACAGCGGTAAATGGGGTGTATATAGCTTTAAAGCCAAAAAAATAACGCTGCCATGCCAATACGACAGCAGAATGAGTATTAGCTTCCGTCAGGGGATGCTGGGTTCAGTGAATGGGGTGATCTCATATCCGGTCAGTGACAAAATGTACGCTCTATTTGATTTGGACACCGGCAAGCAAGTGTCAGTCCCATTATCTGGTTTGAATGCAGCAGGCCGTGGTACCTTTGCAACCAATAACACTTACTACGGGCCAGATGGAAAGATTCTATACCCTATGGCCGGAAGCGAAGACTGTACGCTCGTAGTAAGCGGTGATAGGGTTGGTTATATCAACGCCTCAAGACTCGCCAGAGAGGGAAAGAGCCTGCCTGCCACTCCGGTTGAGAAGCCTACAACTCCCTCAGTGGGGATGGCAACGCTCAAACAGGTTACCATCGGAGAGTATCCGGAAAAGATGATGTACCGGGTCGGCGAGGGCTTTGATACGACAGGGCTTTTGGTTTACCTTAAATATGATAATGGGGATGTAACTACGGCGGCTAGTTCCGATTTGACGTTCTTCACCTCCGGTTCAGTAGAACTGACACAAGGAATCCCATTTACCACAGAGGGTGTAATAAAGGTTGAAGTCCTATATCTTGGTACAAAATATTCCCTCTCCTTTGAGGTCAAAGTGATAGGTGAAAGCTCAGGAAACATACTTGAAGACGGGGATTATTATTTTAAGATCTACGGTAAATATCTTTATCCTGTGAAGGACGGCTTTAACTACCCGGTGGAGCTTTCGGACAAAAAGCCTGGCTATCCTTTTACAGTGAAATTGGTAGACTATGATGCCGAGCGTGGGCCTTGCTACGACATAACCTACAACGGTGGTGCAGCATGGGGAGTATATAACAATGGAGACCGTTTCTCATTCGGGACGGGCGGTGTAGACTCTACTTCGCCTAAA
Organism: Bacillota bacterium; assembly: GCA_023415635.1. GTDB lineage: Bacteria > Bacillota > Clostridia > Lachnospirales > Lachnospiraceae > Mobilitalea. The sequence goes on along the minus strand of JAEZJV010000068.1, from coordinate 103,190 downwards.
TGGAGAATTAATCAGTATTCTTCATTCTGTACAATCAGAAACTACAAAAATCAGAAGCTGACTGTTAACGCAGGCGGGCAAAAGAGTGACAACGGTACAAAGATCACGGTCTGGAAGTACACAGGCTCTGCTCCGGATAATGCGAAAATTACCGTTATTAAAGCCAAATGACAGATACAAATTCGCTGCACCCAGAGTACGCCATGATTGCTTAGCTGCTATCAGTGATATAAAAGCCTGCCCTTCCTATTCGGAGGGCAGGCCTTTGTGAATTATTAACAGAGGCTTTAGGCGCATGAAGAATTCAAGCAGGAAATATTTGGTGTATACCGGTTTTGAAATATTCACGAGGAATTTTATATAGTTAAGCCTGCCCAGGCCGCTGCCAGACCGAAGAATAAGGAAAGCAGTACATACAGAATAGCAGTGATTTTATTATCTCCCCGTAGCAGGCTGACGGCTTCGTAATGAAAGGTTGAAAAGGTGGTAAACCCGCCTAATATACCGGTTCCAAATAATAATCTGGCAGTACTTCCGGATTGATACTGAAGAAGGAAGCCGAGAAGGAAGGAGCCGAGCACATTAATCAGAAAAGTAGGTAGGGGTAAATGACGATTCGTAAACTTTTTCATTCTATTTGAAGCAGCAACCCGTAAAACGGCACCCAACCCTCCGCCGACGCCTACAAGAATACAATTAAGCAACAATTTTTACCCTCCTATCTTTATGTTCGAAATCAGATACTCTTTTTAAGTACTCAATAGGAATTCTGGTTGGATTAACCTTCGAAAGAATTCTTCTTAACAAATTTCCTTATAGCATAATGACTGAATAGGGTACTGATGTAGGCTGTAAGCAGACCTCCTGCGGTACTGACAAAAAAATAGGAGAGCGCTGTGGTGACTTTCTTATTTTCCATCATTTGTATCATCTCGACAGAAAAGGAAGAGAAAGTGGTAAATGCACCGATAAAGCCTGTGCCCATGGCATTTACCAGGTCATTTGAGAAAAATCCAAGCTCACGGATAAAGATAAAGATAAAAGGCAGGAGCAGACAACCTGTTATATTTACCAAAAGAGTTCCCAGGGGAAGTTCTCCATGAAAGAGCAATGAGAATAAGTATCTGAATAATGCTCCGGCAATGCCCATAAGTCCTGTCAAAATATATTTTTTCATTCGTATATTCATCCTTATATTTAAAAATTTAACATCAGTTCGCCATAAAGTCGTGCAGGATCGAATTAATGAAAGAATAAAAGCCGATGCTCCTGTTAAAAAGAAGTCATCAGCCTTTTCAGCTGGTAATCATGTCAACAATTGCGTTAATTGCTACATCTGTCATTACATCATAATTTAAATATTCATGTCGGTGGTATACCATCTCATGACTCAAATTTTCTATCATATCAACGATCAGGTGCGCCTTTTCATAAGCATTTGTAGGATGAAGGCCGTTCTCCTCCATCAGCTTTACGATATCCTTAGCAATACTTGATTGATAATCATAGAATAATTCGCTGATTTCCTTATCCGTATGAGAGAGTGCCTGCATTTCTTCATGAACTGATTTGTTCATAGTATGGGACTCCGTCAGGCTACTGATACAGGATCTCAAAGCAGTGGGCAGATCGATCGGTTTTGGCATCCTCGCAAGCAATTCAAAGATAGGAGTAGTAATATTGTTTTCATAAGCTTCAATCACATAAAGGAAAATGTCTTTCTTGTCTTTAAAATAATTATATACGATTCCGGTAGATACCCCGGCAAGCTTTGCTATCTCGGCAGTATTCGTATTATGATAACCCTTTTCGCAGAAAAGCCGGTAACCGGCATCAATAATTCTATTTCTTTTTTCAATGGAACGCTGTTGTTTGGGCATTCGAATCTGTTGACTTCCCATGGGGTAACCCTCCTTCATCTATGAATGATTATAATTATTATAAGCTGTTTCGTCAACATAGCTTGAATAATTTATTGAATGAAATTTGTCGATAGCAACTTAGAAAGGTGGAGATCTTTTACAGCAAAAGATAAGGGCATTGTTAATAGGGTAGAAGAATTATAAAAGAGAACGGACCAAGGATTAATCCGTTCTCTTTTTTCCATAACTATTCTGAGGCTGCTCCTGATTTTTAGCTTACGCTATAAAGTAAGCATTTCGTACTAGGCCTTTTTAGATTTACTATAAATTAATTTGATAATCTCATTCATCAGAAGAGGGATCAACGAGAAGATGAGTACGATACCCCAATCGGTAAGGGTTAGGTTATGAACTCCGAAAGCCCCTGCCAGGACGGGAACTGAGATGACAACCAGCTGTAAAAAGATGCCTATAATAATTGCACCAACTAAGATCTTATTACTAAATAAACCGATTTTAATAATGGACTTATCAAAATTACGCATGGATAGGGAATAGAACAGCTGGGATGCTGCCAATACCACAAAGGCCATAGTTCTGGCATAGGGTAAGGCCTCCTCTGGAACAATACCGTCTCCGAGTGTATAGCCATGCTCCCATAAACCATAATAAAATGCAACTAGAGTTAAGATTCCAATTAAAATTCCACCGACGACCGCTCTGACGCCAGCCCCCTGTGCAAAAAAACTTTCCTTAGGATTACGCGGCGACTGCTTCATGACATCTTTATCTCCGGGGTCAATACCAAGAGCGATGGCAGGCAGCGAGTCAGTGATCAAATTTACCCATAAAATCTGAGTGGCTATAAGCGGGATAGGCCAGTTAAACAGGATAGAGAAGAATATCGTAATCACCTCTCCTAAATTACAGGAAAGCAGGAAGATAACTGATTTCTTGATGTTGTTATAAATATTTCTTCCTTCCTCGATCGCATGAACAATTGTGGTAAAATTATCATCGGTTAATATCATATCACTGGCACCCTTGGCAACGTCTGTTCCCGTAATACCCATAGCAACACCGATATCAGCATATTTCAAAGAGGGAGCGTCATTTACACCGTCACCTGTCATTGAGACTATATTTTCTTGAGCTTTGAAGGCTCTGACAATCTTAACCTTATGTTCGGGAGATACTCTGGCAAATACTCTGTAACGATTGATGGAGCTTGCAAAATCCTCATCGGACAGCTGATCAATCTCTGCACCGGTAATGCTTTGTTCAATACTTTCGGCTATTCCCAGCTCTTTGGCAATAGCTACAGCGGTATTCTTATGATCACCGGTAATCATGATTGGACGGATGCCGGCATGGATTGCCTCCGCAATCGAATCCTTGACCTCCAGTCTAGGAGGATCAATCATTCCTACCAGACCTATGATGGTCAGATCTTTTTCCATATCCCTAGGCTCAAGAAGCTCGGAGGTATCTTTATAAGCTACACCGAGTACACGAAGCGCCTGATCGGACATTTCTTCTGTAATCTGAAGATAAGTTCTCTTTATTTCTTCTGTCAGAGGTACAACCTTACCGTCTATTAAAGCGGAAGAGGAGAGCTTTAATATATTATCTATTGCACCCTTGGTATGAACCCGGTAACCGTTATTCCAGTTATTCAAAGTGGACATCAGCTTACGGTCAGAATCAAAGGGATTTTCCGATACTCTTTTATGCTGGCTATTTAAATCAGCTTTAGTCAGATTATACTTATCTCCAAGGACAATCAGTGCAATCTCAGTGGGATCGCCGGTGCCCTGACCGTTCTCATAGGTGGCATCGGAGCAGAGTACAAAGGATGTAATCAGCTGAGCTTCATCCTGTGTGGCAGTTAAATTGGATTCTGTCTGTAATACATCTGATAAATGTCCGTAGGTGTATTGCTTTACCACTGTCATCTTATTCTGTGTAAGAGTACCCGTCTTATCGGAGCAGATGATATTAACGGAGCCTAAGGTCTCAACAGCAGGTAGCTTCTTTACGATTGCATTGATCTTTGACATGCGTGTGACACCTAAAGCCAGTACAATTGCAACGATAGCTGCAAGACCCTCCGGGATGGCAGCTACAGCCAGACTGATAGCTGTTAAGAACATTTCGAAAAGATCCCGTTTTTGAATCAGTGCAATGATAAAGATTAAAGCACAGATACCGATAGCCAGAAAGCCTAAAATACGTCCCAGCTCATCCAATCTCTTTTGTAGTGGAGTCATCTCGTCGTGATCGTCTTCAAGAATTTTTGCGATTTTTCCGATTTCTGTATCCATTGCAGTAGCGACAACGATACCCTCCCCACGTCCATAGGTAACCAGAGTGGATAAGAAAGCCATGTTGGATTTATCCCCTACAGGAGTCTTGGGATCAGAGAAGATGGCGGAAGCATCCTTATTGGTTGGAACGGATTCTCCGGTCAGAGCAGATTCCTCAATCTGGAGATTTGCACTTTCAATCAATCTTAAATCAGCAGGGACGTATCTTCCTGCATCCAGGATAACGATATCTCCTGGTACTACCTCCTCAGAATTGATTTCCAAAATGGTACCATCACGTCTTACAACGGACTTGGGAGTTGTCATCTTCTGAAGGGCTTCGACAGCCTTCTCTGCTTTATACTCCTGTATCACACCGATCACTGCATTTAGTATAACGACGAGCAATATGATAACAGAATCAGCGATTTCACCGATGATAAATGTAATAACTGCTGCAGCCAGAAGTACATAAATCAGCATATCCTTAAGTTGGGAAATGAACAGAGATAGGATGCTTTTTTTGGGTTTTCCCTTCAGCTTATTGAAACCATATTTCTCCAGACGGGCTTTTACTTCTGAACTGGAGAGGCCATTAGCAGGATTAACACCGAATTCCTGTACTACGTCACTTTGTGATTTAGAAAACCACATGAAATTACCTCCTTGCTTAATCTAGCAGAAACTATAGTTGCTTAAATCACAGTTGCTTCTATATTCAGGAATATAATTACATAATCCTGTTTGAAGCCATATGATAATAATATGAGTATAGCATGTTCCGATTTATCAAACATTATAATTCGGTTAAAATAATAATACACATATAAAAATTGATCCTGCATATTTCCATAGAATCACAGGGTTTATGAGATTTTTATGCATAGGATAGCCCTGATAGTAAATAATGGTAGATAATGTTTGGGAGGTGGTGAAAATGGAAATAACATAAATCAGATTCAGAACACGGAAGACTTTGTATGCTAAAAGCAGTTGATTAATTGGTATATGAAGAGGATGTGGCTTAAAACCAGTAGTTAGCTGGGAATGATCAATCATTACAGGAGTTGTAAGGTTATAATTTGACAGTTATTCTTAATGATAGTAAAATAAGGGATAATAAATTCAGGAAAAGGAGCTGGATAGAACGATGCTTGATAATATCAGAGGTCTGCTGGAAGGCAGAAACATGGATGAGCGATTGGAAAGCAATCTTTCCTATATAATTATTGCTGTCATCATTATACTTACCTGTATTATGGTTAATATTATCCTAAAAAATATTATATTAAGAATCTTTAAAAATGTAATTTATCATAATAAAAACCTATGGGTTACGATCATGTATGATCGAAGGGTATTCACCAGGCTTGCCAATATTGCTCCGGGAATTATCGTTACTATTTTTTCCTCTGCCTTTTCGACGGAAATCAGAGCCTATATCCAGCAGGGGTGCGCGGTATATATTTGTATTGTATCCCTTTTTGTGGTTGGAGCAACTCTCGATGCGGCAGATGATATCTATCGAAACTACCCGATTTCTAAGATAAGGCCGATCAAAGGCCTGCTTCAGGTTGTTAAAATAGTATACTATATTGTTGTAGGTATTATTGTCATTGGTATTCTGATGAAACAGAATCCACTTTACCTGATTGGAGGAGTTGGAGCTCTTGCAGCTTTATTTTCCTTTGTATTTAAAGATTCCATTCTGGGTTTCATTGCAGGAATTCAGTTGACCTCTAATGACATGCTGCGTATCGGAGATTGGATAGAGATGACGAAATACGGAGCGGACGGAGACGTGATTGATATTACGCTAAATACTGTGAAGGTTCAGAATTTTGATAAAACTATCGTGACAATTCCAGCCTATGCCATGGTTGCGGATTCTTTCAAAAACTGGAGAGGTATGACTCAGTTCGGTGGTCGCAGGATTAAGCGTTCGATTATCATTGACGTCAATAGTATCTGTTTTTGCTCTCCAGAGATGATTGAGAAATTTAAAAGGATGGATTTATTGAAGGATTATATTGAAGAGAAGGAGATGGAGCTGAATAATTATAACAAAAAATATAATGAGAATGAGCTTGATATCAATAAAAAACAGTTGACCAATATCGGAACCTTCCGAGCATATATTGAAAATTACTTAAAGAATAATCCACAGCTGCATAAGGGGATGAATCAGCTCGTGCGCCAGCTTCCGCAGAGAGAGAATGGGCTTCCGTTAGAAATCTATGCCTTCACGGATGATACCAAGTGGGAGAACTATGAGAGAATTCAATCAGATATTTTTGATCATATCTTCTCCATAGCCAAGGATTTCGAACTTAGAATCTTCCAGAGTCCGACCGGCTATGACATGCAGCAATGCAGATAAAAGTCGTTAAAAGAGATAGTATATATTCATTATTATAATAAAAGGAGATGTTTAAATACATCCCCTTTTATTATTGGTGTCTCAATTTTCATGCATTATTCAATTTGATCGTGAGATTTTACCAGAACATTAAGACTGTCCAAAAGCTATCATCTCCCTATTCTCCAAGAACAGTGCAGCATTGTAATTCTTGAGACAAAATTACATGCTATCTATATTCTTTTTTTTGGATACGACGGAGTTAATTCGAATTCAGGTCTGTGATCATCATGCAATAAAAACTCTGATGTCGTATCCGATATTATTATGTGTAGTTAGTTCGATAATATACGCCGGTGAAAAATATTATTATTTAATTAGCGTATTAAAAAAATAGATGCAATGGAATAACAAATGAAGATAATAGAAAGACAGGAAACATAATGCAGTTTTGCTTTCATTATGGAGAAGGAAATGAGAATTTGATTATGAAGACCTATGAGACATTTAAGAAGGATGGCAATATTCTTTATCCGTTAGGTCCTTGTGAATTCAGTCCGCTGATGTCAGATCTTATAGATAAGTATGGTGTCAGGTGGTGCCTATTTATATAAGAGAATAATGCCGTGCATTGCGCGGAGATAAGTAGGGGAGAACAATATAATTATGATAGTGTTCTCCCTAATAGAGCTATATTCTAAAATCGGTTCTTATAGGACAGCTAATAATAAACCTACGTCTCACCTGCTGTCTTTCGACGCTTGATTACCTTCAGCCTGGTAAATTCCTCACGCTCCTTTTCCTCCAAAGCGTTCTGTATTTCAGTTGTTAGCGCGGTATAATAGGGAATGGTAATATTCTTTAAAGCATTGGCTCGCTTTTGTGTCTTATTGATATTGGTGGCAAGGCGATATGCCGAGTTCTCGATACTGGAAAGACGAATAGTTAGCTCCTTTACTTTTATAAACCTCTTGGTAGCTTCATCCAGGGAAAGCTTTGTCTGGAAAAATGCATAAGAGGGTTTATTCACGGCATTATTATACTCCACAAGAGGGATTTCTGTACCCATAACGCTTCTCTGCTTTATTTCTATAGAGTTTTCCTCAGGAATGGTATTGCTGATTTCCTGAATATTGCGGATTCCCATCTCAATATTAGCATTCTGTAACGACAGATAAGCAGAAGAGAAGGTGCTGTCAATTTCCTGCTGTACATCCTTCGCTTTATCGATCAGCTCCATAAGCTCATGCATTAGAATATTACGTTTTTTATCCATCAATTCATAACCCTGTTTGGCCAGCTTCAGAGAATTCTTCGCGAGCATCAGATTACCCTTAGTTGGAAAGGTATTCGGATTCATGGGATCACCTCTATTCGTTTACGGTGTTTCTGGGTTTATAGTATTGATCCAAAATCTTAGTATCAATACGGTCAAGTTCTTCTCTGGGAAGAATACCAAGCAGCTCCCAGCCCTTGTCCAGTGTCTGCTTTATGGTACGATCTTCATGCATACCTTGTGCGATAAATTCCTGCTCCATCGCGATACCGAATTTCAGATACAGCTTATCCAGAGGGGATAATTCATCTTCGCCAATTACACTGGCAAGTGCTCTTGCATCACCCACACGCGCATAGGAGGAGAAAAGCTGATTCGCCAGATCCTGATGATCCTCACGGGTATAGCCTTTACCGATTCCGTCCTTCATCAGTCGGGAAAGAGAAGGCAGGATATTGATTGGAGGATAGACAGCCTTCTGGTGAAGAGAACGATCCAGAACGATCTGACCTTCCGTAATATATCCTGTAAGGTCAGGAATCGGATGGGTAATATCATCATTAGGCATCGTTAAAATCGGGATCTGAGTCACGGAACCGTTGCAATTATGAACGATACCGGCTCTTTCGTATATTGTAGCCAATTCACTGTATAAGTAGCCCGGGTAACCCTTTCGTGAAGGAATCTCACCCTTGGAGGAGGATACCTCACGCATTGCTTCCGCATAGGAGGTCATATCTGTGAGAATTACCAGGATATGCATCCCCTTTTCAAATGCAAGGTATTCTGCGGCAGTCAGTGCTACCTTGGGAGTAATCAGACGCTCAACAACAGGATCATTTGCTAAATTCAAATACATTACAACGTGGGAGCTGGCACCGCTTTCTTCAAAGGTACGACGGAAGAAGTCAGCAACGTCATGCTTTACACCCATAGCTGCGAATACAATTGCAAATTCCTCCTCCGAACCTTCTCCTAAGGAAGCCTGCTTAACAATCTGTGCTGCCAGCTGATCATGCGGAAGACCGTTGCCGGAGAAGATCGGCAGCTTCTGACCACGGATCAGGGTGGTTAAGGCATCTATTGTTGAAATACCGGTTTTGATATAGTTTCTCGGATATTCTCTGGTACAGGGATTGAGCGGCTGACCGTTGATATCCCGTTTGGTTTCTGCGACGATATTGCCTAATCCGTCGATGGGCTGACCGACACCATTGAAAACACGTCCGAGGATATCGGGAGAAAGCGCTACTTCCATAGGATGGCCGGACAGCTTTGTATGGGTATTAAACAGGGACATATCCTCCGTGCCCTGGAATACCTGAATTACTGCCTTATTCTCATAAAGCTCCACAATTCTTCCCAGCTTCTTCTTATTACCCTCAACGGTTAATTCCACAATCTCATCAAAGGATGCATCTCGAATACCCTCAAGTACAATCAGTGGGCCATTAATTTCACTTAGTCCTAAATATTCTATTGACATTTTATACCTCCATTATGTGAAAAAAATGATTTTTCACAGTATCCAGACCTGATACCGCTTAGCGGTAGTTCAAATAATGTGATATCCTTTAGGCATTCTTAGCCATGATTTTATTATAAAATTCATCAATCATGACCCTGTAATCATCGAACTTATTGAGCTCATTATTAGCTACATCATATTTTATTGTAATAACCTTATCAAATATATTGTATTCCTTTAGCAGGGACATGGGCATATTTAAGTCGATCAGCTGTCTGGATTTTTGATACAGATATAAAATGGTCTGCATCATTTTTAACTGCTTCACCATCGGTACATAGGTATCGGATGGGTGGTAAGCATTCTGCTGTACGAAGCCGAGACGAATTACTCTAGCGATTTCGAGTACAAGTTTCTGGTCATCGGGCAATACATCGCTGCCGATAAGCTTTACGATTTCATTCAGCTGACTTTCCTGGGTTAGGATACTAAGTATCTGATTGCGGCATTCTACGAAATCCTCTCCGACATTCTTAATATACCAGGGTGCAAGATCATTTAGATACTCACTATAGCTGGTCAGCCACTGGATGGCCGGGAAATGTCTCGCATATGCCAATGATTTATCGAGAGCCCAGAAGCAGCGTACAAAACGCTTGGTATTCTGGGTTACAGGTTCTGAAAAATCACCGCCCTGAGGAGATACAGCTCCTATGATGGAGACACTTCCCTCAGTCCAATTTAAGTTTTGCATAAATCCGGCTCTCTCGTAGAAAGCGGAGAGTCTGGAAGCAAGATAGGCCGGGAAACCCTCCTCGGCAGGCATTTCTTCAAGACGTCCGGATAGCTCACGGAGTGCCTCAGCCCAACGGGAGGTAGAATCTGCCATGATAGCAACATGGTAGCCCATATCACGGTAGTATTCTGCAAGGGTTATGCCGGTATAAATACTTGCCTCTCGTGCAGCAACCGGCATATTGGAGGTATTTGCAATCAAAGTGGTCCGATCAAGCAGTGGATTGCCGCTCTTAGGGTCAACCAGCTTCGTAAAATCCTCAAGTACTTCGGTCATCTCGTTACCGCGTTCACCACAGCCGATGTATACGATGATATCAGCATCACACCATTTAGCCAGCTGATGCTGGGTCATGGTCTTACCGGTTCCGAAGCCGCCCGGAATAGCAGCAGTACCGCCCTTTGAGATCGGGAAGAGTGTATCGAGTATTCTCTGTCCGGTTACCAGTGGACGATCGGAAGGGTAACGCTTAGCAGTCGGACGCGGGATACGGATCGGCCATTTTTGTGTTAAGGTCAGTTCTTTCTCCTGTCCCTTATTATCAATTATTGTTATAATTGTATCATTGATGGTATATTGCCCGTCGGGAACAACCTTCGTGACAATACCGAATACATCCGGCGGAACCATTGATTTGTGAACAATGGCACGGGTTTCCGGAACCTCCGCAATAATTGTTCCGCCATATACTTTATCTCCTGGCTGTACGGTTATATGTACATCCCATAGCTTATTCGTGTTCAGAGAATCTACGCTGACGCCCCTGGTAATATACATACCTGATTTTGCGGCGATTTCCTGTAACGGACGCTCGATACCGTCAAAGATGTTACTGATAATACCGGGAGCGAGCGTTACTGAGATGGCTGCACCAGTCCCGCATACCTCATCACCCGGACGCAGTCCGGAGGTTTCTTCGTATACCTGAATTGTAGTTTTGCCGGAGGTAAGACCGATAACCTCGCCAACAAGCTTATCCTTTCCGACAAGAACCATTTCACCCATCTTGAAGGCTTTATTTTCGCCGACATATACGATAGGTCCGTTAATTCCAAATATTTTACCTGTTAAATTCATAAGGTCGAACTCTCCCTTTTAATAGTCTAAAGAGTAAAGGAACTCTTTGCTTCTTCTAATTTGGTTAAAAATGAATTATCAATCAGAATACTGCGGGAAGGAATTACAGCACGGGTACCGCCGATAAAATCCCGGTCGCTAACCGTAAGGGATACACCTGTTTTTTCTTCTAAGGTCTTAATTTTATTAGCATCAGAGGGATTAATATACACGGTAATTGCATCCCCATGAGCAAAATCAACGGCATTTTTAATTTGTGCACCTAGTAACTCATCATATTCGGAAGTGTTCATGTACTCTGTCAATTTTAGTCTGACATCATTGAAAATACGATCGGAAATCTCTGCTGTCTTATCCAGAACCTTACGTCTGATTTCCATTGTTTCCGCTGAAAGCTTACGATTTCTTTCGCGGATGATGTTATCGGAAGCCATACGGTAATTAGCCTCCGCCTTGTGCAGAGCAGCCTCCTTGCGTTCCTCATAGTTCTTTTGCAGTGTTTTCTTATATTCTTCAACAATTTCAATATTCTGCTTGGTTGCACTGTCTATTACTGAGGAATAAAAATGGTCTAATTTTTCATCAAGAGTCATATTGACCTACCTTTCTGGAGATTACAATTTAAGTCCAATTGCCGAGTTGACATAGTCGGTAATAAAATTAGGCTTACGGCCTGTTCCGTGACGATCCGGAATCTCCACGATCAATGGAATTCGCCGGTTCAGCTTTACATCATTGATAATCTCAGGGAACTCTTTACTGAGCTTCTCAGTAATAAGAATAATGCCTATTGTCTTATCGGCAAGTACCTTATCCAGTTCGTCCTTCAATTCCGGCTTGGTGTGAACCACAACACCACTCACACCGGCCAGCTTCATGCCGGTATAAGTATCAATATTATCGCTGATAAGATACATACGCATAAAGTATCCCTCCAAATTGATAGATTACTGACCCAAAATAGTGAAGGATACGATCAAACCATAGAGAGCGATACCTTCTGCCAAAGCTACGAAAATTAAGGACTTACCCATGATGGAGGAGTCTTCGCTGATAGCCCCTAATGCTGCGGATGCTGCACTAGCTACCGCGATACCGCCGCCGATACAGGATAATCCGGTGGAAAGAGCAGCAGCGATATATTTCCAGCTGTCAGTTCCGGCCACTGCAGCTTCGGTGGAAGCGGCAAAGGCTGTATTTCCAGAAAACATCATGATATTTGCAAGGACCAGAATGCTGAAGAATAAAAACACATTAAAACCGATGGAGGCCTTTAAGCCACCTTTGGTTCTCTTACTTGCTAAGAATGCTCCAAAAGGAATAACGATGCTGAGTAATAATGCAATAACAATAACGATTTTAGTTGCCATAATAATATCCTCCTTAAGAAATGTTTGATTTCAGATATGATAATTATTTCAAATCCTATGATGAACAAGGGCTTAGAATCTTAACAATGTGTACGATGCAGCACTTGTGAAGCATGGTTTATAGATTTATCTGATGCCTTTATATGGTTTAAATTCCTTACCGGTGCCCTTGTAGAAACGGCTGAACATCTCATAATACTCCAAACGGAGTACCTGTATACCGACAACCAGTCCTTCCATACCGGCAACAATGATATTGCCGATAATGATTACTAGGATATTCGGCTTTTCCGCACCTGCCATGATCATAACAACACCCATCATAGCTGCATGGCTTAATGCGAAGGCTCCGATACGAAGAAAGGAGATGGTATTGGTAAGATAGCTGAGTAATACCTCGAATAACTCGAAGGCTGACTCAACAAAAAACATCCCTTTATGCTCCGGCAGGATTTGCTTTCTCCTTTCCAGCATATGAGTCAAAGGCTCGCGGAAAAAAATCAGCACCAATGGTACTATAAAGAATAAAATAAAAAAAATAATCGCCGGTAATGCATGTCCTGTGAAAGCTAAAAGAACACAGGTAATCAGCATACCGTAAAATACCAGTCCGGCAATCCCGTTGGTATCAAAAAAGACACGCCCCCATTCTCTGGCCTTAATCCCATTTACGATATTAATCAGCATCGAAACGATGATTAAGAACACACCGAATCCGACAGCAGTGATTAACATGGTCATAACATTCTCTCTGGGGGATAGCCAGATTGGATGAAGCCAATCCTCAAATCCAAATACACTGCCATAAAGGAAACCAAAAATTGTGGAGAACACACCAGCCAGAGAGATAATGGCTGCAAGTGTCATTTTGGCAAGCTTATAAATCAATAGACCGCCAATCACCAGGCATAAACCCTGACCGACATCACCGAACATAATTCCAAAAATAACGGAATAAGTGAGGGCCACAAAGGAGGTGGGGTCAATTTCGTTATAAGCCGGTAAGCCATACATCTTAATAAACATTTCAAAGGGTTTAAAAAGCTTGAAGTTCTTCAGCTTTGTGGGAGGTTTCTTATCATCGTCAGAATGTCCGTCATCAATGACAACATAAACCTGGGAATCCTTTTCCGCATCCTTTAATAGAGCAGAGGAATCCTTTTCGGTTATCCAACCGCAGATGATGTAAAATACTTCATTCTTACCCTTATCTCTGGTACAGGCGGCAAGCTTACGGACATCAAAATTCGTGGATAACACATTTACTGTATGATGTGCCAGAAGAAGCTGATCGGAGATATTGTTCAATCTTTCTTTAATCTCGGCATAGATCTGATTCAATTCAGTATTTATTTCATTGATCTTGCCCATAATAGAATTGAAGGATTCCTCCGGTGTGCCTTCATAGGCATCGGGGAGCTTGACACGTTCAAAATGCATGGAAGCATAGATTGCATCAATCCTAACTGCTTCGTTTGCCGGAACGAAATAAATACCCCAGACATAATCCCTGTCTCGTTCGCACTCATAAAACACAGTAGTCAGATTTTCATATACATATTTGGAGAATCGTGTATAGAATTCATGCGGAACCTTGCCAAAACGGTATTTGATGAACTTCAGATTTATTATTTTATGAATATCATAATCCAGATGTCTGAAATGCTCAATCTGAAGCAGAAGCTCATTACATTCATGTCTTTGTGCCTTCAAATCATGTTTACGTTCATTTAAGTCAGATAGAGTAGCATATGCAGCGTTTATAATGTTTGTTGCCTCACTAGCGGACAATAGCTCTCCGGTGATTTCCTCACCGGGTTCAAGCTTCTTTACAAGATCCTCTGACTTAGCAATCAATTCCTTATAAGGATTAATCTCCACAAAAGGCTTTAGGTTGTAGGAGGTACTAAGCTCGGTGAGAGCATTCTCCAAATGAATATCATATTTTGTCAGATATTTATTCACTACTCGGTCAAAGTCTTCCTTAGGACCGGTTATACTGAGAAATCTCATTTTCTCAATCATTATTTCTCCCCTCCAGTTCTATATTTGCAGAATGTAATCCAACTTCTTCTTTTGCTCCAGACCGTATCTGATGCATTCCAAGGCAGAGGTTAACCTGCTGATTTCCATATCCTTAAGGAACAGATAGTAATTAACCGATGACATGGATGCCGGATACCGTGCAATGTTGGTTTGATAAATCTTATTGATGATGCGGTTATATTCAAACTCCATTGTGCCGTTTTTAAGGAATTCAATAAATTTTTTATACCTGGTACCGTTTAGGTTATTCAGAAATTCATCAATTGTTACAGCCTGTACGAGACGAGCGAGCTGGGCAGGAGTCAGTTTATAATTTACGGGAATAAGATAGGTAAATATCTGTGCAGCATTCATATCATACATTTTTTTAGAACGGTATATCCACATGATATTCAGCAGATCGATTTCTGTACCCATACGCTGTGAAAATGCCTTTCGGCTGTTTTTGGACAGAACGGTATCCTTCAACCTCCACGACTTTGTGAAATAATATACATCAAGGGTCATTTCATAATCAAAAGAGGTCAAGCCGGGTTTTGAATGCAGCTTGGATAGCAGCGCATAATATTCTGTTCCCTTTAAATTCTGAATATATTCATCCATAGAACGGGATGAGGACAGAGATGCGACGTTTATTTGAGAATGTTTACTAAAAAATGGTTGAAATACGGATAAATCATAAGGATTTTCCTTGTTATGAATTAACCTGATACAGGTTTTCAGAACATTGATTTCGTAACGGAAAAAAACTAATTGTAAATCCAAACGCTGAAAATCGTTCGCAAAGCGATAGATTTTCGTATAATCCATGTAGAGACTGTTGATTAGAACTCGTTCTGCTTCACCGCGGTGAATTTCGTGTTCATCATACTTTTTAAAAAATTCAGTATAGCCTGGATGTTTTTTTAAAAATGCGATTAGGTCAGGAACAGTATCAATATTGGAGATTTTCTGATAATCGTCCTTACTGATCAGCTTGGGGTGCATTGCTTTCACCTTTGTGTTGATTCCGCTATAAGACAAAGTAGAATCCATGTGAACCCTCCTTATTACCTATAATAAGTATGCACTGAGGATGCCACAGGTACATACCCTGAGAGCGAAAGTGTTATTTGCTCCCGTCATAGCAATGTTATTCAATATCGATAGAATATTTAGTTTTTATATATTAAGAGGAGGCTATTTCAGAATAATACCCTGAAATACTTTATTGACTAGACTGTCATGGTTTATAAGGTAATGTTCCTCCAGGTGATGTAGCTGCTTTTCGCTATTTTCAATCAACTGCTGTTTTTCCTGTTCGATTTCTTTATCGGCCTGAGCGATCAGCAAGCTTATCTTACTATTAATATCTTCGGCTATCTTGTCTTCCATAGCTTTGATTTCTATCTGGTTTTCTTCAAATAAATCATTCTTCTCAAGGTTAGCCCGCTCTATTATCTGATTAGCTTTTTTCTCTATGTCAAATAATAAACTTATGACCTTCTCCATTCCGTACCTCCTAACAATCGACAATTGATATAGCATAATCATACATCGTTTTTTATGAAATGCAATAGCGAAATCGTACAATTTATTAAAAAAACTCTGAAATAATTAGCCAATATTTCTATAAACAGTACAGAAAACGTTTAAGTAAAATAAAATGAAATTTAGAAAAAAAGCTTGCATTAGTTTCCGAAAAGGATTAAGATAGAAAGTGACAGTTGAGTGTACAAATTCTGTATAATAGTGAAATTGTACATAAAAATTAAGAATTAGTATTTGATTATATCAGGACAATATTTATAAAATAGATAGAAATAGAATATATATATTTAAATTTTAGTCAAAGTGTTGAATCAGTGTAATAGAAAACGATTAAGTATATTAGAAGGACATATTTATATTTCTAGGAGTTTATAATGATTTCAATCAAAGATGTAGCAATAAAATGCGGAGTATCGGTAGCTACCGTAAGTAAAGCACTGAATGATCATAGAGATATAGCAGAGGCTACCAAAGAAAATGTTAAGAGAATTGCGAGAGAAATGGGCTACTTCCCGAACTCCTCCGCAAGAGCCTTAAAGACACATCGTACCTATAACCTTGGAGTCCTATTTGTGGATGAAGCACAAAGTGGCTTAACCCATGAATATTTTGCCAATGTTTTGGACAGCTTTAAGGTGGAAGCGGAAAGAAACGGTTATGATATAACTTTTATCAGTAAGCATACGGGACAGAAGAATATGTCCTACTATGAACACAGCAAATACCGAGGGGTGGATGGAGTAGTAATTGCCTGCATTGATTTTACTGATCCGCAGGTTTCCGAGCTTATTCATGGAGAGCTTCCTGTCGTAACAATTGACCATGTATACAATAACCGGACAGCGATCATATCAGATAATGCAAAGGGAATCAGAGATCTGATTACCTATGTATATGATATGGGGCACAGAAAAATTGCATATATTCATGGTGCTGATTCCTCTGTAACCCAGAATCGAGTGGGGAGTTTTTATCGAACTCTTGGGGAATTGGGGATTGAAGTTTCGGACGAATATGTAAGATGCGGTGTTTATCATGATCCTGATACGACAGCAAGATTAACCAGGGAGCTCCTGGAACTAAAGGATCGACCAACCTGTATTATTTTCCCTGATGATTTTTCCTGTATCGGGGGGATTAATGCAATTAAAGAAAGAGGCTTGCGTATTCCGGATGATATCTCTATCGCAGGATATGACGGAATAACATTATCACAGGTGCTGGACCCTAAAATCACCACCGTAAAGCAAGACACCAGTGCTCTGGGGAGAAGCGCTGCTGAAAAATTGATTGCCTTGATAGAGAATCCGAAGGCATCAATTATTGAGAGAGTGGTAATTGAGGGTAAAGTCCTGCCCGGACAATCAGTCTGCGATCTGAAAACTAAGTGATGGTAATTGCAAATGTGACTACGGATAAACCGTTCTATTTCATTTAAAGATGCTGGGGAGTATTTTATAAATATAAAAAGACAGGTTTATCTTGTTAGTATGACCGAACGTAGGGACTTAGCGATTTCGTTTATGAATTCTGGGGAGATGAATTAAGCGGAACCGGTTGTTCGATTGATTGGCAATATCGGCAAAAATAGTGTGGATGAAGAAGCTTCCTGCCTTTTCCTATGACAGCCTGTACCCGGGTTATTATAGGATATGGCAGGATGCTTCTTTTTTTATATAATTGGATAATATTTTGTTGGAATTCTCATTATAAAGTACATAATATAAGAGGGCTGGAAATCTCCTGAAAGATTTAGAAGTTTTCAACATAATAACTGACAAGATGTAACAAAATATTCGTTATTAGCTACTATATCATTGAATATTATATTCTTTTTAGGTATAATAGTTTTGTTGTATTTTATTATATAGCAACTGGAGGTGAATAAATGGCAAAAGAAACTGTACAAGCTGTTCGGCAGGCGGAGATGAATGCTGCAGAAATGGAAAAAGAAGCAATCAAGAAAAAGGAGGTTATTATTGCTGACACCCATCTGGAAGCAAATAATTTAGTGAATAACATTGTCCGCCAGGCTACTGAGAAGGCAGAACAGAAGCTGGCACTGGCTGAGGAAAAGGGAAAAGAGCTTTTTGAGGCAGCGCGACAGAAGGCTGAAAAGGAAGTGGCTTTATTGAAGGAAATTGCAGGAAATAAAGAGGAAGCCGCCATAAGCATAATCCTCTCGAATATTATATGATTAGGATGATATATGTTAGTGAACAGAAGGAGGTGTATTCGAAATGGCGATGCTGCAAATGCAGCGTATCTATATTTATGCATTGAAGAAGGACCGTAAGCCCTTGCTGGAGATGCTTCAGCGCCGAGGTGTCGTGGAAGTCAGCGATAATTTATCGGAAGATAATATTTTTCATAAAACCGATACTTCCTATGCAAAAACCAATTTTGAGAAGAACGCTTTATTATGTAAGGATGCAGTGGAGATTTTAGATAAATACGCACCGATTGAAAAATCCCTGCTTTCTATGCTGAGCGGCAGAAAGCTTGTATCCATTGAGGATTATGATGCGTTTAAAGAAAAGCATGAACCAACAGTACGAACGGCAGGGCGGATTATAGCATTAAATAAAGAAATTATTGAGCGTAATGCTGATATCCAAAAACTTGAGGTTCAGGCTGAAATGCTTAAACCCTGGACTGCTTTAGATATTCCATTACAGAATGCTCAAACGGTATATACCAGATGCTATATAGGAACCTTTCCGATGGAAGTTACCTTGGAGACAATCTATGAACGATTAGCGAAGTATATGCCAGTTAATGTGGATATTATCAGCTCCTCTAAGGAACAGACCTGTGTCTTTGTCCTATGCACCAAAAAGCATGCCGAAGGTGTGTTTGAGGCGTTAAGAGCAATGGATTTTTCTTATCCAAGCGTAACTTCAGAGAAAGCTCCTACGGAGCAGCTGCAGGATATAGAAGAGCTGATCCAACTGAACAGAGATGAGATAAAAAAAGCCGAGGACGAAATAAAAGAGCTCTCGTCAGTGAGAGAGGATCTTCTTTTCCTGCAGGATTATGACAGGATGAGATATGATAAATATGATGTCATCGGCAAACTCCTGCAATCCAAGAATGTATTCTTAATCTCAGGCTATATTTCTAAGAATGAAGCAGAGAGTCTGGAAAAGGAACTGTCTGCTCGATTTGAAGCTGCGATAGAATTCGAGGAACCGGGTGAGGACGAGGATATCCCTGTAATTTTGAATAATAATGGATTTGCAGAACCCTTGGAATGGGTCGTTGAGGGCTTCAGTCTTCCCGGAAAAGGAGAAGCTGATCCTACCTTTATTATGGGATTGTTTTACTATTTTCTATTCGGCATCATGCTTGCCGACTGTGGATATGGTTTATTAATCATCATTGCCTGCGCATTTTGTCTGATTAAGGGTAAAGCTACCATGGAACAGTCCACCAGGAATTTAATGAAAATGTTTCTATTCTGCGGAATATCCACTACCTTCTGGGGTGTTATGTTTGGTAGCTACTTTGGAGATATCATTGATGTGATAGGTGCAAAATTCTTTGGAGTCACAGAGCTTCCTGTCATTCCGGCACTGTGGTTTGTTCCGGTCAACAGACCGATGCAGATGCTCAGCTTCTCCATGATATTAGGTATTATTCATATTCTTACTGGTCTTGCCATCAAGATTTATCAATTGGCAAAACAGAGGGATTATCTGGCGATTGTGTATGATGCCCTTACCTGGTTTGTGCTTACCATTAGCTGTACCTTGTTATTGGTATCCCTTGATATGATTAAGAATATTCTGAGTATAACCTTTGTGCTTCCCAAGGGAGTGATTACTGTTTCAGCAGCGCTTGCTATACTTTCGTCAGTAGTAATAATATTAACGAACGGAAGAGAATCAAGAAATCCGATCAAGAGATTTCTGAAGGGTGCCTATGCCTTGTATGGTATTACCGGGTATTTAAGTGATGTTTTATCCTATTCCCGTCTGTTGGCTCTTGGATTGGCTTCCGGTATTATTGCTTCCGTTATTAATAAGATGGCGGGGATGGTGGGAAACGGATTCGTAGGTGTGATACTCATGATTATAATTCTGATAGCCGGGCATGCCATCAATTTTGCCATCAATATCTTGGGTGCCTATGTTCATACAAACAGATTGCAGTATGTTGAATTTTTCGGAAAGTTTTATGGGGGCGGAGGTCGTGCGTTTAACCCATTTAATATGAATACTAAATATTACAAAGTTAAGGAGAGTAAATAACATGGGAAATAATTGGAATGATTTTGGTATTGTGTTTGCATTATTGGGAGCAGCAGCTTCTGCCTTACTTGCAGGAGCAGGATCCGCAAAGGGTGTTGGTATGGCGGGTGTGACAGGTGCGGGGATTGTAACAGAAGACCCTTCTAAATTCGGTAAAGTGTTGATTCTTCAGCTGTTACCCGGTACACAGGGTATCTATGGTCTGCTGATTGCATTCATTACCCTATCACAGATCGGTATTTTTGGTGGTGAAGTTAATTTGTCCTTAGCGAAGGGAATGCTGTATTTTACCGCATGTCTTCCCATGGCGATTGTTGGTTATTCCTCTGCTGTTAGTCAGGCAAAGGCATCCATTGCAAGTATGGGTATTTTGGCGAAAAAGCCCGAAGCCTTCGGTAAGTCTATTATCTTCCCGGCTATGGTTGAAACCTACGCGATTTTGGCACTTCTTATTTCCATACTTGCTGTAAACGGAGTTGGCGGAATTAATATTTAAGTTGGGAGAAGACGCTATGACTGGTTTAGAGAAGATTTTGAAAACAATTCAAGAGGAAGCCCAGGCTAGCGCAGATGCCATCATTTCTCAGGCTAAACAGGAAGCAGCGGAAATTCTTGCTGCCGCAAATAAAGAGGCGGAACTAAAATCAGCGATAATTGCTGAAAAGTCTGAAGCTGATGTAAAAGATGTCATAAGCCGTGCAGAATCTGCAGCTGCATTACTGGAACGAAAACTTCTATTAGATACCAAGCAAACTATTATTAACGGGATCATCGGGAAGGCCAGAAATCGTCTGGCTGAATTATCGGATGCCGAATATACGGATATCATACTTGCCATGGTGAAAAAGTATGCGCATAATAGGAAGGGAAGGCTGCTTTTTCCTGAAACAGATAGGAAGCGATTAACCAAGGACTTTCCTGAGAGATTACGTGAAGCTCTGTCACAAAAACAAGAAGCTTCCTTAAGCATTGAAGAAGAAGCACTTTCCTTTGAGGGCGGGTTTCTTCTGATATATGGTGATGTTGAAGAAAATTGTTCTTTTGACGCATTGTTCGCGGAAGGAAGAGATAATCTTCAGGATAAGGTGAATGCCTTACTGTTCGACTAAATAACCGAAATGAGGTGAAAACATGGCTGATAATCTGTATTTATACGCGGTAGCCCGTATCCGGTCAAAGGAACTGTCGCTGCTCACTAAAGCAGATTTGGAGCAATTAATGAATTGCAAGACCGAAGCGGAATGTTTGAGGCTACTTTCGGATAAAGGTTGGGGAAGAACAGGAGAAGAGAACGCTGATCGGATTTTGGAAATGGAACGTGAAAAAACCTGGAGTCTGATGGCTGAGTTAGTGGAAGACCTATCTGTATTCAATACCTTTTTGTACGGGAATGATTTCCATAACCTGAAAGCGGCTATAAAGCAGGTATATACAAATGAAGCTTTTGGTGGTATCTATATTGAACAAGGTACCATAGCCATTGATACTATTATTCAGTCGGTGAAGGAACACAATTTTTCTTTGTTACCCGAAGCGATGAGAGTATGTGCCGCAGAAGCCTATGAGGTACAGATGCGTACCGGTGACAGTGGTTTATGTGATGTCATAATTGATAAGGCAGCCTTAGAAACGACACTCCGTAAGGGGAAGGAGACCGGCAATGAATTATTCGAAAAATATGCTGAGTTGAAGGTTGCTGTAGCCAATATTAATATAGCCATCCGTGGCTGTAAGACCAAAAAAAGCAAAATGTTTCTGGAAAGAGCGATAGCGGAATGTGACAGTCTGGATAAACAAAAGCTGATTGATTCTACCCTGCAAGGGATGGATGCAATCTATAATTATCTTTCTGTTACGGCATATGAGGATGCCATCACGGCAATCAAGGAGTCCCCATCAGCATTTGAACGCTGGAGTGACAATCTTATCATGAAATATATTCAGCCTCAGAAATATAACCCTTTTACGATATCACCGCTGGCAGCTTATATCATTGCTCGGGAAAATGAGATCAAAACGGTCAGGATTATATTGTCCGGGAAAAGGAATGACATTGCGGATCAAAAGATCCGGGAAAGGCTGAGGGAAATGTATGTATAAGGTAGCAGTACTTGGCGATCGCGACAGTATCTATGGATTTGCTGCACTCGGACTGGATACGTATCCCGTAGAGGAGAAGGAGGAAGCTGCCAGACTTCTGAAAACTCTTGCAGAAGGAACTTATGCTGTAATCTATATTACAGAAAGCCTGCAGGCACAGCTGGAGACAGAAATTGAACGTTATATCGTAGATTATCTTCCGGCAATTATACCAATTCCAGGTGTATCGGGAAATACTGGCAAAGGTATGCAATATGTAAAAAAATCCGTGGAGCGCGCAGTAGGCTCAGATATTATATTCAATAACTAAAATCAATTTGTGCCGTTACTGATTAAGGTGGTAACGGCAGAATGGAGTGTTAATTATGAGTAAAGGCACGATTAAAAAAGTTGCCGGTCCGTTGGTAGTCGCTGAAGGTATGCGCGATGCCAACATGTTTGACGTTGTACGTGTCAGTGATCAGCGTCTGATCGGTGAGATTATAGAAATCCATGGTGATCAGGCCTCCATACAGGTTTATGAGGAAACCTCAGGCCTGGGACCCGGAGAACCTGTAGAATCTACCGGTGCACCGCTTAGCGTAGAGTTAGGACCCGGACTCATCAGCAGTATTTTTGATGGTATCCAGCGCCCCCTGGTAGATATCATGGAAGCGACCGGTACAAACTTAAAAAGAGGAGTGGAGATCCCTTCCTTAAACAGAGATAAGAAATGGCACTTCGTACCATCCAGGAAGATTGGAGAGCAGGTTGAAGCAGGTGATATTCTCGGTACAGTACAGGAGACAGAAATCGTAATTCAGAAAATCATGCTGCCTTACGGAATGCAGGGTACCCTGGAAGCAATCAGCGAGGGGGATTTTACGGTTACGGATACCATCGCGGTACTTAAGAAAGCTGACGGGACAAAGGAAACTATTACCCTGATGCAGAAATGGCCTGTACGGATCGGAAGACCTTATAAGCAGAAGCTGTCACCGGATAAGCCTCTGGTTACCGGACAGCGTGTTATTGATACCCTGTTCCCGATTGCAAAGGGTGGTGTTGCTGCAGTTCCCGGACCCTTCGGAAGCGGTAAAACTGTAGTTCAGCATCAGCTGGCGAAATGGGCTGAGGCAGATATCGTGGTATATATCGGCTGTGGGGAACGCGGTAACGAGATGACCGATGTTTTAAATGAATTTCCGGAATTAAAGGATCCTAAAACCGGTAAATCACTGATGGAGCGTACCGTATT
Source organism: Bacillota bacterium (assembly GCA_023415635.1). Classification (GTDB taxonomy): domain Bacteria; phylum Bacillota; class Clostridia; order Lachnospirales; family Lachnospiraceae; genus Mobilitalea. Next base: position 79,510 of record JAEZJV010000068.1, on the reverse strand, counting down.
GATTGCTAATACCTCAGATATGCCAGTGGCTGCCCGTGAGGCATCCATCTACGTGGGTATTACAATTGCGGAATACTTCCGTGATATGGGCTATTCGGTAGCTTTGATGGCTGACTCCACCTCCCGTTGGGCTGAGGCACTTCGTGAAATGAGTGGACGTCTTGAGGAGATGCCCGGTGAAGAAGGTTATCCTGCTTACCTTTCAAGCCGTCTTGCACAGTTCTATGAAAGAGCAGGACGAGTTATTTCTCTTGGTAAGGAAGGACGTGAGGGAACCTTATCCGCAATCGGAGCTGTTTCCCCACCCGGCGGTGATATCTCCGAGCCGGTATCCCAGGCAACCCTTCGTATCGTCAAGGTATTCTGGGGTCTGGATGCAAATCTGGCTTATAGAAGGCATTTCCCGGCGATAAACTGGCTGACAAGCTATTCCTTATATAATCTTGATAAATGGTTCAACACGAATGTCAATGAAAAATGGATGGACATGAGGGCAAGAATCATGAAAATATTGAATGATGAAGCGGAGCTCGATGAAATCGTGAAGCTCGTTGGTATGGATGCACTGTCTGCTCCTGACCGGCTTAAGCTGGAAGCAGCCAGATCCATCCGAGAGGACTTCCTGCATCAGGATGCCTTCCATGAGGTGGATACCTATACCGATCTGAACAAGCAGTACCTGATGATGGATCTGGTGCTTCAATATTATGATATTTCACTGACAGCATTAGATAAGAAGGTTTCCATAGAGGAGCTGGTAAAGCTGCCAATAAGAGAACGCATCGGACGTTTTAAATATGTAACCAAGGAACGGCTTGATACAGAATGTCAGGAGATTCTTAAGAGTCTTCAGCAGGACATTAATGAGCTGATTCGGAAGAAGGAGGAGGAAGCCTAATGCCAAAGGAATATAGAACCATTCGAGAGGTAGCAGGTCCTCTTATGTTAGTACAGGGTGTAGAAAATGTAGCCTTTGATGAGCTTGCTGAGATCGAACTGGCGAATGGTGAGAAGCGTAGATGCCGTGTTCTTGAGATTGATGGAGGAAATGCCCTCGTTCAGTTATTTGAAAGCTCAGCCGGAATTAATCTTGCCAGCAGTAAGGTGCGTTTCCTTGGCCGTAGCATGGAGCTTGGTGTAAGTGAGGATATGCTGAGCCGTGTGTTCGACGGTCTGGGAAGACCGATTGATGACGGACCAGAGATATTGCCTGAAAAACGTATGGATATCAATGGCCTACCGATGAATCCTGCCGCAAGAAATTACCCCCAGGAATTTATCCAGACAGGAGTTTCAGCGATAGACGGTCTGAATACTCTGGTGCGAGGACAGAAGCTTCCGATCTTTTCTGCAAGCGGTCTGCCTCATGCCGAGCTTGCAGCTCAGATTGCACGTCAAGCTAAGGTGCGTGGTACCACGGAGCCCTTTGCCGTTGTATTTGCTGCGATGGGTATTACCTTCGAGGAAGCGAATTTCTTTACAGAAAGCTTCCGTGAGACCGGTGCGATTGACCGTACCGTCATGTTTGTTAATCTGGCAAATGATCCTGCTGTGGAACGTATCTCCACCCCTCGTATGGCGCTGACCGCAGCAGAATATCTTGCATTCGAGAAGGATATGCATGTACTTGTCATTCTTACGGACATTACGAACTATGCGGATTCCCTTCGTGAGGTGTCTGCAGCCCGCAAGGAGGTTCCGGGACGCCGTGGTTATCCCGGTTATATGTATACGGACCTGGCATCCCTCTATGAGAGAGCGGGAAGAAAGAAGGGAAAGACCGGTTCTATTACGATGATCCCGATTCTAACCATGCCGGAGGATGATAAGACTCATCCAATTCCCGACTTAACCGGATATATTACAGAGGGCCAGATCATATTAAGCCGTGACTTATACCGCCAGAATATGCAACCGCCAATCGACGTATTACCTTCTCTGTCCCGTCTGAAGGATAAGGGAATTGGAGAGGGTAAGACCCGAAAGGACCATGCCAATACCATGAACCAGATCTTTGCGGCTTATGCCAGAGGAAAGGAAGCTAAGGAATTGATGGTGGTGCTCGGCGAAGCAGCTCTGACGGATATTGATAAGCTCTATGCGAAGTTCTCCGATGCCTTTGAAAAGGAGTATGTATCCCAGGGCTATCATACAAATCGTGATATTGAAGAAACTCTGAATCTTGGCTGGAAGCTCCTGAATATCCTACCCAGAACAGAGCTTAAGAGAATAAAGGATGAATTACTGGATCAATATTACGGTAAGGTATAAGGAGGTGCTTTTCATTGGCTAAGGCACATGTAAATCCGACACGAATGGAGCTGACAAAGCTCAAGAAGAAGCTGGTAACGGCAATCCGCGGACATAAATTGCTAAAGGATAAGCGGGATGAGCTGATGCGCCAATTCCTGGATTTGGTTCGTGAGAATAAAGCACTTCGTGAAAAGGTGGAGAAGGGAATATTGGCTGCCAACAAGAACTTTGTCTTGGCACGCTCCTCGATGCAGGATGAGGTACTGAATGTAGCCTTGATGGCACCGAAGCAGGAGGTATATCTCGAAGCCGGAAAGCGTAATGTCATGAGTGTGGAGATACCGAAATTTGAATATAATACAAAAACTCCGGATACCAACGATATCTATCCTTATGGCTTTGCTTTTACCTCCAGTGACTTGGATGATGCAGTGAAATCTTTGCAGGATATCCTTCCGGATATGCTTCGACTTGCCGAGATTGAGAAATCCTGTCAGCTTATGGCTGCCGAGATCGAGAAGACAAGGCGTCGTGTAAACGCATTGGAGCATGTCATGATTCCGGAGCTGAAAGAAAATATTAAATATATCATCATGAAGCTGGATGAGAATGAGCGAAGTACTCAGGTCCGATTGATGAAGGTGAAAGATATGATGCTGGAACAGGCTCATCACTATAATGAGCGCTATCAAAACCATTTTGAAGTATAAGGAATAAGAGAAGGAATTAGACCTGCCGATAATCATCTATTGTGTCTGCGTCAAGCGGGCATCGGATTGATTACCCGCAGGTCTATTGTTCTGATATTGTCAATCTCTGTGAAGTAAACATCTATAACTGTCAGACGACTGAAACTTTATGATTACCTTAAGAAACGAGCATTACTTTAATAAGAAATGAGTTTTAGTTTAATATGAAAATGAGCATAAGTTTATTAAGAAAGTGAACATTAGATTATTAAGAAAGTGAGCATTAGATTATTAAGAAAGTGAGCATTTATTTATTAGGAAAGTGAGAATAAGTATATTAAGAAAACAAGCATCATTTGTAAAGAAAACAAGCATCATTTGTAAAATAAATTGAACTCAGGATATAGATAGATTATAATTACAGATAGTAATCAGAGAAATATATCTTACTGGGGTTGAAGGAGATATTTCTTATAACAATATCACAATATTATATGAGGGGAATGCTATGAAGAAGGATAGTCAAAGAATATGGAGGATCGTTTACATGGTTGCCGATGCCGTAACTCTGGTGATAGCATATATTATGGCATACTATCTGCGTTTTGAAAGTGGTTTGAAGGAGCTACCCTTTTTTCAGATAGGGAAGTACAGCAGGTATGGTTCTTTGCAGAACTATGCAAAGCAACTGATATTTCTGATACCGCTGTATCTGATTATTTATTACCTGCTGAGATTATATAGACCTAAGGATAAAATAAAACGCTGGAGGGAGATACCTGCGGTCATTCTTGCTGATATCCTGGGAATTGCTTTCTTCTTATTGTTTTTATACTTTGCAAAGAGTTATAATATATCCCGAATATTCCTCCTTCTGTTCTTTATAATCCATTTATTGCTGGGTTTAGGTTTACGGCTGATTTTGGCATATATCCACAGGGCTTCCCATAATTTGACACGATAGAGAAGGGAAGGAATCATACTGTTGTGTAATCATAACTAATGCGCTAGAATTAGGAGTCACAGCTTAGCTACATAAAGACCTGCATACGGATGGAGGAAGATATGATTGAAAATATAGTTTTTGATTTCGGTTATGTATTGGCTTATCCAAGGAGCGGCAATTGGTTTCTTACACCGGAATCAAGAAGGCTTTTGACAATGGGTGATTTACTTAGGATTGGATTACATTATTATAAAAAGAAGAAGGTTATTGCTGTTGCTTACCGACATCTGAATGAGGAACATCTGATGCATACGCAGGAGAAGGAGATAGAGCATTTCAGCGTCTTCTATCAGAAGCTTCTCACTGGCTTTGGCATCAGTAAGAACGTCGATCAGAAAGCAGCCGCTCTGGCTCAGGATCTTGTCTTAAATGATGAACGGATCGGAATTTACGAGGATGTTTTGAAAGAACTGCCTGATATGAAGAAAAGCTACCGAATTGCAATTTTATCCGATAATTGGCCGTCACTGCGTCGACTTCTGACCAATTACAGGATCGAAGAGCATTTGAACGGTCTGATTATCTCCAGTGATTATGGAATCTGCAAGGATAATGTACAGCTGTTCCAAATTGCAATCGAGGAATTGAAGCTGAAGCCTGAAAATTCCGTATTTGTGGATGATTCAGATAAAAATCTCGCCAACGCCGTGAAGATGGGATTTCATCCGATTCTTATGGATAGAAAAAGAAAGAGAGAAAATTGTAAATACCCGATTGCCTATGAGATAAAAGAGGTTGCGGCGATCATCGATAAAATGAACCAAGGAGATAACATACTATGAATGCTTCCTGTCATTGCGGATACTGTCATAATGATCTGTGCATGAAAAAGGTCCCAATCTTTTCATCCTTAAGTGCTGAGGAAGTCGGAAAATTATCCGAGCTGATTAACCATAGGGAGTATAAAAGGGGAGAGCTGCTGTTACATGAGGGAGAGGCATCGGATTATATTGTCATCCTGAATGAAGGCAGCGCAAAGGCCTTCAAATATACAACGGACGGCAGGGAACAGATTATCTATGTATTCTCTGAGGGTGATTTCTTTGGAGAACAGAATCTTCTGACAGATCATACTGCTACCTATAACGTGGAAGCCCTGCAGACTGTAAAGATCTGTATGTTGTCAAAGAGCCGGTTTCAAAAGCTTTTGTATCAATTTCCTGATATTGCGATCAAAATTATTGCAGAATTAGGAGAGAGAATGGCTCGTCTGGAAAATGCAATGCAGGGGATGGGGGTCCGCAACGTGGATAACCGGATTGGAGGAATCCTTCTTGAATTTGCTGAAAAATATGGCTCGTCAGAGGAGGAAGGGATATTGATCCAACTGCCTTTAAGCAGAGAGGGTATCGCGAATTACCTTGGAGTTGCCAGAGAGACAGTAAGTCGTAAGCTTGGACAACTGGAAAATGAGGGAGTTATTCGTTCAATCAATAACAGAACCATTCTTATCCTCAACAGGGAGGCGCTGGTTCATATAGCAGGAGTGTAGTTTATATAGTAATCAATACTATATAAAATAGAATAATAAACTATGACATATTGACAACGACTCTGCAAAACTATATAATATTGATAAACCGGTGGAAGCACCGGTTTATCGAAAGCAAATAGTTTGATAATCAAAGCAAATAGATTTGATGCATCAGCAGAGAAAGGTATGGTTGTGAATATGGAGATGAAACCATTGATCCTGGGAGAATTGACAGCAAAAATCCCAATTATTCAGGGAGGCATGGGTGTAGGAGTGAGCCGCTCCGGACTTGCCGGAGCTGTAGCGAGAGAAGGCGGTATCGGAATAATCTCAACTGCGCAAATCGGATATGACGAACCTGATTTTGATCAACACCAGATAGAAAGTAATCTGACAGCAATTAAGAAACATTTAAAATTAGCGAGAGAAATTGCACCGGAGGGAATCCTCGGTGTTAATATCATGGTGGCAACCAAGCAGTATAACAGATATGTTAGGGCAGCCTGTGAAGGCGGAGCTGATGTCATTATATCCGGTGCAGGGCTGCCAATCACTTTACCGGAGCTGGTAAAGGGCTTTCCTACAAAGATTGCTCCTATCGTATCAAGTATCCGGGCGACTTCGGTACTGCTAAAGCTCTGGGACAAGAAATACCGGAGAACCCCGGATTTTATTGTAATCGAGGGTCCTCTGGCAGGAGGACATCTTGGTTTTACGAAGGAACAGCTGGAGCATTTGGAGGAGCTTAAATATGATAAAGAAATTATGGAGATTGTCCAATGTAAAAAGGAATATGAGGAAAAATATCAGACCAATATTCCTGTGATTGTTGCCGGTGGCATCTTTGATCAGACAGACATCAGGCATGCAATAGAGCTGGGGGCGGACGGAGTACAGATTGCGACCCGCTTTGTTGTCACTAAGGAATGTGATGCCAGCATAGAATATAAACAGGCTTACCTAAATGCATCGAAGGAGGATGTCAAAATTGTGATTAGTCCTGTCGGAATGCCTGGAAGAGCCATCCTGAATCCATTTCTACGAACTGTAGCTGAGGGGAGAATTGCAGTAACAAAATGCTTTAATTGCCTTGAACACTGTAATCCGAAGGAGACTCCCTATTGTATTACGAAGGCTCTGATTAATGCCGTGAGGGGGAATATTGATGAAGGCCTTATCTTCTGCGGTGAGAAGGTTCATCGGCTAAAGGAGATCACTACGGTAAAGGAAATTTTTGATGAGCTTAGGTATTAACTAAAAAATGGGATAAGCAAAAAAATCGTAGCGCTATATTATGATACATAGAGGGACAGGGAAAGTTATGAGAGGGTCACTAAAAGTTAGATTTTGTTCTGGCTTTTTTGGGGTCGGAGCATAAATTTCGAAGGTCCCTTTTGTATTGCAGGGCTTCAAAAACAATACAAGGTGCACACCGGATACGCTATATTGCTGCCACAGGTCTTTGAGTATATCAATTTATCCGTTACACCTCCTTAAATCTTATGCAGCTGTGATTTAAATCACGGTAAAATTTATTAAATAGTGATAAAGTATACTGGAAAGCATATTATCAAAAATGATGAATTAGTACTAATTATTAATCTGGCCGACCTTTGAATATTATCCGTGGAATTAATATAGGATAATGCATGGAAGGGATGAGAAAGCTATGAATGAGCAATCAGTCTGCTATGGTAATACAGTATAATAGAAGCAGATTAAAAGTACTTAACTCACAGAAGGAATCCGATAATATGATATGCTTAAGAAATTGGAGTACCGTCTATCAATAAGGAGGAAGAAATATGAAAAGGCAAATCGGTGTAATAGGACTAGCCGTTATGGGTAAGAATCTTGCATTAAACATTGCTGAACATGGGTTTATGGTATCGGTATATAATCGGTCTTCACAGAAGACAAAGGAGCTTTTAGAGGAAATCTCAGAGGAGGATTTCAGTGGTAATATAGAAGGCTGTTATTCACTGGAGGATTTTGTTGCGTCTTTGGAGGTCCCTCGGAGGATTATCATGATGGTTAAGGCAGGAGCTGCCGTGGATGATACAATCAGACAGCTCCTGCCTTTGTTGTCCAAAGGAGATATATTGATGGACGGAGGTAATTCCTATTATGAGGATACCATACGAAGAAGCAAGGAGCTTATGGCTCGGGATATCCTTTTCCTGGGGACGGGTATTTCAGGAGGGGAGGAAGGAGCAAGAAAAGGACCGTCCATCATGCCCGGCGGTAGTCCTGAAGCATATCACAGGATGGAAGAGGTGCTTACAGCCATCTCCGCTAAGGCAGAGGGAGAACCCTGTTCCACGTATATCGGAGAGAATGGTGCAGGGCATTTTGTAAAAATGGTCCATAACGGAATAGAGTATGCAGATATGCAGTTGATTGCAGAAGCTTATGATATTCTCCAAAAGGTACTTAATCTGTCACCGCCGGAGCTTCAGAAGATTTTTATAGAATGGAACAGAGGAGAATTGAATAGCTATCTGATTGAAATTACTGCTGCTATATTTGGCAAGAAGGATGCATTGAGTGAGGATTATCTGGTGAATCGTATATTGGATGTGGCAGGTCAGAAGGGAACAGGAAAATGGACCGGTCAAATATCACTGGATTTAGGTATTCCCACTCCCACCATTACCGAAGCAGTCTATGCACGATATCTTTCCTCGATGAAGCAGGAGCGAACTGAAGCTGCTAAGGTATTGCAGGCATCGATAAAACAGCCAGGGGGTTCTGTCAAGAACGAAAAGGTCTTTATCGAAGCAGTACGAAAAGCTCTGTATTCCGGAAAGATATGCGCCTATGCCCAGGGCTTTGATCTGTTGAAGGGAGCTTCGGATCAGCTTGGCTGGCAACTTAATTTTGGCAATATTGCAAAGATTTTTAGGGGTGGCTGTATCATCCGTGCACAGTTTCTCAATAAAATTGCCGATGCTTATGAGAGAAAACCTGATTTATCTAATCTTCTGATGGAAAAATATTTTGCCGATACCATCCGCGACTATCAGTCGGATTGGCGGGAGGTAATCATTACAGCAGTTCAAAACGGTATCAGTATTCCTGCCTTTACCAGTGCATTGTCCTATTATGATGGGTATCGATGCAGTGAGCTGCCGATGAATCTTATACAGGCACAAAGAGACTATTTCGGAGCACATACCTATGAACGCAAGGACAGAGACGGCATCTATCACACCAACTGGTAAGGAGTTCCATGGAAGGAGGAACAATATGAAGCAAATATTAAACGAGGCAGAAAAATTATCGGCTATCATGGTCATCTTCGGAGGGACAGGGGATCTGACTCATAGAAAGCTAATGCCTGCTTTATATAATCTGATTTTGGATCGGCTGCTACCGGAGCATTTTGCCGTAGTCGCAGTCGGCAGACGGGAAAAGACGGAGGAGGAATATCGAAAGGATATCTATGACTCCGTGAACAAGCATTCCCGAAATAAACTGGATGATAAGATATGGAAAAGACTTCAGAAAATGATTCATTACTATCAATTTGATTTTACAGAGCTGGAGGGCTTTTCCGGCTTAAACTCCTATCTTGATCAATTGGATCAGGCTACAGGCACAGAGGGTAACAGGGTATTTTATCTGGCAGTGGCACCGGAGTATTTTGAAACCATCGTGCAGGGATTGCAGCTGAGCAATATGGCTATGAAAGAGAAGGCCTGGAGCCGGCTGATCATAGAAAAGCCCTTTGGAAAGGATTTAAAGACAGCCAGACTCTTGAATAATAAAATCCTCGAAGTGTTTCCGGAGCAAAGTATATATCGTATCGATCATTATCTGGGTAAAGAAATGATTCAGAATATTATGGTTCTACGCTTTTGTAACTCCATTTTTGAAAGTATCTGGAATAATAAATTTATCGATAATATTCAGATATCCTTAACAGAAAAGCTGGGGGTAGGGACCAGAGGCAATTATTACGAAAATTCCGGGGCGATGCGGGATATGATTCAGAATCATATTATTCAAATTCTTTCCTTGGTAACTATGGAGCCACCCATTAATCTAAAAACAGATTCTATCCGTACTGAAAAGCAGAAGGTACTGGAGGCAATTGAAGAGATTACACCAGAATTTCTGAAGAATAATGTGGTTTTCGGTCAATACGGACCGGGTCTGATTGACGGTATACCGGTGTCCGGTTATCGCGAGGAGCAGAATGTACCTGCCGATTCCCAGACGGAAACCTTTGTTGCCTTGAAGCTGCACATTAATAATTTCCGCTGGGCAGGAACTCCGTTCTATATCAGGACCGGAAAACGACTCGGAAAAAGCTCTGCCGAGATTGTGGTGCAATTTAAGGATTTACCTAATATATTATATTTTAAGGATCAGGAGATTCAGGAACCAAATCTTCTGGTACTTCGTATCCAACCGAATGTCGGGGTATTCTTTCAGTTCAATACCAAGGATTTTTCTTCTCATCATGGGATCGTAACCACGAAGATGGATACCAGCTCCATTAACCCAATGCAGGGTAATACACCGGAGGCATATGAAAGGCTGATATATGATATCTTAAGAGGGGATGCGACCTTGTTCTCACGATGGGATGAGGTTGAATCTGCCTGGATTGTGGCAGATCATCTGATTGGGTACAGGGAACAGAAGAAGAGCCAATTCCCGAATTACGAAGCAGGAACCATGGGACCGGTCAAAGCCTTTGAGCTATTGGCAAAGGACGGCCGAAAATGGTGGCACGTATAGAGAAAGGATTGCTGATTATGAAGTTAAATTATAAAAAAATCTATGATATATCAATGCCAATTACCGAAGAGATACCGGTGTGGAAGGGAAGGGAGGAGAAGAGGCCGAAAATCCATATTGTTTCGGACTTTGAGAAGGGAACAGTATATGAATCGAGTATTTGTTTGAATATGCATACTGGTACTCATTTGGACCGTACACTTCATATGATACCGGACGGAAACCGGATGAATAGTTTAAAGCTGGAGGAGCTGATCACGGAATGTAAGGTCTTGGATCTGACTGAGGTAAAAGAGATGATATCAGCCGAGAATTTAAGGAGAAAGGAGATATTGCCGGGAGAATTCATCCTGTTAAAGACCAGAAATTCCTATGATCCAATTCTTGAGAAGGATTTTATCTTTCTTGAAAAAAGCGGAGCGGAATATCTTGCGAGTATACCTGTGAAAGGTGTGGGTATCGATGCTCTCGGAGTAGAGCGCGGGCAACCGGGGCATACTACCCATATGGCGCTGATGGCTAAGGGTATTCATATTCTGGAAGGGCTTCAACTGAGTGATGTCAGGGAAGGTCGATATCAGTTAATTGCGCTTCCTCTTAATATTCCGAACGCTGAGGCTGCGCCTGTCAGAGCAGTACTCCTTGAGGAATAAAAAAGAAGCAAAAGATACCATTGTATTTCTCCTGAAGGAATGGTATATTATAAAGGCTGTTGCATAAATGGTAGTATTGTTTATAAATATACTAAATGATACAAATGCTATGGTATAGAACGGACTGCTGCAGTGCAGAAGCTTTGCAGCAGTTTTTATATAGGATAAATATCAATTTATTAAGGAGAAGATAAGACGGTATGATAAAGAGAAGATATGGATTGTTTACTGCAATTACAATGATAATCGGAATAGTAATCGGGTCCGGTATATTCTTTAAGGCAGATAATGTACTAAGCTATACAAACGGAAATGTTTTTTTGGGAATTATTATATTTAGTGTCGCTGCAATTGCAATTATATTCGGATGTCTGACAATCTCACAGCTGGCAAACCGGACAGATAAGCCGGGTGGAATAATCACCTATACCGAGGAGTTCGTAGGAATCGGGACTTCTTGCGCTTTCGGATGGTTTCAAACCTTCTTATATCTTCCGACGCTTGCTGCGGTTGTGGCTTGGGTAAGCGGTATTTATATCAGCCAGCTGTTCGGATTGGAAATTACCCTCGAGAGATCAACACTGATAGGAGCAGGCTGTCTTACCATTTTATTTATTATTAATACAATATCAGCCAAGACAGGTGGGTATTTTCAGAATTCCGCAATGGTAATTAAACTAATTCCTCTGTTTATTATAGCACTGGCAGGCTTGATTTTCGGGAATCCCGTTGAATTGGTAACAGAGGGTGTGACTGGCTTTGGGCAGGCAAGAGCAGCAGGAGGCTGGCTGGCAGCTTTTGCTCCGATTGCTTTCTCTTTTGATGGCTGGATAGTTGCTACCACCATATGTAATGAGATAAAGAACAGCAAACATAACCTCCCATTGGCACTTACTATATCTCCTCTTGTTATACTGCTTGCATATGTAATGTACTTTATTGGAATCACTGCTTTACTTGGACCTGATACGGTACTTGAACAGGGAGACGCTTCTGTTTTTTTGGCGGCAACAAAGCTCTTTGGTAACATTGGGGCAAAATATATTCTGATCTTTGTGGTTATCTCTGTGCTCGGCACAGTGAATGGTATCATCCTCGGTTTCATAAGAATGCCGTACTCCCTGGCACTCAGGAATATGATACCGGGAAGCCAGGTATTTAGGAGGGAAAATTCAAAGCTTGCCGGAATGCCATTAAATTCTGCAATACTTTCCTACATCTTATCCATGGGGTGGATGATGATTCATTATATCTCACAGAAGCTCGGAATGAAGGGAGATGTGTCTGAGATAGCTATCGGGGTCAGTTATCTTAATTACATTGTACTCTATTTCGCTGTCATAAGACTTACTAGGCAGGGGCAGATCAAAGGAGCAGTAAGGGGTTATCTGATACCGGCCTTGGCATGTATCGGATCGCTTGTCATTATCTCAGGAAGTATAACACATCCTCTATTTCTGTATTATTTTCTGGTTTGCTTCTCGATCATTCTGGCCGGATATCTTTATTACAGAAGGAACAAGGCAAGAGTGCAATGATATAGAATGTTCTCAGGGGAATCATACCCGGACAAAATGGAAAGTATTTATAGACATAGAACCGGTTTACAAAAAATCTGTAGGAAAGCATATTTGCTGTCTAAAGATTATCTGTAAACCGGTTTTTTATATTTAAATAGTTTAGAAATTATTATTTTAGGTCATCATGGTAATAGTAATCGTTGATTTCGGACAAAATGTATTTTAGCAGCATGTAAAGAGATTTTAGGACAGGAAGAAATGGAGGAAGAATTATGTTAATCAAAGGTAAGGAAATCTTTCAAGGAAGACATAACAAGAGACAAAATACAACAAAACCAACAAATAATGAGGGAACGGCTGCCTGGCAGAATTCCGAGTCCAATTATGAGGTGGATCAGGTAAATAAACCGAATATCGAGCGTGTTATCGAAGCAAAGGATTGGGTAGATAACGGTAGTAAATTATAAAGACTCAAAAGATTATTATTGAGAAGGAATAATTTTAAGATTGTGAAATATGGAAAGGATCGGAGACAATTATGGCAAAAATTACAATGACGATAGATGGCAATACCGCTGCAGCCTATGCGGCTTATGCTTTTACTGAGGTTGCAGCGATTTATCCCATCACTCCATCCTCCGGCATGGCTGAGGTGACGGACGAATGGGCAGCAAATGGAAGAAAGAATATCTTCGGGCAGGAAGTTAATGTAGTTGAAATGCAATCGGAAGCAGGTGCAGCCGGTGCATTTCACGGGTCCTTACAGGCGGGAGCGCTGACTACTACCTTTACCGCATCCCAGGGACTTTTGTTAATGATACCGAATATGTATAAAGCTGCCGGTGAGCTGCTCCCCGGAGTGATCCATGTCAGTGCCCGGGCAATCGCAACCCATGCCCTGAATATATTTGGTGATCACCAGGATGTGATGGCTACCAGACAGACCGGATGCGCTATGCTAGCATCAGGCTCCGTTCAAGAGGTTATGGATCTGGCACCGGTAGCTCATCTTTCGGCTATCAAGGGAAGACTTCCCTTTGTGCATTTCTTTGATGGGTTCCGTACCTCTCATGAGGTTCAGAAGATTGAGGCGCTGGAGTACAGAGATTATGCTGAACTGATAGATATGGAAGCAGTACAAAGCTTCCGCAAACGTGCACTATCACCAAATCATCCGGTAATTCGCGGTACGGCACAGAACTCAGACATATATTTTCAGGGAAGGGAAAGTTCCAACCCATTTTACGATAATATCATTCCGGTGGTTGAGGAATATCTTAAGAAAGTGAGCGAATATACCGGAAGATCCTATGGCTTATTTGATTATTACGGACCCTCCGATGCGGAATATGTCATCATAGCAATGGGGTCCGTAACGCAGACTATTGAGCAGACGATAAATTATTTCAACAAACTCGGTGAAAAATATGGATTGGTGAAGGTTCATCTATATCGGCCGTTCTCTATGGAACACTTGAGAAAGTGTATTCCAGCTTCCGTGAAGAAAATCGCAGTCCTTGATAGAACGAAGGAGCCAGGCTCTATAGGTGAACCGCTATACCTGGATATCTGCTCCTGTTATGCAGGTAGCAGTAAAGCTCCCGAAATTTATGGCGGACGTTACGGTCTGGGTTCCAAGGATACGAATCAGACTCATATCGCTGCGGTTTATCAAAATCTGAAGGAAACAAAACCGAAGAATTTCTTTACAATCGGAATTAATGACGATGTGACAAAAACCTCGCTTCAGCCAATGAAGGAGCTTCAGGTGGAACCTGAGGATATGATTTCCTGTCAAATATGGGGACTCGGCTCCGATGGTACGGTAGGTGCCAATAAACAGGCGATCAAGATTATCGGAGAAAATTCTGACTTGAAGGTACAGGCTTACTTTGATTATGATTCCAAAAAATCAGGAGGTCTGACGGTATCTCACTTAAGATTCGGAAAGGAGGCAATTCGTTCCGCTTATCTGGTTTCCCATGCGGATTATGTGGCCTGCCACAATCAATCCTATGTGAATAAATATGACCTGCTACAAAGCTGTAAACACGGAGGGATTTTTGTCCTTAATACACAGTGGGAGGAAAAGGAACTGGAAGAGAAGCTTCCGAATGTAATGAAAAAGCAGCTGGCTGAAAAGGAGGTTAAGTTTTATACGATTAATGCTGTTGGTATTGCTCAGAAGATTGGTCTCGGCAACCGAATCAATATGATTATGCAGGGGGCTTTCTTCAAATTAACGGAGGTACTACCCGAAAACATCTATATTCAGGAGCTGAAAGCAGGTATTCATATGCTTTACGGTAGAAAAGGCGAGAAGATTGTTAAGATGAATGAGGATGCGGTTGACCAGGGCATCCATGCTATTCATAAAATTGATGTTCCGAAGACCTGGAAGGATATTAAACTGGAAACATCACAGAATACAGCGGAACCCGAATTTATTAAGAAAATTCTGCGTCCGATGGAAAGTATGAAGGGCGGGGATCTTCCAGTCAGTGCTTTTACAGGACGTGAGGATGGAACCTTCCCTTCCGGTACCACAGCCTATGAGAAGCGAGGTATCGCTGTCAATGTTCCTAAATGGATTATAGAGCGTTGTATCCAATGTAACCAGTGTTCCTTTGTCTGCCCTCATGCAGTGATTCGACCGTTCCTGCTGAATGAAGAGGAAGCAGCAAAAGCTCCGGAAAGCTTTGTGACGAAGCCTGCCAGTGGCAGAAATCTGGAAGGGTATCAGTATAAAATTCAGATTAGCCCTATGGATTGCACCGGTTGTGGTAACTGTGCCGATATCTGCCCGGCAAAAGGAAAGGCTTTGATTATGGAGCCTATAGGAACTCAGCTTCCAACAGAGCTGGATAATTGGAACTATGCGGTGGAGAAGGTCAGCTTTAAGGAGAATGTTGCATATGGTACCAGCTTTAAGGATAGTCAGTTTAAGGCTCCTTTGATCGAATTTTCCGGAGCATGCGCCGGTTGCGGTGAGACTCCTTATATCAAGCTGATTACCCAGCTTTTCGGTGAAAGGATGATGATAGCCAATGCGACAGGCTGTTCCTCCATCTGGGCAGCATCTGCTCCGAGTACAGCATTTACCAGTAACAGGGAAGGCAAAGGTCCATCCTGGGCAAATTCACTGTTTGAAGATAATGCGGAGTTCGGCTACGGTATGTATCTAGGGGTAAAACAGCTTCGCAATAAGCTGGAACAGGATATGAGAATTCTGATTGATAAAAACGTGGAGGAGAAGGTAAAGGAAGCCTGCCATGACTGGCTGCATTACAAGGAGGACGGTAGAGCTTCAGGAGAAGCCGGCAACAAGCTCATCGATGTATTGGAGAATTTTGCTTCTACAGATGTAGAAACAATGGAAATCGTAAATAGTATTAAGCAAAATCAGGACTATCTTACAAAAAGGAGTATCTGGCTGGTAGGCGGAGATGGCTGGGCTTATGACATAGGTTACGGTGGACTGGATCATGTGATGTCCTCCGGTGAGGATGTCAATGTACTTGTATTTGATACAGAGGTATATTCCAATACAGGAGGACAATCCTCAAAGGCTACACCGATCGCTGCGATTGCTAAATTTGCAGCTTCGGGTAAGAAGCAGGGTAAGAAGGATCTTGGCCGCATGATGATGTCCTATGGAAATGTATATGTAGCCCAGGTCGGAATTCATGCAGATAATACACAGCTGATCAAGGCACTTCGTGAAGCGGAGGAATACCATGGCCCATCCATTGTTATAGCCTATGCACCCTGTATTAATCATGGTATCAAGGAAGGAATGGGCAGAAGCATGGCAACGATAAAGAAGGCAGTACAAGCAGGATATTGGCATCTCTATCGGTATAACCCATCTCTGAAGCAAGAAGGTAAGAATCCATTTATCTTAGATTCCAAAGAACCTGCAGAAAGCTTCCGGGACTTTATCCTTGGACAGGTTAGATACAGCTCACTGGCACAGACCTTCCCGGAGCAGTCAGATGAACTTTTTGAACGAGCCGAGCTTCATGCGAAGGAACGTTACGAAATCTATAAGCAGATGGCAGCCGCTGACCCGATCTCTGTCAATATCGGGTCGAAGACCGTATAGCTATCATAGTGTAATAATTTGCTATTGAAGTTTGGGTTTGAGTATATTCCTGTCTTTTGAATTTCTATTACGAAAGACAGGAATAGCTCACCTGACGATATTCAGAAGAAGATGAAACTTCTAGGATAAGGTGGTTATATTGTGCATATTAATACCTCCGCTGGAAAGAAAAGAACATGGTGTCTTTTATTCCCTGTTAAAATGGCAGAGCAAGCCATTCGAACTATTATTTACATAGGTTTTGTTGTGAATTGTCACTTATCAGAAGATATTTTTGTGTTATAATAATAGTGTCAAAAGATATAATTTATGTGGTCGTAATCAACTAGGAAGAAGGGTGGCGTTGCATGGTAGAACATATGCTGAAATCCAACACGAAATCAATTCTGACAGAAGATATTGAAGTAGTCTATAATCTTATATTTAGAAATGCCCTCTACTGTATTGAATGCTATAAGGAAGGCAGTCAAAGTCAGGATATTAACGCTTATTGTTATATAGAGGATCTTACGGATGATGAAGGAGAAGCGGAAGCTTTCCTACGGATCATGGCAAAGGGCAAGGTATTACCGGTACATATATATGATATGGCAAAAGAATATTTTGCCAGCTGATCATTCGCCTGGATCAAGTCCGTTACCAAGGAAATCCCCGGAAAAACCGGATATGGAGTACGTGATAAAACCGGATCCCTTCTTATTTATACCGATACTTAAGAAGGAATTGGAGTAACATGAAGCCTTCCATAGGGCTACATAAAGGAATTCAACTGTGAAGTCTTCATGCACAATATCATGGACGTAAGATTATATGACTACATAGAATGACTAAAAAAAGCTGGCCAATGAGCCGGCTTTTTTTATGCTTTGAAAATCAATAGGAAAATGCTGTCTGACATGAATAAAATTAGCAGCATGGTGACACATTAATTTTGCTGAAAAATAATGCAAGGAAAGGGGTAGTCTATGGAACAGGTCATTCAATCACAGGTAATTAAGGAATTGTTCAGAAAAAGCAGTGATATCCTGGTTCGTCCGATCAAGATCAACCAGATCGGGCTTACCATTTCCATCTTCTGTGTAGATGGATTAATCAATTCAGAGCTTGTAGATGAAGGAATATTTCAATTAATGCATAGTGACCCTTATATCAAGGGATGCAAATCGGAAAAAGAAGTGATAGATTATCTGCTGACCGGTGGCACCTATGATGTGTTTACTAAGGAAGAGTCAGATTATAAACTTTTGATTAAAGCAGTACTCAGTGGTAATGTTGCCTTTATTTTTGACGGCGAACAGAAAGCAGTTGTCTACGATGTTAAAAAATTTGATAAACGTTCTATCTCCGAGCCTACTGAAGAAGGTGTCATGAAGGGGGCAAAGGATTCCTTTATAGAAGTCATGAGAACCAATACAGCCTTGATTCGAAGAAGAGTCCGATCCGAATTTCTGGTGGTGGAAGCCCTGACCAGCGGACATATATCCAAGACTGATATGTCTCTAGTCTATATCAGCAATATCGCCAATATAGACACAGTGAATAAGTTACGGGATATCATCAATAAAATCGATATTGATAATATATCAACACCTGCCTTCATCGAAGAATACCTGATGGATAATAAAAAAAGTCTCTTTCCTCAGATTATGAATACCCAACGTCCGGACCGTGTCTCGGCCAATCTGACAGATGGAAGAATAGCACTTGTTGTGGATGGAATACCGTTTGTCTACCTGCTTCCGTGTCAGCTTGTGATGCTGATGCAGTCACCGGAGGATTATGCCAATCACTTTTTTGTGGGATCTGCGCTCAGGATGCTGCGTTATATTGCTCTTATCCTCACTATACTGCTACCTGCTTTCTATATTGCAGCAACAACCTATCAGAATCAGATGCTGCCGGTTAAGCTTGCTTTATCTACCCAGGCTGCCAAGCAGAACGTACCGTTCTCTTCAGCATCGGAGGTTCTGGGATTACTGTTATCCTTTGAAATCTTAATTGAGGCAGGACTCCGTTTGCCAAAATCTGTGGGTACAGCCATGTCAATCCTGGGAGGTGTCGTAGTCGGACAGGCAGCTGTATCGGCCAACATTCTATCACCGTTGGTGGTAGTCGTGGTATCACTGGCAGGCATTGCAGGCTTCATTGTACCTAATCAGGATTTGAGCAGCGGTATCAGAGTAATCAGATTCCTATTTGCTGTGATGGCTGCGATCGGAGGCTTTTTCGGGATTTCGGTAGCCTTCATTCTGTTACTGACCCATCTTTGCAGCCTGGATAATTATGGAGTAGCGTATATGTCACCTTTTGTAGATTTAGAGGAAAGCAATCATAAAGACACACTGCTTCGTTTCCCAATCAAGTATTTTACAAAACGTCCGCAGAATATCGCTAACAATAACAGAATAAAGCAAGCGGGCGGGGTGAATAGACAATGAAGAAGTTATTTGTAGTGATTGTAGCTTGTCTATCGCTCTGCGGCTGTACCCATGATATGAATAAGGAGGAGATTGATGCCATCAATATGGCCCTCGTCCTTGGAATTGATTATAAAGATGGGGATTATCAGATATGTGCTCTGTACAGCACTGGAGGAGGAGAGAATGGTAAAGCCGAAGCAGGCTTCGGTAAAGAGGAGATTATAAAAGGAAAAGGGAAGACAGCCTATGAAGCATTGGAGAATTTAAAGCTGAACGATAAAAAGAACCTTACCTTAGCCCAAACCGGTATATTTTTGATCGGAGAGGAAGCAGCTAAGGAGAGTATCGAAAAGAGTATTGATTTTCTGAAACGGGATGAAACTATTAAGATGGAAGCTTTGATTTATATTATAAAGGGAGAAGAAGCACAGGATTTTATAAAAAATGCAATGGAGGATAAGGAGATCATTCACGAGAATCTGGAAGCCATGAAACAGAAGCAGCTGAAATTCATTACGAAAAATGAGAATACACTGGTTAATATTCTAAATGATATGAGGCAAGAGTATTCCAGTCTGCTGATTCCTTATCTGGTGAGGAAGGAAAGCGGTATTCGAATAGAAGGTTATGCGGTGTTTGATCAGCTCAGGCTATATGATTATTTGGATCATGAAACCTCTGACGGGGTGAACTTCATCCGCAATATCGTAAGGACATATCCGATTTACTTAAAGGATGGTGAAGATATGTCGGTTACCTATGCGAAGACAAAAATGAAGGCGAAGCTTGACGAGAAGCTGGTAACAGTGACGATTAGAGTGGATTTTGAAACTGCTTTTAAGGAAGTTATTGCAGGACCGGATGTCTTTACGATGCCGGAGCTGAGCAGGCTAACCGTGGAACAGGAGGATTATATTCGTGTTATCCTGCAAAAACCCGTAGATTATTCCATTAAAAACGGTCTGGACATTCTACAGCTTGCAAGGCTTGTAGAGAATCAGAATGTGAGTAAGTGGGGTGATATCAAGACTTCCTGGAAGGATAGGATTGCTGACATTCGGTTCGAGTACCGGATCAGATCAAAGATAACGAAATCCTTTATTTTGGGAGAGGGTGGAATGCGCGCTCTTAGAATATAATCTGAATCTGAACTTCTTAATTCATACTTATATTTGATCGGCAGTAAGAGCAATATAATAATATTGAAACAGAAAGGCAGGAGTCGAATGATTTATATATTTGGTCTCACAATCATAATAACCTTTATCAGGCAAAAGGATAAGCTTTTAAAATCAAAAAAGAATCTGGCAATCTATCTGATGCTTTCGTGCATTGGTCTGGGGATGGGAGTAGTCTATATGATAAATCCATATCTGCCTAGCATCTCCATGATACTGGAAAAACATATGAAATGAGGTGAAGGTTTGAACCGAGAGATAACACTTCGTCAGGTAACCTTCCTTTACCTGTTCATATCAGTTTCGACCATATTAAGGCAGGTTCCACAGAGCCTGGCAAGAGAAGCGGGGAGAAGCGGATATCTATCACCTATATGGTCAATGGCTGCAACTGCACTACTGACAGGAATTATTCTTCTTTTCATTAAATACTTTCCAGGCTTGAATATCTATGATATTATGGTCCGGCTGGTAGGAACCGTTTTAGCTAAGATACTGATTCTTGCTTATCTGCTTTGGATTCTTGTGGGAGCGGCAGCGAAGGTGATTTCCTACACCCTAACTCTGGAATTTACTCTGATGCCCCGGACCAGATCGGATTTTTTTATGACAATCATGTTGATGCTTGTTTTTTATGCTCTGCTTAAAGGAATTAAGACTATCTTTCGTTTTTCGGAGCTGACACTGGGATCAATATTAATTTTTTTCACAATTCTTTTCCTTTGCGCTGCTTCAAGATTAAGAAGGGAGTATCTGCTTCCTGTGTCCGTCGTACAGATGAAGAATACGATCTATGCTGCGAGACATGTGGCAGTAGTAGGCGGTAATATCATTATAGTCATGTTCTTCGCAGATAAATTTGGCAGCTCGGTAACAAAAAAGCAGCTGCATAAGCTATGGTTCGGTATTGCAGTTTTTACTGCTCTTGCAGCTGTCATAACTTTGTTCACCTTCGGTATATCAGGAACAGCTCTGACAGCAAGCCTGCCCTTCCCCTTTTATATTACGGTTAAGAGTATTTCCTTTTTTCATATATTTGAGCGGTTTGAGGTACTGATTACCCTGATCTGTATATTGTCTGACTTTGCTGCTATCAGTATTTTTGTCATATTGCTTTTCCGATGCCTGACCTGGTTCTTTCATCTGGAGAATGGAGAAAGCCTTTATATCCCCCTGGCTGTGATTATATTTTATCTGACCTACTTCATCAGCAGTACACAGTTTGAATTTGACTATTTCTATCAGGTATTTCTAGTGAATTTGAATTTGATATTTGAATATGTCATTCCGGCATTTTTGGCACTAATCTGTCTTGGCAGAAGGAAGAAGATCCTGAAACAGTATTGATCCTATGATTCGTTTGAGATGGTTTTCATAACCTGATAAGTCAGAAGAAGATAGTCTCTGGAAGGGTAACTTTCCGGGGACTTTCTTCTTGTAAACCCGTTGCTTAACAGCCGGATCCTATTTAGTTATAGATATTAATAGGAATACTATTTTTTCGGTAATATAGCAGGCTCGAGTTATTGATAAATTCGGATTCGGAATTCATCGTCATCATATTTGTACATACTATGATTAATATAATACTCTGCGATTGGGTCAATCATACGATATACCCGGTGATATTCCTTCGTTTCGGGATCCTTTACGGTCTCACATCGGTTACGGTAAAGGAACTGGATAATGTCGTAACAGTCAATCCAGATCTCATTATTGCTTTCCTTTTGAGATTCATCGAAAATCAACTGCATACCGAAATGGAGATGTGAGGTTCTTATGTTATTGGAATTCTCTGAGCTGGAATATCCGGTTCGACCGAGGTATCCGATGACATCGCCGGCCTGCACGATGCTGCCGGTCTTAAGCTCCTTATTGAAGGGAAAATTCTTTCGAAGATGGGCATAATAATAGTAACGCTTTTTATCAAAGCTGCGAATTCCGATACGCCAGCCCCCATACTGATTCCAACCCAGTGCTTCTACATAGCCTGATTCAACTGCAATGACAGGAGTTCCGGTCTGCCCCATCATATCATGTCCTAGGTGCTTTCTTTTAAATCCGTAGCTTCTTGATACCCCGAAATCGTCAAAATGACTGTAGGGATAATATTTAGCCAGAGGAAGGAAGGCTTTCAGTCCATAGGTTTCCTCCCAGCGCTTCCCACCCGGAGCGGCTTCATCCGGAACCTCAATCTTATAGGAGCCTACCATACCACCAAGGACAGCTTCATAAGCATCATGATAGTAACTGTAATACTTCAGATTCTGGGAAAGACTTTCCACTGTAGCTTCTTTATTCTTCAGCTTCTCAACGATATCATTCATATCCTTTTCTTTGTATCTTGAAAAATCACCGCCATATTTATTTCCAAGCAGGGCAAGAAGCTCAATCCAATTAATCTTTACCTCCCAGTTTCTGGATTCTACATCATACTTATAGGATCGTTCCAAGGCTTTGCTGGATATATCAAAATTAACCCATTTGATATACTCCTTCTTATCCTGGATAGAGGATACGTTTAGAGCCAAAGGACCGGAGTGAAGAGTAAACAATCCGAATATGAGCAGAACCAGTAGAATGAGAAGCTCGCTAAGCAAGATATATTTAGAAGGGTGTTTAAGAATCATGATTGATAAACTTCCTGTACCATAGGCTCGTAACATTTTATGAACTGGTATTCTTATCTATTCCTATTCAAATATATCACGGAGCATTTTGTGATTGGATTTCCGATAAATTTTTAATGTATTGTCCGTATAATCGTAGGTAGCAAGGATGATATCCTTCACATTTTTAACTCCTTTTGATGCTAGCTGCTTATTTAGCCACTTATCGTCCTTCCCGGTGTTCTGCAGATTATCATACAGAATTTTACCGTCAATGATAACATTTGCAAGTGGCATAGACTGTGTAGGAGTCATGTTCATATCCTTAGGAGTAGCAGGACGGTTCGCTGCTTTCGGTAGTACGCTGATCATACCGCTGGGCTCCAGATAGACAGTATGGATTTCCTCCAGATCAAAATAACCTTCCAGACGGCAGGCAGACAGAAATTCATCAATATCCAGCTTTGCTTTCAACAAATTCTTTTCATAGATCTGACCGTTTTGGAAAAGCAGTATTGACTGTCCTTCAAAAAATCTTCGAAGAGCGATGGATTTACAGGTAGAGTAGGAGATCAGGACCGAGAAGAGACTGAACACTGCCATGGCAATCAAAGGCTTGAAGAAGCTATCTGTAGACATGACAGCCATCTCTCCCGCAATGGAACCGATCGTAATACTGCTAACATAATCAAACATGGAAAGCTGGGACATTTCACGGTTACCCATCAATTTTGTAAAAACGAATACAGCAATCATAGTGCCGAAGGCTGCAAACCCTATTTTTAAATAATCCATTTTAATCCTCCTAATACTAATAATGTAGAGCAAGATATATTAATATCTATTATAGGATTAACCCAATTGCGTGAAAATATTTCTGATATCTCAGCCTGTGTTGCTTTGGCTTATTCAGAGGTAATCTTTATTGTTATGTATTATGACAGAAGAAAATGGGTAATGGGTCTGAAGTATACGAATTAAGATATGACTAAAGTAAGCGAATAGGATTGAATACATAAAGAATGCAGGGTAGAATAGAAATCCTCCGCATTCTGAACCCCGATGGGCACCTTCTCGAAAATAGTGACGTACACGAATAGAATTATTTTTACAGAGGTTTTATCCTCCCATTATGTGCCGTTGAAAGAGATGTCCAGGCTTTTATGAATGGGAGGATAATGGACTCTTACAGTTCCAAACAGAAGGAAGCTTTCATAGCTTACCTTATAATAACCGGAGCTCGTCTTACTTCACCAGAACATCGGCACACTCAGGATGTTCTTCAAACCACTTGACAGCATAGCTGCAGGTGGGCTTCGCTTTTATATTGCTGGAGCGAAAATATGCTACTGCAGCCTCCATCAGCTTTCCGGCTACACCCTGCCCCCGTAGAGAGGGATCAACGAAGGTATGATCAATAGTGACCACACCCTCGCTAAGTTTAGGAAATGTTACGACAGCCAACATGTGCTTCTGCTCGTCGTTTAAATATATCTTATTTTCTTCTTTAATAAAATCCATACGAATTCCCCCTTTTGATAAATGATATCATTATTCCTTCAAGTCGATGACACTAACCGGGCAGCCATCACGTGCTTCCTCAGCTCTTTCTAGACAGTTCGTAGGAATATCTCCTTCGATTGCCTGTGACACGTCATTCTCATTATAGCTGAACACCTCCGGGCATACATCAATGCATAAACCGCAGCTGATGCAACCATCCTGATCAACAGATGCTTTCATGAAATATTCTCCTTTCCAATTCAATACATGCTTAGTATGATATATCCTGGTTCATATTATACCAGAGGTTTCCTTAGCATAATTTGACTGTAATCACATTTACCGGAAGAGTATAGGGCAGATTGACAGGAAAGAGTAAAATCGCTATCATGATTTGCATAGAAAGGAGGCATTACTGATGGAAAAAGAATTATGGAAGCCGGGTAATATGCTTTATCCGATCCCGGCGGTCATGGTAAGCTGTGCTACTATGGAAAAGCCAAATATCATCACAATTGCCTGGACGGGCACTGTATGCTCCAGCCCGGCCATGGTATCAATTTCAATCAGAAAGGAACGCTTTTCCTATGATATCATTAAGGAAAGCGGAGAATTTGTCATTAATCTGGTGACTAAAGACCTGGTAAGGCAAGCGGATTACTGTGGGGTGAAATCGGGCAGAGATGTGGATAAATTCAGGGAAATGAAGCTTACTCCTACCAGGTCTCAGACTGTCAACGTCCCTGCAATTTCTGAAAGTCCGGTAAATATTGAATGTAAAGTAACCCGGATCATTCCATTGGGTACGCATGACATGTTTTTAGCTGAAGTAACAGGGGTTACTGTGGATAAAAAACTGATGGATGCAAAGGGAAGATTTCACTTAAATAAAGCCGGACTGATCGTATATTCTCATGGTGAATACTTTTCTTTAGGTGATTTTATCGGTAAATTCGGATATTCCGTAAAAAAGAAGCACTGATTAATCATTTTGGTAAATACTTTGAAAATAATCAGACAGTCTGACAGGTGCTTCTAACACCTCACGCCCTACGAACAGAGTTCGGTCCGGCTTGGTCATGACAGCCCATTTTACTAAGGAGATGGTTCCGTTACGTATCTCAAGGGCAGTGATGCACCTGGGGTGAACGCAGCTGCCATCGTTGAAATATAAGGGCTCTCCGATATGAGGAAAAACGGGGCGGTGGGTATGACCACAGATGATCATCTGACGATTTTCCACCGAAAATGTCATCAGCTTTCGTTCCACTGAGTTCATCTTATGATAATTCTTAGAGGTGCTGGTCGGATCTTTAATTCCGACCAGCTCCAGCGGTCTCCATATATAGCGTACCAAAAAGCGTGCCACCCTCCAGATGGTATCATTTAGAAAGTCAACCTGATGTCCGTGAGTAAGAAAAATCTGATGATTTGTATTCCGATAGCGGAGGATTAAGCCTTCTGATATCTGAATTCCGGGAAATAACGCAATATAGGAATTCAAGCTGTCACAGTAAAAGGAATGACACCGGGTCTGTGAATATCGGGGATCCTTCTTTACAATATCATGATTTCCGTAAAGCATATAGAAACGACGGTCTTTATAAAAGAGTGACATCAGCCAGAAGGCATCGCTGTGTACAATGATGATATCTTCAATCGTCCTGTTTTCCCAAAGCTCATCCCCATCACCCAATTCAATATAGGTAAAGCCATTTTCATAATAATAGTTTAAAGCTGCAAAAAATACATTCTGGTTCCCTGAAAAATTGTCTCCCCAGCTGCCGTTGCCCCGATGGACATCACTCATGATGACAATTCTGGAGCTTTCGTCAAAGGGAAGTACCCTAGAGGTCTGAAGAACCTGAGATAAACGTTTAGATGCTGATATATGACATCACTTCCTTCTATGAAGGTCTATTACCTGCTTAAGTATTTCTTGATGCTGTTATAGGACTCAAATACAGCTCTCGGTTTTCCGAGATTCAGGATTTGACTGTACATGGATGGTGATTCATTACGTACGATTTCGAGCTTATCCAAGGTGTCAGAGTAGGCTTCTGTCAGTGAATTGTAAGAGTTGCAAAAGGATTCATTGTTACGCATCATGATAAATTCAGTCAGGCCACTCCGTGTCAGCGGTTGCTTGGTATGTGGTTTATCAAAACGGACGATCACCCGGCGACCCTGTTGGAGAAATTCCTCGTCCTTATATCCTGTCTTTATCAGAGCGTCAACAAAAGCATTTGCCATCTTACGGTCATACAGGTCAAGGGTGATATCCATACTGAGTTCTGAAGGTTTACTGAATTCACCGAGCTTAAAGCCAGTAAGCCACCAGTGATAGCCGCTACGTGTAAAAAGAATATTTCCTTTCTTCTTAAAGATAAAGGACATGTTTATTAAATCCTCATCCCTGAGACAATAATAAAAGGTACCGTTAAATACACCCGGAATATTGAGATCAGGCCACTGCGTATAATAAATACCGACTTCTCCTCCTGTGGTCATTCCATATTGACCTTTCCAGAATTCAATCAGCCATCTTCGTCCGGCATATTCAAAACGGAAGGGCTCACAGTCTATAATCATGCTCATAGCCGCACTGGCTTCATCGTAAAGCCTACAATAACCAAGTTCTCTCTGCCAGGGATTTAGCAAAGAATAGAATATATCCTGATATGGCTCATAGGTAAAACCAAAAGGCAATAGCTCGCGGTTTAATTCTGCAAGTCTTTCTGAGGTTGAGCCTATGATTTCAGTGACCGGATGGATGACTTCGTGTGTTTTATTTCTGTGCTTCTTTCTTCGGATTCTGAATATAATTGATAACAGAATAAGCAAAAGGCCACCGAAAACAGTAAGCAATACTACATTCTGTGACATGAAAGCAAATAACCCAGCCGCTGTCATGATAGGATTTCTTATCAATAGAATCTGCATTATACCAGCTCCTTTCGTAAGGTTATATAACATAATATTCAAAGTAGGCTGACGTTGTTCAGCAAAGTAAGGGTTGACAACTACCTTTAAAGGGGTATAATAACAAACGAATCTATATGATTATTTAGGAACCTATAAAAGACTGGAATTTTAGATTTCGAACGAAAGGATGAAATAGAATGAGTGACTGCAATAGCAATTGTGAAACCTGCGCATCAAAATGCAGCGATCAAAAAGCGAAGAATCAATTTGAGGTACAGCCGAATGAGCTTAGTAATGTAAAAAAGGTAATCGGAGTCGTCAGTGGCAAGGGTGGAGTAGGTAAATCTCTGATAACCTCACTGCTGGCTGTCGATATGAACCGTAAAGGCTTTAAGACAGCAATTCTGGATGCCGACATTACTGGGCCTTCTATTCCAAAGGCTTTTGGAATCAAGGAAAAGGTTGTAAGTAATGAATTGGGTATTATTCCTGCAAAAAGCAGCTTCGGAATTGAGATAATGTCCATCAATCTGCTGCTTGCGGACGAGACCGATCCGGTTGTATGGAGAGGGCCGATAATCGCAGGAACTGTGAAGCAATTCTGGTCCGATGTCATCTGGAACGATGTGGATTATATGTTTGTGGATATGCCCCCGGGAACGGGCGATGTACCTTTAACAGTGTTTCAATCTTTGCCAATAGACGGAATTATTATTGTCTCCTCTCCGCAGGAGCTTGTATCCATGATTGTAGGAAAGGCTGTGAAAATGGCACAGATGATGAAGGTACCCATTCTCGGTCTTGTGGAAAATATGTCATATTTCGTTTGTCCGGATTGCAATCAGGAATATCAGATATTCGGTGAAAGTCATATAGAAGAGATAGCCGCTAAGCATCAGATACCGCTTACCGCAAGGCTTCCGATTAATCCTAAGCTTTCTGCGGCCTGTGACCGAGGAATGATTGAATTATATGAAGGAGACTGGCTGGAGGGACTGACCGAAAGGCTGGAGAACCTATAATAAAAGAAGGGGGGGTGTTATTTACACTCCCTCTTTCCATGTTTACGTGTCATGGGTGAACTCCCTTCTTCAATTTGAGAAGGAAGCTTCCTATGCTAAGCCTGCTTATAGTTTATCGAGTTGTTGGAATTGCTTCAAAAAAGCCCTTGGTATAATGAACCCTTCCGTCTTCTGTTATAAACACGGCATAGGTGTCCGGAAGGCTTTCTATCAGCTTTGTACCCTTCTTAAGACCCAGAGAAAAGCAGGTGGTGCTTAAACCATCACCCTCCACTGACTTTTTTGATATGATTGTTACAGCAAGCAGTCCGCTCCTACGGGGAAAGCCTGTAGATGGATCCAGTATATGATGATACAGCTTACCGTTAAGTTGAAAGGAGCGCTCATAGACTCCGGAGGATACAATGGAAAGATTTTGGATATCCATAACCGCGATAGTCTCATTACGCTCAGCACAGGGCTTTTGGATACCGATTCGAAATGGGGTCTGATCAGGCTTGGAGCCAATACAGAGAATATTGCCACCTAAATTGATGATAGCACTCCTGACCCCCTTCTTTATCAGAAAATCCTTCACTCTATCGGCAATATAGCCTTTTGCAATGGCACCCAGATCAATTCTTACTCCTTGTCGGGCGAAAGCGATCTGATTGCCTGATAATGAAATGTTTCTATAATCTACGAGCAAAAGAGCTTCCTGCAGAGCTTTCATTTTCGGAAGCCTTGGAGACTTTGTCTGAAAATTCCACAATTCGGTGATCGGTGCGATGGTAATATCAAAGGCCCCCTGGGATAATCGACTGTAAAACAATCCTTCTTCAATCAGATCCGCCAGTTCAAAGGAGATATTATAGGTGCTTTCCTGAGGCTTCTCCTCGAGAAAGCTTTTATTATTAAGTACTGCAAGCTCGCTTGCAGGATTCGTACGGGAATAGATCAGTTCATAATGCCGGATGAGATCAAAACAGCTGTCCAGAATGGATGGTTCCTGTTTATCGTACAACTGAACGGTTACGATGGTGTTCAGCAGAAAATCGGAACGTGAAAGAAAGCCTTCCTCCTGAGATTTTTCTTGGGAATATGCCTTTCTATCGCAGCCTACAGCAAAAAGACAGAGTACGAATAGTAATATTGTCAATGGAAAAAGCTTATAAATATACTTCATAAGGGCCAAACCTTCCTTTTCAGTTATTGATTTTAACTTTCCCTAAGAAAAAAAGTATGATAAGATAGAAAAATGATATAACAATAGCATGAGTATTAATAGGAGTTTTTATGATAAAGAAGAATGATGTTATTTTAATCGGTCTCCTGCTTATTCTGGCATTAGGAGTATTACTGTTTCTGAACTTCAACAAAAAGGAAGGCAGCCGGGTCTTGGTCACGGTTGATGGAAAGCCGTATCAGACCTTTGATTTAGACGTTGATACCACCTTTACGGTGTCCGATGGGAAGGGAGGCTACAATACCTTTGCAATTGAGAATAAAAGGGTGGATATGCTTGAAGCAAGCTGTCCGGATAAGATTTGCGTCAATCACAAAGCAATCCGTTATAATCATGACACAATAGTATGCCTTCCGAATAAGGTTGTACTGACAATAGAGAGTGAACAGGATAGCAACGTGGACGCTGTAGCAAACTAGTGAGGAGTCGGCATGAAATCAAAAAAAGTAGCAGTCTATGGATTATTGGTCGCTTTAGCCTTTATCCTAAGTTATATTGAAAGCCTATTCCCGCTTTCGTTTGCGATTCCTGGAATTAAGCTCGGACTGGCCAATCTTGTGGTCGTCATTGCCCTTTATTCATTAGGAGCGGGTGATGCCTTATTATTATCGTTCCTTCGAATCCTGCTGGTAAGCTTTACCTTTGGAAATCTTTCCATGATGCTGTATAGCCTTGCAGGAGGTGGGCTTAGCTGGTTTTTTATGATCATTTTTCGTAAGACAAAGCTTTTTAGTATGACGGGTGTAAGTATCATAGGGGGAATTGCACATAATATCGGACAGATTATTGTTGCAATGCTTGTTGTGGAAACCTTTGATATAGTTTATTATCTTCCGTTTCTGATGATTGCAGGAGTGATTACAGGGGCGGTAATCGGTATTTTGGGCGGCATGATTAATAAAAGGATCAGGATCACATAGGAAAGCATAGGTGTGAAAAGCATTCTTTGGTACCTTCCTAATATGATAAAATTGCTGGATTGGGACATGTGTACTCTTGAATAATTTGTCTTAGTATGGTATTATTTTTCTTAGAGTGATTATTCGGAAATTTTCGTTGTGAGGAGACTTTCGGATGAAACAACTTATTCTAAATACAGGGAGGACGTAATATGAAAAAAGTTTTATCATTATTGCTGATAATGGTAATGGCATTTGCTTTGGTCGGCTGCGGTTCCAAAACTTATGAGATCGCTATGATCACAGACAAGGGTAACATTGATGACAAATCCTTTAACCAAGGTACTTGGGAAGGTGTAAAGAAGTTTGCTGAGGAGAAGAAGATTTCGCATCAGTACATTAAGCCTGAAGAGGCTTCCGATGCAGGTTATCTTGCATCTATCGACAATGCAGTAACCAGTGGTGCTAAAGTTATAGTTACACCCGGATTCCTTTTTGAAGTTCCGATTTATGAAGCTCAGACAAAGTATCCTGACGTGAAATTCATCTTACTCGATGGTGCTCCTCATACTGCTGACTATTCTACATATGAGACAAAGAGCAATGTTGCGAGTGTTACCTATGCAGAAGAGCAGTCCGGTTATCTTGCTGGTTATGCTGCTGTAAAGGATGGCATGACTAAGCTTGGTTTCATGGGCGGTATGGCTGTTCCTGCAGTTCAGGCTTACGGCTACGGCTTCCTTCAGGGAGCAGAAGTTGCTGCTAACGAGCTGGGGCTGGCCGATGGAGCTGTTACCGTAACTTATCACTATACCGGTGACTTTGCTGAAACTGATACCAATAAGGCTACCGCTAAGACAATGTTCCAGGAAGGTACACAGGTTATCTTTGGTTGTGGCGGTTCTGTCGGTAAGAGTGTTATGGCTGCAGCTGCAGAGGCTGGTACCAAGGTAATCGGCGTTGACGTAGACCAGAGATATGACAGTAATACAGTTATTACTTCAGCTACCAAGGGTCTTGGTGCATCTGTGTATGATGTACTTACTTCTATCTATGATAATACCTGGGATACCTATGCTGGAAAGACAACTGTATTCAGTGCAGCCAATGACGGTGTAGGACTTCCTACCGTAGTAATCGGCGATGATAAAGCAGATGCTTTTGACAGATTTACCAGCTTCACCAAGGCTGATTATGACGCAGTATTCCAGACTCTTGCAACAAATTCTGTAGTTCCGATCAGAACCTTCGTAGTTGCTGATCCGAATGGTTACGCTACTGCAGACGAGTTAAAATCAAACCTCAATCTTGTTAAGGTTGCAGTTACAACAAGACAGTAAAGAAGCTAATAGCATGAAGCTACCCGGCATATTGGCCTGAGCCTTATGTAAGTAAGTGATTTTGGGGGAAAAGGCGAACACCTTTTCCCCTTGTTATTTTTATGGGGGATTAATAGAATGACAGTAATTGTCCTTCGGATGGATTAAGATACTATGTAATGGTATCTGTAGCAGAAAACAATAATAATTTAACGGTGAGGTTTAACGTGGATAATTATATTATTGAAATGAATCATATTACAAAAGAATTCCCCGGAATTATTGCAAATGATGATATTACCCTTCAGTTGAAAAAGGGTGAGATTCATGCCTTGCTTGGGGAAAACGGAGCGGGTAAATCGACGCTCATGAGTGTCTTATTCGGATTATATCAGATGGAAAAGGGAGAAATAAAAAAGAACGGCGAGGTTGTTCGAATTAATAATCCAAACGATGCCAACAGGCTTGGAATTGGTATGGTACATCAGCATTTTAAGCTGGTGGAGATATTTACAGTGCTTGAAAACATTATCCTTGGTGTTGAACCAAATAAGTTCGGATTTCTTCAGAAGAGGGAAGCCAGGGACAAGGTGATGTCTCTCAGTAAGCAATACGGACTTCAGGTCGATCCTGATGCCCTCATTGAAAAAATATCGGTAGGAATGCAGCAACGTGTAGAGATACTTAAAATGCTATATCGCAATAATGATATATTAATATTTGATGAACCGACTGCAGTCTTAACACCTCAGGAAATTGATGAATTGATGGTGATTATGCGTGGCTTTGCTAAGGAAGGCAAATCAATTCTTTTCATTACGCATAAATTGAACGAGATCATGTCGGTTGCAGATCGCTGTACAGTACTTCGTAAGGGGAAATGCATCGGAACTGTTGATATAAAGGAGACCACTAAGGAAGAGCTGTCCAGGATGATGGTAGGAAGGGACGTTAGCTTTACGGTAGAGAAGAATGAGAAGACTGCCGGTAAAGTAGTCCTCTCAGTTAAGGATGTAACAGTACCTTCGAAAATAAGCAGAAATAATGCAGTAAAGGATGTATCCTTTGAAGTCAGGGCAGGAGAAATTGTTTGTCTAGCAGGGATAGAAGGCAATGGACAGACAGAGCTGGTAGCAGCTTTGACAGGTTTGGAGAAGATGAGTAAGGGGTCCATCCAGCTGATGGGACAGGATATCTCAAAGGCAAATATCCGTACACGTTCAAAAGCCGGTATGAGTCATATCCCGGAGGATCGTCATAAATATGGCTTGGTCCTGGATTACTCTCTGGAGGACAATATCGTACTTCAGCGTTATTGGCAGCATGATTTTCAAGAGCGAGGCTTAATAAAGAAGACGGCAGTACGTGCTTATGCAGAAAAACTGATTGCTGAGTACGATGTCAGAAGCGGACAGGGACCGATTACGCTAGCCCGCAGTATGTCCGGCGGTAACCAGCAGAAGGCGATTATTGCCAGAGAGATAGATAAGGAGCATGAGCTTCTCGTGGCAGTTCAACCAACCCGTGGACTTGATGTCGGAGCGATAGAATTCATACACAAGCAGCTTGTTAAGAACAGAGATGAAGGGAAAGGTGTATTGCTGATCTCCCTGGAGCTAGATGAGGTTATGAATGTCAGCGACCGGATTCTGGTAATATATGAGGGCGAAATTGTCGGTGAGCTTGATCCGAAGAAGACGACGGTTCAGGAGCTGGGCTTATACATGTCAGGTGCAAAACGCAGTACAGGAAAGGAGAAGGGACATGCAGAATAATATGATTTCTTGGAACCGCGTGAAGCTTATTACGAAAAGCAAAGGGTTTTCCTCCTTCACAGCAGCGTTATTGGCAATCGCCTTAGGCTTGATATTCGGATTTATCATTATGCTCGTGGCCTTACCGGAGAATTCCTTACCGGGCTTCGGCAGGGTTTTATTCGGAGGCTTTTCAAGACTTGGAGATGTATTTTATTTTGCCACACCGATTTTAATGACAGGCCTTTCTGTGGGATTTGCCTTTAAGATGGGCTTATTTAACATTGGTGCTTCCGGACAGTATACCATGGGTATGTTCTTCGCACTGTATGTAGGCTTTATGTGGGAGATGCCGGCATCAATCCACTGGATAGCCTGCGTTTTGGCCGGTTTGATCGGAGGCATGCTATGGGGCTTTATCCCGGGTATATTTAAGTCGCTCTGTAATGTGAACGAGGTTATAACCTCAATCATGTTCAACTATATCGGTATGTATATCGTGGATATGCTGGTTCAGGGAAATGCCACTATGTATGTATCCACAAAGACAAGGACATCTTATCTTCCGGCATCTGCACAGATTCCATCTCTCGGCGTGCCGAATTCCAATGTTAATTTTTCTATTATCATAGCAGCTTTGATTGCTGTTATGCTATTTATCATACTGAATAAAACCATCTTCGGATATGAGCTGAAGGCTACCGGCTTTAATAAATTCGCCAGTAAATATGCGGGTATGAATGATAAGAGAAATACCATACTTACGATGGTAATTGCAGGAGGTCTGGCAGGCCTCGGCGGTGCTTTTGCCATTCTGGCACCTTCCACCATTGCCGGAAGCAGTATGACCTATGAACCAATCAGTGTAATCGCAGCCAATGGTTTTAACGGTATTGCTGTTGCTCTGTTGGGATTTGCCAATCCGATCGGTATTATATTCTCAGCTATATTTGTTTCTCATATTCAGAGAGGTGGTACACTTGCCAGCTTACTCGGCTATAAGCCTGAGATTATCGATGTTGTTATTGCTGTTATAATATATTTCTCTTCCTTTGCATTGATTATGAAGGCAGCTATTTCCAAATACATGAAGGGCAGAAGAGAAGAGAAGCACGATAGTCATCCGAAACAGAAATCTGTTAAGAGTAAGGAGGCGTAGCAATGGAAACATTATATTATTTAATTCAAAATATGCTTCCTGTAGCAATTTCTTTATTACTGGTTGCTCTCGGTGGTATGTTCAGCGAACGAAGCGGTGTAGTTAACCTTGCACTGGAAGGTATTATGTTATTTGGTGCATTCTTTGGATGCCTTACGGTTTATTTCATTCAGGGAACCGGCATGAATCCTCAGCTTATCCTCCTGATCGCAATGGTGGTTGCTGCAGTTACAGGCGTCGCATATTCCATGCTTCTTGCATTTGCTGCAATTAATATGAAAGCGGATCAGACTATCTCCGGTACAGCTCTTAATATGCTGATACCCGCTGTGGTATTGCTCTTTTCCAAAATGAAGTTCCAGAGTGATGGTATCACGACAAGCGCAAACTTCTATATCAAGTCAGTTCCGGGACTCAGTAAAATTCCTTTCCTTGGAGATTTATTCTTTAAAAATACGTATATTACTGTTTATATTGGTTTTCTAATTATGTTCCTGTCGGTTGTCATCTTCTATACTACGAAGTTCGGCCTAAGACTGCGTTCCTGCGGCGAACATCCTCATGCGGCAGATTCCGTAGGTATTAATGTTCATCATATGAGATATTACGGTGTAGGGATATCAGGTGTTCTCGGCGGTATTGGCGGTTTCTTTTATTCCGTTGGTGTCATGGACGGTAATGTCAACGGACACACCGGTGTTGCAGGCTTTGGCTTCCTGGCTTTGGCTGTAATGATCTTTGGTCAGTGGAAGCCCTGGAGGATTTTATTTGCTGCATTATTCTTTGCTTTTCTTCGAACTTTGGCGTATTCGGTTGCATTAATTCCGTTCTTAAATAATCTGCAACTGAATCAGGCATATTATAAGATGCTTCCGTATGTGGCAACTATGATTGTTCTTGTCTTTACATCCAAAAAGTCAAGAGCTCCGAAGGCAGAGGGTATTCCTTACGACAAGAGTACCAGATAATAATATAAATAGAAGGACATCTATTCGTAACTAAATTGTAAAGAGAAGAAAAAGTAAGAAGGTGCTTTTCCTTCAACTTACTACCAGAGAAGGAATCAGAATATGGCAAAATTATATTTTAAATACGGAGTCATGGGAAGCTCTAAGACAGCCCAGGCATTGATTACAAAGTTCAATTATGAAGAACGGGGAATGAGTGTCTGGTTGATTAAACCCCAGACGGACATCAGGGACGGAAACGGTCTCGTGAAATCTCGTGCAGGTCTTGAGGCACCAGCGTATGTGCTTCCTTATACGGAGGATGTTTATCAAAGCTATCAAAGGCTAACGGAACAGATCGACGTCATTATAGTGGATGAGTGCCAATTCCTTTCAGAGGCTCAGGTAGATCAGCTTTCCATGATCGTGATCGACTATAATATACCGGTGCTGTGCTTTGGCTTACGGGCTGACTTCAGAACAAAGATGTTTCCCGGCAGCAAGAGACTGATGGAAATTGCCGATTCCATTACGGAGATTAAGACAATCTGTTCCTGCGGACGTAAAGCTACTGTAAATGTGCGCTTGGATGAGAATGGTAAGATCATTACCGAAGGGGAGCAGATATTAATAGGCGGAAATGACAAATACACTGCTATGTGCTACCAGTGCTTTATTGAGAAGCAGAAGAGTCAAAGGGCCTGAAAATATCTAAAATAATCTTTAGTAAAATCACTGCAGAAGTATTCTTTTTACTGAGAAGCTCTGCAGTGATTTTATTTTGAAATGAATTTTATTTCCATATATAGTAGATGAATGTTATAATTATATCAATTGTAATAGATTAAAATTAACTGAATGAATGAAAAGGGGATTATAGTATGAGGAAAGGGTTGATTGTGAAGCTTTTGAAGAAGCTTATGATCTTAATGGTAGTCAGTCTTGTTTTTTACGGAATTGAAATAGTAGTTGCACTACTAATCTCAGGTCGCTTGGATACATCATTGCAGGATATCATGACTATGGAAGGTATCGTGGTCACAGTGGTGGGATTGATTGCCTCCATGAAGGGAGCCTCCTCCGGAGCAAGCTTTAGTGGGATGGCTTCCAATGTCGGTGATATGACCTCCTTTGCGAATCTCCAACATGTCCGGTTGGAGAGGGGAGGAGACAGCTATCAGAAAAGCTTCTTACAAAATGCTATTGTAGAATACGGTCTCTTCCGTTTTGCAATAATAGTATCCGGTCTTTTGATGCTTCTAGGCAGTTGGATTTTCTTTTAGTACTATTAAAATGTAGCTATAGCTACACTTTTTTGTGCGGTATCCTTTATAATATAACTAAGGAAAGAACTTAAGGTTATCCTGTAGAAAATAAACAGGCTACTAAATATTAAATTGTCTTAGTATATTAGGAGGATATCGAATGGTACGTAAAATTATCAAAATTGATGAAGAATTATGTAACGGCTGCGGCTTATGTGTGAATGCCTGTCATGAATCAGCAATCGGCCTGGTAGGCGGCAAGGCGAAGCTGCTTCGTGACGATTATTGTGATGGACTTGGTAATTGTCTTCCTGTTTGTCCTACCGGAGCAATTAGCTTTGAAGAAAGAGAAGCCCTTGAGTATAACGAGGAGGAAGTAAAACGAAATATTGACGAAAAAAAACAGGTAACACAGCATTCTAAGGAGCTTGATACCGGACATCAACAGGGAGTACATCACGGAAAGGGAGGGGGCTGTCCCGGTTCCAGAATGATGAGTCTGAACAGGCAGGAGAATCATGCAGTAATAACCGAAGGAGAGCCTTCACAGAAGGCGTCAGCCTCTGAGCTTAGGCAATGGCCGGTACAGATTCAATTAGTTCCTCCGAATGCAGCGTATTTCTCAAATGCTCATCTGTTAATTGCAGCAGATTGCACCGCATATGCATACGGAAATTTTCACAGCTTTATGAAGAATAAGATCACTCTGATTGGTTGTCCGAAGCTGGATGAAGTGGATTATTCAGAAAAACTGACAAAGATTCTGCAAATGAATGATTTAAAGAGTATAACCGTAATTCGTATGGAGGTGCCATGTTGCGGCGGTATCGTGCAGGCAGCTAAAACTGCCATGGCAAACAGCAAAAAGTTGATACCTTGGAGTGTAGTAACAATAGGAACGGACGGCACGATCTTAGTGGATTAACTATAGATTAATATTAAAACTGCCTGGGCATCAGCGATTAATAGCTGCCCAGGCAGTTTTAATTAATAGGAAAGCTGTTACACAACCTGTAACCGGGCAATCCCTGTGAAGCAGGTATCGTGGGTGTCAGCATATAAACACCTATTCTGGATAGGATCAAGTTATGGAGTGACTTTGATCCTTAATATATCTTTTGGCTATTATCGTCTCATAAATCACCATAAATAGAAGGGACCCGAAAAAGAATATCAGAGTCAGAAGGAGCCCAGAGGTTAAGGCATCTGCATGAGTATAGAAGCTTACAATCATAAATAAGGAGGAAAAACCAATAAACAGCCAGCCGATAGAATGATTAAATGCTTTGATATCCGTAACATCCTTGCCTTCGGGAGCCTTCATTGAGGAATATATTCCGTAGGGCTTCCTGCTAAACATTGCTCTGAAACCGTATAAAATAAAACATAATGCTAAAAACCAAGAAATCATTGAATGGTACATTCTTCATCCCGCCTTCCCAAAGTTTCTATAAAACCGAGTCTGTATTGATGAATACTGGCATGTTGTTCACTATTTATTATAC
Source organism: Bacillota bacterium (assembly GCA_023415635.1). GTDB lineage: Bacteria > Bacillota > Clostridia > Lachnospirales > Lachnospiraceae > Mobilitalea. The sequence goes on along the minus strand of JAEZJV010000068.1, from coordinate 41,331 downwards.
AGTATTGATAAAAAAATACCAATAAAAATTTATTATTTGTTAATTATGTGTAAGACTCAAAGTAGCATAAACAGTAATTTGACATATCATTGTATTATCAGTAGTTATCAAGAAAAGGAGTCTTTATCCTATGCCGCTAATCGGAGATTATGCACCCGCTTTTCATGCGGTTACGACTCAGGGAGAAATCAACTTTCCGGAGGATTACAGGGGATGCTGGGTGATATTTTTCAGCCACCCGGCTGATTTTACTCCGGTGTGTACGACAGAATTCATGACCTTTGCATCGATGCTTAATGAATTTAAGGAAATGAATACAGTGCTTGTCGGACTGTCAATTGATTCGGTATATTCGCATATTGCCTGGCTAAGAAAAATCAAGGAGCTGGTATGGAAGGATATCAAGCATGTGGAGGTAACCTTTCCGTTGATAGCAGATATTAAGATGGAAATAGCAAAGGAATACGGGATGCTGCATCCTGGGTACTCCACTACCCAGACGGTGCGTTCAGTATTTATTATTGACCCAATGGGAATTATAAGAGCCATACTGTATTATCCTGCAACTACGGGGCGTAACATGCAGGAGATTAAACGTATGATTATTGCCTTACAGAAGGCTGATGAGGAGAAGATTGCAACACCTGCCGATTGGATGCCTTGCGATGACGTTATATTACCGCCACCCGGAACCAGCGAGGGAGCAAAAGAAAGATTGCAGCAGGTAGGGGCGGGACAGTATTGTCTGGATTGGTTCCTATGTTTTCTGCAGTCGAACTGCACTGCCGACAGCTATGGTTACGAGCCTGAAATCCTGCCGTATCCGTCCATGTATCCAAGCAGGGGCAGACTGAGCTACAGAAGACCGTAGCAATGTATACTGCTTTTTACCAAAACTTACGTTTCCATTAAGTTTTGGTATTACATAGAAAAGAAGTTGTGCTTTTTTGGATAGTGTGCTAGAATGTCCAGATAAAAGCTTATGAATTGCATAATTGAATTTTCTAAAGTGAGGATGGGTTTTATGGACAAGCAAAGGGTGGGAGCAAAAATCGCATTATTCGGGGCTACATTGATTTGGGGTAGCTCTTTTCTTATTGTAAAGAATTCTATGGATGTTATGCAGCCGCATATGCTGCTGGCATTTCGCTTTACGATCGCAGGCCTATTACTTTGCATCCTATTCAGAAAAAGGCTTTACAAGCTGAATAAGGACTATGTAATCAAAGGCGGTATTGTCGGTACTTTTTTATTTCTTGGTTATAGTCTGCAGACCATAGGAATTACTGATACAACTCCAGGAAAAAATGCCTTTCTTACAGCAATTTACTGTGTTCTTGTTCCTTTCCTGTTCTGGATTGTTGATAAAAAAAAGCCGGATAAATATAATATTACCGCGGCTTTTATCAGTATTATAGGTATCGGTCTGGTATCCTTAAACGGTGAGCTTAGCATCAGGATGGGAGATGCGTTTACACTTGCCGGAGGTGTAGTGTATGCTGGTCATATTGTAAGTGTTGCAAAATTTGCAGGTGACAAGGATCCAATCCTTCTTACAATGATACAGTTCGGATATGCTGCGATATATTCCTGGATAATTGGACTTTGTTTTGAAGAAATTCCAACTATATGGACAGCAGCATCGGTTTCCAGTTTGATTTATCTTGCGGTTTTTGCAACGGCGATAGCTCTTCTTTGCCAGAACATAGGTCAGAAGTATACGCATCCTGCACCCGCTGCGATTATCATGAGCCTGGAGTCAGTATTCGGAGTGTTGTTCTCGGTGCTTTTTTATCATGAGATCATTACACCTAAGCTGTTTTTGGGATTTACCCTGATTTTTATTGCAGTTCTTCTATCTGAGACAAAGCTTGATTTTTTGAAGAAGGCGAAATCTTCAGTAATTATACAAGAAGATATTCTGGAATAATATCATCCTCACCGTCATTCGCTGTCGCAGCATAGGATAGGGATCGGGTATATTCCAGAGAAAATAAACCGGAGTATCTAGCTGTCAGGTTTTGCTTAGTGATACTAGACATTTCCTGTCTGAACTGTTCCAGTCTCATTGTATCCTCACAGAAAAGACAGAATATTAAGGGCGGTTCTTCAAGACCGAGATCATCTCTGCCCATGTCAACCAGACGGCAATCGTAGCCGTTATTTTTAAATTGAGTAAATTGGGAATCACTATAATTGAAATATGACAGATGCTTCGTCAGCACATGACAGGAGATATCCAGTTCATATGCTTTTATAAAAAGTAGATAGATAAGTTCATTACGAATAGGCATATACAAATCAAAATTCATCGTATTATTCCTCCAACAATATGTGATTATAATCTAAATATAGAAATATTTCCATAGTAAAATTAACGAATTATTAATAAAATATGAACAAGCTTTTGCCATATCCACAAAAGAATGCTAAATAGGATACAAGGAGTAATTGTATTCCTATTATACCTATGTTAATATTATGTTAATCCTGCTTGGGATTTCAGCCCCCGGAGTTGATTGCTTTTTAATTTATTGGGTGGGATATGAAGGAGGAATTTCATGAAATTATCGACAAAAGGAAGATATGCCTTACGGCTTATGCTGGATTTGGCTTTGAATAATACAGGAGAGTATATCACAATTAAAAGCATCGCCGGCAGGCAGAATATATCAGAAAAATATCTGGAACAGATCATTGCACTTCTGAATAAAGCCGGGTATGTTAAAAGTACCCGAGGAGCACAGGGAGGTTACCGGCTGGCAAAGGAACCGTCCGAATACACGGTTGGAATGATACTTCGGCTCACAGAAGGTAGTCTTATTCCAATTGACTGCCTGGAGGACGGAGATTGTGTCAGACATACGGGCTGTGTTACCAGAGAGGTTTGGAAGGAGCTGTATGATGCGATCTGTAATGTGGTAGACAATATTACCCTTCAAAATCTGGTTGAAAGACAACAAAACCAGATACCGTTAGATTATTCCATATGATCAGAATCATATAATGGCAGGTCTAGCTAATATCGATAAATTTAGAAAGTGTAAGAATAATACATATACGATAGATTTTAAGCTGAATTAGCTTTGACAGCTTAAGTATAACGGATCAGACAATCCAGAAGCTTTCGTTGCTGCTTCTGGATCTTCTTATCCTGTTTACCTTTTACGCCGTTCTGTGCCTTTTCAAGATAAGTAGCAGTGACCGGCATTAGTTTCTCAATCTGAAGCAGATAATCCGCGGAGAAAAATTCTCTGCTTCGGACGATAGAGGAATAAATCAGATAATAGCTGCTCTTCTTGACAAAATTCTTAAAGGTGTTATTTTCCGCCGAATATGCGTCAATTATATCCTGAAGGAAGTTTAAGAGCTTATTAACGATTTTTTCTTCCTTGGCTGTCTCTAGGTTCAGTGTAAATAACGTCTGATTTCCATTACGGCTGTCCTCTTTGATGTCCTGAAGATCATCTGCCAATTGCAGGAAAAAGCCAAAGCTTAGATAAAAAAGATAATCCTCGTCTAAAAGCTGTTTATTAATTAGATAACGGTCAACGAGTACGGAGACGCCGCCCTTCCACAAGGAAATATCCAAACGCTGCTCCAGGGAAAGGTAATTGCTTTTACTTTGCTGACTGATGCTTTCTTCTTGTGCTTCCAAGATCATTAATAACAGTGTATAGATTCCGGTAGTTTCCTCTCTATTATATTCTTTCTCTATGGCCTTCAGCAGAAGATAGGTCTTCTTATAATAACTGTTTTTGAAATGAACTCCTTTTCCCTCAATCGTGTCACGAATCAGTTGATTGTATTCCTGCTTCTCTGATAAGGTATTTGCCACAGTATCAATATAATTATCAGTAAATGGATAAAGCATGCTATAGCCATAGCCGGCGCTGCTGAAGCCGGTATTTATCCGGTTTATTACCTTGAACATGGCGTAGACGATATAATTTCGGATTGCCTGACCAAGCTCTTCAAAGGATAACTCCGGTGCAAAGCTTCTGGCATGCCTGGTGAATTCTACGAGCTCCGTATAAAATGCCGTTAATTCCTGAGACTTCATAGCATTATGTATACCAACAATTTCTTCCTTGCTTAACAGATCCATAAAAAATGCCTCTGTCTTTTTGCTCCATTTTTTTCTCCCGAATGGAAGCCTTGGAATATTATTTTGCTGTTGGCAATAAGTGTCAAAAATCTGATCGATATAAGCCTCGTTATAAAGCTTCTCCTCCGCTGGTACCTCTGCCAGACTGATGGGAAAGCTGTCGCTGGAGTTCAACCAGATTGTCTTGATTACCTCTAAACTACGTCTTGTTTCATCTCTAATTAACAACATTTTATCCTCACCCATGATATATTTTCTATATTATAACATATCTCAAAATTAAAAGCCCGTCACCTTCATAATCGGAGACGGGTTTTTCTTACTAATCATTATGTATGCAGCTGCAGGTGTCGGTTAGAGGTCAGATATATTGCTCTCTCGTAATCTCTGTGATGAACATACAGTGAATACTGTACAGCATTTTTTGGATCAACACCGCTAGGTATATATGTCCTTCGAGGGTTTGATCTCAGTCCGGCATTACTACAGTCAAGCATCCTGTAATCATATTTGATACCATCCACAGCCAAAGCGTTTTTAAGTTCAGAAAATTCTCTAAGTGAAAATCCGTTATATATTTCAACACGATTCCAGAATAACATTGTCGATCACCCCATTCTATACTTGTAGTAAATCTTAATTTTTATGAATTTATTCCCACAAATTCTAGAATGCATTGCAAAGTAGCCTTCAGTGGTAAGTTCATTATACGCCCTTGACCCATGATTTTCAAATTAAGGTTTCATTAGATTTTATTAATTCAGCCGGGGGACTGGTAAATGATTATTTTACGGAGTCCTTTCAGAAGTGGTTTAAAGAAATATATTGGTACGGAGTACACAAACAATTCCGTACGGTGACTTGACTTGTTATTTTATTTCATTTATAATAGATTGGATATAACAAAGGTTATGAAAGCATTTTTTTCAAATCACAAAGATGAAAGAGTGTGAACTATGTTAAAAAGCATGACAGGCTTTGGGCGTTGTGAAATTGCCCATGTTGATCGTAAAATCACTGTTGAGATGAAGGCAGTGAATCACAGATACTGTGATATCTCAATCAAGCTGCCTAAAAAACTCAGCTTTTTTGAAGCAGGAATACGAAATGTATTAAAAAAGTACATTGGCAGAGGAAAGATAGACATCTATATAACCTACGAAGACTATACGGAGAATAATGTATGTGTCAAGTATAATGCTGATTTAGCCAGAGAGTATTTTATCAGTCTTGAGAAGATGAGTAAGGAATTCGGTATTGAGAACGACATTCGTGTTTCAGCCTTATCCAGATATCCGGATGTCTTTACCCTGGAAGAACAGACGATTGATGAGAAGGAGCTCTGGGAATTGGTAGAAGAGGCAGTGAAGACTGCGGCAAGCCGTTTTGTAGAAACCAGAATTTCTGAAGGTGAGCATCTTAAGCAGGATATTGTGGCAAAATTGGATTCTATGCTTTCCTTGGTTGAATTTATCGAAACCAGATCACCTGAGATAGTGAATGAATATCGTAACAGGCTTCTGGCAAAGGTAACGGAGCTGCTTGGGGACACAAAGGTTGAAGAAAGCATTCTGGTTACAGAGGTTACCATTTATGCTGACAAAATCTGTGTTGATGAAGAGACGGTACGTCTGAAGAGTCATATAAGGAATATGAAGGAAACCCTCAATGAAAGCGAGAATGTTGGAAGAAAACTGGATTTTATCGCTCAGGAGATGAACAGAGAAGCCAATACCATATTATCTAAGGCCAATGACCTTGAGGTGACTAACAAAGCCATTGATCTTAAAACAGAGATTGAGAAGGTTCGCGAGCAAATTCAAAATATTGAATAATAGCTTTGGAAATGAGGAATAACTTTGAATAAGCTAGTAAATGTCGGTTTTGGAAATGTAGTAAACGCCAATAAGATTATTAGTATTATAAGTCCGGAGGCGGCACCGATCAAACGAATGGTGCAGACGGCTAAGGATAATGGAATGGCGATTGATGCCACCTGCGGCAGAAGAACTAAGGCAGTAATTGTCACAGAAAGTGGTCATCTGGTTTTATCTTCCTTGCTTCCGGAAACGATTGCAGGAAGGGTAAATCAAAAAGGAGCTGCGGAATTTATCGAAGCTGTACAAAATGAATAGATACTACAAGAATAATATTGTAACCTCAGGAAGGAGAAATGAATATGTTACATCCATCATATACGGATTTAATGAAAGTAGTCAACAGCGAGGTAGAACCCGGTGAACAGCCGGTAGTCAACAGCAGATATTCCATCGTAATCGCTACTGCAAGGCGTGCAAGGCAGATTATTGATGGTTCTGTACCGCTCGTTGATGTTACCTATCCCAAGCCATTATCCATTGCTGTAGAAGAGCTGTATCGTTCCAGGGTGAAGATTGTGAGTGACGATGAGATAATAACAGAGAATAGCCAACAACAATAGCGAATAGGAATATGGATACATTCAAGGCAGACAGGAAAGGAAGATTACCATGTCTTATGAGCTAAGGAAATAGTCGGGACAGAGGTTTTCAGGGAAAAGATATGGAATCTACTGAGAATAAAGACTATCTTACTGATGTTGAGAAGCTTAATAATGATGATTATGATAGAAATTTATTAAATACAGAGCAGGCACAGGAGATATCGGAGAAACCGGTTGCCAAGGAGAATAAAGCTGAGTACAGTACCAAGGGCTTAATTAATGATCTGTTATTTTTTGTTTTATTGCTGTTTGTATGTATTTATATAATACCTAATTATGTGATACAGCCTACTATTGTAGACGGCTCATCCATGGCTGACACCTTAATGGACGGTGAGTATCTTTACGTGGAGAAATTGTCCTACCGGTTTAATGCCCTTGATCGTTTTGACATTATCGTATTTTATCCCTATGGAAGAGATAATGAAGAATACTATGTTAAGAGAATTATTGGTCTTCCCGGAGAAACGGTTCAAATTATCGGATCGGATATCTACATCAACGGGGAAATCCTTAATGAAGATTATGGGACTGAGATAATCGAGGATCCGGGACGAGCTGCAAAACCGATCAGCTTAGGCAGTGACGAGTATTTTGTTATGGGAGATAACCGCAATATCAGTAAGGACAGTCGTTCCGAAGATGTTGGTAGTATAAAAAAGAAGAATATTGGTGGCAGAGTTATTTTTAGGATTAGGCCTTTTAGCCGGTTTGGAACAGTAAATTAGTTTTTCCTGCTTGCAATTTACATAGGGATTCGATAGAATATATCATGTTCTGTCATATAGGAGTTTAACTATGAAGGTGATCAAGGAACACATTAGAACAGGCAGCTTCAAAAGGTTCTATCTTCTCTATGGAACGGAGGATTATTTAAAGAAGCTGTACCGGGATAAATTAAAAGCAGCAATCCTTAAGGATGACAATGATATCAATTACACTTATTTTGAGGGTAAAGATGTTGAGCCCAGAAAGGTTTATGAGGCTGCACAGACCTTACCCTTCTTTAGTGACAGACGTTTACTTCTTATTGAGAACAGCGGTTTATTTAAAACACATAGCGAGCTTGGTGAGCTATTAACAGATATCCCGGACAGTACCATAGTACTTTTTGTTGAGGATGAAATCGATAAGAGAAATAAGCTGTTTAAGCTGATAAAGGATGAAGGCACCGTCAGTGAGATGAATGGACTGGATGAGCAGAATTTAAAGCTTTTCGTGGCATCCCTGCTGGATCAGGAGGGAAAAAAGATTACGGAGTCCTCTATTCTGTATTTTCTTGATAAGACAGGGTCCGATATGGTAAATATCAGTAATGAAGTAGAGAAGCTGGTCGGCTATACCTATGGACGGGATGTGATAAATCCTGAGGATATCGATACTGTAGTAACCACACAGATTTCCGGGAAGATTTTCCTTATGATTGATGCCATTGGTTCCAAACAACAAAGTAAGGCTCTGGATTTATATTATGATTTGCTTTCTGTTCGTGAGAAACCGATGTCCATCCTGTTTCTGATCACCAGACATTTTAATCTTCTCCTTCAGGCAAAGGATTTACAGGCGCTGGGCTTTCATACAAGTGCCATCGGTGAGAAGGTGGGTATTCCGCCCTTTGCAGTAAATAAATATCTGGGACAGGCAAGAAATTTCTCTTCGAAGAAGCTGAGAGAGGCTCTGGAATATTCAGCTGAGCTTGAGGAACAGGTTAAGACCGGGCGTATGCTGGAGAAGGTTGGTGTGGAGCTTTTTATCATCTCCTTCAGTAAGAAAGATTAAATAGAAATTACTAAGCTGATCATTGATCGGCCGTAATCATAGATTTGGAAGCGTATCGAAGTGGTCATAACGGCCCGCACTCGAAATGCGGTAGTCCTCACGGGCTCGTGGGTTCGAATCCCACCGCTTCCGTTCATAATAAGCTAAACTCTCTTGGCATGAGAGTTTAGCTTTTCCATATAAATGAGAAACTTCTCTTCATCTAACAAGATACGTAACGATAATAGCTTATATATATCGGGCTAACACCAAAACAATATCAGAGGATATTTACAGCAGTAACCGAAACGGAGAGCACAGATAAGGAGTGGCAGGAAGATGGACAATAAACGCTTTATGGGTCACAGTGCAGCCATTTTCTGCATCATTGTATGGGGAACAACTTTTATATCTACTAAAATATTATTACGTTCTTTTTCACCAATTGAAATATTATTTATCCGCTTCACAATAGGCTATGCAGCTTTATGGCTGGCATTACCTTCCAGACTTCGACTTACAGCAAGAAAGCATGAGCTGTATTTTGCAGCGGCAGGCTTATGCGGCGTTACGCTTTATTTCCTATTAGAAAATATTGCACTAACATTTACATTGGTCTCCAATGTAGGAGTAATCGTATCACTGTCGCCGTTTTTTGCGGCTATCATAGCCTGCCTCTTTTTACGTGGAGAACGTCCTGGAATACGATTTGTCCTTGGATTTGTGATTGCTATGACCGGAATATATCTGATCAGTTTTCAAGGAGGTGCAGAAGTCAACTTCAATCCTTTGGGGGATCTTCTTGCTGCAGGTGCCGCAGTCATATGGGCTGTATATTCTGCGATAACCAAGAAAATCAGCTTTTTTGGATATCATACGATATTAGTCACTCGTAGAATCTTCTTTTACGGATTAGTTTTTATGCTGCCGGCACTTTTTATTATGGGCTTCGAGGTGAAGATACAGGATTTGCTTACACCGATTAATTTTTTTAACCTATTATTCTTAGGCTTAGGAGCATCAGCCTTATGCTTTGCAACCTGGAATTTCGCTGTAAAACTACTGGGGCCAGTGAAAACAACGGTATATATCTATCTGATACCTGTCATAACCACAGTGACTTCAGTCCTTGTATTACACGAGCTGATATCGGAGATAGCAATTTTTGGAATGCTATTAACGATTATCGGTCTGTTTCTATCAGAAGGCAAGAACTTTACCCGGAACCGGAAGAAGGATAAAAAAAATTTTAAACAAGATTATGCAACCATGGAATTTTCTTCTTCGTCTAATGATGGAAAGCAATTAAATGAAACATGGAATGGAAGGAGTGTTGTTATGAAAAAGTTGGTTGTTTTGCTGCTCAGTGGCCTTATGGTAGTGTCCTCATTGCCGCTTAATGTTTTTGCAGCAACAGCTGCGAAGGAGAATGCCTCAGCTATAGCAGGGATTGCTACAGATAAACCTGCAAAAGGTGCTAAAGAGCCCACACAAGCAGGATTAACTACAGCGATTAATATTGTTAAGTCTATTATTACGATACCGAGTGAATACTCGGAATTTAATTACTACTTTAATGATGCCAGTGCTTATTCTGATGCCTCTTGGAATCTAAGCTGGAGTACAAGAGATGGAAAGTCCAGTATCCAGGTAAACTGCGATGATGATTATCATATTAGTTATTACAATATTTATAACTATGAGCGTACCGGTAACGGTATTGCAAAATATCTCAGGTCAGAGCTGCAAAGCACGGCGGAGAGTTTTGTCTATAAGGTAGTTCCGGAAGCTAACGGAAAGCTTGAATTTATCAGCTCTGAATTTGAAGGAATCTATAGTAATAATTATGTATATTACTATCAGAGATTAGAGAATGGAATCAGCATGCCGGACAATACGGTTCGTGTGACAGTTAACAGTATTACAGGAGAAGTAACCTCATTATCTGTAAACTGGTTGCATGGAGCGAAAATATCAACAGAAAAAGCTAAGCTTACGAAGGAAGAGGCTACTAAACTGATTAAAAAGCAGATGAAAATGAAATTGGTTTATCGAAGAGATTATATCGGAATCTACGATGCTTCGAATGGTACAGCTTATAAGAAGGCCTTTCTGGTGTATGAGCCGACGCTTCCTTATATTTCGATCGATGCGAATACAGGTAAGATTTACCTTACAAAATCCGAGTGGGTAAATGACCTTTATGATGGGAAGTTCAAGGAGAGTGCAGCAGAAGATTCTGCCAAGGCAGTCGTGGGAGGAAATAATGAACTCACTCCAGAAGAGCAGGATAAGGTAGAAGAGCTAAAGAATATCATTTCCAAGGAAAAAGCGATCTCGATAGTGACAGGAAACAAGGCTTTATATTTAGATAAGAATTTGGTCCAATACAATGCAAATTTAAGTAAGTTAGATTCCTCCTATGTATGGAATATTTCACTTAATGATCCCAGAGAGGTAAACTACGAGAAGGATACGGATACCTATCGAGGCTATGCATATGCAACTGTAGATGCTGTTAGTGGGAAAGTCCTAAGCTTCTTTGCCAGTATGAAGGACAATTACGATCAGAAAAATCAGAAGTGGAATACTGTTAAGATCAAATATGATAAAAAAGCAGCTAAGAAGATCCTCGAGCAATTTATAAAGGAACAGATGGCAGACCGTTTTAAAAATTCTGTATTTAGCGAGGAAACAGAAGATTACGTAGTTTATTACAAAAATAATAAGCCGGTATACGGAGGCTACCGTTATCAATATAACCGTACGAATGAAGGTATTGAATATCCATATAACAATATCAATGGCTCTGTGGATGGTGTGACAGGGAAGATTTATTCCTTTGGTTCTTACTGGGAGAAGAATGTGGAATTCGAATCACCTGCAGGTGTAATTTCTGCCGACAAGGCAATGGATTACTACCTGGCAAAGGACGGATATGGGCTGAAGTATGAAATTAATCAGATTAATAAGGTTGATCAAAACAACACGAAGGCTGGTTATTATTCGAACTCGCCCAAGATAGAGTATGAGGTTAGATTGGTATATCGTCCCGATGTTTCTCCCTCCTATATCTCGCCCTTCAACGGAGAGCAGCTAGATGATAGCGGAAAAGTATATAAAAAGGCAGCTGCTTATGCCTATGAGGATATTACCGATCAGGCCAAATATAAAAGTGTCTTGTTGCTTGCTGATATGAATATTGGCTTTGAGGGGGGAAAATTCCTTCCTGAACAGCCTATAACTATAGGTGAATTGAACAGTATTCTGAATAAGATCGGTTACGCTGTCTATCATGATACCGCTGATAAAGCAGCAGAGGATGCTTCTCTGATTACCAGGGAAGAAATCTCACAGCTCTTCATCGATAAGCTTGGATTGACCAAAATGGCAGCACTCTCAGGTATCTATAAAACCGGCTTTTATGATGAGAACTCAATCAATACGAAGTATTTTGGTGCCGTAGCCCTGGCTAAAGGACTCGGGATCGTTAAGGGCGATACTACAAATAAATTTAATCCAACTCTCAAGGTGACGAGAGCAGATGCCATCGATATGATCATTGGATATATCAAGACACAGAAGGATGGAGTGAATTAGGATAAGAGTATAGCGAAGTATGATGGGAATGAGGTACCGTTTAGTGTTCGTTTCTCATGTCAGGGATAGATTAAATATCTATCCCTGATTTTATTATAGAACACAGAAACAGGATCCACCGTAATGAGATAGAAGGACAAATAAAACTTCCAATAGGCAAAAAAAAGGCTGCCAAACGGCAGCCTGTCAGTTCTTCTATGCAATATTATTGATAGCCTTGGATAAACGGGATACTTTTCTGGATGCTGTATTCTTATGATATACACCCTTTGAGCAAGCCTTATCAATTTCGGAAATCGCTTCAACTAGATTGGTTTTTGCAAGCTCCTTGTCGCCTGCAGCAACAGCAGCATCTACCTTTTTAATCATCGTCTTAACCTTGGACTTGATTTGCTTATTTCTAGCAGCCTTAGTCTCGTTAACTAAGATTCTCTTCTTAGCAGATTTAATGTTAGCCAATTCGTACACCTCCAAATATAAAATTATTATCAATCACAGTGCCAGCCACACCAAATTGAGAGTGAGATGTAAAACTGGATATGATCGCTCGAATACATTGTTTCATTAAATCCGGACACGGACGTTCTAATGGAAACATACTATTATATAGTAGTCTATCAATTTTATTATGTCAATACATATTTTTAAAAACCTTGTAAAAAATAAAGAAGTAATAATGGAAACTTATTATTCTGGAGGGAATTACGGTGAATAAGAAGATAAGAACAGACCTGGCGTTAGAAGTGCGGGAGAGCTTTCCTGATGATGTAGAGATCAGGGGAGTCGTATTGACAGAACATTACGATGATAAGAATGATATCCGGGTATCTGTGGTAAATATAAAGGAGGAACGCGGAGCGAAAGCGATGCAGAAACCAATCGGTACTTATATTACCATTGAAGCCCCAAAAATGAGCCAGGCAAGTACAGATTACTATAAACCTGCTTCCGAGGAAATAGCCAGACAACTACGAACCCTTGCAGGCAGCTTAAAGAAAGAAGAAATACTTGTTGTAGGCCTCGGTAACAGGGAGGTCACTCCGGATGCCCTTGGACCACAGGTGGTTGACAACCTGTTTATCACAAGACATCTGATCAAGGAGTATGGGGATGAATTCAAAGAAAAGAACCATTTGGGCAGTGTCAGCGCAATTTCTCCGGGTGTTATGGCTCAGACTGGTATGGAGACGGTGGAAATCATCAAGGGAATTATTGACGAAACACATCCGAAGCTTTTGATTGTGATAGATGCATTGGCTTCAAGAAGTGCCAGCCGGGTTAATACGACAGTACAGCTGACAGATACTGGTATTAGTCCCGGATCAGGTGTGGGTAACAATCGAAAAGCGTTGAATGAGGCTACTCTTGGAATGAAGGTGATAGCAATCGGATGTCCGACAGTCGTAGACGCTGCTACCATCGTCACGGATACCCTAACGAAGTATTTGGAAAGGAGTGGTTTTAAGGAGCAGGAAATTGATCAATTTATTACTGAAATCAGAGAGCAGCAGATTGATAATATGTTTGTCACTCCAAAAAATATCGACGAGTCCATAAAGCAGATCAGCTATACGATTTCGGAAGCAATTAATACCTGTTTCGCACAGAGTGTATCATAATACATTGGCAAACCGGCTAAATCTAAAGCACAGCCGGCCAGTAGATCAATATAATAGTGTACTAGGGAATAAATGAACCTGCGCCGCAATATAATGAATCAGGCTTGTGAATAAAGCAGTCTGGAGGCGCAGCAATGAAAAGACATCGTGTTAGATATTCGGCGAGAGGATTAGGTTCTGTGGGATTTCGCCTGAATATCTATCTGATTTTATGGATTTTAATCATAATCGGCTCCGTATATCTTTTGATTCGATTTGCAGCTATTTCCTTTTCCGGTGAAATGGGCCAAGCAGGTGGATATCAGGATGCAATTTATTACTATATCAGCAATAAAATGATCGAATCCGGCTCTTCTCTGGTCAGTTATTATAAGGAAGGAGAAGAAGCTGCGGTTTTTCCTTTAAACATAATTTCGAGGCATTTTCCTTTGGCAGCCTTCATCAAGGATCAGGGATATTTAATCAGCGAGGCAGAGAAACAGCTGCAGGAAAGCAACACAAAGGAGAATATCGAATTATATCATATACCGGAGCAGGTACTCAGTAAGGCATATCTATTATCTAACGGAGCATATTATAATGACCGGCAGGCACGTTACGCAGGAAATACAGAGCTTGGAGATATCAATGACAGGCTTTCTGTCAATTCGGTGGAAGGAGATCTTGCCTATCAGGAATCTGATGAAGAACCTTGGCCGGAGCCGGAGGTAATCGAAGCCTCCAACCCGGGCAATGTCATTGACTATACGATGGAGCAATTAAAGGATGTCGGTTTTCTAATTAGAAATTTTTATATTGTAGATCCGGCTACGAAGGTTACGGATGAGCTGTTCGATGCAGAAAAGCTTCTGAGAGAAGACTTAACAATCCATCAGAAAAATGATAAACCACAGATATTAATTTATCATACTCATTCTCAGGAGACATATATTGATAGCCGTGAAAAGGAAAAGGCGGACACAGTTGTGGGTGTCGGGAATTGTCTCGCGCAGATTTTAGAGGAGACCTACGGATACAATGTAATTCATGATACGACCTGCTATGATATCATCGATGGAAAGCTGGAACGAAGTAAGGCTTATAATCTGGCATTGGAAGGCGTAGAGAAAATACTGGAGGAGAATAAAAGCATAGAAGTAGTAATCGATTTACATAGGGACGGAGCTGAGAACAAGAGAACGACAATGATAAATGGCAAGGAGACAGCGCAGATTATGCTATTCAACGGTTTGAGCCGGGATCAGAACGGACCTATTACTTATCTGGAGAATCCGTATATCCAGGATAATCTTGCATTAAGCCTCCAGATGCAATTGAAGGCAATAGAGCTTTATCCGGGATTATTCTATAAAAATTATCTAAACTGTTATAGATATAATATGCATCTTAAGCCGAAATGTATTTTGATGGAGCTGGGTACGAATAAAAACACACTCGAATCAGCGAAAAATGCCATGGAACCCTTCGCGAAAGTACTGAATGCAGTCCTTCAGGGTGAGTAGGAGTTTAGATTGGCAGATCCATACAGACAGATAAACAAGAGATGGTATTTTTATTGCTACCATAAAAACAGTGTGTTATAATAAGGCGAAGTGGGCAAACATTCGAAAGTTACGACAATGTAAGCCTGCCTGTAATTTTGCGAGCATAGCGTAGAGTATGAAGCTGCCTTTGCTCGTAATATAATCATTCAGAGCATAAATATTCATAATATATGCATTCGAAAGGAATTTGCTCCGTGCAGTCAATCGGAGATTATGTACTTAGGAGGACGAAGATGGCTTTAGACCAAAGTAAAATTAGAAATTTCTGTATTATAGCACATATAGATCATGGGAAATCAACGCTGGCAGATCGTATTATTGAGATGACAGGTCTTTTGACGAGCCGTGAGATGCAGGCACAGGTATTGGATAACATGGATTTAGAACGGGAAAGAGGAATAACGATTAAGGCACAGACCGTTCGTACTGTATATAAGGCTAAAAACGGAGAGGAGTATATCTTCAATCTGATTGACACTCCGGGACACGTGGATTTTAATTATGAGGTATCCCGCAGCCTTGCTGCCTGTGAAGGTGCCATTCTTGTAGTAGATGCAGCACAGGGAATTGAGGCCCAAACTCTGGCCAATGTCTATCTGGCTCTGGATCATAATCTGGATATCATGCCGGTTATCAACAAGATTGATCTACCCAGTGCAGAACCGGAACGTGTTATTAACGAAATAGAGGATGTGATCGGACTGGAGGCTCAAGATGCTCCGCTGATATCAGCTAAGAATGGAATCAATATTGATCAGGTACTGGAACAGATCGTGACTAAAATCCCGGCACCGAAGGGTG
Source organism: Bacillota bacterium (assembly GCA_023415635.1). GTDB lineage: Bacteria > Bacillota > Clostridia > Lachnospirales > Lachnospiraceae > Mobilitalea. The sequence continues at coordinate 25,419 of JAEZJV010000068.1, read as the reverse complement.
ATCCGGATGCTCCGCTTCAGGCATTGATTTTTGATTCTGTGTATGACTCCTATAAAGGTGTAATCGTATTTTGCAGGATTAAGGAAGGAAGAGTAAGGAAGGGAACGGAAATCCGTATGATGGCTACCGGAGCGACAGCCGAGGTGGTAGAACTCGGAATCTTCGGACCGGGACAGTTCCTGCCTGCCGAGGAATTAACGGCAGGAATGGTAGGATATCTTACTGCCAGCTTAAAGAATGTGAAGGATACCCGTGTGGGAGATACAGTGACAGATAATAAACGACCCTGTGCGATGCCGCTTCCCGGCTATAAAAAGGTACATCCGATGGTATACTGCGGTATGTATCCAGCTGACGGAGCAAAATATCCCGATCTTCGGGATGCACTGGAAAAGCTGCAGCTCAATGATGCATCCCTTCAGTTTGAACCGGAGACCTCTGTAGCTTTGGGTTTTGGTTTTCGCTGTGGTTTTTTGGGACTGCTTCATCTGGAAATCATTCAGGAACGCTTGGAGAGAGAATATAATCTGGATCTGGTAACCACGGCACCCAGTGTTATCTATAAAGTATATAAAACCAACGGAGAAGTATTTGATCTTACGAACCCTACCAATCTTCCTGACCCCTCCGAAATTGAGTACTTGGAGGAACCAATGGTTTCTGCGGAGATTATGGTAACGACAGAATTTGTAGGCTCTATTATGAGCCTTTGTCAGGAACGTCGAGGAGTATACCTTGGTATGGAATATATGGAGACCACCAGGGCTCTTCTAAAATATGATTTGCCGCTGAATGAAATTATATATGATTTTTTTGATGCCTTAAAATCACGTTCCAGAGGATATGCATCCTTTGATTACGAGCTAAAGGGCTATGTACAGTCAGATCTTGTTAAATTGGATATTCTTATTAATAAAGAAGAAGTGGATGCGTTGACCTTCATCGTTCATGCGGAAAGTGCTTATGAGCGTGGAAGGAAGATGTGCGAGAAGCTGAAGGACGAGATACCGAGACAGCTGTTTGAAATCCCAATCCAGGCGGCTATCGGCAGTAAAATTATCGCTCGAGAGACCGTAAAGGCAATGCGAAAGGATGTTCTTGCCAAATGCTATGGCGGAGACATTACCAGAAAGAAGAAATTGTTGGAAAAGCAGAAGGAAGGCAAGAAGAGAATGCGTCAGATAGGCAACGTGGAGATACCTCAGAAGGCCTTCATGAGTGTTCTGAAGCTGGATGAGGATTAGACAGTAACTGCTAGAAGCTGTTTTAATGGAATGCACATTGGGACAGCTTTTTCTATGTAAATCATAGAGATACGAAAAGCAGGTGCAGCTTGGAGGAAAAAATGAAATTGGAAGACAATCGGACAAACATGTCAAAAAAACGGGAATTGGGTTTATATATTCATATTCCCTTCTGTATAAAGAAATGTAGTTACTGTGATTTCCTGTCTGCCCCCGCTTCCGAAGAAGTTAAGAAAGCCTATGTCGATGCATTAATCAAAGAAATAATGAGTTACAGGGACAGGACTGAGGTTTATATCGTTCCTACAATTTTCTTTGGAGGAGGAACCCCTTCCTCACTACAGCAGGGAGAGATCGAGCGTATCATGGAAGCGCTTAGTCTGGTATTTCGAATTGACTTGAGTAGCTTAGAAGCCACCCTTGAAGCTAATCCGGGTACAATTACCAAGGAAAAGCTTGTAGAATATAAGAAGGCCGGTATTAACAGGTTAAGCTTCGGGCTCCAATCCACCGAGGACGCTGAGCTATTGAAGCTTGGAAGAATTCATACTTTTCAGGATTTTCTCGATAATTACAGAATGGCAAGAGAACTTGGCTATCGGAATATCAATATTGATCTGATGTCAACATTGCCGGGGCAGACTATAACCGCCTGGGAAACTACACTTCACAGGATAGGAGAACTCTCCCCGGAGCATATCTCAGCCTACAGCCTGATGATAGAGGAAGGAACCGGATTTTATGAACTCTATGGGGAAGGGACTCCGGGTGCGAAGGAATTACCGGATGAAAATACGGACAGGACTATGTATGTCAGAACAAAGGAAATTCTGAAACAATACGGTTATGTACGTTATGAGATTTCTAATTATGCCAGACCAGCTTTTGAAAGCAAGCATAACAATTCTTACTGGATCGGTACGGAATACTTAGGGCTCGGGCTCGGAGCAGCCTCCCTGCTTCAAGGTACAAGATTTTCGAACGAATCGGATTTGAATAGCTATATTTATCTGTGCAATTCATATGAGGCTGATAGATTTGTTCGTAAAGCTGATATCTGTAGAGATACGATTGGAATTCGCAGAGGAATGATTGTATTGACGAAGCAGCAGAGGATGGAGGAATTTATGTTTCTAGGACTACGCAGAAGAGAAGGAGTCAGCAGGAATGATTTTCTGCAAAGATTTCATGCTTCGTTGGAGGAAATTTACGGAGTTTGTCTGAGTGAGCTGGAAGAGAAGAAATTGATAAAGACAGCCGGAGACCGGATTCAATTAACCGAATATGGGATAGATATCAGTAATTATGTACTTTCTGCTTTCCTTTTGAACTGAATGAGGTTTCGCTTCATCCGGTTGATATGGTTCCACAGATAAGCTCCACATATATGATTCATATAATGATCAAGGGCTACTGTTTATGATCTTAATAATCTTAATAATCTTAATAATCAGGCTTCAACGAAAGGCAGACCGCCGCTTGGTTGAAGCCGGTTTTATTCTTATTAGAAAGGGCCATAAGCAACACACTATGTTTCTTAGGAATGATTAAGATATGATTAATTTCTAAAATTAATCATAAAATGCCTTGACAAAAGAAATTGATAGTGATATTTTAATTAATAGATGTTAGCACTCTATCGAGTTGAGTGCTAACAACAACAAAAACACAATAACGGATATTCAGCTTACTATGGAGCGTGGAAGAATATGCAAGAGTTAGATGAAAGAAAACTGAAGATATTGCAGGCAATTATCCGTAATTATCTTGAGACCGGAGAACCGGTCGGATCAAGAACAATATCAAAATATACGGATTTGAACCTAAGTTCCGCTACGATACGTAACGAAATGTCTGATCTGGAAGAACTCGGCTATATCATCCAGCCACACACCTCAGCAGGTCGGATTCCTTCTGACAAAGGCTACCGTCTTTATGTGGATATGCTGCTAAAGGATAAGGAGCAGGAAGTTGAGGACATGAAAGAACTGCTGATTGAGAAGGCAGATAAGCTCGAGAGCCTGTTACAGCAGGTGGCAAAGCTCTTGGCAGTGAATACACAGTACACTACTATGGTGTCTACCCCACAATATAAAAAGAGAGTGAAATTCATTCAATTAACTGAGATGGATGAAAATCAGCTGTTGGCGGTAATTGTATTTGAAAGAAATATCGTGAAGAATAAAATCATTCAAGTAACTGCATCCTTAAATAAAGAAATGCTTTTGAAACTGAACATTATCATCAATACCTTTTTACAGGGTTTGGATTTGGGAGAAATTAATCTTCCTGTCATATCTCAGATGAAGGATCAGGCTGGCGATTATCGAAATATTGTCAATGATATCTTAGATGCAATTATGCAGGCGGTTAACGAGGAGGAAGATATCGAGATATTTACTTCCGGGACTACTAATATCTTAAGATATCCCGAATTGAGTGACAAAGAGAAGGCAGTCAATCTCCTATATACGCTTGAGGAGAAAAAAGCACTGACGGAGCTAATCCAGGATAAGATTGATGATGAGGATAACAGAGGTATTCAGGTATATATCGGAGATGAGACACCGGTAGAAGCCATGAAGGAATGCTCCGTGGTTACGGCAACCTATGAAATCGAAGAAGGAGTATATGGAAAGGTTGGTATTATCGGACCAAAGAGGATGGATTATCAGAAGGTAGTTGATACATTGAAAGCCTTGATGACTCAGTTGGACGATATTTTCAAAAGAAAAACATAAGAGTATCATAAGAAAGGTGGTAGTCATCACTTGGATAATAAGGATAAAGCAATTGAAATTATGAAAGCTGCCATGGAGAAGGAGAAGGGAATGAAAGAAAGGTCACAGGAAGATTTGGAACAGCAGATAGAGAATCAGAATCAAAGCCCGGATGAGACACAGAATGAAGAGATCCTTCAGAACACGGAAATTCTTGAAGATGTTGAGGAAGAGACAGAGGCAGGAGACATTGATAAGCCTGAAAAGAGTGGAAAATCCTTATTCAAAAATTCTAAGTCAAAGGAGCTGGCTGCGAAGGATCAAAAGATTGAGGAGCTAACAGATCGGCTGATGAGAAACATGGCTGAATTTGATAATTTCAGAAAGCGATCCGAAAAAGAGAAATCATTAATGTATGATATGGGCATCAAAGATTTTATCGAAAAGATACTTCCGATTGTCGATAACTTCGAACGTGGTCTCGGTACAGTTACTGATAAAGAAAAGGAAAGCGGTTTTGCACAGGGGATTGAACTGATTTACCGTCAGCTCATGACAACACTCGAGGAGATCGGCTTAAGACCGATTGATGCGGTCGGGAAAGAGTTTGATCCGAATTTTCATAATGCAGTAATGCATGGCGAAGATGACAGCATGGGTGAGAATTTAGTGACGGATGAATTCCAGAAGGGATATATTTATAAAGATATGGTGGTCCGTCACAGCATGGTTAAGGTAGTGAATTAACATATATATATATGATTTTAATAATGTAGTGATTTGATTTATTTTTAGGGAGGAGAAATCCTCCTGAGCAATCATCGTAATACTAAATTTTATATAGGGAGGATAATTTCTCCCTGCCAAATCAACTAGTAATTCATTTTAATTTAGGAGGAATAAATATGGGTAAAATTATAGGTATTGACTTAGGTACAACAAATTCATGTGTAGCCGTTATGGAAGGTGGAAAGCCCGTTGTTATCGCAAACACAGAGGGAGCTAGAACAACACCCAGTGTTGTTGCATTTACAAAAACAGGAGAACGTCTAGTTGGTGAGCCTGCAAAGCGTCAGGCTGTAACTAATTCCGATAAAACCATAGCTTCCATTAAGAGACATATGGGTACGGATTTCAGAGTAAAAATTGACGATAAGAGATTCTCACCACAGGAAATCTCTGCAATGATCCTTCAGAAGATGAAGGCAGATGCGGAAAGCTATCTCGGTGAAAAGGTAACAGAAGCTGTAATTACTGTTCCGGCTTACTTTAATGATGCTCAGAGACAGGCGACTAAGGATGCAGGCAAGATTGCAGGTCTGGATGTAAAGAGAATTATCAATGAGCCTACAGCGGCAGCTCTTGCTTACGGTCTCGACAATGAACATGAGCAGAAGATTATGGTATACGATTTAGGCGGTGGTACCTTTGATGTCTCAATCATCGATATAGGTGACGGTGTTATCGAAGTTTTAGCTACCTCCGGCGATAACAGACTTGGTGGTGATGACTTCGATGATAGAATCACCAGATATATGATTGATGAATTCAAGAAATCCGACGGTGTAGATTTATCCACCGATAAAATGGCACTTCAGAGACTAAAGGAAGCTGCTGAGAAGGCAAAGAAGGAGTTGTCCACTGCTACAACCACCAACATCAACCTTCCCTTCATTACAGCAACCTCAGAAGGCCCGAAGCATTTCGATATGAATTTAACACGTGCGAAATTCGATGAGTTAACACATGATCTTGTAGAGAGAACAATAGTACCGGTTCAGAATGCACTTCGTGATGCTGGTCTTGCACCTTCAGACATTAAGAAGGTATTATTAGTTGGAGGTTCTACCAGAATTCCTGCTGTACAGGATAAGGTAAGACAGCTGACTGGACAGGAGCCCTCCAAGACTTTAAACCCCGATGAATGTGTGGCAATCGGTGCTTCCATTCAAGGTGGTAAGCTGGCTGGTGATGCAGGTGCGGGAGACATCCTTCTTCTGGACGTAACCCCGTTGTCGCTTTCTATCGAGACCTTAGGCGGCGTAGCTACCAGATTGATTGAAAGAAATACAACCATTCCGACCAAGAAGAGTCAGATCTTCTCAACTGCTGCAGATAACCAGACTGCTGTTGATATCAATGTCGTGCAGGGTGAAAGACAGTTTGCGAAGGACAACAAGAGCCTTGGACAATTCCGCCTCGACGGTATTCCGCCGGCAAGACGAGGTGTTCCTCAGATCGAGGTTACCTTCGATATTGATGCCAATGGTATTGTTAATGTATCCGCTAAGGATCTCGGAACCGGAAGAGAGCAGCATATCACCATAACTGCAAGCTCCAATTTATCCGATAGTGATATCGATAAAGCGGTTAGAGAAGCAGCAGAATATGAGGCACAGGATAAGAGACGTAAGGAAGCTGTAGATGTCAGAAATGAAGCGGACTCTATGGTATTCCAGACCGAAAAGGCATTAAGTGAAGTTGGTGATAAGATTGATGCTTCAGCAAAAGAAACTGTAGAAGCTGATCTTACCAGATTAAAGGAATTAATTGAGAAATCCAACCCTGAGGTAATGAGTGAGGGTGAGGTTACTGATCTCAAGGCTGCAAAGGATAAATTGATGGAGGATGCACAGGCATTATTTGCTAAGCTTTATGAGCAAAGCGGTGCGGCAGGTGCAGGTCCTGATATGTCAGGCTTTAGTGGACAGGAAGGCGGTCAGGCAGGCGGAGCGGCAGGCGGCTATAATGACGATGTAGTGGATGGAGATTACCGCGAAGTATAGTAACCGAGAGGTAAAGGCTGATCGGCTCAATGAAAGGAACTTACAATAAGGCCATAGACATTCTATGGTAAGGTTGTTTAGCAGATATTAATGAAATTCGGACAGAGCCTCAGGTTCTAATTCCTAGGATTTCAACCTGTGGTTCTTCCATAAAAATTAATAGAAGGGAAATGGGCGGTCAGCATTGACTGCCTGTTTGCCATTGAAAACAGATCACAACTATGCTATATTATGTAATTGGCTGGATTGTGTTAAGCGATAGATAAGGCTATGAAAGGTGAAGAATAAAATGGCAGATAAACGTGATTATTATGAGGTCTTAGGTGTCAGCAGATCAGCGACGGATGACGAACTTAAAAAAGCATATCGACAGCTTGCAAAGAAATACCATCCCGATACCAATCCAGGAGATAAAACTGCGGAAGCCAAATTTAAAGAGGCTTCAGAAGCCTATGCTGTCTTAAGTGATGCAGATAAACGCAGACAGTATGATCAATTCGGACACTCAGCCTTTGACGGAGGAGCAGGTGGAGGTGCCGGAGGCTTTGATTTCAGCTCCATGGATATGGGTGATATTTTTGGTGATATATTTGGTGATCTGTTCGGCGGTGGTCGTTCCAGACGTGCCAATAATGGACCGATGCAGGGAGCAAATCTCAGGACATCTGTCAGAATCACTTTTGAGGAAGCGGTATTTGGAACTGAAAAGGAGCTTGAGCTGACACTGAAGGACGATTGTGGTACCTGTCATGGAACTGGTGCAAAGCCCGGGACAACTGCAGATACCTGCTCAAAATGCGGTGGTAAAGGTCAGGTTGTATATACTCAACAATCCTTGTTCGGTATGGTACGCAATGTTCAGACTTGTCCGGATTGTAAGGGTACCGGTAAGATTATCCGCGACAAATGTTCTGATTGCTATGGAACAGGCTATATCAGTAGTAAAAAGAAAATCAAGGTATCTATCCCTGGGGGCATAGACAGCGGTCAGAGCGTAAGAATCAGAGGTAAGGGTGAGCCTGGAACCAACGGAGGCCCGAGAGGAGATTTGCTGGTCGAGATAGAAGTCAGCAGGCATCCGATCTTCCAGCGTCAGGATTATGATATTTATTCTACCGCTCCCATTTCCTATGCTATTGCTGTTTTGGGCGGAGATATCAAGATCAGCACCGTGGATGGAGATGTCATCTATAATGTAAAACCGGGAACTCAGACAGATACCAAAGTTCGTTTGAGAGAAAAGGGTGTTCCCAGCCTTCGCAATAAGTCATTACGTGGTGATCATTATGTAACATTGGTGGTACAGGTTCCTACGAATCTTAATTCGGAGCAGAAGGAATTACTTAAGAAATTCGATGATGCTATGACGGGAAAATCAGAACAAAATGATAGTACCGAAAACGAAAAGAGTGGAAGGAAGAAATTCTGGAAATAGTGCATAGAACATATTAAATCCGAAGGGGAAGATTACAGACAGCTGTTAATCCAGTCTTCGGATTAATTTTTGCAGGAAGGTACGGTAAGACTATGAAATGGACCAAGTTTATGTTGGAAACTTCGACAGAAGCAGTCGATTTGATCAGTGATATGTTGAATGATCTTGGTATAGAAGGAATTGAGGTAACAGATAAGATACCCTTATCAGAGGAGGACAAAAGAAAGCTTTTCATTGATATCCTCCCGGAGCTTGGTGATGATGATGGCATAGCTACTGTCAGCTTCTATGTTGATAATACCCAAAAAACCGATGAGCTGATGGAAAAAGTGAACCAGGGACTGAAGGAGCTTGCAGAATATACGGATATAGGCAGTGGGAAGATTGTAGTAGATCAGACCGATGATCAGGATTGGATCAATAACTGGAAGCAATTTTTTAAACCCTTCCGTGTGGATGATAATATCCTGATTAAGCCTACTTGGGAGGAGGTTGCAGATTTAAGAGAAGACGATCTCGTCATTGAGATTGATCCGGGCACCTCCTTTGGAACAGGGGCTCATGAGACAACAAAGCTCTGTATCACGGGGCTGAAGCAATATTTAAAGCCTGATACCATAGTACTTGACGCGGGCAGCGGCAGTGGAATATTATCCATTATTGCAAAAAAGCTTGGTGCCAAGGAAGTCCTGGGTATTGATATTGATCCAAATGCAACAGCTTCTGCGATCGAGAATGCCGAAGTAAATAGCCTAAAATTAAAAGAGGGTAATGTAAGCTTTATTACCGGAAACATCATTGAGGATTACGGTATCAGAACCGAGATCGGGAAAGAAAAATATGATCTGGTCGTAGCAAATATTCTTGCGGATGTCATCATTCCTCTGTCGGAGGTTATCGGTGAGAACTTAAAACCCGGAGGCATCTTCATCAGTTCAGGCATCATATATATGAAAGAAGAAGCGGTAAGAGACGCGCTTCTTAAGAATGGTTTTACGATTCTTGAAGTGAATAAAATGAATGATTGGGTTTCCTTCATAGCACAGAAATAAGAATCCTATGTATTCTATTTTCGAAATTGTGAAGCGGTATTGACATAGATGATACCTGCTAAGGCAGTAAGGATAATCAAAGCGAGAACAAGCTTAATAAGCCGGATAATTTCATAAATTCCACTAAAGATGGCAAAGATAATAAGAAAAGTAATAAGGAGTTATAGGTTACCGGTAAAGTAACACAACTCTTGACAAAGGCGCAAGCGATAATACCTGATATATCTACCATAAATTAATCCTCCCGTTCTTTTTTCTGCTTTTAGATGCAATTTGGCAGAATTAAAAGTAATCTTCTTCAATGAAGGATGATAATTCCAGTATTTATAAGATTATCTCAATCTATATAGTAGAATAGCATCATGTAAGTTTTTATAAATAGGAAAGCCATAATTAAATTAACAAAAATGGTTAAATTTAGTTGAACATATGTTCTTTTTGCGGTATAATAGATATGGCTATTGAAATTGAACCAAGGAGATAATTATGCCACGTTTTTATGTTGAGCCCAATCAGATATCGGAGAATGAAATAAGGATTACAGGTCCGGATGTCAACCATATCCGGAACGTACTTCGTATGAGGCAGGGCGAGGAAATCATAATTTGTAATGGACAGGGAAAAGACTGTTATTGTATAATTAATAGGGTGTCAGAGCATGAAATTCTTGCAAGTATTCAGTCTGTACAGGAGACAGGTACGGAGCTTCCGGCAAAGATAGTTCTATATCAGGGCTTGCCGAAGCAGGAAAAGATGGAACTGATTATCCAGAAGGCAGTAGAGCTTGGGGTTACCGAAATCGTACCGGTTATGACAAGGCGTGTAATTGTGAGACTGGATGATAAGAAGAAGGAAGAGAAGAAGCTGGAACGATGGCAGGCTATTGCAGAAGGAGCATCAAAGCAGTCGGGACGCGGTATCATCCCAAAGATCAGACCGGTGATGAATTATTTGGAGGCGGTCAGGGAAGCTGCAAAGCTAGAGCTTAATCTTCTCCCTTATGAGAATGCGAGGGGCATGGACTTTACTCGTGAAATCATGAATAGGCTGAAGGAGTTCAAGTCAATAGGTTTATTTATCGGACCGGAGGGTGGTTTTGAAGCATCGGAGATAGAGATAGCTATCACTAATAACATTCAACCGATTACCCTTGGGAGACGTATTCTACGCACTGAGACGGCAGGTCTCGCAGCCTTATCCATGATGGTACTTACTCTGGATGAAGGATGACGACATTACTTTAAGAATTTCACAAAGGTTATTTAGGAGGTAAGTAGTGATGGAAATACAACTTTGGAGAGAGATACTTGATCCTTACGCCTTGGCTGTTGACGAATTGGTAATTAAATTTAACCATATTATAGACGAATATAAGCATGTTGGTGCTTATTCCCCCATCGAACAGGTAACCGGCAGAGTCAAGACGATTTCAAGTATTTTAGAGAAAGCTCAGAAGAAGAACCTTGAACTTACCAATTTTGAAGAAAAGATTGATGATATTGCAGGTATCCGCATTATCTGCCAGTTTGTGGAAGATATCTATAAAGTGGTTGATGTCATTAAGAAGCGTTCAGACATGAGAATTAAGAACGAAAAGGATTATATCAATAAGATGAAAAAGAGCGGCTATCGTTCCTATCATCTGATTGTGTATTACGATGTCGAGACCTTGAAGGGGAAGAAGGAGCTGCAGGTTGAAATTCAGATCAGAACCCTGGCGATGAACTTCTGGGCGACCATCGAACACTCTCTGCAGTATAAGTACAAGCAGAACATGCCGGAGCACATCAGAGAGAGACTGACATCCGCTGCAGAAGCCATTCTTATTCTTGACCGGGAGATGTCCGTGGTTCGAGATGAGATTATGGATGCACAAAACTCCTTTACCATTAAGGCCAATATTGTAGCTGATATCCTTACGAATATCCAGAACCTATATAAAGTAGCGAATAAGCAGGAGGTAGTCACAATTCAGGACGAGTTTTTCAGGATCTATCAAAACGGTGATCAGGATGAGCTGGCGCAATTTTCTAAGGAACTGGATCTGATTTCTGCAAGATACCGTGCACAAAGTCTTAGATAAAATAACGGAGTGAGAAAATGAATTTACCTAAATTATTTGAGGACAGAATGAGAAAGCTTCTTGGACAGGAATTTGAGGAGTATTTGACATGCTATAATAAACCGCATTTCGGCGGACTGCGTATCAATACTCTAAAGACCTCCCCGGAGGAATTTGAGTGTATCTGTCCTTTTTCTATAAAAAGAATTCCCTGGGTTCGAGGCGGTTACTATTATGATACGCAGGAGCAACCGGCAAAGCATCCCTATTATTATGGCGGTGTATATTATATACAGGAGCCGAGTGCGATGACGCCGGCCAGTCTGCTTCCGATAGAGCGGGGAGAAAAGGTTCTGGATATCTGTGCCGCTCCGGGTGGCAAGAGTACAGAGCTGGGTGCAAAGCTTGCTGGGGAAGGAATTCTGGTATCGAATGATATCAGTAATTCCAGAGCCAAAGCATTACTAAAGAATATCGAGCTTTTCGGGATACGTAATGCGCTCGTGCTTTCTGAAGCCCCAAATAAGCTGGCGGATTATTTTCCGGAGTATTTCGATAAGATATTGATCGACGCACCCTGCTCAGGTGAAGGAATGTTTCGTAAAAGTCCTGCAATTATGAAAAACTGGGAGCAGTACGGTGTAGACTATTATAATAAGCTTCAGAAGGAAATTATACTTTTTGCGGCTAAGATGCTGAAGCCCGGAGGAATGATGCTTTATTCCACCTGTACCTTCTCTCCGGAGGAGAATGAAGGTACCATCAGCTTTCTACTAAGAGCATGCCCGGAATTTGAAGTGATATCACCTTTATCGGATCCAAAGCAACAGCATGAGGCGGGAATCTCCTATGCAGGCTTTGATTGCGGTAAACCGGAATGGCTATCTCAGCTTCTCAAGCAGCAGGCCTTGGAGACAGGACGGCTGGACGAGCTAAGGCATTGTGTTCGTCTGTGGCCTCATAGAATTGACGGAGAAGGACATTTTATTACCTTGCTGCGAAAGCGGGTTGTGGATACAGAGAAGAAGAGAACCCTTTTAAGCACTGACCGTTATCCAAGTGGAAGATCTGCTGCGATCCTGAAGGGAAGGACAGAGATTTCTGAGGAAGCGATGGAGTTCATCCGTTCCTTGAAGCTTCCTGTAAAGCCGGAGCTGCTGCATGTACATGAAGATAGAATCTATCTGCTTCCGGAGGGCTTGCCTCAACTGAAGGGACTTCGGATACTCAGACAGGGACTATTGCTTGGAGAAATGAAAAAACAACGTTTTGAACCCTCTCAGGCCTTGGCCTGTGCTTTGACGGTTAAGGATTATGATAAGCTCCTGAGGCTGAAGGAGGAGGATCCGAATGTCATCCGTTACTTAAAGTGTGAAGCAATTGAACCGGAGGGAATACAAGAGGATGGCTGGTACTTGGTGTGTGTAGGAGATTTTCCGCTTGGTTGGCTGAAGGCCGCAAAGAATCAATATAGGAACAAGTATCTGCCCGGCTGGAGATGGGTATGAGGATACTAAAAATTATAACGTAATCTGCCACAGGCAGGTCATAAAAGTGAATGATACAGAAAGTTGGGAATTGGATGGCAGAACAGCTTCGACTTGATAAATATCTAGCTGATATGGGGATTGGAACCAGAAGCGAGATAAAGGAATATATACGAAAGGGCAGAGTGAAGCTAAATCAAGAGCTGTGTAACAGACCTGAACAGAAGGTATTGCCGGGAATAGATACGATTATCTTTGACGATACTTCGGTAGATTATATCAGATATCAGTACTATATGCTGCACAAACCCGCAGGTGTAGTATCTGCGACTGAGGATAACGTCAGTACCACGGTTCTGGATTTAATCAGAGACAGAAGGTGTAAGGATCTTTTTCCGGTGGGAAGACTGGACAAGGATACGGAAGGGCTGCTTCTGATTACCAATGACGGAGAGCTGGCACATCGGCTGCTTTCCCCTAAAAAGCATGTGGATAAGGTATACTATGCCAGAATAGAAGGCAGGGTAACGAAGGAGGATGTCGAAGCCTTTGAAAAAGGAGTCGATATCGGTGAAGCTGCGGATACGCTACCGGCTAAGCTGAAGCTTCTTGCATCTGATGATATTTCGGAGATAGAGCTGACAATACAGGAGGGAAAATACCATCAGGTGAAGCGGATGTTTGAAGCAATAGGTAAGAAAGTTCTCTATCTGAAACGGCTATCGATGGGAAGTTTGGTACTGGATCAGACCTTGAAGCCCGGAGAATACCGTGAATTGACAGAGGAGGAGCTGCTTTCCTTAAAATCCGTCAACCGGTAGAGGAAAGTTAAAGGACATGGGAGATAGAACAATATACTATAATTTGACTGAGCATCAGTTGCTTGGCATATGAAGGAGTTTATATGTTAAAGGATATAGAGGCAGTAATATTTGACTTAGACGGAACCTTAGTAGATTCTATGTGGATGTGGAAAAGTATAGATATTGATTACCTGGCAAAATTCGGGATAGAGCTACCCGAAGACCTGCAGAATTGCATTGAGGGAATGAGTTTTTCGGAAACGGCAGTTTATTTTAAAGAACGCTTTCAGCTCCCTGACAGCTTGGATCAAATCAAGAGCGATTGGAATGAGATGGCCTGGGAGAAATACCTGAATGAGGTTCCTCTAAAGGAAGGTGTGACTGAGTTTTTAACCTATTTAAGACAGAATAACCTTCCGGCGGGAATAGCTACCAGCAATTCCAGGGAACTGGTGGATTTAATCATTGATAAACATGATATGAAGGGTTATTTTTCCTCCATCCGAACCTCCTGTGAGGTAGCAAGGGGAAAGCCTTCTCCGGATATCTATCTGCTGGTTGCAGAGGATTTAGGTGTACCTCCACAAAAATGTCTGGTATTCGAGGATGTTCTGCAGGGTGTGATGGCTGGAAAGAATGCCAATATGAAGGTATGTGCTGTTTATGATGAGTTTTCGGAGCGTGACATTGAAGAGAAAAAACGCCTGGCTGATTATTATGTGAATTCAATTTTTGAGGTATTGGAGCTTTTGCAGTGACTTTATCTTAAAATGATAGTCAAATTCTAAGTAATTGAACAATAGATGCTACAGAATAATATTATGTCAACCTTGGAGAATTACTATGAAGCAATTCAATGTACAACAGAATGAAGCGGGACAGCGGCTGGATAAGCTACTGGGCAAATTATTAAATAAGGCACCGAAAAGCTTCATCTATAAAATGCTGCGAAAAAAAAATATTACCCTAAATGGAAAAAAGGCAGATGGATCAGAGAAGCTTGCGGTACAGGATGAAATTAAGCTGTTCCTGTCCGATGAGACCTATGCTCAATTCTCGGAGGAAATTGATACTACAATTGTAGAAGATAAATTGGACATTATCTATGAGGATAAACACCTACTTATCGTTAATAAACCGCTTGGGGTACTTTCCCAGAAAGCCGATAAAGGGGATGTCTCAATGGTAGAATATATCCTGTCCTACCTGTTGTCCTCAAATCAGATGTCAAAGGATCAGTTACTCAGCTTTAAACCTGCAATATGCAACCGTCTGGATAGGAATACAGGTGGAATCCTGATTGCCGGTAAATCACTACTGGGATTGCAGGAGATGGCGAAGCTGTTGAAGAGCCGGTCCCTGGAGAAATATTATCTCTGTATTGTGAAAGGAAGGGTCGAAGAGAAGAAACGGATTGAGGGTTATTTATGTAAGGAAGAAGAAAGGAATCAGGTAAAGATTTATCCAAAGCAGGTGGAGGCTTCGGAGTATATCTGTACTGAGTACGAACCATTGGCTTATTCAAAGGCGGCAGGAGAAGGGATAGGATTTAAGGAGGAGGAAACACTGGGCAGCTATACGCTGCTGCGGGTGAAGCTGATTACCGGCAAGTCACACCAAATCCGTGCCCATCTGGCAAGTATCGGACATCCGATTGTTGGAGATTTTAAATACGGAAGTCAGAAAACCAATCATTATTTTAAGAAGAAGTACGGCCTGACCTCACAGCTTTTACATTCTTATCAGATTATTATCCCAAAGCTTGAGGGAGAATTATCGTACCTATCGGGCAAGTGCTTTACTGCAGAGCTTCCTGAGCAGTTTCAAAGAATTAAGAATGCATTGATTTCTGAATAGCAGAGATGTTTTACTGGAAGCTGCTTCTTATATTATCATATGAAATATATAGCTAAACAAGCGGACTTACGGTTATGGTATATTGTATTTATAAAGTAATTATGTGCTGTTTTCAGAGGTATATGTAGATTAACGGGAGGGATCCTATATGTCATCATGGAATTCCAGGGGCTTACGCGGCTCCATGCTGGAGGAAATGATTAATTACACGAATTTGAAATACCGGGAGAAGGGACTGGCTTTAATGCAAAAGGTTCCCACACCGATTACCCCGATCAATATCGACAAGGAGAATCGTCATATCACATTAGCATATTTTGAGCAGAAAAGTACGGTAGACTATATTGGTGTTGTGCAGGGAATACCGGTTTGCTTTGATGCCAAGGAATGTGCCCTCGACACCTTCAGTATTAATAATGTCCATGAACATCAGATTACTTTTATGAAGGAATTTGAAGAACAGAATGGGGTTGCTTTTTTACTGATATATTTTAAGAAAAAGGAGATTTATTATTATCTTACCTTTGATAAGCTTTATGAGTTTTGGAATAGGGCTTTGAACGGAGGTAGAAAGAGCTTTCGTTATGAGGAGCTAGATCAGGAATATGTCATTCCTTTACAGAGCGGAGCCTGCATTCATTACCTTAACTTGCTGCAACAGGATTTGGAGCGTAGAGAGTAGTGAAGCTTCAGATATTACTAATTAAGAGATGAAGGTATTCATCTATGGTTGATTATTTTGGTTGACATTCTTAAAAAATTAAATTATAATGAAACAACATATTTAGTATGGTAGCGAATTATCACGTTACCATACTAAAGTAATATTCGGGATTATTATTTTATGAATGTAAATAAAAGAAAGGCTTGGTGTTATTATGAAGGATAAACTGCTACATACACCTGAGGGAGTCAGAGATATCTACAATACAGAATGCGCTACGAAATTAATGCTGCAGAATAAGCTCCATCATGTGCTAAAGCATTACGGCTTTCGGGATATCCAGACTCCAAGCTTCGAATTTTTTGATATATTCAGCCAGGAACGTGGAACAGTAGCATCCAAGGATATGTATAAGTTCTTTGACAGGGATGGCAATACGTTGGTGCTGCGGCCGGATATCACACCCTCTGTTGCCAGATGCATGGCAAGGTATTATAAGGAAGAGGAGCTTCCTGTTCGTCTATGCTATATCGGAAATACCTTCATCAATAATACCAGCTATCAGGGAAAGCTGAAGGAAGCCACCCAACTGGGAGCCGAGCTGATGAATGACGATAGTATTGAAGCGGATGCGGAGCTTCTGGCTCTGACGATCGAATGTCTCCTACAGTCTGGATTAACCGAATTTCAATTAGAGATTGGGTATGCAGACTTTTTCCGGGCGCTGATCGAAAATGCAGGGATAACCGAGGAAGAAGAGATAACAAATCTTCGTGTTCTGATTGCAAAGAAGAATATGTTCGGGGTGGAAGAAATCATCAAGGAAAAGAGTATGAGCGGAAATTTAAAGGAGATTTTCTTAAAGCTTCCTGAATTGTTCGGTTCACTGGATACCTTGAGCTATGCAAAAGGCTTGACTGCTGACACAAGAGCTGTAAAAGCGATCGAGCATCTGGAAAAATTATATGAAATTATGGCAGAATACGGCTATGAGAAATACATTACCTTTGATCTCGGGATGCTGAGTCAATATAATTATTATACTGGTATAATTTTTAAAGCCTATACCTATGGTACCGGAGATGCGGTAGCTACCGGAGGAAGATATGATAACCTTGTAGTACAGTTTGGTAAGGAATGTCCGGCAATCGGTCTTGTCATCGTTATTGATCAACTTATGCTGGCCTTATCCCGTCAAAGGCTCCTGGAGGAGCCGGAGGCTTCGGATACCTTGATCCTATACCGGAAGAATTATCGAAGACAGGCAATTGCACTGGCTAAGCATTTTAGAGAGGGTGGAATTAACAGTATTCTACAGATGTCGAATGACATTTATCAGCCAGAAGCTTATATTGCCTATGCAAAGCGAATGAATATCGGAGGCATACTGTATCTCGATAATGACGATGAAATTAAGGTCATGGATATTGCCGCAGGCACAGTACAGGCTGCAAGGATGCATGAATTTCTACAGTAACGGGTAGGTGGAATATCCTCAAAAAGAGCAGAGGAGATACTACCGATACCAATGGAGGAGGAAAATCCTCCATAAAAGAATGGAGGATGGGGATGAGATATATTACGCTGGCCCTCGCAAAGGGACGTCTTGCATTAAATACACTGGAGATGCTGGAGAAGATCGGGATTACCTGCGAAGAAATCAAGGATAAGAGCTCCAGAAAACTTATTTTTGTTAATGAAGAGCTAAAGCTTAGATTCTTTTTAGCAAAAGCCAATGATGTACCAACCTATGTGGAATATGGTGCAGCTGATATCGGGGTGGTCGGGAAGGATACCATTCTTGAGGAAGGCCGGAAGATGTATGAGGTAGTCGATTTAGGGCTTGGGAAATGCAGAATGTGTGTGGCCGGTCCGGCCTCGGCAAAGGAGCTTTTAAAGCATGGGGAGCTGATTCGTGTAGCTACGAAGTATCCCAATATCGCAAAGGATTATTTTTATAATAAGAAGCATCAGACGGTGGAAATTATCAAGCTTAACGGTTCCATTGAGCTCGCACCGATCGTTGGTTTATCGGAGGTAATTGTTGATATCGTGGAGACTGGTTCAACACTCCGTGAAAATGGTCTTGAGGTTCTTGAAGAAATCTGCAGCCTTTCAGCCAGAATGGTCGTAAACGAAGTCAGTATTAAGATGGAGCATGAGAGAATTACGAAGATTATCAGAGACTTGAAGGAAGCTGTAGCAAGCAGATCCGTGTAAATAAAAATTAAAAACAGGAAATATAGCAGATGGTCTGAAAATAATCTGATACTGAAATTCTTAATAAACCATAAATAGGAAAGGTGGCAATAACCCATGAACAGAATAGAACTGAACAGTGAGACTAAAAGGAATATATTAGAGAGTCTTCTGAAGAGGAGTCCCAATCAATATGAGGAATATGCCAAGGTAGTGTCCGATATCCTGAGTGAGGTCAGAAATAATAAGGACGAAGCGTTGTTTGAATTTACCAGACGCTTTGACAAAGCTGACTTATCCAAGGAAACCATCCGAGTTACGAAAGAAGAAATTGATGAAGCATATACTAAGGTGGATGCTGAGGTAGTTAAGATTATCCGAAAAGCAATTACCAATATTGAAGCCTATCATAGCAAGCAAAAGCAATACAGCTGGTTTGATACGACAGAGAACGGAACGATCCTTGGTCAGAAGGTTACTCCTATTGAGGCTGTTGGTGTCTATGTACCAGGAGGAAAAGCAGCATATCCATCCTCTGTTTTGATGAACGTTATTCCAGCTAAGGTAGCGGGAGTGAAGAGAATAGCCATGACCACACCCTGTGACAGGGAGGGAAAGGTTAATCCCGGAACACTGGTAGCTGCTAAAGAAGCTGGGGTAACTGAAATCTACAAGGTTGGCGGAGCGCAGGCTATCGCTGCTTTGGCTTACGGGACACAGAGCATTACAAAGGTTGATAAAATCGTTGGTCCCGGAAATATCTATGTGGCACTCGCCAAGAAAGCTGTCTACGGTCATGTCAGTATTGATTCTATTGCCGGACCCAGTGAAATTCTGGTACTTGCCGATGAAACCGCTAATCCAAGATATGTGGCGGCTGACCTGCTTTCTCAGGCAGAGCACGACGAGCTGGCCTCAGCTATCCTGATCACCACCAGTAAGACCTTGGCGGATCAGGTATCAAAGGAAGTTGATCTATTCGTCGAACAGCTTTCCCGTAAGGAAATCATACAAAAATCCCTGGATAATTACGGATATATTATGGTAGCTGAAACCTTGGAGGAGGCTGTGGAGACAGCGAACGAGATTGCTTCTGAGCATTTGGAAATCATGATGAAGGATGCCTTTATGGTAATGACAAAGATTAAAAATGCTGGTGCTATCTTTATCGGAGAATACTCCAGTGAACCTTTGGGAGATTATATGGCTGGTCCGAATCATATTCTGCCGACCAACGGAACTGCTAAATTCTTCTCACCCTTAGGAGTGGATGATTTTGTTAAAAAGTCAAGCATCATCTCTTATTCCAGAGAAGCCCTGGAACCAATCTATCAGGATATCGTCACCTTTGCGAACTCGGAAAGCCTTACTGCACATGCCAATTCCATTGCAGTGAGATTTGAATAGGATTTGACATTTATTTCACTTATTGTATAATAAAATCATCAGCGGGGGACAGTTCCGCCGGTGAGATCTGACCTTACACGAAAGGATGAAACGAATGAGCACCAGAGACGCTGTAATTAATCGTAAGACAAAGGAAACAGATATCAATATGGAATTTGTGATAGACGGTACAGGAAAGGCTCAGATTGAGACAGGGATAGGCTTCTTTAATCACATGCTGGAGAGCTTTGTGCGGCACGGTTTTTTTGATATGAAGCTATCGGTAAAAGGGGATTTATATGTAGATTCCCATCATACGGTTGAGGATACAGGAATTGTTCTTGGGCAAGCGATTAAGAGTGCTCTTGGTGATAAGCAGGGAATCAAGCGTTACGGTTCCTTTATACTACCTATGGATGAGACACTGATCCTTTGTGCCATCGATTTATCCGGTCGTCCTTATCTTGCCTTTGACCTTGACTTAACGATTGATAGGGTAGGGTATCTGGAGACAGAGCTTATCCGGGAATTCTTTTATGCGATTTCTTACAGTGCGGGTATGAATTTACATATCAAAAAACTGAACGGAGAGAATAATCATCATATCATCGAGGCTGCATTCAAAGCCTTTTCAAAAGCCTTGGACGAGGCCTGTACCATTGACGAGCGTATTCAGGGCGTATTATCCACGAAGGGTTCCATTGACTGATTATTATACAACTGAAAGGCAAAGGTATAAAGCGATGAAATTGTTTCCGGCAATCGATATAAAAAATGGGCAATGCGTAAGACTTAGACAGGGGAGCTTTCAGGATGTGCTGGTATATTCGGATATCCCTCTAAACATAGCACAACAATGGGAAGCTTGCGGGGCTTCCTTTATCCATATTGTAGATCTGGACGGGGCTCTTGTGGGGCATTCAGTCAATGATGAGGTCATTAAAAATATCGTATCGGAGGTGAATATTCCGATACAGGTCGGAGGTGGAATTCGTTCCATTAAGGATATTGAGAACAAGCTTTCCCTTGGAGTAGCACGTGTTATTATTGGCACAAAAGCAGTCAAGGATCCTGGTTTTATCAAGGAAGCCATCGCGTTGTTCGGTTCTGAGCATATCGTAATCGGAATTGATGCCAAGGACGGAATGGTTGCGATAGAAGGCTGGGAGAAGGTCAGCAATTATCACGCGGTTACGCTTGCTTTGGAGATGAAGGAATATGGTGTAAAGACCATTGTGTACACTGATATTTCCAAGGATGGCATGCTGCAGGGGCCTAATATACCCCATACTAAGGAGCTGGTAGATATCACAGGACTTGATATTATAGCTTCAGGCGGTGTTTCCTCCCTAAAGGATCTGGAATTGTTAAAGGAAATCAATGTATATGGGGCAATAGTTGGAAAAGCTTTATATGAAAACAGGATAGATCTAAAAACTGCTGTCCGTATGTATGAAGAGGATGACAGGGTATCACAAAGCACTCATAGTATGGCTATAAATGAATGACTATACTATAAATAAATGTCTGTAAATGCATCTCTATCAAAAAAGGAATTATTCTCAGGAGGTAACCATCATGTCTTACAAGAAAATCATTCCCTATATCAATGCCGAAAATGAAATTACCGTCAGGGTGATTGCTCTGGCTAAGGATTATTCCTATGGGGGAGCTGATGAACTGTTCGTTTATAACTATTCCAAGGATGAAAAATCCAGAGAAGAGTTCCTTACCTTAGTGAAAGAAATAATAAAAGAAACCGATATTCCGATCCTGATCGGCTGTTATGCAGAACGGCTGGAGGATATTAAGAAAGCAATATATACCGGAGCTGCTTCGGTGATTGTCAAATATAGCCTGCTGAGTAATAAATCACTGCTCAAGGAAGCCACGGAACGTTTCGGTAATGATAAAATCATCCTAGAACTGGATATGCAGGAGTATATGGATACAAAGGAGGATTTATATCATATTTTGGAGGAGAATAAGACTGGTAAGGTATTACTGAAGCATGTCACCTTATCGGAAAATACCAGGAACAGAATTGAACAGTCACCGGTTCCGGTAATCATCCGTGACAGTCTGATACGGAATGATATCAGCAGTCTGCTTAGTATGAATAATGTGGTTGGTGTATCCACTGATTTTTTTGAGAATAAGGATATCATGAAGGCAAAGTATGCTGTGATGGCGGAAGGAATTTCAGTGAATTCCTTTGAAAGCAAGCTTGAATTTAATGCCTTTAAGCTGGGAGAGAATGGATTAATACCTGTAGTTGTACAGGATTATCGCTCAAATGAAGTTTTAATGCTTGCGTATATGAACGAGGAAGCATATAATAAAACTGTTGTGACCGGAAGAATGACATATTATTCAAGAAGTCGTCAGTGCCTTTGGATGAAAGGTGAGACCTCGGGACATTTCCAGTATGTAAAGGAGCTTACGCTGGATTGTGACAAGGATACCATCCTCGCTAAGGTGCTTCAGATTGGGCCAGCCTGCCATACCGGCAGTAAGAGCTGCTTTTTTAATGAGTTGGTGAAAAAGGAATATAAGAACATTGATCCCTTCCATATATTCAAGGATGTATATGAGGTTATTCTTGATCGGAGAAGAAATCCCAAGGAAGGCTCTTACACCAATTATCTTTTCGATAAAGGATTAGATAAAATCTTAAAAAAATGCGGTGAGGAAGCCACTGAGATCATAATTGCCGCCAAGAATCCCGGAGCTGAGGAGCTTCGCTATGAGATTGCTGATTATCTCTATCATTTGATGGTATTGATGGCGGAATGCGGCCTAAGCTGGGAGGATATCACCACAGAACTGGCTCATAGAAAATAAGGAGATATGCTTTTATGGGAGCTGCTGCACGCAACCCGAAAAGCCATGAAAAATAGGATATTAGGAGGCAATATACGTGCAAACATATGGTGTAAATGATTTGAGAAGAATGTTCTTGGAATTTTTTGAAAGCAAGGGTCATCTTGTCCTGAAAAGCTTTCCTTTGATTCCTCATAATGATAACAGTTTATTATTGATTAACTCCGGTATGGCACCTTTGAAGCCGTACTTTACCGGACAGGAGATACCACCGAGAAAGCGCGTTGCAACCTGTCAGAAATGTATCCGCACGGGGGATATCGAGAACGTTGGAAAGACAGCAAGACATGGTACCTTCTTTGAAATGCTTGGTAACTTCTCCTTTGGAGATTACTTCAAGCACGAGGCAATTTCCTGGTCCTGGGAGTTCATGACGAAAGTGGTAGGACTTGATCCCAATCGTCTCTATCCGTCCATCTTCGAGAACGATGAAGAAGCCTTTGAGATCTGGAATAAAGAGATTGGGATTCCTGCTGAAAGAATTTTTCGTTTCGGTAAGGCTGATAACTTTTGGGAGCACGGTGCAGGTCCCTGCGGACCCTGTTCTGAGATTTATTACGACCGTGGTGAGAAATATGGCTGCGGTAAGGAAGGTTGTACTGTAGGCTGTGACTGCGATCGTTATATTGAGGTATGGAATAATGTATTTACCCAGTTTAACGGTGACGGCAATGGAAATTATACAGAGCTGGAGAATAAGAACATCGATACCGGCATGGGTCTGGAGAGACTTGCAACCGTAGTTCAGGATGTCAGCTCCATCTTTGATATCGATACGAATAAAACAATCCGTGATAAGGTATGTCAGATTGCAAAGGTTACCTATCAGACAGATGCGAAGAAGGATATATCCATCCGTCTGATTACCGATCATATCAAATCGGTTACCTTTATGGCTTCCGACGGGATTATTCCGTCCAATGAAGGAAGAGGCTATGTATTCCGAAGATTGCTCCGGCGTGCGGCAAGACACGGAAGACTACTGGGTATTCAGGGTACCTTTTTAGCTGAGCTTTCCAAGGTAGTCATTGCAGAATCCAAAGACGGTTATCCGGAGCTGGAGGAAAAGAGAGAGTACATCTTAAAGCTGCTTACCATTGAGGAAGAAAAGTTCAATAAGACCATTGATCAGGGACTGACCATTCTGGCTGATATGGAGAAAGAACTGGAGAAGAATAGTAAGAAGATTCTTACGGGAGAGGATGTATTCAAGCTTTATGATACCTATGGCTTTCCGATCGATCTTACGAAGGAAATCCTAGAGGAAAAAGGCTTTGAGGTAGATGAGAAGGGCTTTAAGGCAGCAATGGAGGTTCAGCGAGAAACTGCAAGAAGTGCACGCGGAACCACCAATTATATGGGTGCGGAGGAGACCGTATATCAGCAGATCGATGCCGACCTTACATCCATATTTGTGGGCTATGAGATGCTTACCCATATTTCCGAGATTTCCGTATTGACAACAGAAACCGAATTGACTGACGAGCTGATTGCCGGGCAGAAGGGGACCATCATAGTGAAGGAGACTCCTTTCTATGCCACCAGCGGTGGGCAGGCTGCTGATTCCGGTATTATTACGAACGGACAGGCAGAATTCGAAGTAGAGGATACCATTAAGCTGCCGGGTGGAAAGATTGGCCATGTCGGCTCTGTAACCAAGGGAATCCTTAAACAGGGTGATAAAGTCAGTCTGGAGGTAAATGCAGCGCAGAGGTCTGCGACAGCCAAGAACCACAGTGCAACTCATCTGCTTCAGAAAGCGCTCCGCTTAGTATTGGGGACACATGTGGAGCAAGCAGGTTCCTTAGTAAATGAAGAACGGCTTCGTTTTGACTTTACTCATTTCTCTGCACTTACAGCAGAGGAGATATGTAAGGTAGAGGCTTTGGTAAATGAACAGATTATGAACGGATTACCCGTGTCCACTAAGGTAATGAATATAGAGGAGGCAAAGAAGTCCGGTGCAATGGCTTTATTCGGTGAAAAATATACGAATAATGTCCGTGTCGTATCCATGGGCGACTACAGTAAGGAGCTATGCGGCGGTACGCACGTAAATAATACAGGTATGATCACCGTATTTAAGATTTTGACCGAAACAGGTATCGCTGCCGGTGTCAGAAGAATTGAAGCTCTGACCGGTAACGGTGTATTTGCATACTATAAAGAGCTGGAGCATGAGCTGGTTGCAGCTGCAAAAGCTGCAAAGTCCGAGCCTGCACAGCTAACAGGTAAAATAGAGGCTTATCTTGAGGAGATCAAGGCGCTGAAATCAGAGAACGAAAAGCTGAAGAGCAAGCTAGCTAACAATTCGTTGGGAGATGTCATGAATCAGGTGACTGATGTGAAGGGTGTAAAGCTTCTGGCGGTTAAGCTTGCGGATGTGGATATGAATGAGCTGCGTAATCTTGGTGATCAGTTAAAAGAAAAGCTGGGTGACGGCGTAATCGTACTTGTCTCAGCAATAGCTCCGGATAAAGTGAATCTCCTTGTTATGGCTACGGAGGGTGCGATGAGTAAGGGTGCACATGCGGGTAACCTGATCAAAGAGCTGGCAGCATTAGTCGGAGGCGGCGGAGGCGGCAGACCGAATATGGCGCAGGCAGGTGGAAAGAACGCTGCCGGTATCGATAACGCAATCGATAAGGCAAAGGATTTCCTGGGTAGACAGTTAGCATAGCATAGATCAATCTATCACAGATATAAGTTATCTATAAAATATGATTGACAAATAGCTACCTCAATAATATAATCATTGTAGTGCTATTCAAAAAATACCCAAACAGTTGTCTACGCACAATATACAACTGGAGGGAGGTTAGGTGTGAGAATATGTCAAAT
>JAEZJV010000025.1 GCA_023415635.1 Bacillota bacterium | reverse complement strand
AACTACTCCAGGTGCCGGTATGACTACTCCTGGTGCCGGTATGACTACTCCAGGTGCCGGTATGACTACTCCTGGTGCCGGTATGAGAACTACTCCCGGTACTGGCATGATGCCAGGTGTTGGTATTAGAACTACTCCCGGTACTGGCATGATGCCAGGTGTTGGTATTAGAACTACTCCTGACACAGGTATGGCTCCCGGTGCTGGCATGATGCCCGGAGCTGGTAATAGAACGACTCCCGGTGCTGGCATGATGCCCGGAACTGGCATGGCTCCTGGTGCTGGCATGGCTCCCGGAACTGGTATGACTCCCGGAGCTGGTAATAGAACGACTCCCGGTGCTGGCATGATGCCCGGTGCTGGCATGACTCCCGGAAGTGGTATGGCTCCCGGTGCTAATCCGATGTATCAATATGCTCCTCAAGCTATAACGAACATGAATTATCCTCCTTACCAGGGAATTCCCAATATGTATTCACCGAATAACAATCCTTACCAGGTACCTATGGCTGTTCCTATGTTCCCTTTGTACGGTTATGATAACAGCGCTGATTTAGATCGTGATGTAGATTATATGAAACAGCTTTATCCAGGAACTGCAAAACGCATACAAAAAGATGTCGATGATGAATGTGATAAAATGGAATATGACGGCAGCATGATGTTTGATGAATATCCCGACCGTGAATATCTTGAAAAAATTACCGACCGTATCTATGACAGAATAAAGGATATGGATGAAGAACCACAGATAGAAGCCAACAGCCTCTATTATTATCCTCCTAGAAGACAACCGAATTATCTTCGCGATGTTGTATCTCTTCTGCTGCTGAGTGAGTTTCTAAACAGAAGAAGGCGATATCGCAGCAGACATCGCTGGTTTTAAGTAACAAAATATCGTAGCATAATTATGGAGGAAGACTGTTACCAGTCTTCCTCCATAATTGGTGTTGCAAGCTCTATTCTCGTCTTGTTTGTCAATTCATTATAGGAAATTGCTATCTGTATATTAATCTTATTATCCAGCGTTGTAACGTACTCTTTGAGCATACCGGTATATCCGTAGACAGTAAAAATATCTCCTTCATCATATTCCAGGGCAATTCTCCCCTGTAGCTCATCCACCAGAAGCTGGGCAAGTTCGTGCTTCTGCTCAGTGGTCATATCTCCCTCCCTGTTTCCTTCGTACCTTAACGTCACCTGTACATCCCTGGCTTCTATTCTGTCAAACGCCTTTTCAAGAATTGCCTTATATCTGTCAATACTCTGTATCCCCTCGCATATGGTTAGACGGACGATGAGGTAATGCTTCATCTTTATTACGTCATCCTCTTCTTGCTCCACACTAATTATTTTGATCTCGGAGCTTGCTCTTTTCGCCTGTTTATAAAAGTAATATTCGCTTCTGGTACCTTCCTCCCAGACAGAAATTTCTTTATCAATCGTTAAACCAATCTCAGCCGCCAGATCACAAATCAGCTTCTTTTTATCCTCATCGCTTAAGAAACCTGTCCGATATTCTCCTGCTATTTCAATACTACTTTGCATTTCTTCAGTATTTATCTTAACAAAAGCTTCAGTTATCCTGGCATCCTCCTGGAATACCCTGTTTACCATAATTTGAGTTATTACAGCAATCCAAAGGACAGCAGCAATGTAAGCTGTTATCTTGGTTCTCTTTAGCGATGCGATATGTTTTATATTGTGAAGAAGCTCATTCCATTTGTTATTATCCAAAAAATCAACCTCCATTTTCAGGAATCCCATCTTTTCAACTGTTAGTTTTCCCAAAAATAAATGGTTTATTCGAAATCACTGTACCTTATTTCTGATTCATGTTATAATTGTGAAAATCATAGGATAGGAAAAACACAGGTTTATAGAATGGAGGATTACTATGGTCAAACCGCAACTATACCGCAGACGTTTTATTCCAGATGAATTGATCCATCTTAAGGATGACGAAATTCTTGTTGCAGAGCATAATCTGATTATTACCAGATGGAAGACTCTACATCCTCGCAATGATATAGCAGGTGGGATTTCTGCATTCTATTTAGATAAGGGCTTTAAGATAAGTAAAATATATAATGAGCATAACCAGATTGTTTATTGGTATTGTGATATCATTCAATCCAAGAGGGATGTGGAAAAAAATACCGTCATCATCGAGGATTTATTAATTGATGTAATCCTTTTTGAAGACGGCAGTATTCGTATTATGGATTTAAATGAGCTTGCTGATGCTCAGGAGAAAAAGCTTATAACTTCGTCCGAAACAAACTACGCTTTAAAAACCGTGAACAATCTGCTGAATATCATATATGATGGACGCTTCTATACTCTGCAGGAACCAGTTAATCAAGCCGAACTGCTATAACGCTTACTCCTCCATCATCCTAATTCTGTGAATGTGTCTTTCTTCCTTCGAGAATTCTGTGCCCAGAAAGGTCTCTACAATCTTTAATGCATGTCCTATTCCAATCACTCTTGCACCTAAAGCAAGAACATTCGCATCATTATGGAGTCTGGTTGCTTCTGCACTGAAGCAGTCATGGCAAAGAGCCGCACGAATCCCCTTCATCTTATTGGCCGTGATTGAAATACCGATTCCGGTACCACAGATCAGGATTCCCCGGTCACATTCTCCATTCTGAATAGCCCTTCCCACCAGCTTTGCATATTCTGGATAATCGCTGGAATTTACATCTCCACAACCGAAATCCTTATATTCCAAACCTCTTTTATCCAAATATTCCATAATTGCTTTCTTCATAGCATATCCTGTATGATCATTTCCTATCGCTATCATAATCTTCCTCCGTCCTACTGTACATCATTTAATTTATACACTGTTTTTTTGACTAACCGACCCAATTCAATATAGCATTCCTCATACTCCATTAATGTTCCACCATATGGATCAACCACATCACCCAATTCACCTGCAAATTCCTTGATGGTATATACATCCTTCACTTCAGGATAAAGCTCCTGAACCTTCTTTTTCTGACTTGTCGTCATTGTAAGAATAATGGTATTTTCTTCAATGTCAGATGTCTTCAATCCCTTTGACACATGATTCAAAAGCTCAAGATCATGCTTCTTCAGTATAATCTCTGCCTTGGGATTTAAGGGTTCAGAAAACAGAACCACCAAGCCCCGGGAAAGCACCTTCATCTCACTGACTTGCTCAAGATTTTTATAGATAGCTTCTGCCATCGGACTTCTGCAAGTATTACCTGTACATACAAAAATAAGCTTTTTATATTTCCCCATGGATACCTCCAACCTTCACTTCTCCATGCAACACATTGAGCATTTATATGGAATATTATGATGTCTGATGATCAGTGACCTTGACTATTTTGTAGCCTGCTGCCTTTAAAAGTCTATTCATGATAGCATGTCCTAAACCATTATCTGCAAAGCTTTCTGTATAGATATATTCTGCATGCAGTTCATCAAATTCCCGGAGTATGGCATATAATCCTGCAGCAATGGAAGCCTCATCCTTCCTTGAACCGATCGTCATAACAGTACCATAGCGATACAAGGCCTTGGTCTCATCGGTTGCAATCACTCCCACACATTTTCCGCTTTGTGCTTTCTCCTTAGCCTTCCGGTTGATTGCTTCAATTACCAGCCCTATTTCACCTTCATATATTGTCAGATTTCCTTCCGGTGCATAATGGCGGTATTTCATTCCCGGAGCCTTCGGAGACGCATTGTCATCAGGATTTTTGTTTAATATCGTCGGGTCCACCTCTACCTTGCCAATCACATTTTCCAACATCGCCTTAGTAATACACCCGGGCCGAAGTATGACGGGCGAATCACCGGACAGATCGACTATCGTTGATTCTAGCCCGAGGGTTGCCGAACCCCCGTCAATAATCATATCAACCTTGCCCTCCATATCCTTAATAACATGCTCGGCTTTTGTAGGACTGGGCTTTCCTGATATATTCGCACTAGGAGCTGCCACAAACACCCCGGCTTCTTCAATCAGCTTCCTAGCAATCTGATTGGCTGGAAGACGAATAGCGACTGTATCCAGTCCTCCTGTTGTCCCGTAAGGTACTACGTCTTTTTTCTTTAATATTATTGTCAAGGGCCCCGGCCAGAACACCTGGGCTAATTGATATGCCCTCTCAGGTATATCTCGGGCAAGTATCTCCACATCCTCAACTCTACAGATATGAATAATCAACGGATTATCCGAGGGCCTACCCTTTGCTTTATATATTTTTTTTGCTGCTGAAGCTTCCAGGGCATTCGCTCCAAGCCCATATACTGTCTCCGTAGGAAATGCAACCAGTCCTCCGTCACGCAGTATCTGCGCAGCTCCAGATAATTCTCCGGGCTGAAGCTGCAGCTCATTAATCTTTTTAATAATCGTATTCATATCTAGATGCTCCTTACGGCTATGTTGCGCCGAACCTCATTATACCACCATATACTGATAAAAGCAATTATGGTATGAATAGACCCTTTGTGTGGGATGAGGCTCTAAGCCTCTACTATTATTACTTACATGGAATTTTGCTGTCCCTCTCTTAATCCTCCGTCATTGATAAACCGTATCAATGCCAAATGGATGGCATATGCCATTCGCTCCTGATAGCTATCCTCCATTAATAATCCTGCCTCACGGATATTGGACAGATATCCGCATTCCACAATGGCTAACGGACACTCCGTATTCTTCAACATATAATAGTTGTCATTCGGTTTTGCTTTGCGATGGTTACCGTCCGCAATTGTCTCTACGATCTGCTTCTGTAGGAGCTCCGCCAGTTTTTTTCCCTGATCTGACTTAATATAATAAAAAACCTGTGCACCCTTGACATATTCCTCAGTAAAGCTGTTCTGATGGATACTGATTACCAAATCCGCTTTACAATCCTTAATGACTTTAACCCTTGCCTGCATATCTGCTCTCTTCTTGTTAGAATCTCCCTCACCATATAGCCCGATGTCCGTATCTCTGGTCATGATTACCTTAATATCATTATGCTCCAGCAGGTTCTTAAGCTTCAAGGAGATACATAAATTCACATCCTTCTCAAGAATGTTATCGATCCCAACCTTTCCAGGATCCCTACCCCCATGGCCGGGATCAATTACGATGACCAGCTGTTTCTCCTTCTTATTCTGTTCCTCCAGAAGTGCCTGCTTCATTACACCGATTGATCGGTCTGAAGATATGGCATAGGCAAAACAGATGAATAGTAAAAAGAATAAATTGAAATACTTTCTCATATCGCAACGTCCATATTTAAGCTCCTTACATCATATGAAGTCGTCCCCTGTCCTATTCGATATAAAGTCCAAACATCAATCGGATAGAAAAAAGAAGCAGCCAGCCATGTATGAGCCAACCTCAAAAAGCTAGACCGAAATCTATTGAATGGGAGGGAGGTCACATCAGTTTCATGCTTACCGCTTCTTTATTTTATTCTAATCTGTCATAGTATTAAAATCTTATTTTAGATACGGAGTAATTACATTCCAAATGCTGCCTTTTTCAAGTCCAAGCTTCCAACTAGCTATACCTGCGACATCCGCAGCTGAAATTACCTTCATCTTCTCTTCGATAGATTTTTCCTCCTCAAGCCAGATTCTGTAGGTTGCATCCTCTTCTACGAATTCTGCATAATAGCAGCCGTAGATATTACTCCATTCTGCTTGAATCCCTTTCTCCTCAAGTATTGCAGCGGCTCTTCCCATTCCATAGCTTTTTGAGCTTACCTCGCCCTCAGTGGTTTCCTTCCACAGTCTGGTATAAAAGGGAATGGCAATGATTGTCTTTTCCTTCGGAACCATTGTGAGAATATTATTGACGGCATCCTTCACAAAGTCGATGGAGGATACGGGTCCTGCCACCTCGGAGCCGGCATAAAATTCATCATATGCCATGACTACAACATAATCTACGATCTTCCCTTGTTCTGCTCGGTCATAATATTCTGTATATACAGAGGGTACATAACTGTCTACGGACAGTACAATTCCGTTATTTCTGCACTTAACCGACAATTCCCTGAGAAATTCTATATAATCCACTCCTGCCTTAGATGGAATTTTCTCAAAATCAATATTGATACCATTTAATTTATATTCCAAAGCCGCTTCAATTAAGGAGTTGGACAAAATCTCCCTTCTGGAGGTATAGGAAAGCAGCTCCTTCATATCAATATCAGGATTAAAATCATCCACCAAAGCCCAGACCTCAAGACCGAGCTCCTTTGCTTTGGTAACATAACGCTCAGTGGCAAGAGAGGAGATGGTTCCCGAATTATCATTGATGCTGAACCAGGTAGGGGATACCACCGTAACATTACTGGTAGTGCTGATCAATTCCTCCAAATTATCTGCTGCATTCTGATTGGTTACCTGATGGAATACCATATTCACCGAACCGGGACGGGACTGAGAGCTATACTCGGGTGGGGTAAAAGTACTTTCCAGCTTCTGATAATCGGCTTCCTTTGTACGTTTTGATTTCACATAGCCCCTAATTCCATCTGAAGTCATTACCTTTATAAACCCTTTTTGAGGAGCTTCCTCTGGATCTATATATTGCAAGGCAGTACCCGGCTCAAGCTCAGCCAGTATAGGGCTTTTGATGCTTGCTTCGGTCCGCAGCTGGGTATTCTTCGTTACCTCGGTGTAAAGATAATCTCCCCATAGATAATGAATGATCACACGATTTGGTTTCTCATAATATTCGTAGGTTAAATCCGAATATTTCTGGACAAAATCCAGTGAAAGATACACCTGATCGGATACCACCTCAACCAACGGCAGCTCTGTCGCCATATCTGTCTTTATCATACTCTTGGTTTCGGAATAGCTCTTACTCCCGGCTACTGATTGGATGATTTTATCCGGTGTCGTATAGGTCATTATTTTTTCATTGGAATCCCAATAGAATCTATGATTGAAATATTCTAGAACCGTATTGTAATCTATATATACTGCTCCGTTCAGCAGCTGAGCTTTCTTCTCATAAACGTCATTCTGAAGTATAACCAGGACCTCGGAGGACCCTAATTCATAATACTCTGTCAGAGGCATCGTTTCTTTATTCGGTGCCAGGAACTTAACTGTCGCCGTTCCAATCAGGATGATGATCAGAATTATGGCTATAGCAGAGCCTATAAATGCCGTCTTTATTCGTCTGTCCATTTTATTACCCATGCCTTTCTACTTAATTCTCTTTCTTTGTACTTTTGCTCCATTATAGCATTTTATTATTTTATCGTCATTACCAAATTCGACTTTTGAGACTAAAAATATTAAAAAGCATGGATAAGCTGCAAAATCCCTGTGTTTAAAGGGCGGGTACAATGGGTGAGAGTAATTGCAATCCTTTCAGAATTACCTCTGCACAATAAACACAAAGTAGCGTATGAGTTAAAAATGTCATCAACAGCTGAGAAAGAGTCTCAGTTGGATTAACTCATACGCTACTTTATATAAATTGATGTGATATGTATTCCTGCTTTTGCTTCATCCCTTATGTTAACCAACAGACACCTGATGACACCCGAAGCTGCAAATGTCTTCCGGCAAAAAAGTATAGAGGGCTTTTTAGGTGCCGGTGACCGGGTAATCCGATGTCTGTCTCATGTTTTTTTGCAGAGCTCCTTAGAAATATTTAAGTAAGGCAGGACAGATAGCTGAATTTTCTCATGGATAAGAAGGTCATTTGTGATATGTTATACTTCCGTTCCTGAATCGGTGCCTGTGTTTGCCTTTCCTCATGCCAGTCGGAGCAAGTCTTTACAAAATTGCTTGGTATTGCGGTTAGGGCGTGTGGGTTCCTCCGTATATGGAATTGCCCAAATCCTATGATGTGTTTCTTTCTTTAGTCTTGTCACCAATCTGTCTTCAGCCAACGGTATGAGATAATTCCAGGTTTCACTGCAACGAAGCATCTCATGGCTGCCGAAAAAAGAAAGCAGCTTTAAAATATCCCATTCGGAGTGTCCGGCTATTACAGCCTTCAGACTGCATCGAAGGAACTCTTCCTGGATATCCACAAAATCGGAACCAAAGTCTATAATGATGTACTCATAATTCTCTCCCTGAATATCAGCCAGCTGCTTAGAATTTACATTCTTGTAACAGGTGATATTGCGAAAATGAAAGGATATGCCATCCTCATCGCTCCATTCGTACACCCTCTGGATTAACTCCATATCCTTATGGTTGCAGTATTCCACAAATGCTGTCCTTCTTCCAAGCTCATTGCCGAGATAGAAAGCCAGCAGCATGCCGGTATAGGTCACCCCAATACCTGCACGGGTTCCGACCAGGCCGATTATCTCCCGAGCTCTTCCACTGCCTTCTGTCTCCATTTTTCTGAAGAGCATAGGCTTATGCTTCATGATTTACCCCCTCTTAAACTTTCTTATCCTTTCCGGGATACTTGATCTACACTTTAGGCCGAGCAGTTCACGAAAGAAATCGTAACCGTTGTTTTCGAAATTCCTGGCATATGGGTCCGGCTCATACGGAATTCTATAGCAGCTTTTTTTACCCATACTTTGGCATACATGACGAAACTGTCTGCCATCCAGAAAGTTAAATAAATACGTAACATTATTGTATTCTGCTGTCATATTCAATATCTGTTCCGAAGGCTGCAGCTCCCAATCCTTTGCCCCTAGTAATAAAAGCTTATGATCCGCCTTCAGAAAATCCGATAGGTTATCTTTACTAAGGCAACCGAAATCAATTACTGTAACCTGATAGTTTGTCACAATCTCCATGGGTATAATCTGGGAAGCCATAGATATTCCTTCTATTTTGCAGATCCCATCCTTATCCCAAACCTCCTCGTAGCAATTTCTGATTTGATTTACATGCCCACTGGGATTCTTCTCCTGATACAGACAGCTGCTGCCTGTCTGGAGAAAGTAGATGCACAGACGAAGTGACAAATGTGTAACCCCCACTCTTTGCTGCGTCCCGGCTATCGCAATTGTATAAAGCCGACCTGGTTCCATAGTACCCCGGCTTTTTTGCCGAAGTGCTGATAATTGCTTTTTTAATTGCTCTACCGTAGCATATCTCTGAGCAGGATGAAATTTGAGACAATGATTGATAATACTTTTTAACTGTCTAGTGCAGTGCCCTATCTGATCGATATTATTGAAGTCTGCTGTCTTTGAGGGAAGCATCCGTCCTGTAGCCATAAAATACATCAGCATACCAATTCCGTATATTTCACAGCGATCATCAATACCCTTGCGTTGATATAATTCCGGAGCGGCATACCCTTTGGTCCCACAGATTTTATTATCAGCTAACAGCTCATCCTTGTAACATGCACTCCCAAAATCGACCAGCTTCAGACTACTACCCAGTACAATGATATTTTCTGGTTTTAAATCAATATACAAAATTGGTCTTTCGGCGTTATGAAGATAGTCAATGACATCGCAGAGAAGAAGGGTGAAGTGAATCAGTAGTTCCTCACGGATCGGCCCTTTTGACACAACCAGCTCCTTCAAGGTGTCTCCTTCAAGATATTGTTCGACAATATAGGAACTTTCTTCATCCTCCTCAATATCATAAATTATAGGAATGCAGGAATGTTTCAGGTTTTTTAGCAACAATGCTTCATTTCTTTGTAGCTCATATAAGGGATGTTTTTTTGATAGACATTTGATAGCACGAAAAGAATTTAATTTGATGTGTTCGGCAAGATAAACCTTGGCAGTGCCTCCTCTGCCAAGAAGTCGTATAATTCGATATTTTTGAAACCAGATTTCCTGTTGCATTCTCTCCTTTCCTATCAGTTTAAACACAGAACCAAGTCATATTTTAATTATAACCAGATACTGGGAGTAAATCAACATTTTTATCCATGTTTAAAATCACGAATTTTTATTAAAATTTTGTATGATTTGCCCCTTCCAATTGTCAGAAAATGTGTTGATTTAAGGAAATCATTCATACAAATTTCATAACAAGATATATTGACTTTGCCTGTGATTTAAATTATACTTTTTTTACACCGATGGATGGATTTCCGTATGTACGTGAATCGTTCCTGTTTAGTACAGAAAGGGGTGTACTTTATGAAGATAGAAAAAATCAGTGACAATCAAATCAGATGTACCTTGAATAAAAGTGATTTAATAGACCGGGAGCTGAAAATAAGCGAGCTTGCTTATGGGACAGAAAAGGCAAAAGCATTGTTTCGTGATATGATACAACAGGCTTTTTATGAATTCGGTTTCGAGGTTGATGATATTCCTTTAATGATTGAAGCCATTCCCGTTTCTACTGAATGTCTTATTCTGGTAATTACCAAAGTTGAAGACCCCGATGAATTAGATACTCGGTTTTCTAAGTTCTCTTCCTTTAATGTTCATGAGAATAACGAAAAACCGGATTCTGATGAGGATTCCTACGCAGATGAAATTATAAATTGCTTTGATCAAATGGAGGACGAACTGAACGAGGATGCAGAAGATAACGTCAAGGTTGATGCTCTGGATACTGTAGAAGCTCCGGAAAGTGAGACGTCTCCCAAACCCGGTGTCCACGTTTCAGCAAATTTGACCAAGATATACTCCTTCCGCTCTTTGAAGGAAGTTACCCAATTGGCCTATATTATGGTTGGAACCTATAACGGGACCAATACTCTATACAAGAATCCTGTGAATTCCATCTACTATCTTGTAATCAGTATTTCCGGACATACACCGGAGGAGTTCAATAAGGTATGCAACATCATCTCTGAATACGGTAAGGTAGAGCGTTCCACCTATGCAAGCTCCTTTTACTTTGATGAGCATTATGAGGTTATCGTAAAGGATCACGCATTACAGATACTTTCTGTAATGTAAGTAATCCCATATCACAAATCCAATACCCTTATCGGGTTAATACCCTTATAGGGTTAATACCCTTATAGGGTATAAAAAAAGCGGGAGAACAATACCTTCTCCCGCTTCGTTTTATTTATTCACCTACTTCTGCAGAAATGCGCTCCATAAGCTCTTCAGGATCTAATCCATGAACCATAGCAGCTTCTTCTAAGGTCTCAGCCTGTGCAGATGGACATCCGAGGCAGTGCATACCTATATCTAATAGCACAGGAATGATGCTCTGATCAACTGAGATTGCCTGCGCAATTGTCATGTCCTTTGTAATCTTAGCCATAATAATTCCTCCTTAATAATAATATTGTCAACCTAGACAGAAAGCAGCGCTTTCTATAAAGTATCAATCAACTAGGATAGCTTCTGAAGCTATTGTCGTTATTATATTCCATCCCTTTGTCAACGTCAAGTCTGTAAATCAAACTCTTATCAGGCTGATTAAGTGCTGTGGCCATATTGCTCTGTGAATTAGTGTGTGAGGATAGTACAGCTGCTTCGTTATTATCATTGATGTCGTCCTCCGATTTCTTATCTCATACTATAATTTAATCTTGCATTCTGGCATCACATATATTAAAATATAATCGATTGCTATGAAAAGGAGGTTGTTTACAATGGCATATACAATTAGTGATGATTGCATCAGCTGTAGCGCATGCGCTGATACCTGCCCTACCGGATCAATTTCCGAAGGAGCAAACCATTATGAAATTGATCCCAATACATGCATCGATTGTGGAGCATGTGAAGATACATGCCCTACAGGCGCAATTTCAGCATAAGTAATGAGTACATAAGAAGCTGATACAAAATAAATCTATTATTTATTTTGTATCAGCTTCTTAGAATTTCTATATGTATACACGGTTCTTTGTAAAGAATTTGGATTTTTTTCTTTTATGCTTTTCCAGAGAAGATGCTGCCATCATTCTGCTTTTCTGATAGTCTCGCAGGGTCGCATCAAATTTACGATAACGCTCTTCCTCCTTCTCTTCCTGAAGTCTCATCAGATAATTCATTTCCCTAATGACTCCCTCAGTTACATTCCCGCTGATTTCCTTCGAAAGAACATCATTATTCTCTTTAAGAGCAGATAGAATAATATGATTTAGTAAAGCACCGAACCGATCTATCTTAGTGTCCTGTTCTTCCTCCAAATCATGTGCCTGTTCCATAATCAGGCTTGTTTCATTGGTATTTTCTTTATTTTCCTCCATGCAATGCATCTGCTCCTCCCCATCCTCACTATTTATCGACAGCTCCAGTCCGGTAGCTGATGACTCCGAAGCACTATGATCTGTCATTGCCGAATTGGCTGTAGTAATATCCTGTCTGATTGTTTCCTGTAATAATGCCTCCTGAACATCCGCCTTATCTATATCAGATAGAAGCATCTTTATCGCCTTTAATTGGAAACCATTTTTTATAAGATGCTTTACCCTTATAAAGAGCTCAATATCTGAATCTTTATAGTAACGCTGATCCATTTCGTTTCGGGAAATCGGTAGTTCCAACTGTCTTTGCCAGTACCTGAGAACATGGGCTTCTACACCGACACGTTTTGCAGTCTCTGATATCATATACCTAACTTCCTCCACTTGTTTACCCCTCCCGTATTATGTAATTATTTACCACTTTTCAATTATAGCATAGCAGTCCTCAAATGCAAGATAATTTCCTGATTTTTACATTTATCTTATCGACACAAAAAGGGGAAACTCTAAAGGAGTCTCCCCTTTTCAACAGTATATTCAAGTTATTCTACATTGCATTCTCCATTACTGATTTCATCTTACTTTGTTTTTCATAATTGCCGAGTAGCAGCATGGAAATTGATGCAACCAATGAGATTATGCTGATTATCGGCCATACATTCGTCACACCTCTTTCTACGATAAATCCTCCCATGATGTAAGGTGAAACCGCACTACCGGTTCCGGAGATGATATTTATCACAGAATTAAATCTTCCGCGATGAGAAACCGGGGAATGATTTGCGATATAGACACCAATGTTGGTAGCATTGATGATTTCCCCAACTGTCCATATGACTGTTGACAGGATGAACATCCAGAAGCCGTTGACAAAGAACAGCATCCCGAAACCAACCACATAGAAAATACCTGCAATTGAGACATTATAAATCGGTCGAATTTTTCTGGTAAGCAGAGTTATAATCGTTGTGAAACCAATTACCTCAATACAATTAATCATACAAAAAATACCATAATTGCTTGCACCAAGTTTCTCACCAAAGACCAGCCTGCTCTGCAACGGAAGACTAAAATTCGTCTGTGCATATATAAAAGCAAATAACATGTCAAAAACTGCAAAGACCAGTAAGGTGGGTCGTTTCAGCATTACTTTTATCAGGCCGCCCTGCTCTGCTTTTTCACCCGAACGTTCTTCTGTAAACTGCTCCATATCAGAGGACTCAGGCTTTGTCTCTTTTATGAACAGTATAAGAAGTGTAATGGATAGTAATGTGGTTATTACATCCCCGATGAATAGGAATTTAATAAAATGATTAAATAAAAAGCCTGCAATTAATGAACCAATAGCTAATCCGACGTTCATTCCCATGTATAAGAGAGAGTATGCCGCCTGTCGGTTCTCCGGAAGCGTTAAGTCATTCATCATGGCACCGCTGGCCGGTCCGGCCATGCTCCCCAGAAATGCAGATAAAATTAGTAGCCAGGGTATGTACTCAAATCCTGCTACCGAATCAATCAGAAAAGCGCATGGTAACAGACAAAGTGCTGCTAAGCCCATGGAGCAGATCATGACCTTCTTCCTGCCTATCTTATCGGCAAGCCTTCCTCCCCATAAGGAACCCGGCACCTGAACCACAGAGCATAATAAGAGGTATAGGCCGACCGTCTGCTCCCCCATTCCAACCTTGGAGGTAAGTAACAAGGTCAAAAACGGATGTACGAAATTGCCCATAGAGTTTACAACCCTGGCAAAGAAGATGATATATACGCTCCTTGGCAAACCAAAGTAACTAAGTTTAGCGTGTTTTGTATCCAAAGACATTCCCTCTCTTTCCTATTTCCCAGCACATGCTTTTAAGTCAAGTCTCAATTGTAATCATATAAACATCATTTGTCAACCAGTTTGTGGTAAAGCATTACGAAAAAAGGGAATTTTCTTTTGGGTTAGCGTGAAGAAACACCACCAGAGGTAATCGCATGCTTACTTATATGTCAATATTGGATCGGGAAATATTTGCAGTAACTTTAGGTTTTTATATATAAATAAGGAGGACTCTAAGTCCCCCTTAATATTATGTATATATGAGTCATTAACGCTCCAGGTTAGCAAACTTAGTGTATTGAGCCTGCCAGGCGAGTTTCACGGTACCCACCGGGCCGTTTCTTTGTTTACCGATAATGATCTCCGATACTCCCGGTTCCTCCGTATCCCTGTTGTAATAATCATCTCGGTAGATGAACATGACCACATCAGCATCCTGCTCAATTGCACCTGACTCTCGAAGATCTGAAAGCATCGGACGCTTATCCGGGCGCTGTTCCACCGCACGGCTAAGCTGGGAAAGC
Source organism: Bacillota bacterium (assembly GCA_023415635.1). Classification (GTDB taxonomy): domain Bacteria; phylum Bacillota; class Clostridia; order Lachnospirales; family Lachnospiraceae; genus Mobilitalea. The sequence goes on along the minus strand of JAEZJV010000025.1, from coordinate 15,699 downwards.
GCTACCACCGGAACATTGATCTCTCTGGCCAGGGATTTAAGCGACCTGGAAATTTCTGATATCTCCTGCTGCCTGGACTCCGATTTCTTACTTCCTGACATCAGCTGCAGGTAATCGATGATAACCAGTCCAAGCTTTTTCTCCAGCTTCAGCTTACGGCATTTACTCCGCAGCTCACTGACCGATATTGCTGAGGTATCGTCTATGACCAGATTGGAATTACCGATAATTCTGGCGCTCTCCATGAGGCTGGCCCAATCCTCCCCAGTCAGAGATCCGGTTCTGATTGCCTGGGAATCTACTCTGGAATTCATAGATAGAATACGCTTGATCAGTTGATCCTGTGACATTTCCAAGCTAAAAATCGCAGTAGGCACGTTGGATTTTAGAGCAACATACTCTGCAATATTTAGAACAAAGGCCGTCTTACCCATGGAGGGTCTTGCCGCAATAAGAATAAGATCTGACGGCTGAAAGCCTGCTGTCTTATAATCCAAATCATAAAAGCCGGTCGCCACACCGGTAACACTGCCCTGGTTCTTAGCAGCTGCTTCTATGCTGTCAATGGTTCTCAGTACTACTTCCTTTATATCCGAAAATTCCTTGGTTCCCCGGTTCTGTACAATATCAAATACCTGCTTTTCCGTCTTCTCCAGAATAATCTCCAGCTTCTCTTTATCCAGATAACAATCATTCGCTGTTTCCTCTGCCACCTTGATCAGCCTGCGTAATACAGCTTTATCCTTTACAATCTGTGCATAATATTTAACATTGGCAGAGGTAGGAACTGCAGTAACCAGATCACGTATGAACTCAAGACTGCACACCTGCGGAGGTACATCCTTTTCTCTCAGCCTATCCTGTAAGGTAACCAGATCTACAGGCTTCCCTTCATTATAGAGTTCCACCATGGTATCAAACAAAATGCTGTATTGCTGTTCATAAAAATCTGTTCCGACAATTATTTCAGAAGCCGAAACAATGGCGTCCTTATCCATTATCATGGAACCGATCACGGACTGCTCCGCTTCCGCACTGTGGGGAAGTATTCTTTTTATAAATGATTCATCCATCTAAGGTATCCTCCTCGCAGAATTGAAATCCCTGTACTGTAAGCAATCCGGCGGCTAGATGGCTTCAACCTTTACCTTCAATTCCGCGGTTACCTGCGGATGCAGCTTAACAGCAACTGTATAGGATCCCGCGTTTTTAATCGGATCCGATAGCTGCAGCTTCTTCTTATCAATGTCAAGATTGTATTGCTTTTTAGCAGCCTCCGTGATTTCCTTCGTGGATACAGACCCAAAGGTCTTACCGCCTTCTCCTGCTTTGATTGAGACCTTGATCGTAAGCTCCTCCAGCTTTTTTCCGAAAGCCCTTGCTTCCTCCAAAAGCTCTTTCTGCTTCTTTTCCTCTGCCGCCTTTTGCATATTTAAATCATACAAATTCTGTTTAGTAGCTTCTAGTCCAAGCTTTTTCGGTAAAATGAAATTACGGGCATAACCATCGCTGACCTTAACTATCTCGCCCTTCTTTCCCAAGGTCTTAACATCCTGTAATAATATAATCTCCATCTGTCTCTCTCCTTTACCTTTCGAATAGTGCTATAATTCACCCTCTTCGTGCATCTTTGTTAAAGTAGTCTTTAATTTAATGATTGCATCCTGAATGGTGGTGTTCTCAAGTTGAGATCCTGCGACGCTTAAATGTCCACCGCCGCCCAGCTTTTCCATTATGACCTGAACATTGACTTCATCTATGGATCTAGCACTGATATATATCTTTTCGTTGAAATCCGTCAATACAAAAGTAGCCTTGATATCATTAATATTTAATAGCTCATTGGCCACCTGAGCCCCTAGGATCATCGGGCTGTCCACTTCGGAGCTGGCACAGACCGCTATAGCGAAATGTTCCAGGTAAATCTCCGTACTGTTGATGGCATCTGCCTTTATCTTAAAGTCTGTCATCTCACTACGGAAGGATTTCCGTATTCTTGTAACATCCGCACCGCTCCGGCGAAGATATGCAGCTGCTTCAAAGGTACGAACACCGCTCTTCGTTAGGAAATTGTTCGTATCTATCATGATACCGGCATAGAGTGCATCCGCCTCAAGAGGCCTCAGCTTCAAATTACCGCCGATATACTGCATAATCTCGGCAATCATCTCGCTGGTGGAGGAAGCATAGGGCTCTACATAGGAAAGAACCGCGGAATCGATTGCTTCATTCGTCTGGCGATGATGGTCGAAAATAACGATTGTCTTTGTGCGCTCCAATAATTCTGCACATTCCAGATAGCTTGGGCGGTTTACATCAACAATGACCAAAAGGGTATTAATATCCACAATCTCCTTCGCCTGGTCATTTTTTATAAACATATCCTCTTCATAATCCGGGTTCCCGGCAAATTTATTCATCAACGGGCGAAGAGAGGAGGTTACTTCGTTAATGACAATATGTGATTTCTTATTAAAAGATTTTGCAATCCGGTATACTCCGATGGCTGATCCGAAGGAATCAACATCTCCGATTTTATGACCCATGATTACAATTTTGTCCTTGGCTTCCACAAATTCACGAAAAGCATGTGCCTTCACCCTTGCTTTTACACGGGTGCTCTTCTCTACCTGAATGCTCTTTCCGCCGTAATAGGATATCTTCTCCCTGTCCTTGATAACCGCCTGGTCTCCCCCGCGTCCAAGTGCCAGATCGATGGCAGCACGAGCATATTCATACCCGCTGATATATGTGTCTGCATTTACTCCGAGGCCGATACTGATGGTAACAGACATCTCGTTACCGATATTTACACTTCTGACCTCCTCTAAGACAGCAAATTTGCTGGTCTGAAGATAGGGCAGGTATTTCTGTTGAAATACAAAAATATATTTATCCTTCTCAAGCTTCTTGATGATGGCATCAAGACCCTGCATGTATTTATTGATTTTTCTATCCACAAGAGCAGTTAACAAGGAACGTCTTACTTCGTCGATGCTTTCGAGTGCTTCCTCATAGTTGTCGATGTAGAGGAGACCAGTAACCAGCTTCTGCTCCTTGTTTTCCTTCAGGAGGGTAATCATCTCTGTCTCATCATACAGATACATAGCTATAAGAGCATTTCTATCATCCCAGCATTCCTCCGCATCCAGGAAATGAGTGTTTAAGCTGTCATCAAAATCAGGTGTAATCACCTTACGAAGCAATACTCGGTAATTACGACCATTCAATACCACATGAAGGATCTCATCCTTCTCCTTCTTGGGCAGAGTATCCTCTGTAACCTCAGGGAAGATATTGGAAATGGAACGCCTTGCCGCACTTTTCTCTTGAATAATATCCATGAATTCATCATTTCCCCATTGCATCCTGCCTTCCAGATCGAGTATTGCATAGGGCAAATTCAATTCCTTTAATAAGCGCCTCTGTACCTGACCATAATCCATTGCATAACGTACAAGCTCTGCGGCAATTTTATTACGTTTTGTCAAATATATTGCCATTGCCATAATAAAGTATAGAAAGGTAAAGGCAGTCATAACATATCCTGCCAGTCGGTCTATCGGATACATAATCAAATTCATACACAGCAATACCACCGTCAAAATGGCAGGCCAGAGTAAGTATACCCGAAGTGCTCCTTTCACTTTAAGTTTACGGCTCATGTTTTAACTCCTTATCTGTGAAATAAGTAATAGTTGCGCGGTCAGTGATGTAAACGCCTGCCCTGAAGCATTTTATGCTTCTGGCAGACCTCTCTTTTCCCTGTACGGGATAAGCTTTGCTGACCCAGCTGCTTTCCGCAGCTTGTTCAGCTCGCGTTGCGCGGTCAGTGATGTAAACGCCTGCCCTGAAGCATTTTATGCTTCTGGCAGACCATTACATCACTGACCTTAGCTTATCCCGTACATTATAACATTAATGGTTATGTTTTAAAAGAAATTTTTAGCGGGTGTTTTATATGGCTCTCAGGGAGATGTCCCACATGATGAAATCCCAGACCGATTGACAAAGCAGAACTATTCTGAATAGCTGATCTTTGAAATAGGATATTCCTTTAAAAAATTATCCGTTCTATATACAGCATCTCTTTTATGATCAGAGAATTCCTTGTCATTTTTTAAGAAGTAATCATAGGTCAGAACTGCTTCCCCTTCATGGGTTAAGGGATCATCCCAGGTAAGATCGACATTATACCATTTTCCCTCTATCTTTACGATATTCCATGCGTGTGGAACGCCGTTGCCTGTTCCTGTGATAATTCTTGATTCCAATCCGGCCTCGGTAAACATCCTGTACGCTGCCATGGCATAGCCTTCGCAAACAGCAGACTTGTTGATCAGAGCATCATATGCAGAGGTTCTTCTTAGCGTAGTATCATAATCAACTCTGTTGATAATATAATCATGAATCTCCTTTACCTTCTCATAATCTGTTTTCCCTGCCAGTTCAAGTGTCTCCATTGCGGTTTTAATCATCCTGTCCAGCTTCTTTTCTTCCGAATTGGAGCACTTATATACGATCTCCAGTGTAACTGTTGCATCTCCTCCTTCGATCCAGGCGGTCTTCATATACCATTGCTTTATTGAATATTGAAGATAATCAGCATCCTTGGAAGTAGCTTTATCATTCACCATCACGATCTCCTCAAGGAAAGTACTCATATCCTGAACTTTCTTAAGGACAGAATATTTCATTTTTACTTGAATTCTCTCTTCTCGATTAAGCAGACCTATTCTGATTACATCTGCCACCTGCTTTTTCGTACTAAGCACTTCCTGTGAAGCCTCTTTAGATAAACCTATGATTCTTATTGCCTGATCGGCCTTCGCATATGACACCTGTTCCATAGGAATGATTAAAAGAATTACAAATAAAAGTAGAATGACAGTACTCCTTCTCATGTCAGCTCCTCCAAACGTATAGCATGCGGAGGACCTGATCAGGATGATTAGGTTCCTCCTTATTTATTTGTTAAAAATCCAGTAAGGCTTCCAGCTCCCATAAATCATGTATCTCATACTCGGGCTGGATTTCATGTCTCCATAAGCGATGCTCGCGGTTAATCCAACAGCTTGCCACTCCGATACGCCTTGCACCCAGGATATCGCTTCTGCTGTCACCGATGTGCAGCATTTCTCCCGGCAGAATCCCAATACTCTCAACCACCTGGCGGAAAAAACCACCATCCAGGTTTTCTTTATAGCATTTTAAATCCTCCGAGATAAATAAATCATCATAGATAAAATTCTTTAACAGCCCGTCAACCATAATATGGTTAGAATCACTGGATAAAATAATTCTATATTTTTTATGGAGCCGTTTCATACACTCCGTAACATCCTCGTAAAGAGGCGCCATAGAATGCTGAAACAACAGATGTTCTACTACAGTTTCTGCCGTAACCGAATGGCTGGCCTGCTTTATAGCATTATCTGCACAATCCAGATAGATCTCTTTCATAGTATAAAAACGATCAGAGGTTATGGCTTTCTGAAGGGATGTGGGATAATGTTCAAGAATGCCCCTGGCCCCCCGTATACCATCTGCGCTGGTATATGCATCTCCAAGTATTCCCTTCCATATCTGAGGTATTCGTTGATTTACATCGACTAAGGTCTGAAATATATCAAAGCTGAGTACCTTAATCTTCATGATCGTATACTCCTTATCTATAAGAATGTCTATATTATCATCATAAATCATGTTATTTCTTCTGACAATACCAAGATATTACGAAATACAGGTTTATTTGAATTTATTAATCAGCTCCTGCCACAGATCTACAATTACTGACAGGGCTTCAGTCCTCCTGATTTTTCTACTGATACTCTTATCTCTGGTAGAAATTTCAATACTATCCTCCTCTAAATTCTTCGGACTGACAATCACCCGGATCGGAACTCCAAGCAGATCCGCATCGGAGAACATAACCCCTGCTCTGACCTCCCTGTCATCATAGATAACCTCAAAGCCTGAGGACTTAAGCTCTTCATAAAGACTGTCTGCACAGGCCTTCGTATCAGCAGCATCAGAGCGGAGACAACATAAATGTACCTGCCAGGGTGCCACTGCCATTGGCCAGACAGGCCCATATTCGTCATGATGTATTTCACATATAGACGCTGCCAGCCTTCCAATTCCGATACCATAGCAGCACATCAAAGGATAATGGTACTCTCCCTCTGCATTCACATACTGCATGTTCATAGTCTCAGTATATTTCGTCCCAAGCTGAAAGATGTTACCAACCTCAATTCCCCTTACGACTGAGATCGTATTCCTGCCGCAGGCCGGACATATTCCTCCTTCCTTAATCTTCGTAAGGTCATAAAATTTCACTTGACCATAATCCCTTTCCACGGAAAAGCCCGAGATATGATAGCCTGCTTCATTTGCTCCACAGATCAGATTTTTTATCCCCTGAAGCGATCTGTCAAAAAGGACTGTATGCTTACACTTTAGTCCATAAGGACCGATATAACCAGCTATCAGACCACTTTCTTTGGTTATACACGCCGGATGGATTTCTGCTCCAAGGAGCTTGGTCAGCTTAGTTTCATTCACATCCAAATCTCCCCGAAGAAACACGATGATGTATTCATTCGTAGTATTCTTCTGATATACCACCGCCTTACAGGTATTTTCAACCGGAACCTTCAAAAGCTTCACAAGTTCTTCAATTGTAGCTTCTTCTGCTGTATACACCCGTTCAATCGAAGTCTCCTTCAACTGATTCTCACTGTGGACAATATTTTCTGCTACCTCCATATTGGCCTTATACCCACAGGACTTACAGACAGCGATGCTGTCTTCCCCAATTGGTGTCAGTAGCATAAATTCATGAGAAATATTACCTCCCATCATACCGGAATCGGCTTCAACAGAGATCACCTCCGGTAATCCTACTCTTTTAAAAATTCTCTCATACGCATGAATACACCTCTGGTAATATTGCTTTAAGTCCTCCCATGAGGTATGAAAGGAGTATGCATCTTTCATAGTGAATTCCCGGACCCTGATGAGTCCTGCTCTCGGACGGGGTTCATCACGAAATTTCGTCTGAATCTGGTAAATCATAAACGGATACTTCGTATAACTCTGAGCATAGTCCCTGACCAAATGCACCGCCGCCTCTTCATGAGTCATTGCCAGTAACATCGGATTTTGATTACGATCCGTAAAGCGCAGAAGTTCATTCCCAACACCAGTATATCTGCCTGATTCCTCCCATAGAGAGCCTGGAAGCACGACAGGAAACAGAACCTCCTGCCCGTCAATAAGGTCCATCTCCTCCCTGATGATCTGTTCCAGCTTCTTCGTGATATTCCTAAGTGGTGTGAAAGAGGAATATATTCCGTTCGCCATATACTGTATATACCCACCCCGAACCATAAAGGCATGACTGTCAACAACACAGTCCGACGGCCTTTCCTTAAACCTGACTCCTACCAGATTACTAAGCTTCATAACACATTTCCTCCATTTATTATTTTTAATAACAAAGGCGTAAAGAAAAGCAGGACTCATAATCGAAAAATAAAAAAACCCTAAGTTGACCAAAGTCAACTTAGGGCGAATATTTCATCCGTGTTACCACCTAAATTCAGAGAGGGTTATGCGTATACAAAACTTATACTACCTATCCCGTATACCTTTTCTCTGCTCTTAACAGTACGAAGCATCCTTTTATGCTTTATACTTACTCCTGATAACGGTGGAAATCCGGTGATGCCTACTGATCAAAGACGTTCGGGTCACAGCTCAAAGATGGGTTCAATATTTCATTCATGAAGATTCACACCTTCCATCTTCTCTCTGAAAATCCTGAAATATCTACTATTTCTTATCATCGCTTCTGTTATTATTTGTTGTATCGTAGCACATATTTTTCTGTACGTCAACAGTGAATTAAGGGAGGCAAAGGAATTGCTGCATAAAAAGAATTCAGCTTGAAGCAGGAGCAACAAGCTGAACCTTGTTTTATTCATGTCTGATTATATAATCAAATGCACTGAGTGCTGCATTAGCACCTGAACCCATGGAGATGATAATCTGCTTATAGGGACTGTCCGTACAATCTCCCGCAGCGAATACCCCTTCCAGCTTTGTTGCATTACGGGAATCCACGATAATCTCACCTATACGGTTTCGCTCCACAGTATCACCCAACCATTCAGTATTAGCTACCAGGCCAATCTGGACGAATACTCCCTGCAGATCAATATGCTGTTCCTTCCCATTTGCGCGATCAATAAAGGTAATCCCATTCACTCTGTCGCTACCCGTGATTTCCTTGGTCTGTACATTCTTATAAACCGTGACATTAGGGAGGCTATAGAGACGTTCCTGCAGTACCGCATCTGCCTTCAACTCCGGCATAAATTCCAGAACCGTGACATGCTCTGCAATTCCCGCAAGATCAATGGCAGCTTCAATACCGGAATTACCTCCACCAATAACAGCTACACTCTTTCCTTTGAAGAGAGGTCCGTCACAATGGGGACAATAAGCAACTCCTTTATTCTTCAGCTCCTTTTCACCGGGTACACCCACATTTCTCCAGCGAGCACCGGTAGAGAGAATGACCGCCTTGCTCTGCAACAACTCGCCATTCTCCAATTCCACCTCGATTAGCTCCTTCTTCTGCAGGCTTTTGGCACGTTGGCCGCGTATAATATCAACCTCATATTCCTTCACATGCTCCTCCAGACTGGCTGCAAGCTTCGGTCCTTCGGTATATTTGACACTGATAAAATTCTCTATACCAAGCGTATCCAGTACCTGACCGCCAAATCGTTCTGCAACGATACCTGTGCGAATACCCTTACGTGCGGCGTAGATGGCTGCACTGGCACCTGCCGGGCCCCCTCCGATGACCAATACGTCAAAAGGAGCTTTCGGCTCAAGAGCCACTGTATCCGGTACACTGCCAAGCTTCGACAAAATTTCTTCTATTGTCATGCGACCGCTGCCAAAGGACTCACCATTCAGATAGATAGTGGGCACCGCCATAATACCCTTACTTTCAACCTCCTCCTTGAAGGCTGAACCGTCAATCATTGTATGTGTAATGAGAGGATTAATGATGCTCATCAAGTTCAATGCCTGTACAACCTCAGGACAATTATGACAGCTTAAGCTGATATAGGTCTCAAAATGGTACTCCTTACGAAGCTGCCGAATTTGATCTATCACCACCTGATCCACCCTGGGAGCCCTGCCGCTTACCTGCAGCAGAGCCAGTACCAAAGAAGTAAATTCGTGACCCAAAGGAATCCCTGCAAAGGTTACTCCTGTATCCTCACCGATGCGATTAATACTAAAGCTGGGGGTTCTTGACAACTTAGCCGCTTCTATTCGGATCTTTGGTGTCATAGCACCCAAATCCTCCAAAAGGGCATTCATTTCCTTAGACAATTCATCTGAGCCTGTGCTGACCTTAATCAACACCTCACCCTCCATTAATTTCAGATACTCGGAGAGCTGTTCCCTAATATCCGTATCAAGCATAAGCTACACTCCTTATATTTATATCTTTCCTACAAGGTCAAGACTGGGCTTTAAGGTAGCAGCACCTTCCTTCCACTTTGCAGGACATACTTCGCCGGGGTTGTTGCGGACATACTGAGCAGCCTTGATTTTGTTGAGCAAAATTCCGGCATCACGACCAATATTTCCAGCATTGATTTCTACGGACTGGATGATCCCATCCGGATCAACGATGAAGGTTCCGCGGTCTGCAAGACCATCCGCTTCAATCAAGACATCAAAATTACGGGATAGGGTATGGGAAGGATCACCGATCATGATATAAGTCAGCTTCTTGATTGCTTCTGAGCTGTCATGCCAAGCTTTATGCGTAAAATGAGTATCTGTAGATACAGAATATACTTCCGCACCAAGCCTCTTCAGTTCCTCATAATTGTTCTGTAAGTCCTCTAATTCGGTCGGGCATACAAAAGTAAAATCTGCGGGATAAAAGCATATCACACTCCACTTTCCTTTAAAATTCTCCTCTGTAACTTCAATAAATTTACCGTTTTGAAATGCCTGTGCTCTGAAAGGCTTTACTGATGTTCCGATTAATGACATGTTTATTTCCTCCTTAATAGTTTTCTTCTTTATAAATAGTAATGATTACTATTATTGATATTATATTAATCTATTTCCAGTTAAATGTCAAGAGAGAAATCACATTATTTTTTAACATTTTACTTGACAGGTGAGCACTTGCTAACTATAATGGTTAGCAAGTGCTCACCTAGCGGAAAGGAGGAATAATCATCTTGTTAACAAAGGAAAGAATTTTAAAGGAAGCCATGGCACTGTTTTCTGTTTATGGTTTTGATTCCGTATCGGTAAGGAGGATAGCCGAGGAGGTTGGTGTGAAAAACAGTGCCTTATATAAGCATTTTAAAAACAAACAGGCTATATTTGATGCAATCGTGGCAGAATCTCAGGAACGGTTTTTGCAGAAATATGCAGATTCCAAGGTGGATGAGCTCAAAACCCCCGAGGAATTCGAGAATATGTGCATTAATTTCTTTTTATATCAGACGAAGGATGCCTGGATTACGATGTTTCGCAGACTACTGATGATGGAAATGTATAAAAATCAGGAGATGGCAAGAATATATAAAAGGATCTTCATTGATATGCCTATCCAATATCAAAAGCAGCTCTTTCAGACCTTTATTGATCAGGGGCTTTTCAAGGATGCAAATGCAGAGGTCATGTCGATAGAATTATACGCCCCCTTCTTTCTGTATCATACCGTCAACGAGGACAGTGAACGTTTGGAGCCTCTATTGCGTAAGCATGTGAGGAATTTTGTAGATAATTATGTGGAGGAAATCAGATGAACGAATATCCGTTACTTACAAAGAAAGAGGTAAAAAGAAACAGAAGCTTAAAGACTATTCAAAAGGAATACTATAAAAACCACCGTGGGGTAAAGGGACGATTTCTTAAAGCCCGTATAAGCAAGGTCGTCAAGCTTCGTAGACAGGATTTCTTCTATGATTTTACCGTTTCTGTTGATGCAAAGGAGAAGCCTCACAAATATACCCGGGATCAATTGATAGAAGCAGTCAGTACCATGGATATCTGTGGTCTGGGAGGCGGTGGCTTCCCTACGGGCAAAAAGCTTCAGACACTGTGTCAATCCAATGCTACTGATAAATATCTGATCATTAACGGAGCAGAATGTGATCCCGGCTTGCTACATGATGCCTGGCTGCTTCAGAATCGCCTCAACGAGCTTGAAGAGGGCATCAGACTACTTGCCGAAGTCTTCTCTTTCAAGAAAATCATTCTCGCTGCCAGGGACGCTTTACCGGCTTCCGGGAAGGACTACGAGGTTGTAGTCGTACCTGATCGTTATCCTATGGGTGCCGAAAGGATACTGATTGAGTATCTGCTGGGAATATCACTGGATGCCAGCGCTATTCCCGCCAAAAGAGGGATTTTGATCATGAATGTTCAGACTCTCCATGCAGTCTATGAAGCACTGTATCTAAATCGGTCTGTAACCTCAAGGTTTCTTACTGTAGCAGATTTAACAACAGGGGAGGCTATGGTTGTAAGAGCTTGGCTGGGTACTTCAATTACTGAGCTTATAGAAAACATTGCAAAAAAAAGCTTAAAGCAGCCTGTTTATGCCGGTGGTGGAATTCTCTCAGCAAGTAAGGCAGCTCCCGCGGATACGATTACCGTGAAAACCAATTTCATCGGCTTCGGTAAGGAGGTAACCTATGCTCAGAACGCAAAATGCAAAGGATGCGGAGTCTGTGCAAGGAAATGTCCCATGAAGATTAAGGTTAATAAGATCGTTCAGAATTATGAAAAGAATAACTACAATTTTCTAAAGTTTCATCCGGAGCTCTGTATCCGCTGTGGTGGTTGTACCTATCACTGTGCGGCAGGAATGAACACCATGGAACTCGTCTCAGCAGCATCCAGCTTATAACGTAAAGAATGGGAAGTCCCTTGAGATCAGTTTTCTCTAAGGGACTTTCCTGACTACTTTATTCTGTTGCACTTTCTTTTATGCTTTTACTATGGACTTCTTCTCCACCCATTCCACCAGCATTTTTGTTCCATATTCATACGCCCATCGATTATCATAAAGCCGGTAATCACATTCCAGACAGAGTATTAGAAATAAATAAATATCATACCACTCCGCTCTGGTTAGTTGCTCCGGTGTAAGCTCAGTAATACCATACCCTTCGAAGAATGCTTTTTCGTACCAACAGGTTCGAAAGCCAACCTCCATCAGCTCATCAGCCCACAAGCATCTTTCAAAATCAATAATTCCTGTGATTTTATCCTCTTGAATAAATACGTTGCCAGCCCAAATATCCCAGTGAACGAAGCTCGGCTCCTTCACCTGCTCAAAAACATCCTTGTCCTTGTCCAGTAAAGAAAGTAGTTGGTCCATTGGCACAGGAATATGTATCGCTTTTCTGACAGCATCCTGATAAGTATCCTGCAGCATGCCTTTAAATACGAGGAACCAATTATCCCCCTGCCTGTTAGGCTGTCCAAAATATCCGAATTTGCTGCCCTTGATACAATTCAATTCCTTCGTATATTTCCCCATCTGGCAGAACACTTTATCCTTTTGATCCTGTGTCAGGGATTCCATACAGGAGTTAAAACTTTTTCCCTTCAGCTTCTTCATAAAGAAATAGTCAGAATCACAGAGAGTATGACTGTTGTCATAATACAGGATTTCGGCTACAGGGACAGCTGTTTCCCTTGCCACCAATTTCATGGACTCTACTTCACTGAACATTATGTTAATCTCATGGGTCATAATATCCAGATTTCCCTGGGGTGCTATTTTTAAGATTACTCCGGAGCCGTCTGCTAAGGTAATACTATAAGCAATATTAAAAAATCCTTCTGTTAATTCCTCTATATTTACGATTCTCTGATCCGGAAATGCTTTCTGAAACATTCCTACTATGATTTGTCTATCTTGGTTGTTCTTTGTTATACTGACCGGCATGACAATCTCCTTTATTATAAAGTATCATTTGATATATACATTATTTAGAATTCATATAAGTTGAGTATACCTGATACCTCCATATTATGTCAATTATCAACATTATAATTTCCTAACTCATCCTATCTCTTCTACTTTATAGCATTCTCAATACAATAGTAACACGTATCTTATCCTCATGATATACATTTCCAATCCCCTTTCCTCTACCATGACCTGATTATAATATTAAATAATCCTTAAATAAAAATAATATTTTCTATCTAAAAAATCATATATTATATTACTGATTGCATATATAGAAAACCGCTACACAACCCAAATGAATTAATTTCACCTCATGAAAGCATCCTTTTTGCCATGTAACGTCTATGATCTATTATTATGCAAAATGTGTACTTTAGTATTATAATCTTAGAAGCATCTCATATTGATCCACAGCATTTACAAATCCTGCGTCCAACAAAAAGCGTTTCATTCCTTCATCTCTTTCATCTACATTCAGTACAGTAACTTTTACTCCTTCCGTATGCTCTATCAGATCAGTAATAATACTTCTAGCTATTCCCTTTCGCCTATATCGCTTGTCCACCGCTATTTGAGCAATATCTCCCGTTCTTTTTTCTATAATTCCGTAGCCTGCTATGACCCCTTCAATTTTAACAATGGAATAACTGAAGGCTTCAGCCAATGCATTAACAGAAGCCGCAGAATTCTGCCAGGAGGGAACATAATCCCAAAAGCTTTTTAGTATTTCCCAATCCACATCATTAATTCTTTCGACTGACTCAACCTCGTAGGTAACTCTTGGGTTATACAAATTCCTATGTAATTGAAAGCATGAGAATGCTCTTAGTACATCAAAGCCCTGCTTCTCATATAACTTAAAGGCAGTGGTATTTGTTTGAATAACCTCTAACAAATATTGCTCTATACCCTTTTCCCTTAACAGCTCCTTAAGAACGGACAGTATATTGCTTGTTATCCCTTGCTTTCTATACTCACCAATAACTCCTGTTCCTAGGTCATAGGCTGTGGCTTTACCTTCCCAGTCACGGCTGCCATTAAGAATGAAGCCAACTAATAGCTCCCCTTGAAATGCACCAACAGAAATACTCGGGGTATATCCTCTTCTTTGAAGCATTGCCTGAAATTTCCACATTGGTAAATCAATTTTTACCTGATAATCCGAAAATGCATCTACAAATGCTTTATGTAATACTTCTACCGTCGTACTCTCTAATGTCTTATACTGAAACATGTCTCTCCAACCCTTCTTGTCAAATTTAATCTTTATTTTAGGTAATTACACTGCATGATTTATCTGCTTACATTTTAATACATTTTTTTCTATATTTCCATACATTTATACTATTTTATACTATTTTATACTATTTTATCCTTTTTTTGATATTTTTCTAATGATAGCTGCTGGTTGAGAATTACCTATCAGAAATACAAAGAAGGGTGTACCTATAAATTACCAGAAATTGTTCAATAAAATGCCGCTACACAACCCAAGGTAGTAAATTTCACTTCGTGAAATCTACGCTTTTGTCATGCAACGGCTATATTCGTTTCTTATACTATGTGTAAGGAGTCGTGTACACCGACCCTTCACACCCTCTAAAATAATAGTAAAATAAGGGCTTAATCCATTGTATAAGGCATAAGAGCGATATGTCTTGCTCTCTTAACAGCTACTGTTAAAGCTCTCTGATGCTTAGCGCAGTTACCGGTAATTCTTCTGGGAAGAATCTTACCTCTCTCAGATACGTATCTCTTTAACTTGTTTACATCCTTATAATCAATTCCTGTGTGATTCTTATCAGCACAGAATACGCAAACCTTCTTTCTTCTGCGTCCGAAGGACTTTCTCTTCATCGGAGAATCGCCTTTATCTTCATTATTTCTTTTGAATGCCATGTCTTGACCTCCTTATCCGGATATTTTCCAAAAGAATTGGTGACTAATTCTCTTGTTTATGATAATGCATTAATATTAAATTTAATTGAATGGTAATTCTTCGTCAATACCGTCCGGGATGTTCATAAACCCATCCCCCATTGCTGAACTGGGCTCCGGTCTGAATTCCTTGTGGGAACCGCCCTGCTGGAAACCTGCATCTCCATTGCTTCCCTTGCTCTCAGCAAATTCTATATCCTCCGCTACGATGTCGGTCGTGTAAACCTTCTGACCGTCCTTATTCGTATAGCTGCCTGTCTGAATTCTTCCTGAAAGCACCATCTTCATACCTTGCTTGAAATAGCGCTCCACGAACTCTGCTTGTTTACCGAAGGCAACACAGCCGATGAAGTCCGCAGTCTGCGTCTCACCGCTTCTTTGAAACCTGCGGTCTACAGCCAAAGTAAATCTTGCAACTGCTGTTGAATTCTCACCCTGGGAATATCTCACCTCGGGATCTCTGGTCAGGCGGCCGATTAATATAGCTTTATTCATAAGTTAAATACCTCCCTTTCATTCGCCTTAGGGTAGTGTGTAATCTTTGATTCACACGCAAATTTGTGCCTACGGCTCAAAGCTTGCAAGCTTATGAGAAAGTATTAATTAAGCATCTTTTCTGATGCACAAATATCTGATTACATTTTCCATAATACGAATTCTCTGCTCGATTTCGTTCGGAACTGTAGAATCAGCGTCGAATTGGATGAAATAGTAGT
>JAEZJV010000017.1 GCA_023415635.1 Bacillota bacterium | reverse complement strand
AACTTAACAATTATCTATTAGGGATTGAAACTAAAATCAATGCTTATTTGAATGCTTTATGTGACAAGGAATTAGTTGAGAATCCACCTGACTGTCCCCATACAAAATTCAGACTAATCATGGGACATTTGTATTGATAATTCAAAATTAATATGTTACTATTTGGTAATAAAAGTCTTATTTGAGAGGTAAGTAATGATAGAATTACAATGTATAGGAAATAAATCGGATGGGAGCTATCCTCCTTGCTTAGTTTCAAAATATTCATCATCAGCGACTTTAGAAGACATATGCCTTGGAATTACTATAGAAAAGAATATGGATCTTCTTGTGTGTCCCGTTGATGCCATGGAATATGATGGTGATACAGTTGTAATCAACAATAAATGCATCGATTGTAATATGTGTGCTCTCTTATGCGAGAATTCTAATAATAAGAGTGCTTTAACACGCTTAAGTGTATATTATAATTCACTAAAATTAATTAGCTCATTACCCCATTTACAACTATACTTAAACCTTTTAGATAAAGATGCTCAGTATTATTCAGAGGTTACAGCTAAAGGCTATGCACGTTCTAAAAGAATTGATATGGTAATGCGTAAAGGCAACAATGTAACTTTATATAAAGTATCAGGTTCTCATAGCAAATTGAATTATTATTTAAGATCATATTACGATACCGCAGAATATTATAGCAACCTATATCCCAATATAAAGTTTTCAGTCGAAATTCTGAGTAATTCAGAAATTGATAAATCAGTGTTACTTCCAGAGTTCCATTCTACATTAAACAGATTATTACTCTATTATACAAAAGGAGGTATATAGATATGGCATTATTATTAAATCGGAATTATAGTAGGCCAGAATGCATGTTTTATATATTAAAAGCTGCTTATGCAAATTATGGTACTAAACCTTTTCCTATGAATGGATTAAAATATGATCCAGCTATCAATAATTCTCATAATCATTGCCAGCTGCTGGTTAATAGGTTAAATACTAAGTACTGTCCCTATCTTGACAATCCCTTAAATAAGTCCTTTTGTGATGCAACGCAATCAATATTTTCAGATACAACAAAATCCAAAGCTATTAGTGATATTGCTCGCTCTCTCGAAGCACTTGGTTTTATATTACAGAACCAAAATAATAAATTCACTATAACTGAAGAAGGAGTATCCTGGGTAAATTCACAGTTCAAATCAGATAAATGGCATGAACACTTTAGAGACGGTGTTTTATCTTATGGTTTAACTATTGGATTAGTATTTACAGCTATGCAATTGGCTTCTCCCTTCGATGCATCAAAAATTTATCTTGGTTATCCAGATACTAATGACCCAATTAAGTTATCAACTGGAACAACTAGAGATGCAAATACACGAACTGTATCAAAAATTGTTAATTGGTGCGTTGCTGCCGGTATCCTCCAACCATATAACAATGCAAATGAATCAAATGATCTTCCTCATATTTACTATAGATCATTTATTAATAATAAACGTTTAATCACAAGATTATTCAAGATAACAGAATACGGTAAAAATGTATTACAAAAGAAAATATATGTTAATAATCCATTATCATATCTGCACCTAAATAAAAACGTGGGATCTTTAAGGGATCGCGGCATCGAAGATTTAAGGAATAAAACCATTAAGTATAATTACTTGATATTAAACAGAAGATATGTTTTTGTTACTGTCTTAAATTATGCAAGTGCTAATAATAAAGTGGTTAATTTATACAAGCTCGTCTCTAAAATGGTGGAATATTCCGAATATTTTTTCCTTCCAGATAGCAATGCATTAGAAATAATGCAGTCAGAATCAGATATTGCAAAAATTGTAGGCATTCCTTTTAAATATGACGAGGATACTTTAGATCTTTTACCATTAACTAACGTTAATCAATCCGTATTAAATATGGAGGCTCCTGAGCACATAATTAGCCTTGCAAAAAAAATATACGAGGAGATAATATGATATACGAATACTATAAATACAAAGATGTTTCAAGTTTTATTAACCATCACAATAAGAAAGGTAGTATAATCCAGTATAGTTTGCCTTATGGTAATTGTAAAGGACTATCATATCAGAACTCTGACTTTTCCTTTAACAATAAATGCTTTTATTGTAATTTCTGCGCTTTTGGTCAAATTTCTGATATGTATTCTCAAATCTATAGCAATAAAGGTATATCACTTTATACTTTCTTTAATGGCTCTTTAGCAACTCTTCCAAATGCTATTCTACTTTTAGGTAACAAATTAGGAAACCTAGAACAATTTACTAGTACAGATGAGAGGAATAATATTCAACTTTGGGTCGCTGCGCTTTTCTCAAATACCTGTAAGCCCCCATGCAATGTAAGCATGGAAATACCTGCAGATAATCCTTTATTTAAGAGGAATGGCCGTATTGACGTAGGTACATATAATAATTCATTTTCTTTAATGATTGAGACTAAGACCACCTTAGAAGATGCGATGAAAGATGAACGCTTTGTTGAACAACATTCAAAATATGCTCCATGTATTGAAAAGTCTTTATCAAAAGATCAATATTTATTAGCAATTGCCTTTGGCGGAAAGGAAACAGACTTATTACCAGAAACACATCCTCAATGTACAAGTACTATTGGAGGCAGAAGCTCACATTTCTATCAATTAATTATAAAATATAAAATACCTTTTATTTCTGCTGCTGCCATTTGGGGATTAGCTTGTATGCACATTAATGATCCCTCTTTTTACTCAGATGATTTCTTACAATGTGTTTTTAGTGATCCTAATTGTATTGGTTTATTATCTGCAGGCAAGGTATGTTATGAAAATGGTCGGGTGACAATAAAAAGCATAGACTTATAATGGTCTATGCTTTTATATAATTACTTATTAATATCCTCTATAGATAGTTGCCCATATAAAGCAGATTCAATTTTTCTATCAATTAGTATTTTATATTCCGGATTAATTTCATATCCAATTGCATTTCTACCTAACTCTAGTGCTACTTGCGCAGTAGTACCTGTTCCCATAAAAGGATCTAGGACAGTATCCCCATAAAAACTATAAAGCTTTATCAATCTATATGGAAGCTCCTTTGGAAATGGGGCCGGATGACCTTCACTCTTTGCTTTCGCAGGTTGCATTTCCCAAAATGAATTAATAGCCCAATCAGCCCATTCCTGTTGAGTCAACTTTGATTTTTCCTTTATTTCTTCGCTTACAGGTAGTCGCTTTCCTTTTTTACAAAACACTATAATCCACTCATATGGGTATGTAGAAAAAATATTTGTTGGATATGGATAGCTTCCAAACGAACTAAATCTTGCTACCTTTCTTTTATCCCAAATAAACAGAGAAAGCATAAACATTTCACCGGTAGAATTCATATAATTTTCAATATCAGTAATTACGGTGTGTGTTATTCTTCTGTTAAAAGGCGTTGCATCTCCTGATTCAAACAAAGGCATTATGTTTATGCACAGTTTACCATCAGGTGTTAATACCCTTACACATTCTTTCCAGACCTCATTTAGATGGTCAATATAATCTTTATATGATTGGTTTAATCCTATTTGATCTTCATTTTCATAATCTTTTAAGTAACCATATGGAGGGCTAGTAATAATCAGATGAACGCTACTGTCTTTTACTTCCTTCATATTTCTACTATCACCTAAATGTATTTGAGCCTTAACATTAGATTCCATATTGTAGCACCTCTCCCTTACATTTATTCCATACAACAATCTGTTCTTTTCTACTAGTATTATTTAATGTATCAAATACCTGACTAGAAGAACCACTATAAGTTCTTTCAACTATATACGATGCTCCTTTAATATTATTAAAAAACTCTCCGCCATTAATTACTCCATTTTTTGCCTTTTTGTCGCCAACAACAAAAATAATTAATGCATCATCTTTAGTAACTCTGTCTAGCTCTTTCATTACTAATCGCATATCATTTTCATAGGAATCTGCACTTTGTATAAGGCTTTTTTTTATTTCAATTCTATCCACTTCCATGATCTCATATATTAACTTTCCATAGTAGGCGGTATAATCTAGAGCATCAAAATATGGAGGGCTTGTGAATACATAGTCTATAGATCTATCCTTGATATGTTTTGATATATTTCTACTATCTGATAATATTACCTGAGCCGCCTTACATTCATTTGTATTGCAGAACTTAGAGTGCTTTTTTGTTTTATCTAGTAACTTATCATAAAAATTAATATACCTTTTAGGCTCTATATTCTTTCCAACTGTGCTAGAAGTCCACATATAATCATTACAGCCTCTTGCAGCTAATGCAATTGCTCCATAAAAAACACCCTTAAGAAAATCATCCATCTCATCATAATATGCATATACACTCATAATTTCATTTGCTGTATCCATATGAAACGACCCCGCGGGTGATTCAGGCATTAATTTATATTTTTTTCTCTCGTGTGTTAATTTAGCTCTACTTATAATATCCTTACATTTACCAATAATCTCCTTTATGTCATCTGTTCGATAAGTCTTCGCTTTTGATAAATCAACAGCAAGAGGATTATTATCTATACCAATTGCATTTAAACCATGCTTTTGTGCCTCATAAATAATAGTACCTGATCCGCAGAAGGGATCTAATATTGTTCCATCCTTGGGCAACTGTGATATAATTTTCGTAGCCTCCAACGCCGAAATCTTTCCTCTATACGGATAAATACCATGCATTGAATTTGGATTATTAACGTTGAGTATTTCCTCAAAATTGATTATTGATCTATTATTTATCATTAATACTCTTCTCCTTTTTTTTGTCCGATATTTCAAGTATAATTTGAGTAGCTTCAGAGTTCATATAAATGTCAAATAACGTTTCTCCTCTTTTCGCATTAAAGTTCTTTATTATTCCTTTGGGTAATCGTATTCGCATATCTTGTTGTAAAATATAAGTATCTAAATAAATTCTGCTTTCGTCTTTCATCCTTTTCCCCCCACATATAAATGATATGTATAGAGCTCTAGTATACCTTTTTAGACTAATTATAGTCTTATATTAGTCTATTATCAGACTATCTTTAGTTCATTGTATCATAATTTTATGTTGTAAGTCAATTCAGAATAGTTATTTCTATACTTACACATTACCCTTAGCCTTACAGATCAAAACAAGTATAATCCACTTATGTTCCATTACATGGTACTTATTCGAATTTTTGTTTATCATGTCTTACACGTCAGTTTATAACAAGCCTGACGTAATGTAAAACTACAGGTAAGGCCATTAAAAGTCCTTTGCTATAAATAATAGATGAAGTGACAACTAGGACTTTCATACAAAACTCAAACGAAGTATTTTAAATTTATTATGCAACAGCTATTTCTATTAAAATAAGATTTACTTATCTTATATACAGTATTATTAATCAACATCGCAGCAAATTAGCAACGCTCTGTTTTATCCGCCAAAAAAGAGAGTCCTCAGACTCTCATATACGTTCCTATATAACAACAAAAAGCCTTGAAAATCAAGGCTTTTCATTCAGTGCAGTCGAGGGGACCTTGACCAAGGGGTTCAAGCCCCACTTTAGTAAAAAAGTAAAGTCCATAACTCACGTTATGAACCTTACTTTTTAACTGCAGTCGAGGGGACTTGAACCCCTACCCAGAAACCCGGACTAGATCCTTAGTCTAGCGCGTATGCCAATTCCGCCACGACTGCATATTCACTTATATGTCCGCTTTCTTTTGTAACGAACACTAAGGATTATATCATTCCTAAGGAGGAATTGCAATACTTTTTTCATTCAATTAAGATAATTGTTGAGTGAAAAACTAAATTCCATTTTAAAACTAAAGTGGCGTTTACTCTTTCAGAAATTCCGCCACAGCAAAGTGTCTGATAAGAATTCGTGATATAAGCTATGCCATTTATTACTGCTGCCGCAAGTGCAGGAATATTATCAAACCCTAGTGCTGAAAGGATAAAATACAGCACAGGAAAAACTGCGATCGGTACCTGGATACCAAAAAAGTTATTTCCAAGCAGCGATATCTCCCGACCAGTAAGGAAGCTTAGCTCCTTTTCCTGCAGCAGGCATCAAAGGCATCCCGCATGGCCGGATTATTGATGAGTCTGCCACGGTAATCAAAGCGTGAACCATGACAGGGGCAGTCCCAGGTCTGCTCATTCGGATTCCATTCCAGGCTACAGCCCAGGTGTGGGCATTTGGTTGAGATAAAATAGTATTTTTCATAGGTTTCCCTATAGACACCGTATTTTTGGCCATTACGGTTAATGACCCCGGCCTCCCCTACACCGATATCATCTAGTTTATCATGGGGGGCCTTCATATATTCGGACAGCAGGCTGTTTGTGATGACCCCCGTGTCCTTGAGCATTTTTTTGCTGCCGGAGAACATCAGGCGGGTCGGGCTGAACACCTTATGATAGTCGTTTCTCTTTCCAAGAATCATATCGCTGATAATCATGGCAGAAACCATGGAACTGGACATACCCCATAGGTTAAAGCCTGTGGCTACGTAGATGTTCGGAGTGTTGACGGAATATCTTCCGATATAGGGAATTGAGTCCGGTGTCATGCAGTCCTGATTGGACCAGTAGTATTTGATCTCTGCCCCAGGATACCAGCGTTTAACTCCTGCTTCAATCTTCGTATAGGCATCCTTTGGTTTATATTCTCCTGTCCGGTGGTTAGTACAGCCAAAAATCAGGTAGTTCTTATAATTGCGTAAGGAATATCCCTGAGGGTCCGCATCCAGATACATTCCATCCAGCCTGCCATGTTTCAGGCTGTCGCAATTTTCAATTGCTGACAGGTAATAGCGCTCTTGATGGAGCTTTAGAAAATAATACCCCGGTACATTAATAAATGGATAATGGGTTGCAATTACAATGGATTTGGCATTTACTTTGCCTTCATCCGTGAGAATTGTCCCGTCACTTAATACCTCGGTTACCCGTGTATTCTCATAGATAGTCAGCTTATTTGCGATGGCATCCAGAAACCGGAGTGGATGAAACTGTGCTTGATTATCGAAGCGTACTGCCGCCTTGATTGTAAATGGCAATGTCGTCTCTCTGGTAAATACACCGGGAAGTCTGAGTCTTTTGACTGCATCCACTTCCCGCCTAATTCTCGTCTCATTTTCTCGGGAATAGATATAATTCGGGGTTCTCTCAAATTCGCAATCTATCTGCAGGCTACGGATGATTTCTTCATACTTTTCTATCGCATATTGATTGGCCCTGGCGTAATCTCTAGTTCGCTCCTCTCCCTTATACATCAAAAGCTTATGATAGATCAGTCCATGCTGTGAAGTAATCTTGGCTGTGGTATTCTTTGTCATACCGCTGCCCGCTTCGTTGCATTCCAGTACGACGGTTGGGACCCCATTTTCCTGGAGCAGGAAAGCAGTCAATACTCCGGCGAGCCCGGCTCCGATCACCGCTACCTCTGTCGTAATATCCTTTTGAAGCTTGGGCTTGGGCTGCCTGACCTCCCGAAATTCATCCTGTATCCATAGGGATTTACCGCGTTCTGTTCCACCTCTTTGAAATGTTCCATTTTCCTTCCATAATGTTTCCATATTTTTCACCTCAAGGCTATATTTGCCCGAAAGACACGGATTTATTCAGAGAAAAAGATACTGTCCTCCAGAATACAATATCGTCGTAGTACACGGTTGTTCGGTTGAAGAATTTTGCAGAATATAAAGCAAAAAGCTCTAGTTTTATGTAAACAAGTTACACAAACTAAAGCTTTTCTCTTTATGCACTTCCTGCATGATATACGAAAACTCCCCGAGTAGGGCTCGAACCTACAACCCCACGGTTAACAGCCGTGTGCTCTACCATTGAGCTATCGAGGAATACATTGGTTATTTTAATACGTTGCAGTACTAATGTCAAGCGATTTACCAAAATTTATATCACGATTTCAATCGACATTTGCCTTACATTACTAATATACTTGCGGCAGTTTACGAATTATAATTTACTTAAATCTGATTATGCAGCAATTCTCGAAAGGAGGGAGCAGAATGCTGGAAAGTGGAACAGAGCAGTGCCCCTGCGCCAGAAAGAAATGTGAACGATACGGAAAATGCGAGGAATGTATTGAACGTCACAAAACCCATAAGAAATATCCCTTGCCTTACTGCCAGAGAAAAGCTGTCTTGAAAGAAGAACGGACTACTAGGATAGCGGAACCCTCCCGTACTTCTGAAAGAGTCGCCCAAAGAGAGCGGTAGGATCGATAAAATAATTGTATGTTTTTGTATGTATAATTCAAATAACATTAAAGAACTTTTAAAAATATCAGTTGAAATTAGAAAAGCAGTATGCTATAATCTAATTCGTTCCACTTATGGAATGACATGCAGTTGTGGCGGAATTGGCATACGCGCTAGATTCAGGTTCTAGTCCACGCAAGTGGGTAGGGGTTCAAGTCCCCTCAACTGCATCCTGTAAAAAGCTCGCAACCCTAGTAAAATCAATGGGTTGCGGGTTTTTTATTTTTATGAAAAACTGTTAAACTCTGTTAATGTGCCTGTTTATGCGGCTTTGCGGCGATTTTGGTATAAAAATCTATTACATTATCCTTCGTAACATCATGCTCATTTCTCTGTAAATGCTTCGGTTCCTTCGCAAACAAAACTGCCTCTTCCAGATACTTTTTGCCCTCCTGTTCGGAAATCAGGTCCTTAATGTAGTCTAGTGTCTGCTGCAGTGTCTCGTGACCGAGCTGCCTCTGAATCACGTGCAACGGCACATCATTTAAGAAACATATGCTAGCATAAGTACGTCTGATGTCATGCATGGAACGATTGTGGGGTAAACCAGTGCGTGTATTCAGAGTTTCAATCGTTTTAATGAATCTGGGGCAGTGTAACCGATTTCCGTCCCTGTCTGTGAAAAGAAATTCAGATTGAATACCCATCTCTTCTCTTACCGAAAGAATCAGTTCCAGAATCTCTCTTGCATCCGATGACAGATAAATATTGCGGTTAGAGGCCTTCGTCTTCGGCGGTTTGATGGTATATATCTCTTCCTCTTTCTCCGCCTTCTGATTTCGCGTTTCCGTACGTTCTATCAGTAACATAGAGTTATCCACGTCATAATCCGAAACCTTCAGCGTTGCTAGTTCACCAACCCTGACCCCGGTGAAAAAGGTAAATAGCACTCCAAGCATCGCCAAGGGCTGTAGCCTGTTTTTGTCGGATAGGTAATTATCCAATATGTATTTTCTGATAATCGCAACCTCATCTGGTTTATAGGATAATTGACACGGCTTCTTTTCAGTAGTTTTAAATTCATTATTCGTAAGTTCCATACTCTTAAACAAATCTTTGCTGTGTTTTATAACGATATCATTTCTGATTGCATAATTATAAACCTTGTTGATAATAGACTTTACATTTATAAAAGCCTTTTTCGTGATGCCTTGTTTCAGGCATTCAAGGAAAAATACTTCAAAATCATCGATGCCGATTTTTACGATTGGCATATTAGTCAATGTACTATTCTCCATATATTGCTTGTACAGATTTTCTATTCGGTACATTGTTACCGGTTTTACCTTGCCGCCACCTTTTGGGTCATCATGCCATTTTTGATACATTTCTTCGAATGTTATCTTATCCGACCTTCTATTCTCTTTCCCCAAATAATACTGATAAATCGCCTCCTCAACGTCTCCTATGTTCGCTTTATTAACCAACCCAGGCTTTTTATAATCCTGTGGATGCAACTTCGTGTAATACCGCCCATTACTCTGCTGGTTAATCGGATGTACCTTTTCAATGTGGTCTTTGATAATCTTGCTTCTCTTTACCATAAACAATTCTAACTCAAGAGCTCTTTCATATTCCATCATATCATCCTTAGTCAAATCCTGCAATTTCTGTGTTGTTTTAATTTCTTCATTTTTTTCGTGTCGTTTCATAACGTTTCCACCTTTCTGAATTTTGTGGAAACAATATGGTTTGACATGGTGAGGATTTAATAAGGTATTATAAAGGTAATAAAAAAAACCGATAATCATTGCTGACTACCAGTTTACTTATTCACATCATTAAGTTTTGTAATGGAAGTTATCCACTTATACAATAGGTTATTCCACTATTTGATAAGCTTTTTTGTAAAGTCTGTTAAGCGCGTTAACAAAAGCCATGCCTCTTTCCTGACGGCTACCGGTCAAATCATCAAAGGTCATAAAATGCAGCTTATTTGAGGACAACAGAAATGAAAAGACGATAATACCATCAAAGTAAAGGGCTGATTTACTTCGGCCGTTTGCAGCAATTAGTATATAATCCTCTGTCTTCTTAAATTTATAGCCAATTAATCTTAAATAATTCATGACCGTCTTCTTGTCAGCATCCTGGTTCTGCCCCTTTGCAAACAGCATAAGCTCATCGCCCCGGCGCGGAGCACGATAATCTTTTCTTACCATATAGTAATCAGAGGTACCCGCTTGTAACTTTTGAGAAAATCTCACAGATATGCATTTTCTCTTAAGGGCATATAATGCCTGTGTGTACTCATGCATCGCATGTTGTAAATATTCAACCGTATACAATCTTCCCGGTAATATGAATGAAGAAAAATGATGATGGAATGCCTTGTAATATCTCCGTGGAAGCACTTCATCACCAAATATAAGCCATTCTGATGAAAGAGCATTCCTGACTTCTTCGTGCTTGATAGTATCATCCAAAACTGCTTTTGCCTTATGATACAGAATCTCCAATTCTCGTACCTCCAAATAGTCATGATAGAGCCTATCAATGTCGCTGCGCTGAATATGATAAATATCCTTATATTCGTTATAAAGCTCCTTGGTGGTTACTTGTTCGAATTTTCTTTGGCAAATCTCTAGCCGGATTTTGTTGGTTAATTTTAGTTTCTCCATGGGAAGTCCTCCGGATTTATTCTACAATAAACCGGATGAAATCTCCACCATAACATTTTGCCTGCAATCTTAACCTCTCTCGAGATAATAAATTCTAAACCTATTAATTACCAACCCTTTAGCAAGACTTTAAGAACTTCAATATCATTAAGAACTATACTACATGTTTCCCAATCAATAACTCTTACGTCATCATTATACTTAATATTGAATGGGTGCTTTTTGGGTATGTTATCAATAATCTTCTTAGCTTCAGCTTCATCATTTAAAGCTAATTGAACCCAAACATCAGATAATACGTCAGGTACTTGTCCAAATATTTTAAAAATATTTTGTAACCTATCAGAAAGTAGTGAATGAACTCTATCTTCAACTGAATCCTTATATTTTAAGTTATATATGAAAATTTCCGAATGTACTTGTCCGATTCTTTGAATACGCCCTTTTCTTTGTTCTAATTTGGTTGGATTCCACGGTAAGTCAAGATTTATTAAAGTTCCCAGTGTTTGTAAATTTAGTCCTTCACTTGCTGCATCGGTTCCAACAATAATCTTTAGTTCTTTACTCTTCACCATTTGTTTAAGAATGTCTCTTGTCCGCTTTGTAGAAATCCCATTTTCATATATACGCGACTTATCACCACCTGCATATAATCCAATTTTCATATCTACAAATGATAAGGAAATATTTCTAGCCACCCAATCTGCAGTTTCAAAATATTGTGTGAATATAATACACCCTATATCTCTCCAAGGTAATGTTCTTACTCCCTCATGAATAATTCCATTGGACAAGATATCTATAACTTTATCATATTTCGGGTCAATCTTTTCATTACTATTTAGCGCAATTTCCAATGACTTAACATACTTCTCCAATATTTCATGTTCATATGGAGTAATATCCTTTAATTCGGATTCCTCTGAACTATTGATGCTCTTTTCATCATCATCGGCATCTTCATTATTTTCTAATCCAGCTCCCCATTCTTTCAGCATTTTCATGCCTGTTGAATATCCAGCCACGACTGAACTACCTATTCGTCTTAAAAGTAATGTCTTAATAAAACCACCTGAACGACTCCTCTTTTGTAATTCAGTACAGAACTCTTCCGCGTATTTATATGCATCTTTCAAATAACCTTGTAAGATAAGAGAATCATCATCTTCTCCACATAATTTAACTTTAATTGGTTTTAAATATGGTAAACCAGTTGCAGGATTAATTTTTTCTTCAAGCGCTTGTCTTTCTCTTCTAACTATATGACGAATATATGGATTATATCTAACAAAATAATCATTTTCAACAAGTGCCGTCAGGGTGTTTTGAACCATCCTCGATAAATTTAAGAACGAGCCTTTTATTACAAATTTATCATTTGAAATATCAATATTGTTTCTAATAATGTCAAATATAGGGTTTTCATTTCTTGGAGGTAAGGGGTTTCTTATCCATTCCCAACATTCAGACATATCATCCGTCGATAACGTTTCTTCACCCGTTATTAATTTTAATCCTTGCGGTGCTGTATGTCTATTTCTCCACTTAGAATTGATACTTCCAAGAACACTTTCATTTTTGTTCGATAATATATTCAGTAAATCAAACGCTTCTATAGTATACATTTGAACTGGAGTAGCTGTTGCTAGCAGCATACTTTTAGTTTTAGGTGATATACTATATAAGAACTTATAGAGGTTATTCATTTCTGGACTTTGTTCTTCTTTCTTTTCTCCTAAATTTCGTCTTCTTGCTCTATGCGCCTCATCACATATAACACCTTCATAGCAGCAGGATAAAAGCATTTCTTTAATATCATTACATGCCGCTGAATTATTACTGATAATGCCTTGCGATATTATACCTATTCGTCTTGGACATTTAGTAATATCATTCAAATATTCATTACCATTTTCATCAACCCATTTTTTTCCATCCCATATAGCTGATGGGATTTCTAGCAATATTGATAACTCTTCCTGCCATTGCTCAACCAATGTTTTGGGAACAATTATTAATACTGGATTATTCCCATATATACACATCAGCTGTGCGGAGAGCGCAAGTTGAACAGTCTTTCCCAATCCTACTTGGTCCGCAAGAACATACCTTGCCCCATATGGTTGCAAGTGGTCGTCAAAAACCTTACTTATGAAGTACTTTTGATGTTCCCACAAGCCAAATCCTTTTCTAAATACAGAGGATTCAACAACTAAATTCGCCGGGTCAGGATTCTCCTTCCATTTGTCACAAGTAACAACCTGCCTTTTTGATATTCTTTTAATATCATCAATAACATATTGGACTTTTCTTAAATCAACTGCATATTGGTCATTCCATAATGTATCAAATTCATCTTGAACCCATTGGATAGATTCTGGAGTGTCATCTTCCCAAACTAGCTCATAATTATGTTTCCATGCATTTCTTGATTCATTAATACTACCTAAAAATGATGTTTTTGAACCATCATTCAAAGTTATAACTCCTGCTTTACCATGTATAAGCCCAAATCTCTCGTCGGGCAAAACCCTTATTTCTAATTTACCCGACGCAAGAAAATCATATAGCCTAATAAACCTTTCCCCACAAGGCAATTGTTCTGGTCTACTATAACACCATTCATTTTTTAATGCAATGATAGCCATTTGCGCAGTTTTAACATCATCAACAGCAAGGTTTGAGTTGCATACAATTCTTATTTTCCCACTCATATTTTCTATAGCTTCGCCAGCTATTTCAAGTAAAGAAGATGAAAAATAGCCAGCAATTCTATCATATGAAATTGCATCCGGCAGTTTGGAATTAAGAAGCAACGAAAACGTATCGTCCCTTCTAGAAGAAAACCTTTTCAAAGTCCAGCCCCCACAATCCTATATTGAATCATTTTTTATTGCTTCTCGAAGAATTAATATATACTCAGCATCATTTTTCCAATATTCCATATTTGCTTTATTTTTTGCTTGTCCCAGAAATGAAAGTAATTCAACAATCCTGTTTCTTAATGTCCAATATTGATTTCCCTCTTCATATTCTGCTTTGAGATAATTTCTACCGTCTACTGCTGATTCATTGTTTGTTGCTATATGTATAGCTTTTAATATATGTCTTAATATTGACTTCCCAAAATCATCTTTATCAAGCCCATTATCTTTGTATTCTGACGGGGTCTTTAATCTTACCTGGTTGGCTCTTTTTGAAGCGAACATTTCATCATAATTATTAATGCCAAAGCCTCTTGCAATTTCTTGAAAAGAACCCAGTTTCATATTTCCATTGAGTTCCAGTTCAAATCCCTTAATATAAAATCTTTCTTCTGGTATTAGAACTCTCCATACGGATGGAGATATGCCGCTTGGTACAAGATAATCATATGCTTCTTTTTTTGCAGTTTCAATAAGCTTAGTAACCGGACTGTCATCCTTACTATCTCTGGCCTTTTCTAATTCATATTGAACATCTATTCCAGAAATTTTTTTATAAGATGTAAGGATTTTAAGCGCGGCTACATAGGCAGCTAGTAAGTAGTCTCCATCGTTAAAATCTTGGTTATCTCCATTATCTAAGTCCCGCATAGTATCTATTTGCTTTTTAACCTCATCACGTATTTCTTCATATAGTTCATCTTTAAATATAGTTTCTGATGAAGCCTGTTTCTTAAGAACCATAACCACTGTACCTTGGACGTAATTTCCACCTTGCTTAAAACCTGCATTTGTTTCAGTTTGTATACACCATGCAGAAGTTACTTGAAGACCGGCAGACCACAAAATCATAGCAAGTTCTGCCCAAACCTGAGTATCCTGATGTGTAAACATTACTAACTGATATCCATTATCCGGCATATGATTAGCCAGATTTCTATAAACATCCACCATAGCTTCATTAAAAGATTTACCAACACCTTTTATAGCTAGCACTCTTTTGCTATCAGCATACCATGTTGGAAATGCCTTTTTTATCAACATTCCATCCCATGAACTAAAAAACTCAGTTAATTCCTCGTAGTTCACTGCATCAGCATACGGTGGGTCCGTAATCCAAATATCGCAAAATTCATTTATATCTTTTGCATCTTTAAGAAATACATTTTCTTTTGAAGAGATAGATATATTTTCAATATCAATTTTCATTACAGAGTAAACACTAAAACTACTTCTCGTTGAGTAATTGAACAGTGTATTAATTGCTTGATTTAAGAATGTATTTACTCCAATATCTCTACTTTTGTTCCATGCGGATAATTTTGAATTACTATCAAGAAACTTATTCATCATAATAATACCCAAAATCATCTCTTGTGGAGTAGTTGCTAATTTATCAACTGCTTCATTAAATAATGCTAGAAAAACAAGCTGTCTTGGGTTAAATAGTTGGAACCAATATTGAAATCCTCTTTCTCTAATAGGTTGGTCTTGATTGTATCCGCCATATATTTCCATTGATGGTATATATCCTTTTTCCTGCCAGTCATTAAAGTTTTTTTCCAGATACTCATTCACCGCTTTTTCCATACATAAATCTTCATCATCTGGCACCTTATAATATGGGTGCCAATCTCTTAAAGAATCTATAACGGCTTTACAGTTGCCGATATTTTTACGAATAATGTTATATTTTTCGAAATCAGGTTCGTTATCAAAATGAATATATTGAATTGCGTATAATCTTTCACTATATATATCAGTTGGTGAATTTTTCCACTCATGCTGTTTCCATTTTCTTAAGTTCGAATTATTATCCCCTCCACGTATTGAAGAAATCGAAGTTTTTTTCCCACAATGCGGACAGACTAAATACCCCCCCTGAAGAGTGATATTCTTCTCATTTTCCTCATATTCATTATCACTTTTCGTTTCTAATAATTCAAAATTAAAATTACATTCATTATTATTCTCAATTAACTTTACTCCAATTTTTGCTTTATCGCTAATTTTTAATGACGGCAGAATAGGAACTTTCCATTTACATTCGAGACATAATGCTTCATAACAATATAGATAATATTTTGAAAATTCTTTTTTCGAATTAATTTCTAATTTCAAGTTATCAACTACTTCTGTAACATAATCAAATAATTTATCTTGAAAAATCATTAATTCCGTTTTTTCAGTATTCGAACAGCCTAAAATATTTAAACTTGCCCAAGTTAACAGTCCTGCAACTGGATTTAAATCCGAACCATAAACATCACAACCAAGTCTTGCTGGCTCAAAAATATTAGAACCACCACCTACAAAGCAATCACCAATCTTTACTTTATGGCCAAATCTCCTAATTGATAATTGTTCAACCAAATCATTTATATGATTTGCATTTGTTTCTAGATGAGAGTTAATAAAATTCCAATCTTCTTCACTTAACAAACTCATATGCTCTGGTCTTACACAATAATTCAATTTATTATCATATGACAAACTATTAAATACTTTTAAATGAACTTTATCTTTTTCATTTTGCTTGATACCCGTTTTCCATTTTGCTTTACCATTGTTAAAATCAAAATAAATATCTTGTTCATTGACCGTTAAAGAATTATATATATCTTCTGTTGATAAACTAAGATACTTTCTCTCTTTCAAAGAAGCGTCGTCCATACCCATAAGTTTTAAGAATACATCTTTATCTTTTTGTTTATCATCACTAACAGGGAGAAGACTGCCAAGCGTTACGGCACGAACCAAAACTAGCGGTTTTCGCCCCCACCATTTTCCAAGACCTGTTAATGTCTGACTTCCCCCTGCTTTCCTTTCCTTAAAACTCTCTTTACTTAATTTGCTAACAGGAAATTGTTCTTCAATAAATGATTTTGTATAGTCTAAGGTCATTATTTACCTCTTTCTTATCGTATTAATCCATATGCATATTCTGCTAAATTACCTTGTATGTTATCTTCCAATATAGGATTTTCAGCAAGAGCATATCTGACAGCAACACGCCAACCAGTATTTCCATCCAAATATGTTCCTGTATTAGCATTTGTCATAGTAAACATCCACCAACGTTCTTCTCGACTTAGTCCAAGCCAATTTCTTGAGGCTGTATCTACACATTTAATATCACACTTTTCAATTCCCCAAAGTAAAAGCATCATTTCTTTTCCCAGTAACCTTTCAACTGGATTCTGTCCTACTTTAAACTTCCCTACTAATTTATTTTGGTTTTTTAGCGTTTTATTAAATTCTTTCTCAAGAATAGACTGAACCTTCTTCCACTTATCGTAACTTAGTGTTATTTTAAGTCTACAATCATTTTTATTTAGATTCATTTCACTTATTTGATTTTCACTATCATCCCATGTGAATCTCTCATATACTAATACATCATTTTTAATTGAAAGTGGAATTTCAACCATAAAATGTTGTTTTGTTTCTTCAGGAATATATCCAAAACCATATGACTTCTTTTTCATCTGGATTTACTCTCCTATTATTGTTTTATATTATTTCTATAATTATCTAATTCTTCTTTTCTTTCTGTAATCCAGTCTTCAAAATTCTGACCTGTAGCAAATTCTACTAAGTTTGCCGTTAGAGTAACATTAATATTAGCCCCATTCAATGCTTTATTTGCAACTTCTTCAATTATGAACTTAATATCAGTTGGTTTGATTCCATTAAAAGAGTTATTTAAGGATAAATAAATATAATCTTTATCATTATCCTTCTTCAAAATAGCAAGCTCACTAATGCAAGCGATTGTTGCATTGTGTTTCTCTAATGTATCTAATAATTCATATGTATCTTTTGAATTTCTTTTATCAAATTTTTTATTCAGCGTCAACTTATCTCCTTTATTGATTATTACCGGAGGCTTTGACCCTGAGGCGGTTGCTATCGGAATATCAAACTCAAATTGTGAACCATAAGTTTCATCATACTTATCAACTGCTATTGCCAAGATTTTTCTTGTTCCATAAGGTATAGCAAAAGGTGCTATATAAGTTGCACCGTTAGTTTTGGGAGCAGAACCATCTGTTGTATAGAGGATTGACAAGTTAGAATTATCTACTTCTAGTTCACACATCTTATTTCCTGTTTGGTCAAACAATTTCCATTTAATTTCTATAAGGTCATTTTTCCATATAATAGCGTCACCTGTTTCATGTTTGTAGGTCGAATCTTCACAAATAAAGCATACTTTTAATTCTGTAGTTTTAAATTCATCAGGATTCTTTACAATTTCAGATGCAGAGGTAGCCATACCACCAATTTCATAACGAACTTCATTGCCATTAAGAGGATTAATTTTAAGTGTCACTTCACCTGTATCTGTGTTCTTATAAACAGAGCGTACACTAAGGCTTGTTACTGGAAGCGGAGGGTTTTTGTCAACCATTCCATTTTCTTCGGTCCAATAACCTTTATTAATATATGTGTTTTTAGCATCATTAAGAGCAGTTGACTTATACCATTGCCAGCCTTCTGTTTCAGCAGCTCTTTGTTGAATATCACGCCATTTCATCGGAGTTGCTGTAAATATTCTTGCTTCAATTTTTTCCTTAAATTCTTCTCCTACAGTATCAGCAGTAAATTTATCTATCTCAGTAAGTAAACTACGTATTTGATTCTCTGCATTAAAGTTATTCTCGTTAAAATTCATAATTATTTCATGACTTCTAATTCCTTTTCTAGAAGGATAATATAGGGTAACAAATGTTTCTCTCAATGTTGATAAGAATTTTAGTCTTATCTTATCCTCAATATCCAAGGCAAGAATATATTGACTATCAGTTTCAGGAACATGGTCTTCATCTTTTAATCTTTTTCTAATAGTTTGTATGCCTTTCATTTCCTTTGCAGTCATTAGCAATGAATCCATAATATCCTTATCTCCAGATAAGAACATAAATCTATTTTTTAACGAAGTGTTATCATAAAATGTTTGTAAATCTTTTGTTAATCCTCCACCCACATGCGGTTCAAACAAAATTAGGGTTACATTGTCAATGCTTCCCTCAATATCATCTATTGCTGGAAATACTAATACCTTCTGGTAGCAATCTTTCATTTTAGGTGAGAATTTCTCTTCAAGTATACATTTAATTTCTTTTTTTGCGGTTTCAAATGTGTACGAATCAACAATTGTTCTTAATTCAGCATTTACATTTTTTATGTCTTTGAAAAAATACTTTGTATCACCATCAACATACAAATACCATGCTTTAGTCTTATATTCTTCTATTAATTTTTTTACATCCGTGAGTTCTTTATCCGGGGCAGCAACAAAGCCAAAGATTTCCGATTCGTTTAACCCTTGAATTGCGCCCACTACATCACCCAATGAAGACATCAGTATCAACTTACTAATATCTAAAATCACTGGATTTATTTGTGATAATTCTTCAGCAACAGCCCTCCCAACACTACAAATATCATGAGAAATAGCATTAGATAACTTAGGCTTTATATCTCTAATCATAGAAATCATATCTTTATCATTTAGATTTATATCATATGCATTTATAAGATACTGATGCTTTGCTTTATTATCTGTACCTTCCCAAAGGTTCTTTATCATTTGTCTTGTCAATCGAATAAAACCTCTTGTCTGCTGAAAATTTAAATTCTCCTTAAATCTTGCAAAAAGGTCCTTAATTGAACAATGGAATGGATAAGTGTCCATTATGCCACTATAAACAATATCCGCATTATAAGTTGTACTCCCCGTTTGTCTCTGTTTACTAACGGCGTCTTTGTATGCAACAGCAATTTCTTTTATTTCACTTTCATTAGATAGTTTTTCGAAAAGTTTCTTTCTTAAAATCATATATAAGTCATCCGAATTTGCTGCAACAGGTTCTATATTCTTGGAACTTCTTCCAATTTCCTTATCCAAATCTTTAAATGTATTTTGAATAAGTTTACTACCGCTTTCATATGATGCAGTCAAGTCAGAAATTACTAAACAAACGTTAGATAAATCCGTTTTTCCTAAGGCATTAAAGAAGTTTGAAAGAGCATTAACTGTAGTATCCGCTAATGTTCCTTGCCCTACTGGAATTGTTTTTATATATTCCAGATAAGGAGGTAACTCGTCCAAAAGAATAAGTGTTGGTTTACCTTTAAGAAGATTAACCCAAGCAGTCTGTCCGGGAGCTGAAAGCTTTTCGCAATATTCTTTATAAAAACTACCTTCACATTTTCCTAGCTGTTCTGCTATTTCTCCCCAAATTCCATATCTAATATCACTATTTCTACCAGTATAAGCAATAACAGTAATTTCTTGATTTACATTTTCAAATTTATCTCCAAAAATTCCCCGCAACACTTTATCTCTCAATTTGGGGTATTTAGCCAATAACCCCAAGCCAATCATTGCATGGGTCTTACCTCCACCCATGGATTGTGTAAGCTTCAGCAGTCCAGTTTGACCTGTTCCTCCAAATCTCTCGAATGCAGCATCAAAGAGAATTTTCATTCCATCTGTAATATAGGTTTCATTAAAAAACTCTTCTGGATTGATAGAACCATCTAATAGATTATCCAAATCAAGGGTGTCCTCCCTGTTACCTCCTTCAAAAACACTTTTTCTTGGCATACATAGTTCGAATAACGTCTTCATTTGTCAGATATCTCCTTTATATTTCTTTAATAAATAATGAAATTAACAATTATCATTTATATGTATTTTTAATCAGAGTTCAAATACATTTCCATTATAAACCATAACAAATAATTTGTTAATTAATTATTAAAAATATTTCCTTTTTTATGCATTTATTACATAAACCAAACCTAAAAGGAATATTGCAGGCAAATATCCGAGGAGTTATTTATAGTGATAAAAAAAGAATACCAAATTCTGATTAGGTACTCAAGATATTTTGCCACAATTCATCATAAAATCCTTATACAATCATCATTTACACAGTCTACGATAAAATAGAAAGGCATCCAAAGGACGCCCCTATTCATATATTTCTTAGCCAGTATATATTTTTAATCAACTTTTCAAATTTATAATGAAGACACTTCCCTGTAAAGACTTTTTAATTCGTCAAGAGCAATATCAATAATGGGTTCGTACATAAACGAATTCAAATGAATATTTTCCGATGTGATAATTAATACTTTTTCAATTATCTCTTCTCTCTTTTTATCAGCAGTATCCAAATGGTTAAATTGAATAAGATTTCTAAGTTCCCGTGTTTGATTACTTGTAATACTTTGAATCGCATTAGTAGCTGAAATTCTATTAATCATGTATATTTCTGCTATGAGCCTTATCGCTATTGATAAAACTATTTTATTTTCTAGTTTAATAGGATTTACAGTATTAGAAGCTAAAATTTTATTAGCTTCTTCAAATATTATTGTCTTTACTGGTGTATTATCATGCTGTTTAAATTTTAAAACATCCGTCTTCCATATTGAAATATACCATTGTTTAAGGTCAGACACCAAAATATCTTCGGTTCCTTTTATATCTCCAGCACCGGCGTCTTTATAATGTAACAAGTTCGTTAGAGATTTATATACAATATTATCTTTGCCATCGGTGTATTCAACTATATTTCTTATAAAAGGTATCGCTGATATGAATATTTTGTTTTCACTATAAACATGTGACTTCCATTTTTCAAATACATTTTCATGATACTCTCCATTTTTTAGGCAGATTGTATTTTCAATATTGATAGCAAAATGTGAGGAATTTTTTAATCCTAAACGACATGCTACTGTTCTATAAAAATCAAAATTATGCGTAAGAATAATTGGGAGAAAGCTTCCACTATCAACAATATCTTTTAAATACTCAATTATGGCATATTTGTTTCTATAGTCAAACGAATCTGCTATATCATCTATCACTAAAAGCGGATTTTTATCTGTCTCCTGAATAGCTTTTATTTCAAAGATTATATTAAGCAGATAAAGGGCTTTACGTTCTCCATTGCTTAATCGTGTAATTAAGGTATCTTCGTCAATTTCCCTTTTCTTATCTCTGTCGCTATAAGTAAACCCAACCGTGGGCACCTCATTCTTTAATATTACATCCTCACGATTCTTCACAACGAGTTCAAATGGCATATTGCTAAATCGCTCGTTATATTCCCTTATCACATCATTCCACACTGTGCTTTCGTCTTTTGCTTGCTTTATAATTGCTAGTAGCTCTTCTTTTCCGTTCTTATATGCTAATAATAGTTCGTTAAAAGTATCCAGATTTTTTGTAATGTAAGTTACCCATAATTTCTTTTTAAGCTTTGGCAAATCAGCCATTTCCAATAATAAATAATTATTGTTCATCAGAAAGTCTCTAAACTCTCTAAGTCCCGCATTACTAAACAACTTGTCAATATTCTGGAACTTATTTGCCATCTCCGGACTGTCTAAAATCAGTTTTTTTGCTTTTTCAACTTCAGATTTGAAGGAAGCTTTATCCAGCGGTTCCGTTGTTCCATCCAATACAACTTTATGATTGGCAATAAAAAACCCTGATGAATCGAGATTTTTCAACACACTTTCAGCAGATGTATGATTAAATGTTTTTTTGAATACCGGATTATCAATTAAAAGTTTTTGATATGAATCAATATACTGTTCTATCAACTCAAGAAAAGCAGTGCTCTCGAAAACTTTTACAGTATCCTTGTTAAAAATTTGTATGTATCTGATTCCAGCCAAATTATCATCTGAATAACTATTGTATTCTTTATCAATTTTATCGAAACATTCATGCAGCTGATTTTTATTAAATGCAAAATCATTTGTAATTGAGTAGTCAATCTCATTTTTCAGACCCGATTCGTTCTCTAAAATTTTTATAAACGTCTGTTTCTTGTTTTCAATATTATCATAAATTCTATCATATTTTTCTCTGAGGGCTTCATTTACTAGTAATGTTGACATTTGCTGTGCTTTATATTTTTCTACATATGAAGGAATTACAAAAACATCATCTTTTCCCATATCTCTATTATTATCTTCACTTATGCACTCATATACTTTTCTTACCGTATTTCTTTCTGGATAAATAACATCAATTGTTGTTTTTTCTTGTTGAATATCATATATAGCATCTGTAAAAGATGTTTTCATTGTCCCATTAGGCGCATATATTAAATGAGCTTTCTTCTCTTCACTAAATTCTATCGCTTCAACAAACTTTGGAATCCCATAACAGTTCTCTAATTCAAATACTACCTTCTTCATGTTTACCCCCTATGTTCAGTTTTATCTCCCTAATCTTATTATCATTTTGACTAGGCGTTCGCTTTATTTCCATTATAAACCATAAAAATCGAATTTACAAAACTTTCTTACAGAATTCAACAAAATCCCTGTTAGTATTAGCACTAAAAATTAAAATCAAACTATCTTTCTTGCCGAAAGTCCAAACCGAAAAATTACACTTATTCTGTATCAATTTTCTTTACTATTGCTCGGAATATTGAATGTTACATAAACACATATAAAAAGAGCACTCTTCGTATTGAATGAATGCCCTTTGTCATATCACCAAATTTTGCTTCTTTATTACCTGTTTTCAAGATACTTCATAAATTTATCAGCGTCTTCCGCTCTTATTTTAAATGGTCCTTTGATAACAATCTCACCTTTTTCTTTTTTGAGAAATTCCTCAAATGTCAAGACTGGGACTTTCTTTTTATTTTCATCTGGTTTTTCACTCATCAGCAGCCTCCTAATTTTTCTTTAATGATGCAACTTAATTTTCTTTATTTTATCCCTCATTATCTAGCTTTGCAAGAAATTGTAAGTAGTCATTCACATCATCTTCTTTTTCCTCATCTTCTTCACAAGGCTTGAATACATTCTGATGCATTTCAATATAACTATCGATGTTATTTTCGACCAACATCTCATTGTCTCTGTTTTCATCTGTTTTTTGTATCTCCTTTCGACTTGTTTGATAACAATAATATGATTTATTCTGATACTCAACATCT
This sequence comes from Bacillota bacterium, assembly GCA_023415635.1. GTDB lineage: Bacteria > Bacillota > Clostridia > Lachnospirales > Lachnospiraceae > Mobilitalea. The sequence goes on along the minus strand of JAEZJV010000017.1, from coordinate 4,385 downwards.
GAAGTTTTACATTTTTAACAAACTGCATTTTTAAAATATTGTCCTTATAATTCCTTCATATTGATTGTAACGTACGATTTATTACGGAAGGAGCATACCTATGAACGATAAAACTTTTACATCCATAAAACTTTATTTGTCCCCGTTAGAAAAATCACGAATAGAATCCATTTCTCACTAGGGAAATTTCCATGTCGGAATACTGCAAAAATCAAATACTAAAGACCGGTATAAACATCAATATTAAAACTGATGATTTATCTGCCTTTGCACAACAGATTTCCATAGCCAATGATTCTATAAACGAATTATTATCTATCTCAAAAAAATCTGCTTCTATATCTTCTGACCAAATTGATAATATAGAAAACCTCCTTACTGAACTTAACAACAATTGCCGCCTCCTGTTACGAGGAAGATACAAGAAGCGCAAGGATATCTCCTCTGACTTAAAAACATATATTATGAATTATCTTGATAGCAAATAAGAGGCTTGCGCCTCTTATTCTATTTCGAATTCATTTTCTTCTATAATGATGTCTTCGATTAAGCCTTCTTCCAGCTGCCTTTCAAATCCCTGCTCCTCTTCCGGCATATCCGAAATATTATCTACTTTTTTTATTAAAATCGTTGTTTTATCCACAGACAACCCTGCTTCTTTCAACAAACCAAAAAGGAAATCCGGGTTTTCCGCCTTTTCTATTACGTTCTTGATTTTTGACAGGTCGATATAAATCCTGTTCTTCTCCTTAAGTTTCTGCTGCAAATTATCCAATTCGGTAAATAAAGCAACACTTTCTGTCCTATTTGTATTATGTTCAAAAAAAGATTCTTGTTCTAACTTTCCTTCTATTTCCTTTATCTGTTTTTTAATATGACTGATTTCCGAACCGGTAGTATTCATTTCCTGCTTAAGTTTATCCTTTGAAGAAATTCCATAACTACGAATCTTTTTAAGTATATCAAGTGTTTTATTATATTCCTTACAAAGCTCTTGATATATTATTTCCCTATACTGAAGCAAATCCTTAAGAAGCAGCAACAGGAATAATATTTTTTTCAGCCATATTATCAGCAGTAGTTCCAGCATACTTCGCTTTCGTCCCCACATATCGTAATATGAAACCCAAAGCTTATATTTTTCATTTTCGATTTTTGGCATTCTGATTTTTGATACATTAACCATCTTCCAGATTAGAGCATCATCAATCGTCTGCTGTGTTGTTTCAACAATTTCCTTTTCATCAGTAGACCAGAATTGTTCTAAAGCTGTCTTTGTATATGCTTCTCCATTCAGCTCGTTTATAATAATATGATTGAAAAACAAACAGGATATTTGAAAAACGAACACAAATCAGGTGTTACCCCCAAGGATAATAATCTGACTCCCTAAGATGACCCCCAAGGATAACCTGCACCCCCCAAGATGACCCCCCAAGATAACGCATCACCCCCTAAGATGACCCACTAAGATAAATACATTTAATATTTCCTGAAATGTATCCCCATAATTAAAATGATGACAGTTAAGAAAAACATATGGAAATATTCATTACATTAAAAAATCGCATTTGCAAATGCAAATACGATATCATTTTAGACTAGAAAGAGAGGATAATAAAACCCTCTCTTTCTCTTCAAACTACAAATTGAATAGCGATATTCCTTCACGCTATATTAATAATATATGCTTTTGTACGCTAAAAAATACAAAACTAAGAGAGAGTATCGCTACTCTCTCTCCTTCAATACTAATCAACTGAGCTTACGCTCCTTCACACTATCACGTGGAACATTAGAAGTCTATCATTAACACTTCTTCTTGTCAACTACATTTTATAATAAATCAAGAAAAATATCAACTAGAAAATGTGTGAAATTTTTATTGCATCATTGATACTATTTAATACTTCACCCTTTACATTTCCAATTGACGCATTAAAATCTACTCTTTGCAGACTGACATTTTGAATTCTTAAAACATTAGCCCACCGTACCATATTTCTAAAATTATATACTTTTTCTATAATCACATGATAAGGCTTCTTCTCTTCCGGCTCCTGTGATGATAATGGAACTACAAATACGCTGTTTCCTGTTTTACGTAAAACGATAGCCGGGTGTCGTCCCCCAAATTCATTTCCGATATTAAAACCAAATTCAATCCATACGACACTGCCTCTCTTAATGTCCTTTTCTTTCTCATCACAGACATAGGTTTTCTCAGATATAATGATATTGGTTTTTTTATTTAACCAGTCATAATAATTACTTGTTCTTTTTCTATCATCAACATCTTTCAGATTGGTTTTGGAATACAGTTGTTCCAGTGTACATTTTAAAGCTTCCTTATTATTGACTACCTCTTTTTCACTTACAATTTTCAATTTTTCACCCCCATTTGTTTTTCCAGTTAATTCTAACACCCCAAAAGATTTATTTCAATTATTTCATCACTTTATATACGTAAAACAAGAAATTTGTAATTTAAAATTCTTAAATTGAAAAATTAGAGTTAATGGACTATAATAAAGATGCCAGATGAAATATGTTATTTCTTCTATATGGAGATAAGGAGCTTCTCCTGTTGTGCTAACAACATTAAAACCCTGCACCCACGTTGGGTAAGGCTAACCTCAGATGTTAGATAAGACCAGCAACAATAATGCTAATCAATTTTGCAAAACAGTGATACGGAGTTGGCGGGCAACTTAAAAATTAGTATAATACTGAAGTTGAAAGTGCCTAATTTAGGCACTTTTTTGATAAAGAGGCAGAAACTTTATTATATCTGCCTCTTGTCATAGCCTGAAAGAACTCTATTTACTCCTTTCTAGGTGATAAACTGTTAAACTTCTGTTACACTTTCATTCCTAACCTCTGGAACCCTTATAAACAGGGGCTTCCATGAACTGTGATAAGTTCAAGTCCCCTCAACTGCAATATTGAAAAAGGCGAAGTGGAAAAATCCACTCCGCCAGAAAGGTCTAACCTCAAGGGGTTACATCACACAAGTCGATAGACCTGTTTTAATATTACAGGCATTACTTCACTTTGGCACATTCATCAAATATTGGTTCTATAATAAATGTTGGGGTGATACTTCACCCCGATATTTTTTTATATTAAAATGCACTTATAACAAGCCTACCTCCCTCCGTTCTGCGACCAAACTTACTAAAAAGGGGTAGATGTATAAGTGCACTCTCATTGTATCAATAAACTTCTAAATTTAGAAGATGTTATCGTAAAAAATATTTACCATTCCGACTCGATCATTACTATCCATCTGGATACTAAACCTACTGAACAGGTTTGTCCTGTCTGCGGAAAAATCACTTCCAGAATCCATGATTACCGAATGCAGACCATAAAGGACATCCCTTTCCAGCTTAAACCGGTTAATCTGGTTTTACGAAAGAGACGGTACTCCTGCCCATGTGGCAAACACTTTTCAGAGAAGTATTCCTGGCTTCCGAAATATCAGCACTTGACTAAACGGTTGGCGATGTATATCTGCCATCAGCTCAGGAATACCATCAGTTATACCTATGTAGCTTCTCAGACAAATGTCTCAGTTTCTACTGTAACAAGGATTTTTGACCGTATTCAGTATGACAGGCCAGACATACCGAAAGTCCTTTGCATTGATGAATTCAAAGGCAATGCCGATACAGGAAAGTATCAGTGTATCCTCGTGGACGGTAAGAAAAAATGTATTCTGGATATACTTCCTGACCGTACGCAATCACACCTGTGCAGATACTTCAGAGATGTTCCTAAAAGCCAGCGCAACCGGGTAGAGTTTTTCATATCGGATATGTGGGAGCCTTATCGGGATATAGCAAAAACATTCTTTCCGAATGCAACCCTGATTACTGATAAGTACCATTTCATCAGACAGGTTACCTGGGCAATTGAGAATGTCCGAAAAAGACTTCAAAAAACCATGCCTGTATCTCTTCGGAAATACTATAAGCATAGCAGAAGGCTTATTTTAGGAAGATACAATAAGTTAAAAGATGACCGTAAGAAAGAATGCGATTTAATGCTTCTTTATAATGATGATTTACGCAAGGCTCATTATTTTAAGGAATGGTTTTATCGAATTTGCGATGAGAAAAGTTACTCAGTATTAAGAACTGAGTTCTGGGATTGGATCAGGAATGCAGAAATCTGCGGAATAAATGAGTTTGAAGGCTGCGCAAAGACATTTCGAAACTGGTCAAAAGAAATACTGAATGCATTTAAGTATGGCTTTACAAACGGTCCAACTGAAGGTAATAACAATAAAATCAAGGTATTAAAGAGAGTTTCATATGGAATAATCAAATTTGGTCGCTTTAGAAACAGGATATTACATGTAAGTCGCTAGAACAAATGAG
>JAEZJV010000065.1 GCA_023415635.1 Bacillota bacterium | reverse complement strand
TCATACCGGCACCGGGAGTAGTCATACCGGCACCGGGAGTAGTCATACCGGCACCGGGAGTAGTCATCCCGGCACCGGGAGTAGTCATACCGGCACCAGGAGGAGTCATACCGGCACCGGGAGTAGTCATACCGGCACCAGGAGTAGTCATACCGGCGCCTGGAGTAGTCATACCGGCGCCTGGAGTAGTCATACCGGCACCTGGAGTAGTTCTCATACCGGCACCGGGAGTAGTCATGCCAGCACCTGGTGCGGTTCCTGTGGGTGTTCCGGCTCTCGGTACTGTACCAGTGCTGGGATTGATTCTAGTACCTGTGGAGCTCCTGGGAGTAGTTCCTGATCCGGGTGTTGTTCTATTTATCGGAGGAGGAGTTGGCGGAGACATGTTCGGTGCAACAGGTGATGAGGAGCCCGGAGCGACCGGGCCGGTACCACCTGTACCGCCCATAGACTGATTGCGAACATTATAATTTGGCACCTTATATTTATTTTCGGTGTCGGAGTTGTTGCCAAAATTATGTGACATATTTTGTACCCCTAAGCTTTTTATTAATAATATATGCAGCTATATGTGATTATGAAAGTGTTTATTTGTCAATCTTAAGATAAAATTTATAATATTATGGTTGTACTATCTTCGAAAAGACATTAGAATATAGGAAGATAGTTTTCGTCTGTTAATATTCGGATGCTATTACTATATTTTGCAAGAGGTCTTTTCCTGGGTAACCGGATAGGTTTATACAACAAAGCGATTGGAGAGCCATCTTTTCAGAAGCTTTCTTGTGTAAATGAACCAGCTGTATATCAGCTGGACTTTTTGTCCTATGAATTACATTATGACAATTGATAAGAGTGGGAATTGTGGAATGGATGCTGTGATAAGTAATATTTTTGAGGAAATGATAAATAAGGAATTGGTAGGGGTGGTTATCAGCAATTCTTCCGATAGGGAAAGAGTAGCTAAGGTAAAAATACGACCGGTTCTAATTAAAAAGGAGCTTTTATTTCAGGTATCCGAATATATCGGTCAACAAATATTTCACCATAACTGTACTAAGGAAGAAATATCCGAAAAGCTTCCTGAATGGTTTGAGGGATTATTCCATCAATGTGAGATAACCTCGGGTATAGGGAAAATAACAATCTTAATCAGTAAAAAGGGTAAGGTGACTGTTAACAGAAGGAGGACGGACGGTCAGGAGGCAGTTCCCGGAGGGCCTAAGATCAAGGACTTGTCCGAAGACAACCTGCTTCATAATAAGAAGAAGAATTATATTCTGGAAGAGGGCAAGCCGATACCGTTTTTAGTGGATTTGGGAGTTATGGCACCTTCAGGACAGCTCATTAAAGCAAAATCAGATAAATTCAGGCAGATTAATCGTTTTCTTGAATATATTGAGGATATCCTTCCGTATCTTAAAAGAGATCGTGAACTAACCATTCTTGATTTCGGATGCGGAAAGTCTTATCTTACCTTTGCAATGTATTATTACCTTAAGGAAATGAAGGGCTATCCCATCAATGTGATAGGACTTGATTTGAAGTCTGAGGTTATCAGTCATTGCAACAGCCTCAGCAAAAAATACGGCTATGATAAACTACATTTTCACGTAGGAGATATCGCTTCCTATCAAGGCAGCAGCAGTGTGGATATGGTGGTAACCTTACATGCCTGTGATACAGCTACAGATTATGCACTTCATAAAGCAGTAATCTGGGGGGCTCAGGTTATACTTTCTGTACCATGCTGCCAACATGAGCTGAACAGACAGCTTCAGAACGAAATTCTTAAGCCGGTAATCAAATACGGAATTGTCAGGGAGCGTATGGCAGCATTGATTACGGATGCCCTGAGAGCGGAAATATTAGAGACGAACGGCTATAAAGTGCAGCTGCTGGAGTTTATTGATATAGAGCACACACCGAAAAATATACTGATACGTGCTGTAAAGACAAAAAAAACCAGTGTATCTTCGGATAATTCTCGGCAGAATCTACAGGCCTGTATGGAATTTCTGCATGTGGACCCATGTCTTTTACGATTGTTTGGAGAAGAGACTAAAAAGGAAGGGAAATAAAGTTGAAATACATCTACCGAATCATTATCTTACTAGTGGTTTTTATCGGAGCGCTTTATTACTTTAGTGGGGATATCAAGGAGGTCGTTTTCGAGACCAATCGCACCACTGATATGACAGGGGCTTCCTTTCCCTTGGTTACAATTAGGGAGGATGGAATTGAAATCAATCTTCTGCATGGTTACAGCACGAATTTAGCCGCCAATCAGCTTCGAGAAACGGTAATTCCGCTTAATAGTGAAAAGACCTTTGAAATAGTCATTGACCAAAAGGATTACGATATTAAGAAGCTGAATTACGAGGTTCGTAGTTTTATTGATAATTCCTTGATTGAAGACGGTTCTGTCAGTGTATTTGAGGATGCAGGTGTAAAAAAATCCGCAAAGATTAAATTGATGTCCAAGCTCACAAAGGAGAAGGAATATGCTGTTAAAATTACATTGATTTCCAGCGACAGCAGTAAAATGTACTATTATCAGAGAATCAAAATCTATGACAATTCCTATATGAAGGAAAAGTTAGATTTTATCATGGATTTTCATACTTCGATCATGGATAAAGAGAAGGCGCAGGAGATAGTAAAATATCTTGAGCCTTTAGGTACAGCAGATAACTCCTCACTGGCACATGTTAATATCAATTCCAGCTTCGAGCTGGTCAGCTGGGGCAATTTGAAGCCGTCGATTTTAACGGAAGTGGTACCTTCTGTGATAGAAATATATGCAGATACTGCATCTGTGAAGCTTCAATATTATATTGAAGCAGAAGTAGCAGGTGAGAAAGAAAAATACAAGGTCACGGAATTCTATCGGGTAAGATATTCCGCAGATCGTATGTTTTTATTGAATTATGATCGCAGAATGGAGTCCTTGTTTGATATTCGGCTTGCAAGTATCACTAAAAATGAACTGAAGCTCGGAATAACATCAGTTACTGAGGTTCCGACAGTTACCTCTGCCGATGAAAAGAAACTGGCTTTTGTCAGAGACCGGGAATTGTGGTTCTATGATTTGGTGAATAACAGGGCTACCAGGGTGTTTTCCTTCAATCAGGATAGCACAGATTATTTAAGGGAGTTATATGACCAGCATGATATTAGAATTCTGAATATGGATGAGGAAGGCAATCTTGATTTTTTGGTGTATGGATACATGAACCGAGGGCAGTATGAGGGAAGAGTAGCTATCATTCTCTATCGATTTATCCGCACTGAGAACAGAATTGAGGAGCGTCTCTATATTCCGGTTGAGGAGCCATATCAAACCCTCAAGGAAAATTTGGGTACGCTGACTTATGTTAATTCCCATGGTGTATTTTATATCCAGGTATATAACAATATTTACTCATATAATTTGATTACCCGGGAGTTATCCCAGATTGCTTCGAATGTAACAACGGATCAGCTTGTCGTATTGGATGAGCTAAACTATGCTGCATGGCAGGACAATTCGGATCCCAAAAAATCCAAGAAAATTAATATTATGAATCTGGAGACAGGGGATACAGAGGTAATCAGCTCGGAGGTGGGTTATTCCATTCGATTGATGGGTATGATAGACTCGAATCTGATTTATGGATATGTAAAGGAAGAGGATATTTCCTCTATGATGGATGGAAATGTACTTGCTCCTTTATGTAGAGTTGAGATAGCCTCAGTTGATAAAAAGATACTAAAAAGCTATTTAAAGCCTGATTTCTATATCTCAGGACTGGGGGTGAAGGATAATATCATTGAACTCCGCCGGGTACAAAAGGTTACAGAGAATGGAAGAACAGCCTATACCTTAGCTCCATCAGATTATATTATGAACCAGGTAAAGCCTCAGGTAGAGGCATCACAGGTAGCCTCAAGAGTTACTGAGCAGGCATTGACGGAATACTATCTGGCTCTGCCGAATGGCTTTGTTATGGGAGAAATCCCCAAAATAATGGATACCGTAATGACTGTTATTGATGAGGACCCCACCATAAGGCTGCCGGTATCGGCAGAACAACAGATATACTACTACCCGTACATCAGCAGCGAAATAGAAGCTGCATATGATAATGCGGCTGATGCTATAGCAGTAGCGAGGGATCAGATCGGAGTGGTTTTGAACAACAATCAACAGATTATTTGGGAGCGTGGTGTGAAATCAGCCGCCTATACCATTGATTCCTTCCAAAGAATGACCTGGTCTGTGACACAGGATAAAACAGTGGAAACCTGCATCCAGTTGATGCTTTCCTATCAGAAGGTGGATACTACTGTCAATCAGCTTTCTGTGAAGCAGAGCTCTGCCTATGATGTACTAAAGCAGTATTCGCAATATACACCTGTTAGGTTGACAGGAATAACCTTGGAGGATGCATTATATTATGTGTCAAAGAGCAGACCTGTTCTGGCCATGACGGGTATATCCGAGGGGGTATTGATTTATGGCTATGATGCCTTTAATATCATGATCATAGATCCAAGCAATAATAAGGCTATAAAACTGGGGATACAGGATAGCGCAAAAATGTTCGAAGATGCGGGCAATGTATTTATTTCGTATCTGGAATAATAAAACAAAACAAGGAGACAGAACTATGGATGAAAGAATTAAAGTGTTAGCACATAATCTGGTTAACTACTCAACGAAGGTAAAGGAAGGTGATAAGGTATATATACATTACCTTGGTACCTCTACGCAGGACTTAGCAAGACAACTGGTAAAAGAGGTTTATAAAGTGGGAGGAATTCCTTTTCCCCATTATACAGATGTAAGAGTACAGAGAGAGCTGCTTCTTAACTGTACAGAAGAGCAGCTAGCGCTTATGGCAAGAATAGACAGTGCAGAGATGGAACAGATGGATTGCTATATAGGGGTTCGCGGAACTGATAATGTGTCCGAGCTTGCTGATATTCCGGCGGAGAAGATGAAACTGTATGAGGCCTATTATATGACACCGGTGCACTTTAATATCCGTGTGCCAAAAACCAGATGGGTCGTACTCCGCTATCCGAATGCGGCGATGGCTCAATTGTCCAATACCAGTACAGAGGCCTTTGAGGATTTCTACTTTAATGTTTGTAATCTGGATTATACAAAGATGGGAAAGGCTATGGAACCCTTGGTTGATTTAATGAACCGTACAGACCGAGTAAGAATTGTCGGACCCGGAACAGATCTGAGCTTTTCTATTAAGAATATACCTGCTGTGCCATGTAACGGAGAGCGTAACATCCCTGACGGAGAGGTCTATACCGCACCAGTACGTAACTCTATCAATGGTACCCTAAGCTATAATACACCTGCTGTATACCAGGGATATACTTATGAGAATATCTCTTTTACCTTTGAGAACGGAAAGATTATTAAAGCAGAGGCAAATAATACAGAGAGAATTAACCAGGTGTTGGATATAGACGAAGGTGCACGTTATATCGGTGAATTTGCAATCGGTGTAAATCCCTATATAGTAAAGCCTATGAAGGATACACTATTTGATGAGAAAATCATGGGCTCTTTCCATTTCACACCCGGTAACTGCTACAAGGACCAAGCTCCGAATGGAAATCACTCCTCAATTCACTGGGATCTTGTCTGCATCCAGACTCCGGAGTACGGCGGTGGAGAGATTTATTTTGATGATGTTCTGATTCGCAAGGACGGACGTTTTGTGGTTGAAGAACTGAAGGCCTTAAATCCGGAAAACTTGATTTAAGCAAGAGAGGAGTAGTAAGGATGAAGCTGTTAACAGCAGCAATACCCTGTTATAATTCTGCAGAATATATGAGCCGTGCCATTGATTCATTGCTTACCGGCGGTGAAGAGATGGAAATCATCATCGTGAATGATGGTTCTACGGATGATACCCAAAAAGTAGCCGAAGCTTATCAGGCTAAGTACCCGAGTATTGTCCGTGCTATCTATCAGGAGAATGGTGGCCATGGTGAGGCTGTGAATACGGGCTTGTCAAAGGCCTCCGGTCTGTATTTTAAAGTCGTTGACAGTGATGATTGGGTAAATGAAAAAGCACTGGCGCAGGTGATGGAGGTTTTAAAAAATCTGATTGCAGACGGTAATAGTCCGGATCTGTTTCTTGCGAATTATGTCTATGAGAAGGTAGATGCTAAGAAAAAGAAGGTCATCAATTATCATAGAGCATTACCGCAGGATCAGTTATTCACCTGGAATGATATCATGCATTTCAGGCAGAGCCAGAATATCCTCATGCATTCTACAATTTATCGTACCAAGCTTCTAAAGAGCTGTGGAATTCGGTTGCCGAAGCATACCTTCTATGTGGATAACATTTTTGTATATCAGCCATTGCCCTATGTTAAAACCTTGTACTATATGGATGTCAACCTTTATCGTTACTTCATCGGGCGGTCTGATCAATCGGTCAATGAACAGGTTATGATCAGGCGGATCGACCAGCAGCTGAGAGTCACCAAAATCATGATAGAATCACACAATCTGATGCAGATTAAGAGCAAAAAGCTTCAGAATTATATGATTAAGTATCTATCCATGATGATGGCAGTCAGCAGCGTATTTCTGATCAAGGAAGGCTCGGAGGAAAGCCTGAATAAGAAACAGGAGCTTTGGGACTACCTGAAGAATTATGACAAAAGATTATACAAGAAAATCAAATCCCATATTCTTGGACGTTCCATGAACCTTCCCGGAAAATTCGGGAGGAAGATGGTTGAGACTGGATATACTATCCTGAGAAAGATTTATGGATTTAATTAAATAATCAATATACAGCCATACGATTGCCGAACTAAGCAATACGTGTGGCTGTTTCAATGTATTGAAAAGTTTTCAAGTTGCCATATTCGGATTAATTAACATAGTAAAAGGAAATAATACTATAATAGACAAATTATTTTTTTTGCTGACTTGAAAAAGTAAATTCCGGTGCAAAACTAAATTCCACTACCCTTTAAAAAACGCTTAAAACATCATATTTTTTTAGGTAATAATGGCTGATTTCTGTTATAATGTAAACAACCACCT
>JAEZJV010000046.1 GCA_023415635.1 Bacillota bacterium | reverse complement strand
TGTGCACATTGATGTATACTTCTATCTAGATAAGATGGTACACCAAAAAGCAGGAGGCATTGCGATGGTAGAAGCAACGAGCTGTGGTGGTGTAGTTATATTCAGAGGAAAGATTTTATTACTGTATAAAAACTATAAGAACAAATATGAAGGGTGGGTGCTACCGAAAGGAACCGTTGAAGAAGGTGAAGAATATAAGGAAACAGCGATTCGTGAGGTAATGGAGGAAGCAGGTACGAATGCATCCATCATAAAGTACATTGGGAAAAGCCAATATTCTTTTAGCACGCCGCAGAATACAGTATTAAAGGATGTTCATTGGTATTTAATGATGTCTGATTGTTATTACAGCAAACCACAAAGAGAAGAATTTTTTATGGATTCCGGCTACTATAAATTCCATGAAGCTTATCACATGTTGAAGTTCGCAAATGAAAAACAGATTTTAGAACGGGCATATAATGAATACATGGACCTTAAAAAAAGTAACCTATGGGGTAATAAGAAATATTTTTAGCACAGTTTATCAAAAGGGGCTGAATGAAAATCATTCAGCCCCTTTATTTGATAATGTATATAAGCTTTGGATAGCAGAGAGAGGATCATATAAAGAGATGATTACATGATTGCGGTCATCTATGATTTGGGATATAATAAACTACATGACTAATATTGAACATGGGGAGTATGCAGCTTGTAAAAACCAATGGGCATGGAATTGTAACCAAAAAAAATCTGAAAGCCTTGTAATTGAAAGCTTTCAGATAATTTCACTGCGGATGGAGGGACTCGAACCCTCACACCCTCGCGAGTGGCAGATTTTGAGTCTGCTGCGTCTGCCATTCCGCCACATCCGCATTTATGACGAGGTTTATTCTAACATAATTAATTTACTATTTCAAGTATGAAAATAATTAATCTGTATGAAAATTCATGAACTGAGTGAAAATAATGAACAAGCATAATAAATGTTAGGGCAGTGGGGAATAAGCAGCCTGCCAAAGGAGTGAGGGCTATGAATTGTATGAAGGCGCAAAGTATGATTACGCCGTTTATCAATAATAAATTAAACCTTAATGAGACAGAAGAATTTATTGATCATGTAGGCGCTTGTCCGGATTGTCGGGAAGAGCTGGAGGTTTATTATGCTCTGCTGACAGCCATGAGACAGCTGGATGAAGATAAAAATATTTCTTCGAACTTCGGGCAGGAGTTGAATCAGAAGCTGGAACGGGCGAAGGAGAAGATATTTCATGCAAAATTTACATATTACCGTAAGAAAGTTATTTTAGTCTTAACTATATTATTGGTAGCTTTTTTTCTGAGCATCCGTTATTCTGGTAATACAGAGGAGGAAAGGGTAGTCACGAAAAGTGAATATCTTCTCCGCTATCGGTATCTGCCCCAGCAGGGTAGTGTGAATGAACAGCTGCTGCAGAACTATCTAAGGGAACAGGGAATGCTTTCGGGCACTCCGACACAAACACCGGAACAAGGTCAGGTAAGATAATTGAATGGAAAGGTATGATAGAGATGAATAAGAAAATTGTATTGATTGACGGGCACAGTATATTGAACAGAGCCTTCTACGGACTTCCGGATATGACTACTTCCAAAGGAGAGCATACCAATGCGGTACTTGGCTTTCTAAGTATTATGTTTAAGATATTGGAGGAGGAGAAGCCGGATTATCTTACCGTAGCCTTTGATACGCATCATCCGACCTTCCGTCATGAGATGTTTAAGGAGTATAAGGGAACCAGAAAAGGTATGCCGGACGAGCTTCATGCACAGGTTCCGGTCATCAAGGAAGTATTGAAGGCCATGAAAATTACAGTAATCGAGAAGCCTGGTATTGAGGCGGATGATATCCTTGGAACGCTGGCTACTAAAGCGGAGGCAGCAGGGGATAGAGTATCTGTGATTTCCGGGGACAGGGATCTGCTGCAGTTGGCAAGTGAGATGATTAAAATCCGTATACCCAAAACAAAGAGAACAGGTACGGAGATTGAGGATTATCTGGCCGTTGATGTTTACAACACGTACCATGTTACTCCCAAGCAATTCATCGATCTGAAGGGGCTGATGGGTGATTCCTCCGATAATATTCCCGGTGTGCCTGGCATTGGAGAGAAAACTGCGGGTAAGCTGATCGAAGCCTATCAGAGCATCGAGAATATTTACGAGCATATTGAGGAGCTGGCGCCCGGAAAAGTTACTAATTCTCTGAAGGAGAACCGTGATTTAGCATTTATGTCCAAGGAGCTGGCTACCATCAAGGTTGATTGTGAGCTTGATTTTAAGATAGAGGAAGCAACGCTTGACAATCTTTATAATGAAGAGGTATACCTGATATTTAAGAGACTGGAATTCAAAAATCTCTTATCCCGCTTCCGGACGGAGGAGGTTAACCGCTCCACGGGCATTGAGAGCAATTTTATTCTGGTGGAGGAGCTTGGACAGGCAGAGCAGATATTTTCACAGCTCAGTGAAAAGGGAGCTCATACGGTAGGACTAAAGCTGATTGAAGAGGCGGGTAGAGTACTCGGTATCTCTGTATGCAATGAGGAGGACAGGGTTTATTTTATCCGATGTGTGAACTTCATCACTGAGGAATATCTCTGTGATAAAGGAGTCAGACTTGCGAGAGAGGGATATCTCTTATCAACCATTGGATTAAAGGAGCAATTGCCATTTCTATCTCTCAATGACAAGGATCATGTATTTGATGCCGCAATTGCGGGGTATCTATTAAATCCCTTAACGGATACCTACCATTATGATGATATTGCCAGAGATTATCTGAATATGACAGTACCCTCTAGAGAGGACCTTTTTGGAAAGGGCTCGCTTTATGAAGCCTTAGAGAATAGTACGGATGCGTTCTTACAGTATGTCTGCTTTTCCGCCCTTATAGCCTTCCGCTCGGAAAAGAAGCTGCGGGAGCTTCTGTCCGGGGAAGGGATGCTTACACTTTTTGAGAATGTTGAGATGCCTTTAATCTATACACTGCATGAGATGGAGATCAGAGGTATCAGAGTCAATAAGGAAGCCCTGAAGGAATACGGAGATAATCTACAGGTGGGAATTCTGAAGTTGGAGAAGAGCATCTATGAGCAAGTTGGAGAAGAGTTCAATATCAATTCCCCGAAGCAGCTGGGTGTCATCTTGTTTGAGAAGCTGCGTCTACCCTTTGGCAAAAAGACGAAGACAGGTTATTCCACCTCTGCCGATATTCTGGAGAAGCTTCAGTGCGAGCATCCAGTGGTAGGAATGATTCTGGAATACAGACAGCTATCAAAACTAAAATCTACTTATGCTGACGGACTGGCAGAATATATCAGGGAGGATGGACGTATTCACGGTAAATTCAATCAGACGATTGCTGCAACAGGTAGAATCAGCAGTACTGATCCGAATCTACAGAACATCCCGATCCGTATGGAACTGGGGAGGCAAATCCGTAAGGTTTTTATTCCGAAAGAGGAATTTGTATTTCTGGATGCAGACTATTCCCAGATTGAGCTTCGTGTGCTTGCCCATATGTCTGAGGATGAGAGGCTAATCAATGCTTATAGGGATGCAGAGGATATCCACCGGATTACGGCTTCCGAAGTGTTCCATATTCCCTTTGAGGAGGTTACTCCTGCGCAGAGAAGCAGTGCCAAGGCGGTTAATTTCGGCATCGTCTATGGCATCAGTTCCTTTGGGTTGGGTCAGGATCTGGGCATAACCCGCAAGGAAGCAGAACAATATATAGCAAAGTATTTCGAGACTTATCCTAAGGTAAAGGAGTATCTGGATCGTCTGGTGGCGGATGCGAAGGAGCTGGGGTATTCCACGACCTTGTTCGGACGAAGAAGACCTATACCGGAGCTTACCTCCAGTAACTTCATGCAGCGTTCCTTCGGAGAACGTGTAGCGATGAATTCTCCGATTCAGGGTACGGCAGCGGATATCATTAAGATAGCTATGGTGAAGGTAAACCGCAGACTGAAGGAAGAACAACTGCGTTCCAGATTGATCCTGCAGATTCACGATGAACTTTTAGTCGAGGCTCATAAGGATGAGGTGGCGCAGGTATCCAGGATTATGATAGAGGAAATGCAGGGTGCGGCAGAGCTGTCCGTTGTCTTGGAGGCAGACGTGAAGGAAGGCAGTAATTGGTTTGAAGCAAAATAAATGGGTATGACTGAAATGGATAGGTTCCCATAAAAGAGCAGACATAGTTAAGAAGCCATATTGCTGCATAAGGTATGATAACTGTGATAAAGGTGAGAATAGATGAAGGTAATAGGAATAACCGGAGGAATTGGCAGTGGTAAATCCCTCGTAACGAGGATTATGGAAGAGAAGTATGGAGCCCTAATCCTGAATACGGATAAAATTGCAAGAGAACAGATGGAGCCCGGCGGAGTCAGTTATCAGGAGGTTGTGGGATTCTTCGGCCCTGTAATCCTGAACAAAGACGGGACAATAGACCGCCGTATGCTGTCTATGATCGTATTTGAAGACAGGGATAAGCTGAATAAATTGAATGAGATAACACATCCGAAGGTTCTGGTTGAGGTGAGGAAAGAAATAGACAGGCACCGAAAGCTCGCAGATGTCCCTTATCTGGTTATTGAGACCGCGCTGATGATCGAATCGGGATATGATTTTATCTGTGATGAGGTATGGTATGTTTATGCCTCGGAGGAACGGCGTCGTGATTGGTTAAAAGCCAGCCGCAGCTATTCGGATGAGAAGATAGATTCCATATTTAGAGGCCAGAGTAAAGAAAATGCCTTTCGTGAGAAATTTCCAAAGGTCATTGAAAATATTGGGGATGTGGAATTCCTCGGGCAGCAGGTAAGAAAGCTTTTGTCTGAGGATAAGTAATGTGAAAAGGCTACTTAATAACTGCAACAAAGCTAGGGTAAGTTCAACAGGCATTATGGGATGCCTATTGTGCTTACCCTAGCGTTATGTTATACATGCAACAGCATTTTGGAGTGTTTCAGCACTATTTGCATTATATTCGACAGTTCTCACGGTGATTTATGCTGAAAATGCGTATATAATGGATTATAAAAGGAAGGAGGAACGAATATGAAAGACCTAATCAAAAGCTACAGATCGTCATTTGTACTATTGCTATCGATTTTTATCGGTGGGGTGATCGGTGTTGTAATGGGACCGCAGGCAAAGGTACTGGAGCCCTTGGGACAGATTTTCCTTAATCTGATGTTTACCCTGATCGTGCCCCTGGTATTTTTCAGTGTCACCTCATCTATTGCAAATATGAGCGGTATGAGCAGACTCGGAAAAATCATCATCAATGCAGCCGTCATTTTCATCATCACCGCATTATTATCCGGAATTATATCCATCGCAGGTGTTCTGATCTTCGACCCTACGAAGGGACTCGGTGTCGACATAATCAGTACCATCCTGTCAGGCTCGGGAGAAGATATTGTTGCAGAAGCCGCGCAGCTCTCCCTGCCTCAACAGCTGGTGAATACTATAACCGTTGGTGATTTCTCGGAGCTTTTTTCAAGAAGTAAGATGCTTCAGATACTCATATTCTCCGTCATGTTCGGTATCGCAACCGCTATGGTAGGAGAAAGGGCTAAGCCTGTTAAGGAATTCTTAGATTCAACAGCTCAGGTTATGATGAAAATGGTAAAAATCGTGATGTATTATGCTCCGATTGGTTTGGGCTGTTACTTTGCTTCCATCATAGGACAGCTGGGAACTCAGATTCTGGAAGGATACTTAAGAGTGTTCCTGCTTTATCTGGTATTGTCAATCATCTATTACTTCGTATTCTTCAGTATCTATGCCTATGTGGCTGCAGGCAGGCCAGGACTTAAGACCTTCTGGAAAAATGCGATTGCACCCACTGTAACAGCACTTGCCACCTGCTCGAGCGCGGCAACCATTCCCATAAATCTTGAAGCCACTAAGAAGATCGGTGTTCCAAGAGATATCGCGGAAACGGTCATCCCTCTTGGTGTCAATACCCATAAGGATGGCTCGGTAATTGGCGGTGTTATGAAGGTAGTATTCCTGTTCGGTCTGTTCGGTAAGGATATCACGAATCTTCCCGCATTACTTTCCATTCTCTGCGTAGGCTTTTTGGTAGGAGCGGTCATGGGGGCTATTCCCGGCGGTGGTCTGATCGGAGAAATGCTGATACTAAGCATCTATGGTTTTCCTCCGGAGGCGCTTCCGGTTATTGCGGTGATCAGCACCATCATCGATGCACCGGCAACTGTCTTGAATTCCACTGGAAATACCGTATGTGCTATGCTTACTGCAAGATTCGTGGATGGGAAAAGGTGGTTGACCAGATAAAGTAACTTTATGCATGCACGGCCAGAGGGATAGTAATAATAAACTTTGCTCTGAGACGGAAGGCACCGGAAGCTTCATACTTCGGCAGCCTTCCGTTCGTTATTTGCAGAGGATTATCTAACTTCTGGAAAGCATAGGAGCTTTGTGTCAGATGAGTGTATAATTCAAGAATATTTCTTGACAAAATCCTAGAAATGAGGGATACTCAGTTAGATAAGTGAAGATAAAGTTAAGAGTCATACACTTAGGCGGAGGAAATATGAAATTATGCAGTATTGCAAGCGGAAGCAGCGGGAACTGTGTGTATGTAGGGAGCAATCATACGAACCTTCTGGTAGATGCGGGAATTAGTGCAAAGCGGATTGAAAACGGCCTAAACGGAATAGATATAAAGCCGGATACACTGCAGGGTATACTGATTACACATGAGCATTCAGATCATGTATCAGGACTGGGAATACTTGCCCGCAGATATCATTTACCGATTTATGCCACTTATGAAACTGCCTGCTCCATCAGTCGTATTAAGAGCCTGGGAGAGATACCGCAGGAGCTTTTTCATTATGTAAAGCCGAATCAACCCTTTCATATAAACGATATCATTGTGGAACCCTTTTCTACCTCCCATGATGCTTCCAATCCTGTCTGCTATACGATGCGGTCAGAGGGTCAGAAGATTGGGATTGCAACAGATCTTGGTAAATATGATGATTATATTGTTTCCATGTTGGAGAATTCAGAACTCTTATTTATAGAAGCCAATCATGACGTGAACATGCTCATGGTAGGGAAATATCCATATTATCTGAAACAGAGAATCCTTGGTGACAGAGGCCATCTGTCCAATGATACCTCTGCAGATTTAATCAGCAGACTGATTAACCCGAGATTACAGCATATCCTGCTGGCTCACTTAAGTAAGGAGAATAATTACGAAGAATTGGCTTATGAGACTGTCTGTTATGAATTGGCAGAAAGAGCCTGCAGCTTTTCATCGAAAAGTGTAAGAGTGGCCCATAGGGATCAGCCATCCGAGATGGTAACGTTATAAGGAGGAAGCATCATATGAAAAGAACTGTAATTACTGTAGTAGGAAAGGACACAGTCGGAATCATCGCCAAGGTGTGTACCTATCTGGCAAATAATAAGGTAAATATCCTAGATATCTCTCAGACAATTGTCCAGGGATTTTTTAATATGATGATGATAGTTGATTTAAGCGGCTCCTCGAAGGATTTTGATGTTATTAAGGATGAGCTTGATCAGATCGGTTCTGAGATCGGAGTGATCATAAAGACACAGCGTGAGGATATTTTCGACAAGATGCACAGAATATAAGCGAAAGGTATGGATCTGATGATTAATATTAATGAAGTCATTGAAACCAATAAAATGATAGAGCAGGAGAAACTGGACGTCCGTACTATCACCTTGGGTATCAGTTTACTTGACTGTGCAGACCCTGATCTTGAGGAAATGAACCGTAAGATTTATGAGAAGATTACAACCACAGCCAAGAATCTTGTGGCGACTGGTAATAAAATACAGAGGGAATATGGCATTCCGATCGTAAATAAACGTATTTCGGTTACTCCGATTTCTCTGATAGGTGCTGCAGCCTGCAAGAGCGCAGAGGATTTTGTAACAATAGCAAAGACTCTGGATAGAGCAGCTCATATTGTCGGAGTGAATTTCATCGGTGGTTATTCCGCACTCGTTTCCAAAGCGATGACAACAAGCGATGAGCTGCTGATCAAGTCTATTCCCTTGGCGCTCAGCCAGACGGAGAGAGTATGCAGTTCCATAAATGTAGGTTCTACGAAGACCGGTCTCGATATGAACGCAGTGAAGCTGCTAGGTGAGATCATCCTTCAAACAGCTGAATATACAAAGGAAAAGGATTCTATCGGATGCGCCAAGCTGGTAGTATTTTGCAATGCACCGGATGATAATCCGTTTATGGCGGGTGCCTTCCACGGCGTGACTGAGGGTGATGCCGTCATCAATGTCGGTGTCAGCGGTCCTGGTGTTGTGAAGAAGGCACTTGAAACAGTTCGTGGGGAGGATTTTGAGATACTTTGTGAAACAATCAAGAAGACAGCCTTTAAGATTACCCGTGTCGGTCAGCTGGTTGCCCAGGAAGCATCAAGAATTCTTGGAATTCCCTTCGGTATCATAGATTTATCCTTAGCACCGACTCCCGCAGTCGGCGACAGTGTAGCCGAAATTCTGGAGGAGATAGGATTGGAACGGGTAGGAGCACCCGGAACGACGGCAGCCCTTGCGTTACTCAATGACCAGGTGAAGAAGGGCGGCGTCATGGCCTCTTCTTATGTGGGAGGCTTAAGCGGTGCATTTATTCCTGTCAGCGAGGATCAGGAAATGATCAATTCTGTGGAGGCAGGGGCACTTACCCTGGAGAAGCTGGAAGCTATGACCTGTGTATGCTCTGTAGGTCTTGACATGATCGCTATTCCCGGAGACACTAAGGCAACGACGATTTCCGGTATCATAGCGGATGAGATGGCAATCGGTATGATTAATCAGAAGACGACAGCGGTACGTATTATCCCTGTGGTGGGCAAGGGTGTGGGAGACAGAGTGGAATTTGGCGGTCTGTTGGGTTATGCTCCGGTGATGAGAGTAAATTCCTTTGGCTGTGAAAGCTTCATTAATCGAGGTGGAAGAATTCCGGCTCCGATTCATAGCTTCAAGAATTAATAAAAACTAGAAGAAATTGATATTAGTTTCTAGTTACTATTGTTTAGGATCAGAGAAAATAGTAGAATAGTATTGAATGAAAATAGTAACATAATTAAAAAAATTGAACCGGGCCACTTTTTATCTCGTCCAATTCATGGTATTGGATGAATTTGGTACTCGGTTCTTTCATCCGTTTTTACGATATTATTAGAAGAAAGGCATTATAAGTATGGAGAGGATACTAGAACAATTAGATTATAAGGGAATTTTCAAGTATTTTAGTGAGATATCCAGGATACCGAGGGGATCCGGAAATGAGATGGCAATCAGCAATTACCTTGTGGAATATGCTAAGCAGCATCAGCTGGAGTATTATCAGGATGATGCCTATAACGTGATTATGATTAAGGAAGCGACACCCGGCTACGAGGAGGAACCTGCAGTTATTTTACAGGGTCATATGGATATGATTTGTGAAAAGCGAAAGGATTCTACCCATGACTTTACGAAGGATGCAATTAGACTTGTGGTAGACGGTGATTATCTTCGGGCAGACAGCACCACGCTGGGTGCAGACAACGGAGTTGCGGTAGCCTATATCCTTGCCATGTTTTCAGACGAAACCCTCAGTCATCCAAGACTGGAAGCAGTCATCACGACAGATGAAGAGATTGGTTTGAACGGGGCTATGAAGCTGGACTTAAGTAAATGTAAGGGAAAATACCTGATTAATCTAGATTCGGAAGAGGAGGATTGTGTCCTGACCAGCTGTGCAGGTGGTATGAGGATTAGCTGTTCACTCCCGATTAGCAGAGTAGCCGTTACCGGCAGAAAGCTGACAATCAGCCTTGGTGGTATGCAGGGTGGACATTCCGGCACGGATATCCATCTCTCCAGGGCAAATGCACCGATGCTTCTGGGAAGATTGTTGTTTGATCTCAGAGAAGAGAACCCCTTTGCTTTCATTAATGCCATGGGAGGCTTTAAGGATAATGTCATACCGAGAGAAGCAGAAGCGGAGCTTCTGATACCTGGTCTGGGCAAGGAGCTTGAAGAAGCTGTTCTGCTGTTCAAGGAGGCTGTCACTAGGCAGATGGAAGGTTATCAGCAGGAGATGTCTGGAAGTGAACCACAGTTGAATTTTGAAATTGAGGATCAGGGAGACGGAACCTTTGAGGTGCTTCATCCTCTATCCTTTGAGAAGCTGCTCTTTATGCTGGTGAATATGCCGAATGGTGTACAGGTTATGAGCTCTCATATTCCGGGGCTTGTAGAAAGCTCTCTTAATCTTGGGATATTTAAGACCGAGGAGGATAAAGCTGTTTTTGTGAGTGCCCTTCGTAGCTCTATTCATAGTTACAAGCATTTTATGGGAGATAGGTTGAATTATATGATCAGCTTCCTGGGTGGTGAATATAAGGAGTATTCTGAGTATCCCGGTTGGGAGTATATGCCTGACTCACCCCTTCGTGAGAGATATAAGAAATTGTATAAGGAACAGACAGGTAAGGAGATCAGGGTAGAAGCCATTCATGCCGGTCTGGAATGCGGTATTATTAACGAGAAGCTCCCCAGTATTGATGCCATCTCTATCGGACCGGACCTATTCCATGTGCATACGGTGGAAGAGAAATTAAATATTCCATCCGCTATCCGTGTCTATCAATTACTTGAAAAGATTGTGGCGGATAAACAGCATAAATAATTAATGAAGCTTTATAGATATAGGAGATGAAAAGATGGGCAGGGATGATATAAATCCAACATTTGAGTTTGATAATGATCCGGAATTCAATGAGAATTTTTATAAAAACATCGAACTCGCCTTCCGTGATACTGAGGAAGACAGGGAAGAGGATTCCGATTTCGTTATTCAGGATACAATTACTATGAATTATGCTGTGGAATTTAATGATACTACGGAGGCGGCTTCCCAATCCGCCGCTGCACAGGAGCCAATGATCTATCGCGAACCAAATGAAGAAGATATTGAAGAGGAGCTTTATGATATTAAGAACTCCTTAGCCCGTAAAATCTGTGAAGAGATGGATTGCATTGGAGCAGAAGCAGCAGAAAAAAAGCAGAAAGAAAAGAGCAGCTATCGTATCCGTAACGGAATTATACTGACCCTGCTATGCCTTGTCGGCTTTTCCTTCTTTTTCGGGTTTACAAAACCCGGCAATAAGCTATTAATCGCAATGGGAGTTAACATTACCAGTAAAATCTGGTCCTCGGTAACAGGGAGCTTTGAAAATACCGCCGACGCTACGGAGGATATAGATTACATTGATGAAGCTGATAAGGAATCTAAAGCAAAGGAATTAGATCCGAATTCAATTGTTTGGCCTGTTCATGCCGGTGAGGGAAGACAGGAGGAGGGTGTATATAATATCCTCCTGCTGGGGGAGGAAGCAATCGGTTCCGGTACGGCCAGAGGGCGTACTGATGTCATAATTGTTGCCACCATGAATACCAATACGAAGGAGCTGATGTTGACCTCCTTGATGCGTGATACTTATGTACAGATACCCGGATATCAGGATAATAAGCTTAATTGTGCTTATGAAAAGGGCGGCCTGGATCTGCTATACGAGACGATCTCGCTGAATTTTAACCTCCGTCTGGATGGCTGTGTCATGGTGAATTTTGAAAGATTTGAGCAGATTATCGACAAGCTTGGCGGTCTGGAGATCGAACTGACGGATGGGGAAGCGAAGTACTTAAATAGGACAAATTATATCTCGAATCCGGCATATCGTAACGTGGTTCCCGGAAAACAGCTGATGAACGGTAATCAGGTGCTGGGGTATTCGAGGGTCAGAAAGAAAGCTACAATCACAGGAAATAATAATGACTATGGGAGGACGGACAGACACCGCATTATTCTGAATGCCATTTTTGATAAGTATAAAACTAAGAGCAAGGTTGAACTGGCAACGATAATGTTTGAGCTCCTGCCCATGATCACTACAGATATTAACAACAAGAATTTTGAGGTGTTATTAAATTCCTTCATTGAGATGGGAACTATGGACATGCAGCAGCTCAGAATTCCGGCAGACGGAGCCTTTGATACGGCTAAGGTCCGAGGAATGGATTGTATCATACCTGACCTGCAGAAAAATATTACAATCCTTCATAACTATATCTTCGGAGATGACCATACAGCAAGTCCTGCCGATCCAAACAGTACCACTTCTGGCACACAATAATTCACTATATCCTAGAGGGTTTTGCCAAGAAAAAGGCAAGATCCTCTTATTGCATGCTGCTATTATTTATAGACGCTGTAATTTCGTAAGCTATCCTAAGTTATATAACCTTCCTTTCCGGCATATATTTAGTTGTCCGAATTCGACAGTGTGATTTCACTGCAGGGAGGTTGTCAATGACGGGACGGTTTTGGCTAAAAATCTGTATTTTTCTCGTGTCTCTGGGTATTACCGGAAATATGTTGAATTATCTATGTTCGGAGAGGGACATCCGAAATACTCTTACGGAAAGCATTAATTATGATGCATTTCGTGACCTAAGGCTGAATGGCAGAGTGATAGAGGAAGCAGAGACCAGAATGGAAAGGCTGAAGAATAAAAGCCCTAGATTATCCGGGGAGAAATATATAGACGCTATAGGGTATCTGACCTTCAGTATGCTGGCAAGAGAGTTTGATTTAACAGACCATAAGCTTGTTTCGGAGGAAGCTTTTTTGCGGGGTAGGAAGAGGCTGGTGCAGAGACAGGGTTTTGGCAGGCTGTATGAATATTATGATGCAATCCTGTCAGACTTAAAATGCTTTCCGGTGCCGAGAGTGGATGGTAGTAATACTCAGAATAAAGACATTTCCTTTGCGGATTCATGGAATGAGCTTAGAAATTACGGCGGCAGAAGAAAGCATGAAGGGACGGATATTATGGCCAACAATAACCTTCGAGGCTATTATCCCATTATCAGTATCACGGATGGTAGGGTGGAGAAGCTTGGATGGCTGGAGCAGGGAGGTTATCGAATCGGGATCAGGTCTCCTTCGGGTGGCTATTTCTATTATGCACATCTGGCTTCTTATGCGCCCGAACTGTCTGAGGGAGACAATATTATAGCCGGCCAGCTGCTTGGCTTTATGGGTGACAGTGGTTACGGTAAGGAGGGAACCGTAGGTCAGTTCGACGTACATCTTCATGTTGGTATATATGTCCAGACCGAAGCCGGAGAGATGAGCATCAATCCTTATGCGCTATTGTGCCTGTTGGAGAAGAACAGAAGCAGCTTCATCCACGGCAGACAGGATTAAAATATCTTTGGAATTTATATCTAACTATGTTATACTATAAAACATGAATGTTATAGGAATACTATTGATAAATTCGAACTTATGGAGTGTACTATGGAGATATATTTGGACAATTCAGCAACAACAAGAGTAACCGAAGGAGTCAAAGAAAAGCTGCTTAAAGCCTTTTATGAGGATTACGGCAATCCTTCCTCAATGCATCGTCTGGGAGTGAAAGCGGAGCAGTATATGAAGGATGCAGCAGCTATCATAGCAGGAAGCCTTAAGGTTGAGCCGAAGGAAATCATATTTACCTCAGGCGGTACGGAAGCCAATAACCTGGCCTTAATCGGTACAGCACTGGCTAACAGGCGGAGAGGCAGTCATATCATTACAACTTCAATTGAACATCCGTCTGTGCATGAGCCCTTAGCTTATCTTGAGGAAAACGGTTTTACCGTTAGTCGTGCACCGGTGGATGCAAGCGGCAGACTTGATAAAGAGAAGCTTTTGGAGCTGATTATGGAGCAGACTCTGATTGTCTCAATCATGTATGTCAATAACGAGATAGGCTCTGTCCAGGAGGTTGCAAAGCTAGCATCAGCGGTAAAGGATAAAAAGAAGGATATTATCTTTCATGTGGATGCAGTTCAGGCCTTTGGAAAATATCGGATTTATCCAAAACGAGAGGGAATTGATCTTCTGACCTTCAGTGGGCATAAGATCCATGGACCGAAGGGAATCGGAGCATTATATGTCAGTGATAAGATAAAGCTGAATCCTATCGTATTCGGTGGAGGGCATCAGAGAGGGCTTCGTTCGGGTACGGAGAATGTCCCCGGAATCGCAGGACTAGGACAGGCTGTTAAGGAGATCTATACAGATTTTGATGATAAGATAGAAAGAATGTATCGTCTGAAGCAGAAATTTTTACGTGAGGTCAGCAGACTTTCGGATGTAACAGTCAATGGTGTCCCAATGGAATGTACGGAGGATTTTGAACTGGACCTGCTAAGACAATCAGCACCGCATATTATGAGTGTAAGCTTTCAGGGGGTTCGCAGCGAGGTGTTTTTGCATGCTCTGGAGGATAAGGGAATCTACGTATCCTCTGGTTCGGCCTGCAGCGCTCATCATCCACAACCCAGCGTGACACTTATTTCCATCGGCCTACCCAAGGACTTAATGGACTCGACACTTCGTTTCTCTATGTCAGAAATGACTACTGAGGAGGAAATTGATATCACACTGGAGAGCATCAGACAATTGCTCCCGGTACTAAGACGTTATACAAGAAAAAGATAAATCTCATAATACCAACAGGATGTTCAATAAGACATCCAGATAAACCAGAAGAACATGGGAAGGCGAAACAGGAGGATAAGATGTTTAAAGCATTTTTAATAAAATATGCAGAAATTGGTCTAAAGGGAAATAACCGTTATATCTTTGAAAATGCCCTGCGAGACAGGGTTAAGGAAGCTTTAAAATCGTTGGAGACAACAACCTGTGGAGAATATACGGTAAGTAAGGAACAGGGAAGAATATTCGTAGAGTGTCCTGAGGGGTATGATTATGAGGAGACAGTAACTGCTCTGCAGAGGGTTTTTGGTATTTCCTCCTTCTGCCCGGTAATGGTGATTGAAAGCTCAGAATGGGAGTTGTTGACTCAGGGTGTGGGTGACTATGTAGAGAAAATGTATCAGGACAGACATTTTACCTTTAAGGTGGAAGCGAAACGTGCGGATAAGAGCTACCCTTATACCTCACCGGAGATTTGTATCGAGATGGGTGCATATCTTTTAAGGCGTTTTCCTGAGATGAAGGTGGATGTTCATGAGCCCGGTGTCAGGATTACGGTTGAAGTACGTACCAAATGCTATGTGTATTCTATTATTATACCCGGTCAGGGTGGTATGCCTGTCGGTTGCAACGGCAAGGGAATGCTGCTGCTGTCGGGCGGTATTGATAGTCCGGTAGCAGGCTATATGATATCAAAGAGGGGTGTTTCTCTGGCAGCAACCTACTTCCATGCACCACCGTATACCAGTGACAGAGCGAAACAGAAGGTTGTGGATCTGGCAGAGAAGATCTCGAAGTATACCGGAAGCATGAAGCTTTTTGTAGTGAATTTCACGGATATTCAGCTCTATATCTATGACCAGTGTCCCCATGAGGAGCTGACCATCATAATGAGAAGATATATGATGAGAATTGCGGAGAGGATTGCCGAACAGGAGGGCTGCCTGGGGCTGATAACCGGTGAAAGCATTGGTCAGGTGGCAAGTCAGACCATGCAAAGTCTGGCAGCAACCAATGAGGTGTGTAGCATGCCTGTATACCGGCCTCTGATTGCATTTGACAAGAAGGATATAGTGAAGATAGCAGAGCAAATTGATACCTTTGAGACTTCCATTCAGCCCTTTGAGGACTGTTGTACCATCTTTGTAGCGAAGCATCCGGTTACCAGACCAAGTATCAAGGTAATAAATAGATCGGAAGAAAAGCTGAAGGATAAAATTGATGAGATGATAGAAACCGCGCTGGACACCGTAGAGATAATTACAATCGGGAAAGCGTAAAAAGCAGGTAAAAAATTAGGGAAGACGAATTCTCATCTTCCCTTGGTAAAATCAATATGTATTATTATTCAACGATATAAGGCTTTAATATTTGTAAGATACTGTCCATGCTCTCTTCGCTATGAATGTTTAAATCAATATTCTTCGAAAGATCAAGACTGAAGATACCCATAATGGACTTTGCATCTATAACATATCTACCGGAAACTAAATCAAAATCGGAATCAAATTTAGTTACATCATTTACGAATGCCTTTACCTTATCGATTGAATTTAATGAAATTTTAACCGTCTTCATTATTAACTCCTCCTTTATTCAGTATATGTATATACTATAATTTAGCAAATTAAAAGTCAATATACAAAGTTCATAAAAAAATGGGGAAAAGTTGTATAGGAAAGCATATAGAATATAATGTTTTATAGGTTTATTACAGATAGAGCGGATATAATAGAAAGGATTATAAAGGTACATGATTAAGACAGCAGCATTTTTGAGCCTTGGATGCAAGGTGAATTCTTACGAAACAGAAGCAATGCGCGGAATGTTCGAAGCTGCCGGATACCGTATTGTTGATTTTAAAGAAGTAGCAGATGTATATATTGTCAATACCTGTACGGTAACCAATATTGCGGACCGAAAGTCACGCCAGATGCTGCATCAGGCGAAACATAGGAATCCTAAGGCTGTTATTGCGGCAGTAGGATGCTATGTACAGGCAGCAGAAGAGGTACTGCAGCAGGACAACGCGGTTGATCTGGTAGTAGGAAATAACAAAAAATCAGACATTGTTGCCATGGTAGAACGGTGCATGGACAGTAACAATAAAGAGCAACTGGTTGTTAACATCAATGATGAACGAGACTACGAGGAGCTTCCTGTGATCAAGGCCATGGAGAAGACCAGAGCCTTTATCAAGATTCAGGATGGATGTAATCGTTTTTGCTCCTACTGTATTATTCCCTATGTCAGGGGAAGAGTAAGAAGCAGACGGGAGGAGGATATCCTTGCAGAGGTACAGGCATTGGCTGACAAGGGGTATCAGGAAATTGTACTGACAGGAATCCACATTTCCTCCTACGGAACAGATAGGAGGACACAGGATATATCAGAGGATGTGACGGATGCAATAAGCTCGGATCAGCAGGGGACTTCTCAGGAGTCTTACGGATCGGAGGAGATGCCGCTTGCGAGCCTGATTACGGAGATAGGAAAAATTCACGGAATTACGCGAATTCGTCTGGGCTCTCTGGAACCCAGGATAATCACGGAGAAATTCCTGGGTGGCATCTCCAGGGTAGAACAGTTCTGTCCGCATTTTCACCTTTCGCTCCAAAGCGGCAGTGACAGCGTATTGAAGCGTATGAATCGCAAATATCTGTCCGAGGAGTATTTTGAAAGAGTAAAATTGATCAGAAGCTTCTTTGAACTGCCCTCCTTTACCACGGACGTCATCGTCGGATTTCCCGGAGAGTCTGAGACGGAATTTGCAGAGACCATGGAGTTTGTTAGACGAGTAGGCTTTTCTCATATCCATGTATTCAAATATTCCAAACGTGCGGGTACGAAGGCAGCAGCTATGCCAAACCAGATTCCGGAGGACATTAAAAACAGAAGAAGTGATGAACTGATCTCCCTTTCAAATTTGATGGCAGCGGAATACCGTAAGCTGTTTGTGGGCAGAATAGAGAAAATTCTATTTGAAGAAACGGAAGAGATGAATGGAATAAAATACCAGGTTGGACACAATGAACGCTATCTAAAGCTGGCGGTTCCTGGAAAAGACGATCTCTCCAATCAACTGCTTTTGGTAAGGATTACTGGCTTTTTAACTAATGAAATCCTGCTTTGCGAAATATTACATTGAATTTTTTGGATAAATATATTAATATAATAACTATGGAATGATTAGGTTGGATGTTATTATGGAGGAGAAGGAAGTGATTCAATGCAGAAATTAAACAATACACAATATTTTAAGGTACAGAAGGACACAGAGGTTGTAGTCAGCGACGTGATAAAGACTGTATATTCAGCTTTAACGGAAAAGGGATATAATCCTGTCAACCAGATTGTTGGATATGTTATGTCAGGAGATCCTACTTACATAACCAGTCATAAGGGTGCAAGAAGCCTGATCATGAAGGTGGAACGTGATGAAATCATTGAGGAATTGTTGCGTTTTTACATTGATAAAGGGATCAGTCAGATGAAGGAATCTAAGTAGCACCATCGAATAAGTACCAGGGTATAGCATCTAGATACAGGATGACAATGCCGGATAGACCGGAGTTATCCTAAAGAATTGTGAATAGAGTGTCGTCTACAGATTGGAAGAATAGAATGAAAAGAATTATGGGCTTGGACTATGGCTCGGTAACAGTAGGAGTAGCAATCAGCGATTCGTTGCTGTTGACTGCCCAGGGAATTGAGGTCATACGCAGAAAACAAGAGAATAAGCTTAGGCAGACCTTAGCTAGAATAGAAGAACTGATTGCCGAATATGATATAGGAACGATTGTGCTGGGATACCCGAAGCATTTGAATAATACCATCGGAGAACGTGCAGTTAAGTCAGAGGAATTTGCGGAAAAACTGAGACAGAGGATGGGACTTCCTGTCATTCTCTGGGATGAGAGGCTGACGACAGTGGCAGCCAATCAGGTATTGACTCAGGGTGGATTGGATTATGAGGAAAAGGCAAAGGTTGTGGATAAGCTTGCTGCAGTATTAATTCTGCAGGGTTATCTGGATAAGTTATATTTAATGAAACAGAATAATTAGACCGAAGAGTGTTCCTATACCATAATGGAGGTTAGCATGGAGAATAGACCGAACGAAATTATTTTTACCTCGGAGGATGGTGAAGAGGTAGTATTTCAGATATTGGAACAGACGAGACTGGGTGGAATTGACTACCTCTTAGTCAGTACAACTGGAAAAGAGGATGAGGAAGCTGAGGCTCTTATTTTAAAGGATATTTCTAAGGATACCGACGAAGAGGCGGTATACGATATTGTGGAAGACGATAGGGAGCTGCAGTCAGTTGCAGCGATTTTTAAAGAATTATTGGATGATATTGAATTATATTAATTGCATAGATATAGATTAGATGAAATTAGGTGACGATATGCCTGAAAACCAGGAACAATTTAAAAGTTTGTTAAAACAGAACGGACTGAAGGTAACTACACAGAGAGTTGCGATACTGGAGGTATTAGACAGTAGGCCGGGGAAGCATCTGACCGCAGAGGAGATTTACGATTATGTGAAGAAGAAATACCCGGAGATTGGAATTGCGACTGTTTACCGAACGATTCAAGTATTATCGGAGTTGAATCTAATAGATAAATTAAATCTTGATGACGGCTATGTGCGCTATGAGATTAGCAAGGGCAAAAAGGAAGATGCCTGCCACCATCATCATCATTTGATATGTCTGGATTGCGGAACTATTTATGCCTTCCAGGATGATCTATTGGAGACGTTGGAAGAACGGATTAACAAAACCATGGGATTTCTCGTGGCAGACCATGAAGTAAAGCTTTATGGCCATTGTAAGAAATGCAGAGCTAACAAAACTATTTAATCTAATCGGACAAACATATCAAGTTTGTTTATGATTGTATTTTTAATACAATCATTTTATCTAATGCACTTAGTTAATGGATAAAGGATAGTACATAAAACCATTGGAGGTGCAAATTTTTGAAAGAAAAGAACATAATGAAACAAACAGACCTACAGGGGGTAAAGATTATTCCGCTGGGCGGTCTGGAACAAATAGGAATGAACATTACAGCAATCGAATACGAAGACAGTATTATTGTCATTGATTGCGGTTTATCCTTCCCTGAGGATGAGATGCTGGGTATTGACCTGGTTATACCGGATGTAACCTATCTAAAGGAGAATATTGATAAGGTTAAGGGTTTCGTGATTACCCATGGACATGAGGATCATATCGGTTCTCTGCCCTATGTATTGAAAGAGGTTAATGTACCGATTTATTCTACGAAGCTTACGAATGCAATTATTGAGAGTAAGCTAAAGGAACATAATCTGTTAAAGAACACGAAACGGAAAGTGATCAAATACGGTCAGTCTATTAATCTCGGATGTTTCCGTATCGAATTCATCCGTACGAATCATAGCATTGCGGATGCAGCTGCTCTGGCGATCTTCACACCGGCAGGTATCCTGTTCCATACGGGAGATTTTAAAGTGGATTTTACACCGGTATTTGGAGAGCCGATTGATTTACAGAGAATTGGAGAGATCGGTAAGAAGGGTGTACTTGCACTTATGTGCGATAGCACCAATGTGGAGCGTCCTGGTTATACCATGTCGGAAAGCAGTGTTGGGAAGACCTTTGACAGTATCTTTGCCGATTATGCAAAGCAGAGAATTATAGTTGCAACCTTTGCTTCCAATGTGGACAGAGTTCAACAGATCATCAATTCTGCTGCGAAATACAACAGAAAAATTGTAATTGAAGGCAGAAGCATGGTAAACATCATTACCGTAGCCAACGAGCTCGGATATATCAAGATGGCTGATAACATGTTGATTGATATTGAACAGATGAAGAATTATACGGATGACCAGCTGGTACTGATCACCACCGGTAGCCAGGGTGAGACTATGGCAGCCCTGCCGAGAATGGCGGCATCCATTCATAAGAAGGTTTCAATTAAACCGGGAGATGTTGTTATCTTAAGTTCAACCCCGATTCCCGGTAATGAGAAGGCGGTTTCTAAGGTTATCAATGAACTATCAATGAAGGGGGCAAAGGTAATCTATCAGGATACGCATGTATCCGGACATGCCTGTCAGGAAGAGATTAAGTTAATGTATACATTGTTAAAGCCGAAGTATGCGGTTCCGGTTCATGGTGAATATAAACACCTAATTCGACACGCAGAGCTGGCACAGTCATTAGGAATTTTGAAGGAGAATATCTTTATTCTTTCCTCAGGGGATGAGCTTACATTATCCCAGGAGAGAGCTGCTATTACAAGTGAAGTTCCTTCAGGCGGTATTCTGGTAGATGGTCTTGGGGTAGGCGATGTAGGAAATATCGTGCTTCGTGACAGACAGCTGCTGTCAGAGAACGGACTTATCATCGTAGTAATCTCCCTTGAAAAATACAGTAATGCAGTTATGGCGGGTCCTGATATTGTATCCAGAGGCTTTGTATATGTCAGAGAATCTGAAAATCTGATGGATGAAGCCAGAGAAGTAGTAGAGAAGGCTTTGGATAAATGCCTAACAAAAAGCAATGCGGACTGGGGCAAGATGAAGACAGAAATAAGGGATTCTCTCAGTGACTTCATCTGGAAGAAGACTAAGAGAAATCCGATGATCCTACCCATCATTATGGAAATATAGCTTCACCTAAGGAACGGTATTTGAGTGAATTTGTACTAATACCATATTCGCAGGTATTGGCAGAATGGAGATAAATTGATGGCAACGAAATCCACAGCAGTTAAATTAACCTTGAAAATCACGAGCTTTATTGTACGATTGCTTCTGAATATCATCTTCTATATCCTGGTGGTATTCCTGATTATTAATTTCAGTAAGTCTGCTTATGCTTTTGCGTATCAGGTCTATGGACCGGTTGCGCTGGAGGAAGCACCCGGAAGAGAGGTCGTATTCCAGATTAAGAAGGGTGATTCCAAGATGGATATTGCAACCAAGCTGGAAACTTATCGTGTGATAGAGAATAAATATCCCTTCTTTCTCAAGACAAAGCTTACGGAATATGTAATTATGCCTGGAACCTATGTCATCAATTCTGCTATGACCTATGAGGAGATTTTAGCTGTGATAACGGATTACTCCCAATCAATTGTCAAGGACGAGGATTCGGAGAAGGCGGTCCAGGAGAAAGAAAATCAGGGTGAAGACAAAACCTCCGATGCCGATAACACTGCTTCAGAGAATACGGAACAGAAGAATGCAGAAACAGAAATGTATGATGGAACTAATTCGGACACCGATGCCAATTAGAGCAAGAAAAATTAAAGTCGCAAGTATTTATACCGACATAGTACTTGGTATATAACGAAATGTATTGATAATTGATATTGGAAAGAGGACATGCGATGATAGTTAACGAAAGAATTACTGCTTATATCAATTCGCTGGAGGCTGAATTGCCGGAGGCATTGGCAGTTCTCGAGAAAGAAGCGCTTGAAAAGCATGTACCTATTATTAAAAAGGAGACGCAGGGAGTCCTGAAATTTCTTCTCCAATTACAACAACCCAGACAGATTCTTGAGGTCGGAACAGCCGTTGGCTTTTCCGCCCTCTTTATGAGTGAATACACTGCTTTGGATACACGGATTACGACAATTGAGAAGGTAGCGATGCGCCTCGTGGAAGCAGATAAGAATTTAGCTGATCCGAGCTTTCCCCACAAGGATAAGATAACCTTACTTAAAGGAGAAGCACTCGAGGTACTTCAGGCATTAGCGCTTCAAAAGCAGAAATATGATTTTATCTTTCTGGATGCAGCCAAAGCTCAATATATGAGCTTTTTGCCTGAATTGATGAAGCTGCTTTCAGAGGGTGGAATACTGGTTACAGATAATGTATTGCAGGATGGTACTGTGATTAACTCCCGATACAGTATTACACGAAGGGATAGGACAATTCACGCGCGAATGCGGGAATATCTATATACCATCACCCATATGGAGGAGCTTAATACCATTATACTTCCGGTGGGAGATGGAATTGCTATAAGCTACAAGATGGCTTTCAGACAGATTGGATGATTAGTATGAATGAATTTATGAAAAAACCGGAGCTTTTAATCCCGGCAGGAAATCTTGAGACCTTAAAGACCGCTGTAATATATGGAGCCGATGCGATTTATATCGGCGGAGATCTCTATGGTTTACGCGCAAAGGCAAAGAACTTCTCTATAAAGGATATGGAGGAAGGGATAGCATTTGCACATTCTTACGGAAAAAAGGTTTATGTAACAGCCAATATCACTGCACATAATCAGGATCTGCAGGGAATACGAAACTACTTCCGGGAATTAAAGGTGATGGGAAAGAATACGCCGGATGCTTTAATCATATCAGATCCCGGTGTTTTTGCAATTGCTTTGGAAGAATTGCCTGATACGGAGGTACATATCAGTACACAGGCAAATAATACGAATTATGAAACCTATAAATTCTGGTACAGGCTTGGAGCCTCCAGGGTAGTCTCTGCAAGGGAGCTTTCCTTACAGGAAATTGCTGAATTGCGTGCTGAAATTCCGGCGGAAATGGAGATAGAGACCTTTGTTCATGGGGCTATGTGCATCGCATACTCCGGTAGATGCCTGCTGAGTAATTATTTTACCGGAAGGGATGCAAATCTCGGAGCCTGTACTCACTCCTGCCGTTGGAGGTATCACATTGTGGAGGAGACAAGACCGGGAGAATATCTTCCAATAGAAGAGAATGAGCGTGGAACCTATATCTTCAATTCCAAGGATTTGTGTATGATAGAATATATCCCTGAGCTCGTAAAGGCAGGGATTGACAGCTTCAAGGTGGAAGGCAGGATGAAGACTGCTCTGTATGTGGCGACGGTTACAAGAACCTATCGTAAAGCAATTGATGAGTTTTTCGCAGATCCGGCTCTCTATGAGTTGCATAAACCGTTCTATATGGAAGAAATCGGAAAGGGAGTGAACCGTCAGTTCACGACTGGTTTTTTCTTCGGCAAACCTAAGCATGAGGACCAGATTTATGATCATAATACCTATGAGAAGGCATATACCTATTTGGGGACAGTCTCAGGCATAAAGGACGGTCTGTACGAGCTTGAACAGAAGAATAAGTTTTCTGTAGGTGAGAAGGTAGAAATAATCAAACCAAATGGTGCTACAATAGAGACGATTGTAAGAGAAATCAAGGATGCTGATGGTACGGAGATGGATAGCTGCCCTCACCCGCAGCAGATGATTTATGTTGATTTTGATGTTAAGCTTGAGCTCTATGATATCGTTAGACGAAAAGAGTAAAGTTTTTAAGATTAAACTTTGACCGGGCTTATAGAATACAGTATTAGTGTATTCTATAAGCCTGGTTTTTACTTTTGATCCGTTTGATGATATTAACTGCTCATCTTATATAATAATATTAGTCCTTCTGTCCCTTTTTAAGAGGGATAGGCACTTTATGTCAGTTATCATCATAGGATAATAACGAATCATTTGGGCATTGAGGGTGCTTATCTTCGTGAAGTCTTTTCCAAAACCGTTAAGCACCAAGGAAGAAGCTGACTATCTGAAGCGCTGTAAAGAAGGCGACAAGACTGCAAGGGATAAATTAATAGAACATAATCTCAGGCTTGTAGCACATATTGTAAAAAAATACAATATGGTCGATAAGGAAACCGATGATCTGATATCGATAGGAACAATCGGTCTAATTAAGGCGATTGATACCTTTGATGAAGAGAAAGGAATTCGTCTGGCTACCTATGCCTCCCGTTGTATTGATAATGAGCTTTTGATGATGCTCAGAAGCGGAAAGCGATTAGCTAAAGAAGTATATCTTTATGATCCGATCGGTTCAGACAGGGAAGGTAACGAAATAAATCTATTGGATATCATCGAAGAAGCAGAAATCGATATTGTTGAAAATATAGTGCTGGAAGACGATATTAAGAAACTGTATCACATAATCGGCAAGGTGTTGACTGATAGGGAACGTGAAATTATCTGCTTACGGTATGGATTAAGTAACCATAAAGAAGTTACCCAGCGAGAAATCGCCGGAAAGCTTGGTATATCCAGAAGCTATGTCAGCAGGATTGAAAAAAAAGCCCTAAAGAAACTGCGAGAATGCTTTGAGCAATGAGAAGAAGTAAATTGCAGTTTCTTTTGAGAAAACTGCGAGAGTGCTTTGAGCAATGAGAACGATATGACCATCGGAAGGAGAAGTATTAGGCCTTTCGGTGGTCATTTCTTCAATAAAAGATTTCTCAAATATGTAAGAATTTTGTTGTACAAAGTCTATAAAAAGTGCTTGCTTTTTTTTGAGGATATGGTAAAATTAATTATGGAAACGTTACCGATAACGTTACTGGCAACGTATCCGAGAATAATATTAAACAAATTGAATAGACTATATTGTGCTATTCCACAAAGAGAAGGAGAGATAATCATGAAAAAAGTTAGTAAAGTATTTGCAATCCTGTTAGCTTTAATGATGATTGCAGGTTCTTTCGCTGCATGCGGTAAAAAGGATGCGACACAGGATACCGCTGAGGGTACTCCCGCGGCTCCGACACAGGGTGCAGCAAATGATACATCTACTGGAGATACCGCAACTGAGGAGAAGGTAGATGAAATATATTTTCTGAACTTCAAACCGGAAATTGCAGAGATTTACAACCAGATTGCAGCTGATTATGAGGCAGAAACAGGGGTTAAGGTTAAGGTTGTTACTGCGGCTAGCGGTACGTACGAGCAGACCTTAAAATCTGAAGTTGCTAAATCTGATCCTCCGACAATCTTCCAAATTAACGGACCTGTGGGCTACCAGTCATGGAAGGACTATTGCGCAGATCTGAAGGATACACAATTATACAGTTCCTTATCCGATAAGAGTCTTGCAGTCACAAGCGGTGACGGAGTATATGGTATCCCTTACGTTGTAGAAGGCTACGGCATAATCTATAATAACGCTATCATGCAGAAATATTTTGCATTAACAAACAGAGCAACTACCGTGGCTTCTATGGATGAAGTTAATAATTTTGCAACCCTGAAGGCTGTAGTTGAAGATATGACAGCTCATAAGGATGAGCTTGGAATTAAAGGTGTATTCTCTGCTACTTCTTTAGGTTCCGGTGAACAGTGGAGATGGCAGACACATCTTGCAAACCTTCCTTTATATTATGAATTCAAGGATAATACTGCTTTTGATAATACTGTTCTTGCGGGCCTTGCTACCGACGAGATTCAATTCAAGTATGGCGATAATTACAGAAATATTTTAGATTTATATCTAAATAACTCTGCATCTGAAAAAGGTCTGCTCGGCAGCAAAACTGTAAATGATTCCATGGCTGAATTTGCACTTGGACAGAGCGCTATGGTTCAGAACGGTAACTGGGCATGGTCACAGATCAATGGTGTAGAAGGCAATGTGGTTAAATCCGAGGATATAAAATTCCTACCTATCTATACCGGTGTAGCAGGCGAAGAGAATCAGGGCTTATGCGTTGGTACCGAGAATTACTTAGCTATTAACAGTAAGGTTTCAGAGGCTAAGCAGAAGGCATCCATCGCATTTGTTGAGTGGTTGTTCTCCAGCGAAAAGGGTAAATCCTACGTTACCAATCAGTTAGGCTTTATTGCTCCTTTCAATACCTTTACCGATGCTGAGAAGCCTGCAGATCCGTTGGCAAGAGAAGTTCTTGCATGGATGTCTAAGGACGGTGTAAGCTCTGTAGCTTGGACCTTTGCGGCTTTCCCGAGCGAGGATTTCAAAAATGCTTTTGGTGACGCCTTATTAGAATATGCACAGGGCAGCATGACCTGGGAAGATGTGGCAACTATCGTGAAGGATTCCTGGAAGACTGAAAAAGCGAAATAATGTATTAAACTGTTTGTCAGTAGGGAATGCTTCGAATATCATATACATGGATTTGAAGCATTCCCGATATTTTATGGATGATTGATATATTTAGCATCACTAGGAAAGGTGAAGGAACATCGTCTTCGCGCTATTATCACAGGTTTTCCTTAGAATGGAGATCATTATGCAAAGAAACAATAAAAAATATTTTCCTATATTTGTACTTCCAACTCTGATTGCTTTTACGATAGCCTTTGTAATCCCATTTATCCTTGGTATTTTTCTTTCTTTTACCGAGTTTACTACTGTTATTGATGCTAAATGGGTAGGCATCAAAAACTATACGGTAGTATTTCAGAATAAGGAATTTCTGAATGCACTATGG
The DNA here is from genome assembly GCA_023415635.1 of Bacillota bacterium. Classification (GTDB taxonomy): domain Bacteria; phylum Bacillota; class Clostridia; order Lachnospirales; family Lachnospiraceae; genus Mobilitalea. Next base: position 166,013 of record JAEZJV010000046.1, on the reverse strand, counting down.
TTCACAGTTAGGTTTGCGGTTGTAGCGGTCATTACAATCAATGTATTTGCATTTCTGCTTGCTATGCTGCTGACAAGAAAGATTAAGGGAACCAACTTATTTCGTACCGTTTTCTTTATGCCAAATCTGATCGGTGGTATCGTACTCGGTTATATCTGGCAGTTGATTCTCAACGGTATACTTTTTAGATACGGCGTGACACTGACCTTCAAACCAGAATACGGCTTCTGGGGCTTGGTTATCCTGATGAACTGGCAGATGATCGGTTATATGATGGTAATCTATATAGCTGGTATCCAGAACATACCCAAGGATGTTATTGAAGCTGCAAAGATTGACGGAGCAGGTAGTCTGCAGATACTAAAAAAGATTACTATTCCCATGGTTATGCCCTCCTTTACTATATGTTTATTCCTTACCATGTCAAATTCCTTTAAGCTATTTGATCAAAACCTTGCTTTAACAGCAGGTGCACCGTCCAAAAAGACTGCGATGCTTGCCCTGGATATCTTCAATACCTTCTACGGTTCTGTCGGTAGTGAGGGGATCGGTCAGGCGAAAGCAGTTATATTCTTTATCATCGTTGCAATTGTGGCATTTATCCAACTGAGGATAACGCGTAACAAGGAGGTGGAGAACTAATGAGTATATCAGGAAATAAAAATAAATTTGGCAGGACGATAATATTTCTGCTATTATTAGTATTAAGTATCCTGTTTTTATCTCCGATCCTGATTGTTTTCGTTAATTCCTTTAAAGGAAAGTTCTTTATCAGTGAGACACCGTTTGAATTACCGAATAGTAAGACCTTCGTTCAATTAGAAAACTATACCAGCGGAATTGAAAAAACCGGATTTTTGCAGGCGGCAGGGTGGTCCTTCTTTATTACAATCTGTTCTGTAGCTGTAATTATCCTTTTTACCTCAATGACTGCCTGGTTTATAACAAGAGTAAAAAATAGATTTCATACCCTACTGTATTATATTTTTGCATTTTCTATGATTGTACCCTTTCAGATGGTTATGTTTACAATGACAAAGGTAGCAAATGTACTGCATTTGGATAATCCTATCGGTATCATCTTTATCTATCTTGGATTTGGAACCGGATTGTCTGTATTCATGTTCAGCGGCTTTGTGAAATCCATTCCACTGGAGCTGGAGGAAGCGGCAATGATTGATGGCTGTAATCCGCTTACGACCTTTTTCCGTGTAGTAATGCCTGTATTGAAGCCGATATCTGTTACCGTAGGTATCCTGAATACGATGTGGATATGGAACGATTACCTTCTTCCTTTATTGGTCATTGGTACGGAATATAAGACAATTCCGATAGCCGTCCAGTATTTAAAGGGTGGTTACGGTTCTATTGATATGGGTGCGATGATGGCGATGCTGGTACTGGCGATTATACCGATCGTAATATTTTATTTGGTTTGTCAGAAGTACATTATCGAGGGTGTTGTTGCAGGAGCAGTCAAGGGCTAAGGAATCCTCTTAGCCCATGAACTAAAAAGTGAATGAACTAAATTTACAAGTAGATTAGACAAAGGATGTGACTGAATGAATAAGCGTGGAAGCGGAATTTTATTACCAATTGCCAGTCTTCCTTCCAAATATGGGATAGGTTCTTTTTCAAAGAGCGCATATCAATTTGTTGACTTTTTGAAGAAGTCAGATCAGAAGTATTGGCAGATACTGCCCATCGGGCCGACGAGCTACGGGGATTCCCCTTATCAGTCCTTCTCGACCTTCGCTGGCAATCCCTATTTTATTGACCCTGATGAACTGATTGATATGGGACTTTTGACTACCATGGAATGTGAAGATTATGATTTTGGTGAAGATATCGGATATATTGATTACGAAAAGATTTATTTATCAAGATTTGATATGCTGCGTAAGGCATATGAGAGAAGCGGTTTCCAACAGGAAGAGGCATATCAAAGCTTCCAACAGGAGAATATATCCTGGCTCGAGGATTATGCACTGTATATGGCAATCAAGGATTCTTATGGCGGCCTAAGCTGGATAGAGTGGGATGAGGATATTAAGCTTCGAAAGCCTCATGCACTGGAAGCCTATCGGATGAAGCTAGATAATGATATTCAGTTCTATAAATTTATACAATATCAGTTTGATTGCCAATGGAAGGCTTTAAAGAGCTATGCCAATAGAAAAGGAATCAGAATTATCGGTGATCTGCCAATCTATGTTGCATTTGACAGTGCAGATACCTGGTCACATCCTGAGCTTTTTCAATTGGATGAGCAGCAGAATCCGATAGCAGTTGCTGGGTGCCCTCCGGATGCTTTTTCTCCTACGGGACAGCTATGGGGTAATCCCTTGTACCGCTGGGAGATACATGCAGCTACGGGGTATAGTTGGTGGATGGAGAGAATTTCTAACAGCTTAAAGCTCTATGATGTGGTAAGAATAGATCACTTTAAAGGCTTTGACGAGTATTTTTCAATTCCCTATGGGGAGGAGACGGCAATCTACGGACATTGGGAGAAAGGTCCCGGCTATATGTTTTTTCAGACCTTGAAGGATAAACTGGGAGAGGTTGAAATTATTGCCGAGGATCTGGGATTTATCACGCAATCACTGAAGGAGCTTCTGAAGATGACAGGATATCCTGGAATGAAGGTATTGCAATTTGCTTTTGATTCAAGAGAAGAGAGTGATTATTTACCGCATAATTATGAAAAAAATTGCATTGTATATACCGGTACTCATGACAATGATACCGTTGTCGGATGGCTGAAGAACATCAATCAGGCTGATTATGCACTGGCAATCAGATATATAAATCGCAGAGGAAATGATGTTGAAGATATTCATTGGGATTTTATACGGCTGGCACAGCAGAGTGTCGCAAAGCTATGTATCATTCCAATGCAGGATTATCTCGGACTTGACACGAATGCAAGAATTAATATTCCTTCAACTGTAGGGAATAATTGGAAGTGGCGTATTAGCAGTAATGTATTGACAGAGGAATTAGCAGAAAAGATTAGAGAAATTACGTTTCTCTATGGAAGAGCATAGCGCGAAATATTATGAGGCATTATTCACACCTGGAAGCTTTGCGGGGTAATGCTTGGAGCTTACGTCTTCAAGTGGTGACATGTTAGGTTGCATTATTATGCAAATATTGATATAATGCTTTAAGATATTAAAAGTAACGCATATGCAGAGGATGAATAGCAATGGAAACAACAATCAAAGATATAGCAAGAATTTGTGGTGTTGCTGTAAGCACTGTATCCAGAGCCATCAATAACCACCCTGACATCAATGAGGAGACCAAGAACCAGATTATGCAGGCAATCAAGGACTATAATTATATACCCAATAACAGTGCCCGTAATCTGAAACGATCGGAGTCCAATACCATAGCGGTATTGATTAAGGGTATCAGCAATCCTTTCTTCAATAATATGTTGAAGGTGTTTGAGAATGAGATTCAGAAGAGAAAATATTCGTTTCTACTGCATCGTGTAGAGGAGCATGATGATGAAATTGATCTTGCTTTACTACTGGAAAAGGAAAAACGATTAAAGGGTATTGTGTTTCTTGGAGGCTACTTCTCCCATTCGGAAGATAAGCTGGATAAGATTAAGGTTCCCTTCATTCTGAGTACCGGAGGTATCGGAGAACGGATCAATAAGGAATACTACTCCTTTGTAGCAGTAGATGACTATCGGGAAAGCTATAAGATGGTAGATTATCTCTGTAAGCTTGGTCACAAGCGGATTGCTATCATAGCAGCTCCTCCGGATGATGAGAATATCGGGAAGCTACGTCTGGATGGATATCAGAAGGCATTGGAGGATAATGGCATTCCCTTCGATCGGGGACTTGTCTTTTATGGAGAGAGTTCGAGCACCGAAGCTTTCTCCATGCATTACGGTTATGAGGTAACAAAGGAATTAATTAAGGCTAATACGGATTGTACTGCAATCTATGCAATATCTGACAGTATGGCCGTGGGAACCTGTAAAGCTATTTTTGAGATGGGTAAAAGAATTCCGGAGGATTATTCAGTTGCCGGATATGACGGTATGGATATATCCTTTTACTATCATCCCTCCATAACCACCATCCACCAGCCTGTGGAAGAGATGGCAGAAGAGAGTATCAGGATACTTTTTGAACTAATAGACGGTAGGATTAAGCAAGAGAGTAAGACCTTCGAGGCAGAGCTTATTGTCGGACAATCAACAAAGCAAATATAGAGATTGGACTGTATCAAAAACAGTAGTTTAGGGTGAGGATTACATGCAGCTCTCATATATGTGCGTGGAATCCTTACTTTTTTATAGCTGCAATATTGTGTCAACCTCTCTGTGCCAACCGTTTTTATAAATTTAATCTATTTTTAATGGGAAAACGTAAAATAATATAGTATGATAGTAGACAACAAAGAAAAAGGACTATGTGCCGGGTCAATCGGCAGATTGGAGACCGCAATGAATCGATTTCGTAATTTTATGTATGGTAGATATGGAGTTGACCAATTCTCCAGAGCTCTGGTTGTAGTATCGTTGCTGCTGTCCATCCTTACCATATTCTTTAAGGCAGTCTGGCTTACGCTTATTTTGTATATTCCATTGATTTATGTCTTCTATCGTATGATGTCCAAGGATATACAGAAAAGAACGCAGGAGAATATGGCTTATTGCAGGATGACGGAGAAGGTGAAGAAGAATTTCATTAATGTCAAGCTTTCCTTAGTGGGAACTAAGACACATGTTTATTACAAATGCAGCCATTGTAAGCAGGTTATACGTGTTCCCCGCGGAAAAGGGAAGATTTGCATTACCTGTCCAAAATGTAAGGCTGAGTTTGTCAAAAGAACATAATGATGAATGCCGCTTGATTAAAGCGGCTTTCTTACTGACTAATATCCTAGGAAAACCAATGTATTGCATAATCTGGTGAAATAGGATAGTATAAATTTAAAGGATATAAAAGACATAAGGAGTAGAAACATGAAGTTACAAAACATGAAGTTACATAATTTAAATAGCGCGAGAGCTTACGACAATAAGCAATTTCTTCATAAGACCATTTCCCTGCTGCTGACAATCTGTATGATTTTGACCCCAGCCTCAATCGCATCGGCGGCCGTCCAAAATACCCCCGATAAAGCAGATCAAACGACGGCAGCCAAGCCTGTGATTACTGATCAACCCAAGTATGCTATCATGACCTCAAGAGCTGCAGGAGGATATACCTTCTATAATTTGAATGACCAGTCTGAGGATAAAGCAGCAATCGAGGTTACAGAAAAAGGTCATGTTATGCTTCCGATAATGGAGCTGACTCAGTTGATGAACGGAGTGAGTTATCAATACACCAAAGCAAAGAAGTTACTGACAGTTACCAACACCATAAACGGTAAGAAAGTCGTATATACAATCGGTAAGAGCAAATTGAATTATTACTCCTCAGCACGAGCAAAGGCTGCTAAAAAAGAGTTATCAGAGCCGGTTTATGTATCCGAGAGAAGCGGAGCAGTGATGGTACCTGCCAATTCCTTAAAATATATCATGAGTTCTTCCGAAGGGTATCATTATTATGAGCCTGCAGCCATGCAGGAGAAGGGCTACGACACCTATACCTACAGCGGTCTGTATGTATACAATACCACACAGGCAATCAAAGAGCTGCCTTTGGCACCTAAGGTATACGGAATTCCGTCAACGGTTAAGGTTACGATTCCTGAAGGATATGCGGTAGCCCAGATATTTAATTTGCTGGTGAAAAAGGGAGTCTGTACCTCGACAGAAGGCCTGTTTGATGCGATGGAGAATTATGATTATACCATAAATTATCCGTTAATCAGAGAATTACAGGATAACCCGAACCGTTGCTTTAGATTGGAGGGTTATTTGTATCCAGACACCTATGAATTCAAGCTGTTAAGTAAGCCGGAGGATGTCATCGGAAAGTTCCTTCGTAACAGTAAGGTTAAGATTACTGAGGCTGACAGGCAGAGAGCGGCAGAACTCGGTTTCAGCATCTATGAGATACTGACCATCGCATCCATGATTGAGAAAGAGGCCGGAAACAAGTCTCATATGGCGGATATTTCTGCAGTCATCCATAACAGACTGAAGATAAAGATGAGGCTTCAACATGATTGTGCAACCTACTATGTTGAACGGTATATCAAGCCCTATATCACAGGAGATGATAACCGTTACAACAGTTACTACAATACCTATAAGTGCCCCGCACTGCCGGCAGGACCCATCTGTAACCCGGGGCGGTCTGCCATCAATGCAGCACTCTATCCCTCTGAGAAGGATTACTTATTTTTCTATAGTGACAAGGAGGGACAATACCATTTCTCAAAGGAGCAGGTGAAATATCCGGCGGAGGATACTACCGAGGACACTGCAGAATAAGGTTGAAGGAAGAAGGTTAGAGCAGATTAGAGAAGGACGATAGAATTATTAAGGGAAGATTTAAGCTTATAACAGAATATATAGCTTGCAGTAGAGTAAAATAATGAAGCAGAGCTAATGAATTGATTTAGAGAAATAAATTGCTAAAACCTCGAGTACAGATAAGTCAGAAGAGAAAGGATATATTGCAGGGTTATTTACCGACATAACTTTCAGATACAGGGAATTTCGAGATACAAGGACTTACAGCATTATTATATAAGATGTTCTATTGAATATCGTTGTTGGACTTGCACAGAGAATAGAGATTTGAAAGGAGAGGTAGCTATGAGCGCACGTGAGATTAGCAAGGTAGTAACAGGTTCTAACCAGACGGATGGGGCGGGAGTGAAGCTGGTCAGAGTTCTTGGCTATGCCAATGTATGGGATTTTGATCCGTTTCTGATGCTGGATGCCTTTGACTCCGAGAATCCTGAGGATTATGTCAAGGGCTTTCCATGGCATCCCCATCGAGGAATTGAGACAATCACCTATCTGCTTCACGGAGAGATTGAGCATGGAGACAGTATGGGCAATCAGGGGATTATTCGTGACGGTTGCTGCCAGTGGATGACAGCTGGGAAAGCAATCCTGCATCAGGAGATGCCGAAGCCCTCGGATCGGATGCTGGGAGTACAGGTGTGGCTCAACCTTCCAAGAAAGTACAAGATGACAGCTCCGCAGTATCGGGATTTGAAGGCTGATATGATACCCAGAGTGTCGGAAGAGGGATGCCGTATCGGAATTATCTCAGGCAGCTACAAGGGCCAGACCGGAGCTACCATGGGTGATTATGTGAAGGCAGCCTTCTTAGATGTGGAACTGAAGGAAACCTTCACCTGGGAATGGAATACCAACCCTGAGGATAACGTATTTATCTATATCGTCTCCGGCGACGGTTATTTCGGCGGAGTAGAAAAGCAGATGCTTCCTGCAAGACGAGCAGTCCTTTTCAAAAAAGGAGATGAACTGATCGTGACTGCCGGGAAGCACCCGTTAAGAATGTTTGTATTTGCCGCAAAGCCCCTTCGGGAGGCAATTGCCTGGGGTGGTCCTATTGTCATGAATACCAGTGACGAACTGGAGCAGGCCTTTAAGGAAATCAGGCAGGGGACCTTCGGTAAATAGAGGTTAACGCTTCGTGGTCCATTTGGAGCAGTCCCATACCTGGGTAACTACCTCTTCATAGAATTCAGGCTCATGGCAGATAAGAAGAATACTGCCTTTATATGCTTTTAAGGCACGCTTGAGCTCTTCCTTTGCATCCACATCCAGGTGATTGGTGGGCTCATCAAGCAGCAGGACATTGGTCTCACGATTAATCAGCTTACAAAGACGCACCTTTGCCTGCTCGCCGCCGCTTAATACTCTGACCTGACTTTCGATATGCTTGGTGGTCAAGCCGCATTTGGCAAGCGCAGACCGTACCTCATACTGTGTATAACCGGGAAATTCCCTCCAGAGCTCTTCCATACAGGTGGTCGTATTACCGGATTCCATTTCCTGCTCGAAATAGCCAATACTCAAATAATCTCCCAGCAAAACAGAACCGCTGAGGGAAGGGATTATTCCAAGAATACTCTTTAAAAGAGTGGTCTTGCCAATTCCATTGGCTCCTACCAATACAATTTTATCTCCGCGTTCCATGGACAGAGATAAGGGAGAGGACAGAGGCTCTTCATAGCCGATGACCAGGTCCTCGGACTGGAAGATATAGCGGCCTGCTGCTCGGGCTTCCTTAAAGCAAAATTCCGGCTTCGGCTTCTCTTTAGCCAGCTCGATTACCTCCATCTTATCCAGCTTCTTTTGGCGGGACATAGCCATGTTACGGGTGGAGACCCGGGCTTTATTCCTTGCTACGAAATCCTCCAGCTCCTCAATTTCCTTCTGCTGGCGGTTATAGGCAGCCTCCAGCTGCCTTTTTTTCATCTCATAAACCTCTTGGAATTTATCATAATTACCGACATAGCGATTCAATTCCTGATTCTCCATGTGATAGATAATATTTACTACACTGTTTATGAAGGGAATATCGTGGGAAATGAGAATGAAGGCATTCTCATACTCCGTCAGATAGCGTTTCAGCCATTCGATGTGATTAACATCGAGATAGTTGGTTGGCTCGTCAAGCAGCAGAATATCAGGCTTTTCCAAGAGAAGCTTGCCAAGCAGAAGCTTTGTCCTCTGTCCTCCGCTTAAATCAGCCACATCCGTCTCCAGCCCGATATCGTCCAGGCCCAGAGCATGGGCAATTTCATCCACTTTACTGTCAATGATATAGAAGTCATGCATGGACAGGAGCTCCTGAATTGTGCCAAGCTCCTCAATCATTTCATTTAAAGTATCTCCCTCGGCTTCTCCCATAGTATCACAGATCAGGTTCATTTTTTCCTCTAGCTCGAAGAGATGGGAGAAGGCTGATTGAAGGACACTGCGCAGAGTCATTCCCCGTTCCAGTACAGCGTGCTGATCCAGATATCCGGCATGGACATTCTTCGACCACTCAACCTTACCTTCATCCGGCATCAGCTTGCCTGTCACAATATTCATGAAGGTGGATTTCCCCTCACCGTTAGCACCGATCAGACCGATATGCTCACCCTTAAGCAGTCGGAAGGACACGTCGTGGAAGATCGCACGGTCTCCAAAGCCATGGCTGAGATTAGTTACATTTAAGATACTCATAAATACCTCATTCCTTATATTTTTTCATTCTGTAGGAAAGCTGACAGTCTTTCCTGCCAAACAGATATTTTTACATTGCAACTCATAATTTTACACGATGAATATTAAAAAAACAATTCTTATTTAGTAATTTGATGAAATATTTATTGCACAGACATGCTTTGGAGGTCAACCTGATTGGAAAATGAGCTCCAACCGGTGAAAGTCCGAATGATATGCAGTACTGCGCTACGAGACAAACTCTTTTTGCTGGATTTCTTTGGACAGGCGTGATATAATCATCTGAAATGCTTACTTTGGAGGACGGAATGGAAAGAAATTCGTTGATAATGAAAATAAAGAAGCTATGGCAGCTTACAGTGAATAAAGAAACAGTCTCCTATATCATTGCAGGAGTGTTGACGACAGCTGTGAACTTTCTAAGCTATGAGGGCCTATATCGGTTAGGCTTATCCAATCTGTGGGCGAACGGCTGGGCTTGGGTTATCGCAGTGACATTTGCCTATATTGTGAATAAAAGGAATGTATTCATGTCGAAAAGCTCTGGCATAAAGGAGGAGGTATCAAAGCTATCCAAATTCTTCGGAGCAAGGCTTGTGACTCTGATTGTTGAACAGGCAGGCATGTATATTTTTGTTGAACGGCTTGGCATCTACCGTCTGTTGGTAAAGGCCTGCCTAGCAGTCATAGTAATAATACTGAATTATTTATTCAGTAAGCTTTATATATTTAACAGAAGTCGTGAATAAGATAAGAAATAATCCTGAAGAATAGAGATCTAACTAATTATAAAGAATATGATAAAAATAAGAGAGGCACAGACACAGGTATGAATGAAACGAAAGCCAAAGCAATCGTTAGATTAAGAAAGGGAGAGGGAAGGACTTTAAAGAGCGGCGGTCTCTGGGTATATGACAATGAAATTGACAAAATCACAGGGGACTATGTAGATGGCGACCTGGTATATGTGCATGACTTTGACGATTATTATCTGGGTTGTGGATTTATTAATTCCAAATCGAAGATCAGAATCAGAATTATGTCAAGAATAAAGGGTCAAGAGATCGATCATACCTTCCTCAGGATGCGAGTGAAGGCTGCATGGGAGTATCGCAAGACTACCGTGGATACTGACAGCTGCCGGATTATTTTCGGAGAGGCTGATTTTCTTCCCGGTATCGTGATTGATAAATTCTCAGATGTACTTGTAGTACAATCACTGGCACTCGGTATTGACAGAAGGAAGGATACAATTCTGAATATTCTTAAGGAGCTTCTGGCTGAGGATGGTATCACAATCCGTGGTATCTATGAACGCAGCGATGCCAAAGTACGACTGAATGAAGGAATGGAAAGAGTGAAGGGCTTTATCGGCGAGCCCTTCGATACAAAGGTGCAGATTGTCGAGAATAAGGTGAAATATATCGTGGATGTGGCGGAAGGGCAGAAGACAGGCTTCTTTCTCGACCAAAAGTATAATCGCGCTGCCATAGCCGGTTTATGCAGAGGTGCAAGAGTTCTGGACTGCTTTACCCATACCGGTTCCTTTGCCTTGAATGCAGGTATGGGAGGAGCACGTGAGGTTATCGGAGTCGATGCTTCTGAACTGGGAGTTGCCCAGGCAAGGGAGAATGCGGTATTGAATGGATTATCAGACCGGGTGAAGTTTATCACCGCGGATGTATTTGATCTGTTACCTGAGTATGAAAAACAGGGAGAGCAGTTTGATATCGTTATTTTAGACCCGCCCGCCTTTACAAAATCCAAGAATTCTGTTAAAAATGCGATCAAGGGGTATCGAGAGATTAATCTACGAGCTATGAAGCTCATCAAAGACGGAGGTTATCTTGCAACCTGCTCCTGTTCTCATTTTATGACACCGGATTTGTTTGCAGAGACCATCGGCCAGGCTGCAAAGAATGTCAGAAAGAGAATACGGCAGGTAGAATACCGTACCCAGGCACCGGATCATCCCATCCTCTGGGCGGCAGATGAGTCATATTATCTGAAATTCTTTATCTTCCAGGTAGTGAATGAGAAGTAAGGCGGTGGGAATATGACCTACGAAGAAGCAAGAAGCTTTATTAAGGAAGCAGAACAATACGGAAGTAAGCTCGGGTTGGAGACAATTACCGGGCTTTTGTCGCGTCTGGGTAATCCTCAGGAGAAACTGAAGCTCATTCATGTTGCAGGAACGAATGGCAAGGGCTCTACGGCAGCTTTTATCACATCAATCCTGGCAGCAGCAGGGTACAGGGTGGGAAGCTATATTTCTCCGGCGGTGTTTTCATATCGTGAGAGGATTCAACTATCCTATCCCCGGTCAACTGACGAGCAGAGCAGCATACTACGCAAAGAAGGAGAAGCAGATTACTCCTTTCAGACAGAATATATCAGTGAAGAGGGGATCAGTGCCTCTATCAGACTGATAAAAAAGGTCTGTGAAGCGATGGTGGGGGATGAATTGGCTCATCCGACCTCCTTTGAGATAGAAACAGCAATGGCTATGCTGTATTTTAATGAGGTCGGTGTGGATTTCGCAGTAATTGAAGTGGGACTTGGTGGAAGGTTGGATGCAACTAATGTCATCAAAAGACCGCTTTGTAGTGTAATTGCCTCCATCAGCATGGATCATATGCAGTTTCTTGGTGAAACGATAACGCAGATTGCAGAAGAAAAAGCAGGGATTATCAAGGAAGGCTGTACTGTTGTGACCTGTAGGCAGAGGCCTGAGGTGCTCGAGGTTCTCCAAAGAGTCAGCAGGGACAAGAAAGCCCCCTTAATAGTTGCGGAGGCTGCGATTGCAAAAGTATTATCCTTTACACCGGAGGGTACTGATTTTCTTTATCTGGGAGAGGAATACCATATTCAGCTGCTGGGTGCTCATCAGATTATCAATGCTGTGCTTGCTGTCGAAGTAATCAAGGCACTCAAAAGACAGGAGATCGTGGTCTCCGAGGCTGCGCTAAAAATGGGCTTATCTCGGGCAAAATGGAACGGCAGACTTGAAATTATCGGAAGGAAGCCGTATTTTATCATCGATGGGGCACATAATGAGGATGCAGCGATACGGCTGGCTGATGCAATTATAAATTACTTCGCGGGACGCAGGATAATCTATATTATGGGGATTTTTGCTGATAAGGATTACCGTAGGGTGGTGGAGTTGACCGCACCGCTTGCGGATCAGATCATTACTCTGACACCGGATCACAGCAGGGCTCTTTCTTCTGAGGCTTTGGCCTTCGAAGCACAAAAATACTGCCCGGCAGTACATGATGCTAAGACTGTCAGGCAGGCGATTGCTTGTGCTTATGATGCCGCTGGAGAAGAGGATATCATTCTTGCCTTTGGATCGTTATCCTTTCTCGGAGAATTGAAGGAAGTTATTCCTCTGTATCAGGAGCATCCAGATCCGGCGGATTAAAGGTGCTGATATCCTTATTGGCTCCGGTTCCGAGTATATAGGTGTTGGTATTATCAAAATCCTTGAAGAACACATAGTTCGTAGTAACATGAATCTGTTTGAAATCCCCTTCCATCAGGATATCATTTTTCTTGGTCTTCAGATCATAGCGGTTGATGCTATTATGTTTTGAATCATCCACCTGATAAAAGAGGTATCTGCCGTCATTCGTTATATTATAGATACTGCAGCGCTTCTTGATGACGGGTATGGGGTCAGAACCATCTAAATTCATTTGGTAAATCCGGTAGTTATCGTCCATATTGATATAGTAGATAGCATTTTCTGTATAGATCGGATATGCTATATTCCCTGCTATTCTGGTGCGTGATGTAAAGCTCTTTAAATTCATGGCATTGATATCATGATTACTGGAATAGCCGGTATATAGAAGAGAATTATTATGAACCGTGATCGGTATAACCGCATCCTCCAGTAAAAGACGTTCTTCTTTACCGTCTATCTTGTATCTGTATAGATATAATCCGATATTCACATCATATCTTTGAAAATACAGATGATTGCCGTGTAGCATCAGATAGGCTCCGGGATTAGCTGTATAGGCCATCAGATTACTGCCATTGTAATTCAGGCGGAATACCCCGGTATTATAGAACATCATAATACTTCCTTTGGAATTCTCGCGAGTATTGTTAGCGCGGACATAATATATGTAATTATCATCCGCATTAATAAACACGGCCTTGTCATCATAGATCTTCTTGATGTTCGAACAATTCAGGTCCATGACATAAAGCTTCCCGTCCGCCGCGTCATTACTGAAATAGATTCTCCCGTCCTGTTCGCAGAAGAGCCCTCCATTATAGATATTACCGGAGGTATTGCCTATCTCGTCCTCTTCATTATAATAAGTACGTCCGGAGGAATACACGAAAACAGCCAGGATTGCAATAATCGTGACACCGGCAAGGATTATAAGTACTTTTAACATTGTTTTTATCATGGTACCTCCAAAGAAGAATAATGTCTTGGCAGCATGCTGTAGATTAACCCCGTAATATGCTGCTTATTCATGTACTTAATGGTATCATTATATTACTTCAGGGGGAGGTTTGCAAGAATACAAATACTTTAGTTAATCGCTTTAAAGTGTTAAAGTTCTTTGTTGCATCTTTAGGATGTTAATAGTATAATGTACCAAAAGGTTGGACTAGTCGGTAAGATCATAGAAGTAAATGTTTTAACTATCCGGATTTAGTCAGACCAGCTTTGGTCAGGAGGAGCAGGAATGTTAGATTTAACAGAGAGCAGAAAGAAAATTGATGAGATCGACCGGCAGATGGTAGAGCTGTTTGAAAAGAGAATGGAACTGGCAATGGAAATTGCTGATTATAAAAAAAGTGTCGGGAAGCCAATCTTTGATGCAGCTAGAGAAGAGGAGAAGCTGGCGGCACTGAGATCGATTGCCGGTAGTGAATTCAATAAAAAAGCAGTTGCGGATCTCTTCAAACAGATTATGTCCATGAGTCGCAGACTCCAGTACATGCTTTTAGAGAATCAGGAAGGCCTGGGCTTTACGGCGGTGGACCATTTCGATAGAAATTCAGACACTCCAATTGCATTTTTCGGTGAACGGGGCTCTTATACTGAGCAGGCGATGCTTGAATATTTTCAGACAGAGGTAACCGGTCTGCCAATGGAGACCTTTGCAGAAGTGATGCAGGCAGTTCAGGATAAAAAGGCGGAGTACGGTGTCCTTCCCATCGAAAATTCCTCCACAGGAACACTTTCCGATATCTTTGACTTGTTATCTGAATATAATGTTTATATCATCGGTGAGCATCTGGTAAAGATAGAACATAACCTTTGGGGATTACCGGGAGCAAAACTTTCAGATATCAGACAGGTCTATTCCCATAAGCAGGGTCTCCTGCAGTGTTCGGAGTTTCTTAGCATGCATCCGCAGATGAACCAGATTGTGGGTGGAAGTACTGCAGGAAGTGCCAGAAGAGTACTTGAGGAACAGGATATCACACAGGCCGCGATTGCCAGCAGACGGGCTGGAGAATATCTGGGATTATCCCTGCTTCAGGAAGCAATGCACAATGAAGATCACAATACGACACGTTTTATAATCATTTCCAATCAGAGAATGTACAGAGAGACAGCGGAACGTACCAGTATCTGCTTTACCTTACCTCATAGGAGCGGTTCCCTATATCATATGCTTTCGCATTTTATTTACAATAATGTTAATATGACCAAGATTGAATCAAGACCGATTTTAGGGAAAGCATTTGCTTATCGTATCTATGTGGATATAGAAGGAGGTCTGGAGAACCCCGCAGTGAAGAATGCCCTGCACTGTATCAGCGAGGAGGCACTGGAGATGAAAATTCTGGGAAGCTATATTCCGGTTCATGTATAGCTAAATTCATATATTTTTCAAAAACAGAACACAAAGTAAACATAATTTTTTGTTACACTATCCTTATCAAAAGGAAATTACAGGTTAGCCGATCAGGCCCCTGATCATAACTAGACAGTATTTTGAAAGGAGTGTACTATATGAATAACGAGCTTGAGAAAAATAATAACAACGAATACAATTATAATCCAAATTCAATCAATCAGGAGCAGCTAAATCAGAATCCATCCGACAACAAAAATGTAGAAACAACTTATTCCTATGCAAGAAATAGTATAATTCAGGATAGCCACCCGAACAATTCACATATCGGCGGCTTTGAGCAGGGTAATTCTGGCCAGACAGGCTACGGTCAGACCAGCTCCGGACAGTATAACTATGATCAACCCAATTATGGTTCTCCAAATTATAATCAGGGTTACAATAGCTCAGTTAATTATGGTGGCTACAATTATGGACAGACTGTTTATCCTACACAGGGAGAGAAGAAGGATAAGAGAAAAAAACGCAAAAAAGGATTTGTGAGTGCCGCAAAGTTGACAGCCGCCGCTTTAGTGTTTGGTATCGTAGCAGGCGGTGCCTTCCAGGCCTATTATATGCTTGCTTGGCCAGTTGAATCGAAGCGGAATATTTCCGAAAGCGGCAGTAGGATCGAGACCACCGAGGTAACTCAGGACGTAGATAATAACGGTACTATCCCTACCTCTGATACCGTTACGCAAGGAGTCGTTACGGATGTATCCGATATTGTGGCAAAGGTAATGCCCTCTATCGTTGCTATTAATTCGACTATTACACAGACAACGCAGGATTTCTTTGGCAGAACATTTGAACAGCAGGGTGAGAGTAGTGGTTCCGGCATCATCATCGCACAGAACAATTCCAAGCTTCTGCTTGTGACCAATAATCACGTAATTAACGGAGCTACTACGATTGAGATTGTATTTTCCAATGAGAAGAAGGCTACAGCGAAGGTTAAGGGAACAGATGCAAATGCAGACCTGGCAGTACTTTCTGTAGATATGGATCAGCTGGATAAGGAGACTGCAGAAGTCATCAAGGTTGCAACCCTGGGCGACTCTTCTACAATGGTACCAGGTGAGATGGTAGTTGCCATCGGCAACGCTCTTGGCTATGGTCAGTCTGTGACAGTAGGTTATGTAAGCGCTGTCAACAGAGAAGTCACTATATCGGATCAGAAGATGACTCTTCTCCAGACAGATGCAGCAATCAATCCCGGTAACAGCGGTGGTGCATTGATCAATACCAAGGGCGAAGTAATCGGTATCAACTCTGTAAAATTCGCTTCTGCAGAGGTAGAGGGCATGGGCTATGCTATCCCTATCTCAAATGCTGTTCCGTTAATCAATGAGCTGATGAATCGCGAAGTGGTAGCTGCCAGCGAACAGGGCTTCCTCGGTATCGATACTTCAACAGCACAAGAGGTTACAGAAGCGTATTCCCAGAGATTCAACATGCCAATCGGTATCTATGTCAATGATGTCATCGAAGGTTCACCAGCTGAAAGAGCAGGGTTGATGCAGGGAGATATCATTACCGGTCTGGATGGTATTAAAGTAGAGACCATCGAAGAATTAAAGGATGCTCTTCAATACAAGAAGGCAGGTCAGAATGTGAAGCTGATAGTCCAAGTGATCGATGGCGGAGCTTATGTGGAAAAGGTGCTCGATGTAACGCTTGGTGAGAAGAAGTAAGAATAAGAAGTATATAAGAAGAAAATGCTTAAGAATTAGTATATAAATAGGTATAATGATAGATTGTAAGGATGTCATCAGGAGGTTCGGCTTAAAATCGGGCCTCCTTTTTTATGTGTTCATATTTATGACTAGAATTATATTTGCAGCTGATGGTATGCCCCAGACAATTATAGGAGAGATACAGAAGCTTATTCATATCCCATCAGCACGAAATGATAGAATATATCATTGTTCTGAGATGATTCACCATTGTTCCTCCTTCATAGAAATAATATAATTGTCTAGAAGTAAGCAATTATAATACTTTATAAGCAGCCAACTATAATGATGAAAAATCACGCCATATTAATCAGAAATGAGGTCCAATGATGAATACTAATCCAATCCTAAAATCCGATTATCCTGACCCGGATGTCATCCGGGTTGGGGATACTTATTATATGATCAGTACAACAATGCACTTCATGCCGGGTGGGGTAATCCTGCGTTCCTACGACCTCATCAATTGGGAGATCGTAGCTTATGTCTTTGACAGCCTGGAGGATACACCAGCGCAATGCCTGGAAGGGGATCAATGCATCTATGGAAAGGGTATGTGGGCGGCATCGCTGCGGTACCATAAAGGCATCTTCTATGTGTGCTTTGTGGCAAATGATACCCATAAGACCTATCTGTATCGGTCTGAGGATATCTGCGGACCCTGGAGGAAGCAGTATGTCGAAGGCTTCTACCATGATTGTTCCCTGCTTTTTGATGAGGATGACAGGGTGTATATCGCCTATGGGAATACGGATATCTATCTGACAGAGCTGAATGAGGATTTAACAGGTCCAAAGCCCGACGGACTCCATCGCCTGCTTGTGACTGAGAAGGACAAATCTCAGGTAAGACTGGGCTATGAAGGCTCTCACCTGTATAAAATCAATGAAAAGTACTATCTCTTTCTGATACATTGGCCGATGGAAGCACCTGGCAGAAGAACGGAAGCCTGTTTCGTAGCTGATTCTCTGGAAGGGGAATTCATCGGTAGAGATATCTTTGATGACGACCTGGGGTATCATAGCTGCGGTGTGGCGCAGGGCGGTATTGTAGACACCCCGGAGGGGGACTGGTATGCGATGCTCTTCCAGGATCATGGAGCTGTCGGACGTGTTCCGGTGCTGGTTCCGATGCATTGGGAAGAGGATTTCCCGGTGCTTGGAATAGTGGGAAAGGCTCCCCTTACCCTTACTGTGAAAAGTACCAGACCGGAGTACTGCTATGAGCCTTTAGAGGGGAGTGATAATTTTTACTATACTCCCGATCAGGCCGGTGAGATCAGACTGAAGAGCTTCTGGCAGTGGAATCATACCCCCTGGAAGCTTTTATGGTCAGTGACGGAACAGCCCGGAGTTCTTCGTATTCGGACCGGAAAGCTCAGCAGCAATGTCGGACAGGCAGCCAATACCTTGACCCAGCGGACAGTATATCCGAAATGCGAAGCAGCTGTCACAATTGACGCAAGTAACATCAAGAATGGAGACTATGCCGGGATCTGTGCTTTACAGGGTTGCTATGGATTGATTGCGATTACCAAGGAAGAAAATAGATATCATCTGGTGATGCTTGCCAGAAAAGCCGAGAATGAAGAATTTTATTCCTTGCCAGGTGACTCTGAGCCTGGAACGGAATACGAGCGAATTCCCATCGATAGTTGTAAGGCAACCTTGAAGGTATCCGTAGATTTCACGAATGGGGCTGACAAGGCTAATTTCTACTATCTGAAGGATAAAGCATGGAGACTGCTCGGGTGCACTCATAGACTTTACTTCAAAATGGATCATTTTACGGGCTGTAGATTCGGATTATTTTATTATGCTACGAGGGAAGTCGGTGGAGCAGCGGATTTTTCTGATTTTATATATATTAAGCAGGCGGATTTATCTTAAGATTGATTTGTCAGGAAGTACCCTCAGCCTTTTTATGAGAGGGCAGAGTAGAATTCTGTACAGACAATACTCATAGGAGCGGTTTCTTAGAATATAATGAACTATGAAATAAGGTAAGCTCCGGAGGTATCATGAAGAGAGTCTATATTGCTAGTATTGTTATGCTCACTATGGTTATGCTTGGCAGCTGTAATAAAAAGCTTGGGCTGTCAGATTTTATAATAAATGAAGCTGCCCACTCGGTCAGCTATGCTCCGTTCTATGTAGCGATTGAGAAGGGGTATATTAAGAATGAGGGTTTAAAGGTCAGACTGGCAGGAGGACAGGGAGCAGAGAAGACCAAGGATGCTCTGTTGGAAGGGAAATGTGACATCGGGATACTCGGAACAGAAGTGCCGCTTATTCAAAAGGGTGATAAAGAGGCCAAGGACAGTCTTATCTGTATCGGTCAGCTAACCCAGAGAGCAGAAGAATTTCTGGTATCCAGGGATTCGGCAGAACAGTTTACCTGGGAAGGAATAAAGGGAAAGACTGTGATAAATGGCGGAGGAGGAAAGCTTCCGGAAGCAGTTCTGGAATATATTCTGAAAAAGCATGGGATTAAAGTAAAGACAGACTTAAGCCTTCTATCCGATGTAGAGCTGAGCTCTGCCGTGAAGGAATTCACCTCAGGCAAAGGAGATTATGCGCTGGTCTATGAGCCGACAGCAACAACTCTGGAGCTGGAGGGAAGCGGCAAGGTTGTAGCAACACTTGGTGATGAAAGCGGTAAAATACCGGAGACGGCAATCTGTATCCGAAAAAACTATCCGGCACAACGTCAGGAGCAGCTAAAACTTTTTATGAAGGGACTTCAAAAAGGATTGGAATACGTGAATTCTCATTCTGCCGCTGAAGTGGCACGGGCCATAAAGCCACAGTTCCCTGATACAACCAAGGAAGAACTGGCCATCATGGTGACCAGATATCAGGAACAGGATACCTGGAAGAAGAATCTTCTCATGGAGGAAGGGAGCTTAAGCTTCCTGCAGGATATCCTTCAGGATGCAGAAATACTGCCGATTCACGCGGACTATCAGGAGCTTGTGAATACAGAATTTACAAGAGAATAGAAATAACGAACGGTCAAGAAAGAGACTCTGTATAGACAGATATAAAATCAATTCTAATTCCTTATGTCTATGTTGTTCATGGGCCGGAGTACACAGAACAATACGTATGGCTTTATAAGCCTTATCAATGAAGAGTGTACTAATATAAAAACGGGTACTGAACCTTGAGGTGCGGTACCCGTTAATTGTTGTGCTCTTATTCTTCCGAAGCAGTTGTGGAGGTCTCTTCCTCAGCTGTCACCTCAGTATCATCCTCATAATCATCAAAATCATCATCGAAATCCTCGAGATAATCGGGGTTCATATATCTGTATACTGCATAGGCGATTGCAGCGACAGCGGCAACACCACCGATTACTGCCAGGACACACAATATGACATTTTTCTTTTTACCATATGAATCCTTTTTGTGAACCAGCTCACCTAATTTCATTGTACTTAAAAGCTCTTCCAGTTTATTTCCCATGATAGCACTCCCTTCTAATATTTATGACAAGGTAATGTTTCCTTGTATTTCTGATATGAATATTGCATACACAATAATGAAATATATTCTACAGAAAATGGCAAGCATCAGCAATTGCTTGCTTTGGCTTCATTATAGCACAATTTTTTTGTCATTACTATAATATTTCTTAGGAATAGCAAATTTATTCAGAAAATGAACATTAATCGATTTTAATCAGATTAGCGAAGGTGGATAGCAGCTTCTTGATACCAAAGTTTGGGAAATCCACCGTAACCTCATAATCTTTGCCTCCCTTAGTGATATCCGTTACAATACCCACACCGAATTTAATATGCTTTACCGTGTCACCGACACCGTAATTCAGTGTACCCATCTGCTTACCCTCGAATTGCTTTGTCTCAGCGATATAGGGCTTATAGTTAGCCTGAGCTTGAGTATAGCTTGGAACAGGAGATTTATCAAAATTAATCTCATTATGTAAGCTTTTGTTAAAGGAACGTTTAGCAGAAGTAGTATCATCCTCAAAGGAAAACTGTGATCTTCTTGGTCCGGGGGTAATCATCTTGATCATATATCTGGGAATTTCATTTACAAAGCGGGAAGGCTTATTGTACTGAGTCTCACCTCGCAGCATTCTCTGCTTAGCTGCGCTCAGGGACAGCTGTTTCATTGCCCGGGTGATACCGACATAGCAGAGTCGGCGTTCCTCCTCAATCTCTTCGATTGGATTATCTGCAAAGATAGACATATATCCTGGGAATATTCCTTCCTCCATACCGCAGAGATATACATAAGGGAATTCCAGACCCTTTGCACTGTGGAGCGTCATCAGTACGATATGGTCAGACCCTTCCTCCAGTGTATCAATATCGGCAACCAGAGCAACCTCCTCTAGGAAGCCGTTTAAAGTAGGAAGATCTTCTGAATTGTCTTCATAGGTAACCAGTTTATTCACGAGTTCGTTGATATTACCAATTCGGTCCTGTGCATCCTCATCCTTCTCTTCCTCCAACTCACGGAGGTATCCGGTGGCATCTAAGATATCATCAATCAGCTCCCGAAGAGAATAACCCTCCTGCCCCACTCTGGACTTCAGACCCTCAATCAGACTGACGAAGGGAGTTATCTTGGATATGGAGCGTTCCAGACCTGGTATATAATGAGCCCTGGTCAGGGCCTCATAAAAGCTCATATCATGTTCTACGGCATAATCATTGACCTTATCAACTGTAGTAAGTCCAATCCCTCTTCTGGGTACATTAATAATTCTTTTCACCGCCAGACTGTCAAGTCCGTTATTAATAGTCTTTAAGTAGGCAAGCATATCCTTGATTTCCTTACGGGCATAGAAATTCACACCGCCGATAATCTTATATGGAATATTGCGCAGCAACAGCTTCTCCTCCAGCAGACGGGACTGAGCATTCGTTCTGTAGAGAATTGCGAACTCCTGGTAACTTGCTGCACCGCTGTCCACAATCCGTCTGATTTCAGCAGTGATGCTATCAGCCTCTTCAAAATCAGTTTCAAACTGAGTGAAATGAACAGGTTCCCCTTCCTCATTCTCTGTCCAGAGAGACTTATCCTTCCGGCCCTGATTATTGCAGATTACCTCGTTGGCAGCATTCAAGATACTCTTAGTGGAGCGGTAGTTCTGCTCCAGCTTAATTACCTCTGTATTCGGAAAGGATTTCTCGAAATTCAGGATGTTATAGATATTTGCACCACGGAACTTATAGATGGACTGGTCATCATCACCCACCACACAAAGATTATATTCCTTTTCTCCGTAAATGTTCACACCGGAGGCGAGCAGATGAATAAGGCGGAATTGGGCGGTGTTCGTATCCTGGTACTCGTCCACCATGATATACCGGAAGCGATTCTGGAAATAGGTGAGGGCTTCGGAATTCATCTGAAACAGCTCTACGGTCTTATAAATCAAATCATCAAAGTCTAAAGCGTTACTCTGGCGGAGTCTCTTCTGATATTCGGCATATGCCTGGGCATAACGGTTCTGCATTAAATCGCGTCCGGCGTTTATAGCAAATTCTTCAGGAGAGATCAGCTCATCCTTCGCCTTGGAGATGACTGAGAGGATGGCACGCTCGTTGGTCTTTTTGGTATCGATATTTAAGTATTTACAGATTTCCTTCATTAAGGTCTTCTGATCATCGGTATCATAGATGGTAAAGCTTCTGGAGAATCCGATGGTATCTATGTATCTACGTAAAATCCGGACACAGGTGGAGTGGAAGGTGGAGACCCAGATATACTCTGAACCGTAGCCCACAATCTTATCAACTCGTTCCCGCATCTCCCTTGCAGCCTTGTTGGTGAAGGTAATTGCGAGGATATTATAGGGATTCACTCCCCGCTCCTCAATCAGATAAGCAATACGGTGGGTCAGAACCCGCGTCTTTCCGGAACCGGCCCCTGCAAGAATCAAGAGCGGTCCCTTATCATGAAGCACAGCGCGCTTCTGTTCAGGATTCAATGTATCATAAATACTCATGGTAACCTCCAAAAATTTTTATATGAACATTCATTCAACCAACCATCAAGTCAATTATTTTGCTAAAAAGCTGGAATAAATTGATGTTGTAATACGAATTAGCTTTATACGGATCTTTTTAGCTGCCGACCAACAGCAAACATATGTTTATTATAGCATGGTAGAGAAGCAGATTCAATCCTGCAATTTTAGCTCAGAATTAGCAAATGCTGCTATCTATATGTTTATTTTTGCTTTGACATCTAGTAACGAATACTATATAATAAATTAGAGGTGATTTTATTGGATATGACGAAAGAAGAGTATATCAGAAGCTTAATCGACAGCTTAAAGGACGTGAAATATATCATGCCTGACGATATACCAAATATAGATTTGTATATGGATCAGGTAACGACCTTTATGGATAAGCATCTGAAATCCTCAAAGCGTTATAATGAAGATAAGCTCCTGACGAAGACGATGATCAATAACTACACTAAAAATGAGCTGTTACCTCCTCCCAATAAGAAGAAATATACGAAGGAGCATATGTTCCTTTTGATTTTTATTTATTATTTCAAGAATATCCTCTCAATCAATGATATCCAGAGCATCTTTAATCCGCTGACGGAACGTTATTATGGAGATAAGTCCAAGATAAAGCTGGAGAAGATATACGAGGAGATCTTCCGCTTAGAAAAGGAGCAGACAGATGCGCTTACCAAGGACATGATTCGTAAGATGACAAAAGCAAAGGAATCCTTTTCTGAGATTACCGATAAAGAAGATCATGATTTCCTGACATCCTTTTCTTTTATCAGCATGCTATGTTTTGATGTGTATATGCGAAAACATATGATTGAGAAGATGATAGATGATGCCCTGATGGGAGAAAGCTATCATAATAAAGCAAATACGAGCAAGGCTGAGGTTAAGAAGGATATCAAGAAGAAGCCAGAGGAGAAAAAGCCTGAAGCGTTATAATATACTACGGATATTAAAAATGTCAGCTTCTCAGACAGTTTGTGAAGCTTGAGCTAAAATGAGCTCATAACCGACCGGTTATGGGCTCATTATTAATTTGATCGCTTATTATTTGTTAGAAAAGGGATCTTTCATTCTGCTAAATACCATATCGTAGCCATCATTGCCATAATTAAGAGAACGGTTGACACGGCTGATGGTGGCAGTAGAAGCGCCGGTCTTTTCTGCAATTTCCAGATAGGTTTTATGGCACCGAAGCATGCGTGCCACTTCAAATCTTTGAGATAATGATAATAGCTCATTTACAGTACATATGTCCTCAAAAAATGTATAACATTCCTCCGAATCCTTTAAGCTTAAAATTGCCTCAAAAAGATGGTCAACAGCAGTAGTTCTGATGTTTTTGCTCATCGGTAGGACTCCTTTCATCCGATCGTGATTATATGCTTTTTCACACAGTATAATTTTAACACTCTAAGTTGCTGAAGTAAAGTATTATTTCATAGTCCAATGGTTAGAGAAAATCAATAGAACCTCGGAAAATCAGAGTAAAATCCTCTTGAAGGATAATTGCGAAAGTCATCACGGTCAAATCTGCGTCTATGGCAGGGAGGACCATAGGGCGGTCCGCAATTAATTCCACGGTCTCTTCTTCGATGATAGTCATATTCTCTGTATGGTCTGCAGCCAAATTCATTACATCCCATAGTCATCAACTCCTTTCAATAAACAATATATGCGTGGATCGAATAATGGTGAAGAATGTAATATTATGCTTTTGTGTATAATTCTTCATTCTGTCAATACTATAGCAGATAGAGATATTGAGGTGGAATAATATCCAAATAGAATAGCCAGATATTGACAATTACTAATGGAAAGAATATGATATACCTAAAATAAAAATTGTAAAAATATTACAGATAAGTTATGCATGATGATCGCTTTATCATAAGAGGAGAGATTTATGAAAAAATATAGAAGAAACAGAGGCTATCGAAAGAAGGTCATCCTTCTGATCTTAAGTATGGAAATTTTACTGATTCTCACAGGTATTGCTTATATAGAGCTGCGTCCCATGGTAGTTAAGGCGGTGACCCTCGAAGCGGGGCAACAAAAGCCTGATGTGAAAAACTTTTTAAAATATAAGGATCGTAAGGGAATCTTCTTGACAGATATAGAAAAGCTGGATACCAGTGCTCCGGGGGCATATAAGGTAAAGATCCAGATCGGTAGGAGAGTCCATACCTCCCTCCTTAAGATTGTGGATACTGTACCTCCTCAGGCAGAGGTCAGGGATCAATTTATACTGAGAGGGGAAGTAGTAGATCCATATTCCTTTATGTTAAATATTAAGGATGTATCTGAAGTGAAGATATACTTCAGGCATACTCCGGATACTGAATTACCGGGAGAACAGGAGGTATCCTTACTACTTCAGGATAGTAGTGGTAACGTAACAGAGAAGAAGGCAAAGCTGAATGTGCTGGATATCAAAAATAAGATTACGGTGGAAGCTGGTGCCCAGAGAAAGTTATCGGTGAAGGATTTTGCGATTAATGATGGATATGCTGCTGTCATAATCACAGATTTAAATACAATCAATACTAATAAAATCGGGAGCTATCCCATAGAGCTCCAGGTCAATGGGAAAAGAGTCACTGGAGTTGTGGAGGTAGTTGATACAGTGGCACCCGTGGCTACCGCGAAGGAACAGAATATCTTCTGTGGAGATACACCCAAGGCAGAGGACTTTGTGGAGAATATCAAGGATGCGACCTCAGTATCGGTGAGCTATAAGGAGAAACCGGATTTTACAAAACAGGGTGAAATAACATTTCATGTAATCCTCAAGGACAGTGCCGGTAACAGCTCAGAGCTTCCGGTTACTGTTAATGTGATTGAAGATAAAGAAGCTCCTGTTTTTTCGGGTATCACGGATAAGACGGTTTTTATAGGGGATCCGGTAGCTTATAAAAAGGGTGTCACGGTAACAGATAACAGGGATAAGGAGGTAACCTTCTCTGTTGACAACAGTGCGGTAAATCTAAATAAGGAGGGAACCTATACTGTAACCTATACAGCCAAAGATTCCGCAGGAAATATAGCCACGAAGACTGCAAAGCTTGAGGTGAAGGTATTCGTCGTAAATGAAGAAGCAGTTAACGAGGTATGCGACGAGCTTTTGCAACAGATTACGAATCAGAGTATGACAAAAAGGGAAATTGCATATGAGATTTATAAATGGGTCAGAAGCAATATTGATTATAGCGGAGATTCCGATAAGTCAGATTGGCTGGCGGAGGCCTATCGGGGAATGACCAAGCGTTTCGGAGATTGCTTTACCTACTACGCTATCTCCCAGGCAATGCTAACCAGGGCAGGGATAGATAACATGGAAGTCAGGAGAGTTGGTGGAAGAACAAAACACTACTGGAATCTGGTAAACTGCGGTGACGGCTGGTACCATTTTGATGCCTGTCCGAACAAGGACCATAAAGCATCCTTTCTATTGACTGATCAACAGGCAGAGGAGCTGACAAAGGACAGAGGTAACAATTATTATGTCTATGATAAAAGCTTATATGCTGCTACCCCAGCAGAATAATTTATAAAAGTACCTTCACACAAGGAAAAAGCGAAGTCCGTATGAGGAGAAGGATGAACAATGAGGGGAGGATTTTATTACGAAGCGTCTTGGTGTGATTGGTGGCTTAGGTCCTTTAGCAACAGCGTATTTTTATGAATTGGTCGTACGAATGACAGATGCGAAATCTGACCAGGAGCATATTGAAACAGTAATCTTCAGTAAGCCAACCATTCCTGACAGGTCAGAGTATATCATTGGGAAAAGCAGAAATAATCCGGTCTATGACATGATAGAGACCGGGAGGAAGCTGGTGGGAATTGGTGTTGATTACATCGTAATCCCCTGTATCACTGCACATTATTTTTATGCTTCCTTATCCGAAGGAATCAAGGCACCGGTGCTCCATGCAGTGCAGGAAATTGCACGCTATCTTAAGGTAATGGACGTCCGTTGTGCAGGTATCCTGGCCTCGGAAGGGACTATTCACTGTGGTCTGTTCCAGCAGGGATTAGATTTATCAGAAATAAAGACTGTTATTCCCTCCAAAGATAACCAGAAACAGTTATCCTCTCTGATTTATCAAGGGATAAAAGCAAATCAGTCCATTGATTTTAATATCTTTAAGGGGATAGCCACCCAGCTGAAAAATGAGGGTGCGGAGGTGATTGTATTAGGCTGCACGGAATTATCGCTCATCAAAAGGGACTATAACCTGGGGCCGGGTTTTCTTGATGCGATGGAGGTACTGGCAATGCGCGCGGTTATGCTCTGCGAAGGCAAGCTGAAGGAAGAATATAATTTTCTGGTAACAAAATGAAGAACAGAGAAAGGTAAGAACAATGCAGAGAAATGTGATGGAGTACTTAGAACATATTGTTGACAAAGTGCCGGATAAGACAGCATATGCTGAGGAGAAGTCAGGAATTACTTTTCGTGGGGTGTATGAGCAATCAAGGGCGATCGGAACCTTTCTTTCTGACGAGGGCTATACGAAGGAGCCGATTGTTGTATTCATGGGAAGACACCCATGTACCATTGTTTGCTTTTATGGTGTCATCTATTCCGGCAGCTATTATGTTCCCATAGACGAAGAGATACCGAAGCACCGAATTGAGCTCATTTTTCAAAACCTTAACCCGCGAGCAGTCATTTGTGATGAAACCACCGAAAAAAAACTATCTGAATATGACTTTCAGGGGAAAGTATATCGGTACCAGGAGATGATTAAGGTAAAGCCTGACAAGGCAAAGCTTGGGGCAATTCGTGACAGGCAGCTTGATACGGATCCGATTTATATTGTATTTACCTCAGGGTCCACCGGTATACCAAAAGGTGTGGTGGCCTGCCACCGCTCGGTAATCGATTATATCGATAACCTGTCAGAGGTACTGAAGATAGATAGAAATACAGTTTTCGGCAACCAGACACCGCTTTATGTGGATGCCTGCCTAAAGGAGTTGTATCCTGTTCTGAAAACAGGTGCCACTGCATATCTCATTCCAAAGAATCTATTTTCTTTTCCGCTGCAGCTGGTAGAATTCCTAAATGAGCATAAGATTAATACAATCTGCTGGGTAGTATCCGCACTGACGATGATCTCTGCCTTTGGGGCTCTGGAGAAGATGATACCGCATTATCTCCATACCATTGCTTTTGGCAGTGAGGTGCTGCCAATAAAACAGTACCGAATATGGAGGGAGCATCTTCCGGAAGCCAGATATATTAATCTGTACGGACCAACCGAGGCGACGGGCATGTCCTGCTACTATGAGGTAAACCGTGAATTTGAACTTGATGAGACGATTCCCATCGGACAGCCCTTTAAGAATACAGAGATACTGCTGCTGGATGAGAATAATCGGGTTCCGGAGTACGGTATGGAAGGAGAAATCTGTATCAGGGGTACTTCATTGACGCTCGGCTATTATAAGAACTTTGAGAAGACCAATGAGGTGTTTGTACAGAATCCATTGAACAAGGCTTATCCGGAGCTGATCTACAGGACCGGTGATATTGGACGATACAATTCACGGGGTGAGCTGTTATTCGTTTCCCGCAGGGACAATCAGATCAAGCATATGGGTCACAGAATTGAACTGGGGGAGATAGAAATCGCAGCAGGTTCCATCGATGAGATAAAAAGTACCTGTGTAATCTTTGATTCAGAAAAGAAAAAGATAATTCTTTATTATGTTGGTGGTCTGGCAGCAGCGAAGGTGGCAGTTGCTCTGAAGGAGAAGCTGCCACGATATATGCTTCCAAATGTCATAGAACCCTTGGACAGCATGCCCATGACAGTGAATGGGAAAATCAATCGTATGCAGTTGAAGGAGAAATTCCAAAAGGGTTAAGGAAGGAAACGTATTAAGTAGGTTGTGCCGCATCTGTGGTCAAGATAAATATATTAAAGTAGAATCTGTGAGGAGAATATATGGAGACAATATTAGAGATTTTAAACGGATTACATCCGGAAATAGATTTTGAAGTCTGTGATACCCTGATTGATGATAAAATACTTGATTCCTTTGACATCGTTTCACTTGTAACAGACATCAGCGATGAGTTTGATATAACAATTCCGGTGGAAGAAATCGTACCAAAGAATTTTAATTCTGCTAAGGCACTTTATGCCATGACGGAACGATTAATGGAAGAATAACAGGGAAGGTGATTTATGCTTTTTACATCCTATGATTTTATTTTATTTATCCTTGTTTTATTCATAGCCTATTATATAGTTCCAAAGCGTTTCCAATGGATGCTGCTGCTTGCAGTCAGCTATCTGTTTTATAGCTTTGCGGGATCTAGATATCTTATCTATATCATTGCCACCACGGTAACAACATATCTTGTCAGTCGAAGGCTGAATTTTCTCCAGACAATTCAGTCTCTATATTTGCAGGAGCATAAGGCATCCATGGACAGGGAGGGACGCAAGAACTATAAAGCCCGGATGAAAAAAAGACAGAGAAGATGGATGTTTCTCTGTATGGTTTTCAATTTCGGAATCCTGGCAGTCATTAAATATTCGGATTTTGCCATAATAAATATCAATGGACTGCTTAAGCTGTTCCATGCTAAACCGATGTCTATGATTGGCTTTGTACTTCCTCTGGGAATATCCTTTTATACCTTTCAGACCATGGGGTATCTCATCGATGTATACAGGGAGAAATACCCTTACGAAAGGAATATTGCAAGACTTGCTTTATTCATATCCTTCTTTCCTCAGTTGCTTCAGGGCCCGATCAGCCGTTTTGATGATTTGAGTAAGACCCTGTATTCTGAGCATTCCTTTAGCGTAAGAAATGTATCCTTTGGTATGCAGCGAATTCTATGGGGATATTTTAAAAAGCTGGTAATAGCCGATCGGCTGCTCGTTGCAGTCAATTCCATTGTCAAAAATCCGGAGGAGTATCAGGGGGTATATGTGCTTGCAGGTATGTTTTTCTATGCAATCACTCTCTATGCTGATTTTACCGGTGGAATAGATATTGCGATAGGAATAGCGGAGGTCCTGGGTATCCGGGTACAGGAGAATTTCCTACGACCTTACTTCTCAAAGTCTATAGCGGAATACTGGCGCAGATGGCATATTTCTCTAAGCAGCTGGTTCAGGGAATATATGTTTTATCCGATTTCAGTCAGTAAAACAATGCTTGATTTATCACGAAACTGTAAAAGAAGGGTTGGAGATTGGCTTGGAAGAAGAATTTCCATCTACATTGCCTCCATAATAGTCTGGTTTGTCACAGGTATCTGGCATGGAGCTGCCTGGAATTTTGTTGTCTGGGGCTTAGGTAATTGTCTGGTGATTTTGGTATCACAGGAATGTATCCCATTATATGACCGATTTCATGCGAGATTTCATGTGAAGCATACCTTTTTATACCGTCTGTTCGAGGTGGTTCGGACCTTCTGGCTTATGAGTTTTTTACGAACCTTCGACTGCTACCGGGATGTCAGTACCACCCTTCGTATGTATGGGACGATTGTTACAAGGAGAAACTTGCAAGAATTGTTCCAGGGAGGTCTTCTGCAGCTGGGCTTAGGCTTAGGAGATTATCTGGTGTCAGCTGTAGCAGTGCTTATTCTGCTTATGGCAAGTCTACTCGGAAGGTCGGGAAGTGTTCGGGAAATGCTGGCTCAGAAGCCGATGGTGCTCCGATATGCATCCTGCTTCCTGCTGCTAATAAGTATCTTGATCTTCGGGGCTTACGGAGTAGGTTATGATGCAAACCAGTTTATCTACAGCCAGTTCTGAGCTGTCGTTGAAAGAAAGGTTTATTAGAATGAAGAAAATAATAATCAATATTACTGCTATAATTCTGGTAATAATTATTCTGGCCTTCCTACAGACATTGCTGAAACCGAAATATATGTCCTCTATTCATGAAGGCAATCTTGTGGAAGAATATTATAAGGAGAAGAAGAATCATGATGTGATATTTATAGGTGACTGTGAGGTGTTCTCCAACATCTCTCCGGTATCACTATGGGAGGAGTACGGTATTACCAGCTATATCAGGGGCAGCGCTCAGCAGCTGGTCTGGCAATCCTATTATCTGCTGGAGGATACACTTACCTATGAGAAGCCAAAGGTGGTTGTATTCAATGTGCTGGCAATGAAATACAATGAACCGCAAAAGGAGGCCTATAATCGACTGACGCTGGATGGCATGAAGCTGTCTGTAGCAAAGCTTAAGGCAATCAAAGCCTCGATGACAGAGGGAGAAGAGATGATTACTTATTTGTTCCCTCTGCTGCGGTATCATTCCAGATGGAAGGAACTGAAGGGAGAAGATTTTAAGTATCTCTTTCATAAGGATAATCTTTCTCACAACGGTTATCTGATGCGTGCAGATATTAAGCCTGTAGATATGATCCCTAAGGGTAAAAAGCTTTCCGATTACCGGTTCGGTGATAAGGCTTATGCATATCTTGACCGCATCACAAGACTTTGTAAAAAACACGACATCAGGCTCATATTGATTAAATCGCCCAGTGTTTATCCTTATTGGTATAAGGAATGGGATGCCCAGATGTCAGAATACGCGAAGACCAATAATCTGACCTATATCAATTTTCTGGAGAACGTTCAGGGGATCGGAATTGACTATAATAGAGATACCTTTGATGGCGGCCTTCATCTAAATCTAAGTGGTGCAGAGAAGTTCACCAGTTATTTCGGACAAATACTCAGAGAGGAGTTCTCAGTGCCGGATCATCGGAAAGATAAGAATTATACCCGGCTATGGGATAAGAAGGTAGCCTTCTATGAAGCCATGAGGGAGGATCAAACCGGAGAGCTGAACCAGTACGGATACTTAAAGAGCTGCGGGATGGTGGCTCAGGTACCGGATAAAGATTAATGCGTAAAACCTACGGACACCGTCTATCTGAAAAGTCTGTGATTATAGTACAAAAGCTCCACAGAACAAAGAAACAGAAAGGAAGATGAATATGAAAAAAATAGGGTTACTACTATGCATCCTGATGCTTTTTGCAGGCTGTGGGAGAACCTCTGAAACAGAAAATCCAAAAGCTGAAGATACCAAAAATATTGCGATCGCCGATACAAAGAAACCCGCCTCTACAGTCGATGAGACAATTTCTGCCGAGGGATATTCCTATGAGTATAACGAGACAGTAATTCCCATGAATGTGGAGGCTGCACCGATTGTAGAAGCACTTGGAGAGCCGGTGGATTATTTTGAAGCAGCAAGCTGTGCCTTCCAAGGATTGGATAAGCAGTTTTATTATAATGGCTTTGAGCTTGGAACTTATCCCAAGGGAGATAAGGATTTCGTCTCCTATGTAAATTTCCAGGATGATTCCGTCTCCACAGATAAGGGAATTTATCTCGGCGCTACACTAGAGGAGCTTATAGATGCCTACGGTAAGGATTATACACAGAAGGGAACCGCTTATATATACAAGAAGGGTAAGACGAAGCTGACCTTTATTGTGGAGGAGGATACAGTAACCCAGATTACCTATGGGGCTATTGTAGAAGGCTTAAATAATTAATTTTCCAATTCTTCATATTTTTTCGTTAGTATAGAACAAAGTAGATTTGAAGATAATGATTAAGCAGTTGAAATTCGAATAGAAGGCAGGTCTGTTTGTGTGAAAATCGGAGGTGAAATTATGAGAATCGGTAATACTATTGCGCCTCATGAGGCCTTGGAGCTGCACGAATTAGTAACCTTTAAGAATGTCTGTGCCACAAAAGCGGCAACAATGTCGGCATTGGTTAAGGATGAAGAATTGAAAAACCTTCTGCAGCAGGATTTTGATACCACCAAGGGGCATATTCAGGAGCTGAATAATCTGTTGATTGGTGGCGGTACAGCCTTTAATACGTCTTCAAAAGCAACAGTAGGCTAAATACGGTTCAGTATCCGTAAGAATGGCATAGGAACAGGAAGGAAGGTGAAGTTATGGCAGGAATTATTCAAAATATGGCAGGTATGGGAGATATGACGGAACAGGTAATTGCTACCGATTTACTGCTTGATACTAAGACGGCAATCAAAAATTATGCTGCAGCTATTTCTGAGACAGCCACACCTGAGGTTAGAAATACACTTCATAAACATTTGGATGATGCAATCAGTATGCAGGACAGAATATCCACTTATATGATGAATAAGGGGTATTATAATGCATACGATCCTCAGGCTCAGATCAATATGGACAGAGCTGCATCTGATACCGTGATGAAGCTGGGAAATTCGCAGTAACTATAAACGGCAGCCCTATAGGGAATATGGAATTGGATTTTATGATTGACAGAGTCACTTCAGAATACTATAATGGGAAAAAATGAATATCGTCGGGAGCTTGTGTGCAGGCTGAGAGGAAACAATAGTTTCGACCGTACCTGATTTGGATAATGCCAACGTAGGGAGTAACATTTGATAGCAATTAATTTTGTGGGATGTACCTATTTTGGTACATCCCATTTTTATATATTTTGAAAGGATGGAGCATTATGAATTACAGTACTCAGATGGAAGCTGCAGCAAAGGGGATGATTACTAAAGAGATGACAGCTGTGGCAGCAAAGGAAGGAATTAACGTTGAGCTGCTCAGGGAAAGGGTGGCGAGTGGTACAGTTGTTATTCCTGCTAATAAAAGGCACCTTTCCTTAAGGGCAGAAGGAATTGGAGAAGGACTGAAGACTAAAATTAATGTAAACCTGGGAGTATCGGGGGATTGCGCCGATTATACCAAAGAGATGGAGAAAGTAAAGCTTGCGCTGGAATTCGGTGCTGAGGCTATTATGGACTTGAGTAATTATGGAAAGACCAATCGTTTTCGGGAGGAGCTGCTTGCCTGCTCCTCTGCAATGGTCGGTACGGTTCCTATGTATGATGCTATCGGTTATCTGGAAAAGGAGCTTATGGATATCAAAGCAAAGGATTTTCTGAAGGTAGTAGAAGCTCACGCTAAACAGGGAGTGGACTTTATGACCATCCATGCCGGGATAAACCAAAGAGCTGTGGAGAGTTTCCTCGCCTCGAAGAGAATGACGAATATTGTATCCCGCGGTGGCTCCTTATTGTTCGCCTGGATGAAGATGACCGGAAATGAAAATCCCTTCTACGAATATTATGAGGAGGTACTTGATATCCTGCAGGAATATGATGTAACCATCAGCCTTGGAGATGCACTTCGACCAGGTAGCATCCATGATAGTACTGATGTAGGGCAAATCGCCGAGCTGATTGAACTTGGAAAGCTTACCGAGAGGGCTTGGGAGAAGAAGGTTCAGGTTATGGTGGAGGGACCCGGACATATGGCAGTGAACGAAATTGCTGCTAATATAACTCTTCAGAAAAGGCTTTGCCACAAGGCACCTTTTTATGTACTGGGTCCGCTGGTTACAGATATCGCCCCCGGTTATGATCATATCACCTCTGCAATCGGCGGAACAATCGCTGCCATGAACGGTGCGGATTTTCTGTGTTATGTGACTCCGGCAGAGCACCTAAGACTTCCTGATTTATCCGATGTAAAGGAGGGAATAATCGCCTCGAAGATCGCTGCTCATGCAGCAGATATTGCAAAGGGTATCCCTGGAGCCAGAAAACTGGATGATCGGATGAGTGATGCCAGAAGGAGGATTGACTGGGAAGAAATGTTCGCCTGTGCAATTGACCCGAAGAAGGCAAGAGAGTATTACGAAAGTGTACCACCGAACGACAAACACAGCTGCTCTATGTGCGGTAAGATGTGTGCTATAAGAACAACAAATCTTATCTTAATGGGTGAAAAGGTAGAAATAAGGTGATCGCAATGCTAAAGATGATGATGGAAAATGTAAGAACTATGACTCCCTTAGTACATAACATCACTAACTATGTGACAGTCAATGATTGTGCAAATATCCTACTGGCCTGTGGGAGTTCGCCAATCATGTCAGATGATATCTCGGAGGCAGAAGAAATAGTTACTGTCTGCAATTCTCTTGTTATTAATATCGGCACACTGAACAAACGTATTCTAAAAACCATGCTTTCTGCAGGGAGGAAGGCCAATCAGTTAGGGCGCCCGATTGTCTTCGATCCGGTCGGTATCGGAGCCTCCTCACTACGTATGTCCTCTGCAAGGTTACTTCTTAAGGAACTGAACTTCAGTGTCATACGGGGGAATATCAGTGAAATTAAGATGGTTTACCGTACTGTGCAGGAGATGTTGAAGCAGACCTCCATACAGACAAAGATCGTGAATGACATAAGAATAGACGAACGAAGAGCAGAAGACTGGAAGAAAGCAGAGGCTACAGAAAACCGAGGTGTGGATGCCAGTGTAGGGGATTGCGTAACGGAGGCTACCATAGATAGTACGGTTTCTTTTGCTATGCTGTTATCCCGGATGACAAAGGCAGTAATAGTAATTACAGGTGCAATTGATATCGTCGCTGATGCAGAGTCTGCCTATATTGTTAGAAACGGTCATCCGATGATGAGTAAAATCACAGGCTGTGGATGTATGCTTACCGCAGTATTGGGTGCTTATATCGCAGCCAACCCTATGAGGCTGACCTGTGCATGTACAGCGGCTGTCTGTGCTATGGGTCTTTGCGGAGAGCTTGCACATGATAAGGTTAAAGATACGGGCGAGGGCACCGGCTCATTTCGTACCTATCTGATTGACAATATGAGCCAGTTAGATGGAGATAGGCTGGAGCAAGGGGCAAAGCTTTATAAGCTATATTAAGACTTATGCAAAATAGAGGATAAAGGGATAAATAGGAAATGAGGTAACATAATGAATATCCAAAAAGAGGATTTATTATTATATGCTGTCACGGATCGGAGCTGGCTGAAGGGAGCCAGCCTTGCCGGGCAGGTGAGGAAGGCATTGGAAGGAGGTGTCACCCTGCTGCAGCTTCGTGAGAAGGACATGCCTTATGAGGAACTGGTAGCTTTGGCTGGTGAAATTCACGAAATAACCCTGCAATATGGTATTCCAATGATTATTAATGATAGTGTTGAGGCTGCCTTGGCTGTGGGAGCAGAAGGAGTACATCTTGGACAGGAGGATATGGATATTGGTAATGCGAGGGCGAGGCTGGGGAAAGATAAAATTATCGGAATATCAGCTCATACAGTAGAGGAGGCACTTCGGGCAGAGAATTACGGAGCAGACTACATTGGAACCGGAGCTCTATTCACAACTTCAACGAAGAAGGATGCCCATATGGTTGCACTCCGAACGTTAACTAAAATCTGCGATGCTGTATCCATACCGGTGGTCGCGATTGGAGGGATTACTAAGGATAATATTCTTCAGCTTAAGGAGACAGGGATAACCGGTGTGGCAGTGGTTTCTGCAATTTTCGCTCAGCAGGATATAGGTACAGCAACAAGGGAATTAAAAATTCTTGCACAGAAGGTGATTTCATAATTCTAAGCTTTACTGAAGCATACGTGCATAATACAGTACAGATAATCAATAGGAAGGATGGAAGTATGAATTGAGAACTGTTTTGTCAATTGCCGGCTCAGACTGTAGCGGAGGAGCCGGGATACAGGCAGATATTAAAACGATTACGGTGCATAAGCTTTATGCCATGAGTGTCATTACCGCACTTACCGCTCAGAATACGACAGGAGTAAGTGATATTTATGAAGTAAGTCCGGAATTTGTGGCTAAGCAATTGGATATGGTCTTTATGGATATCCATCCGGATGCCGTGAAGATAGGTATGGTTTCGAATCGACAGACGATTGAGGTGATAGCAGATAAGCTGATACAATACCGGGCAGAAAAAGTAGTACTTGATCCGGTTATGGTAGCGACCAGCGGAAGCAGGCTGATAGAGGACGCAGCAATCAGACTTCTTACAGATCGGCTGATGCCGCTCGCGGACGTCATTACACCGAATATTCCCGAAGCGGAGGTTCTCAGTGGACTAACGGTAAATACAAAGGATGATATGTTACAGGCGGCCCAAAGAATAGCCGGCTATTATAACGGAGTGATATTGATTAAAGGAGGTCACCTTATTGGTGATAGTGATGATCTGCTTTATGGGCGAAGCGACTTACATTGGTTTAGTACTTTGCGTATCGATAATCCGAATACCCATGGTACAGGCTGCACACTGTCATCTGCGATTGCCTGTAACCTAGCACTTGGTAACAATATTCGGGACAGTGTCTCGTTGGCCAAGGATTTTCTGACGGGTGCACTTAAGTCGGGACTCGATCTGGGAACCGGAAACGGACCTTTAAATCATTGCTATATGCTATGATTGCTATTCAAGAAACTTTCAACAGGTTATATGAAAAATTTTAGCTTAATTGAAATTTTTAACGAAATATTGTCTAAAGATGCCGGACGTGATATCATAAAGTAGATACTTTTGGATAGAAAGGTGAATAAGGATGAAATATAAAGCAATTATATTTAGCCTGGATGGAGTAATCTGTCATACCGACCATTATCATTTTCTGGCATGGAAGCAGCTGACAGACAGGATAGGAGTATATTTTGATGAGAAGATCAATAACAGACTTCTTGGTGTAAGCAGCAAGGATAGCCTGGAAATCATCCTGGAAAAATGGCAGGGGAAGCCGCTGACCCAGGAGGAAAAGTTGAAGCTGGCTGAAGAAAAGGATGTAATCTATCAAGAGCTTTTAAATGAAATGTCAGAGAAGAATTTGAGCAAAGAGGTTAAGGATACCTTAGACCACCTTAGAAAAAGGGGATTAGCTCTTGCAATCGGATCCTCCTGTAAGAATGCAAGGTTGATTTTGGAACGGATCGGGCTCTATAATTACTTTGATGCTATTTCTGATGGCAATAACATCACCAGGTACAAGCCGGATCCGGAGGTATACCAGAAGGCGGCTGAATTTCTTGATATTGATCCTTCCCTATGTCTGGTAGTTGAAGATGCCAAAGCCGGTATCGATGCTGCACGTGCTGCAGGTATGGACAGCGCGGCAATCGGAGATGCTTTTGGCTACTCCGAAGCAACCTATAACCTTTTTACCTTCTCTAAATTGGTACAAATCTGTTACGTACAGTAAAATATAAGAGTTCTGGCAATAGCAGTTAAAAGCTTTGCTGGAACTCTTTTCTCTCAGCAAAGAACATAAAAAGAGAGGACGATTAAGGATATATCCTATAGACTATACTACATCGGGAGGTGATGATATGGATTGGCTGAATTATATGAATGAGGCCATCGACTATATTGAGAAGAGACTAGATGATGAAGTGGACTATAATGAGGCTGCGAAAATTGCCTGTTGCTCACTCTTTCACTTTCAAAGAACGTTCTCCTTCATCGCAGG
Organism: Bacillota bacterium; assembly: GCA_023415635.1. Lineage (GTDB taxonomy): Bacteria > Bacillota > Clostridia > Lachnospirales > Lachnospiraceae > Mobilitalea. The sequence goes on along the minus strand of JAEZJV010000046.1, from coordinate 127,902 downwards.
GATTGGACTCAGTGATTATGTCAGACAGAGGCGTATGACTTTAGCAGCCTTCGATCTGCTGAATAGCTCGGAAAAAGTAATAGATATAGCGTTGAAGTATGGTTATACATCGCCCACAGCCTTTACCAGAGCATTCATAAGCATGCATGGAATAGCTCCTAGCATGGTCAGGGTGCATGGTATACCATTATCTTCCTATCCAAGAATCACCTTTCATTTATCTATTAAAGGAGGAAAAGAGATGAAGTATCGAATTGAAGAAAAACCTGCGATGAGGTTCGTAGGGAAAAAAGAAGCCGTATCTAATGTAGGTGGGGCTAATTATGTACGTATTCCACAAATTTGGCAGGAAGTAGACCGGGATGGCTTATTTGAAAAGATCATGGGGCTTTCAAATACAGAGCCCAGTGGAGTTGTGGGTATCTGTGCTAACTTCAGGGAATCAGATTTTGATTATTTTGTTGCAAGTGCTTCAGACAAGGCTGTTCCTGAGGGAATGGATGAGCTTACGATAGCCGGGGGGCTTTGGGTTGTGTTCGAATGTGTGGGTCCGATGCCGGATGCAATTCAGGCAGTATGGAAACGTATCTTTAGTGAATGGTTCCCGTCCGCGAGCTATGAGCATGCCGGAACTGCTGAAATCGAATGGTATAGTGACGGAGACGGATGTGCAGCGGATTACCGAAGTGAGATATGGATCCCAATCCAAAAGAAGAATTAAGCTGATAGACGGACCTTATATTAAGAAGGCAGAGAACCCCGGTATGAGCTGTATCCCAGGCCAGACGAAAGAGCTGACAGGTGTGCGGTCCTAGGTACCGGGGCTTTTCGCACTTAAAATTGTAGACGAATTAGTGCGGAGCAGACGGAAGCCATAGTTATGGGCCATATAAAATATCTGGTTATGGAATGATTTACAAATGGATCAATGATTCGCACAGGCCAAAGGGTGTATGCAAAAGAATGGGTAAAACATAAGGATTGACCTATTGACATTATCCAATGTTGAATATATAATATACTCAAGATTGGATAATGGATGTGAAATTCTGAAATACATTGAGACAATCAGACTGGAAGGATATCAAATGATTAGTGCATTTATCTTGTATTATTTGAATATGAAGCCAACCCATGGCTATGAAATCCAGAAGTTTCTTCAGGTTTCGAATATTGAACAGTGGACGAAAATATTATCCGGGTCCATCTATTACGCTTTGACTAAGCTGGAGAAGGATCAGTTTATCCGTGTGCTAAGGGAAGAGCGTACCGGGTCGAGAGTACGAAAGATCTATGAAATTACCGAGAGCGGCAGGGAAGAGCTCCGCAGACAGATGCTTGAGGCAATGGACACACCGATTACCAATATCGGTTCGTTTAAGTTTTATACTGATCCGATTCTTGGGACACTTTCCAAGGAAGAGCTGGAGACATGTATCACGGCTCACATCGCCAAGCTGCGGGAGCAGAAGGAGTATTGGGGAAAATGGTATGACATCAAGGGTGATATTACAGATTTGTCTAAACTCAGCTTTCAGATGACGATTGAGAATATCAGCTTTCAGATTCGCTGGCATGAAGAGTTGTTGGCTAATCTTGATCAATATATTGAAGCCAGCCATGGGACGGAGCAGTTTATTAAGACCATAGACTTTAATCGGATGGAGGAAAAGAACAGCGTATCCGAGGAGGAGCTGAGATTACAGTATGCGATGAGACTTAAGGATGAGATTATGAAAGATCCGGAAAATGCTGTCGTAAACCTGGATAAAATCATCAATGAGCTGGAGAGCCAGATTAAGAAGAAGTAGGGTGAAGAGTATAAGAACTCATCGGTTTTAAAGCTTTGTAAGCTTATGTGAGATGGAAAGAGTTTGCCTATCGTGATTAAAAAATCACGATGCAAGCTCTATATTATCACCTATATATCCAATATTGAGTATTGAAATGTTAAATAAAATAAATTGGATAAAATTATATAAAATTGAGAAAAAGGAGGAAATAAAATGAATGCATTACTGGAGGTAAAGAATTTATCAAAAAGCTATGGTGAGAAAAAAGTTGTGGACCGACTCAGCCTGAAAGTTGCAGAAGGGGATATCCTGGGATTCATTGGACCCAATGGAGCGGGGAAAAGCACTACCATTAAAATGATTATCGATGTGGAGGAGAAAGGCGAAGGAGATATCCTGTTCAAAAGTAAAAGAACTAAGGAACATTTAAAGGCCTTCAAACGCTTTATCGGAGTGGTACCTCAGGATATTGCTGTTTATGAAGATATCAGTGCGTATGACAATGTCAGGTTTTTCTGCTCCTTATACGGTCATAAGGGAACCGATCTGAAGCAGCGAACCAGAGAAGCCCTGGAATTTGTCGGTCTGTGGGAGCATCGCTCGGAGCTGCCGAGCAAGTTCTCGGGTGGGATGAAGAGGAGGTTGAATATTGCCTGCTCTATTGCCCATACACCGAAGCTTTTGATTATGGATGAGCCAACGGTAGGAATTGATCCACAATCCAGAAATCATATTATGGAGTCCATCAAAAGCTTGAACAGACGAGGAACCTCTGTCATCTATGTGTCCCATTATATGGAGGAGATAGAGGCAATCTGTAACCGGGTCGTTGTGATGGATCATGGAACGCTGCTTGAGGATATGGAGAAAGAAGCTTTCAAGGAGAAATATGAAGCGCAGGGCTGCCATAGTCTTGAGGAAATATTTTTACAACTGACCGGCAAAGAGCTGCGGGATGAATAATTTGAAGGATCCTGCGATTGATAATATTTGCTGCCGAAGGGCAGCGGAATGGAGAGTAATATGAATACATTTATTTGCCTGCTGTGGCAGGATTTAAGACGAAGGTCAAAGGATGGATTTTTTATCGGTTATAATATTATCTTCCCGGTGATTCTGACCGTGATCCTGGGATATCTGTCCTCGGAGAGCTACGGGAACGCTTTTACCGGCTATCACTATTACAGTATCGTAACCCTTCCCTTTTGTATCTCATTGTCAATCATCACGGCTGCTTATGCGGCCAAGGAAGAGGCTTATAAGAAAACTGCCATTCGCTTCATGTTTACTCCGATCTCTAAGTTCCAGCTGATACTATCCAGGCTTTTGTCCTGTTCGATCATCTTAAGCTGTTGTAACCTGGTAGTGCTCCTTTTTAATATGCTGGTGCTGAAGCTGCCAATCAAGGAGGATTTCCTGCAGATACTGATGCTGCTTTCTGCACTGAGCTTTACCGTATGTAGTGCCGGTTTGTTCATCGGATATGGGATCAAGAATTTCCTGCTGGTTAAGAACATGATAAATATTCCAGTCATGGCAGCAGGTATTCTGGCAGGGGCCTTCTATCCCTTCGGGAGCCTGAACCCTACTTGGGAAACTGTGATCAGAGTGTCACCTCTGACCTGGATTAACCGTAGCATGTTCAGCTGCATCTATGACGGTAAAGCAGGACTTTTATGGATCACTATCCTGCTGTGTCTGATCATTGGACTTTGCTTTACTGTGTTGGCCGTACTACTATTTAAAACGGAGGAATATATCTATGGGGTGCTTCCCGGTTATAATAAATAATCTGAAAAGGTATTTTCAGCATAAACCACTCTTTGCAGTAACCTTTCTGCTGCCGTTAATTCTATGTACACTGTTCGGTTTCATTGATTTTGAAAAGATTTCTCTCAGGGTGGGGGTACTTACGGCAGAGAAGGGCACTACCTCCTCTGAACCCGAAGAAGGGGACTATCGGGCTATCCTAACTCAGGTACTTGACCAAACCAATGGGATAAGCTTTACCCCGGCAAAGGAAGAAAGTCTGAATATGGATCTGATGACCGGTCATTATCAAGTGATATTTGATTGCCGCGGAGAGAGTTTAAGTGAACTTAGGATAATAGCCAACAAGCCTGAGAGGTATACCACCTTCCTGCAAAAAGCGGTGACGGCGGCAGTGATCAATCGGGAACCGCTGGTCTTAGAGGGGTTGAAGCAGAAAGGACTACAGGAAACAGAGCGCAGTATCACAATGCTGCTGACTCTGTTCATGGTTTTTACTATACTATACGCCTCTCTGATTATAAGGGATAAGCAATCAGGAACTTATCTAAGATATCAATATGCGAAAAATACGAAAGTAGGTTATATAGCCGGTCATATTGCTTCCGTCTTCTTGATGACATTTCTGCAGGTGTTGTTCTGTATGGCTCTGCTGTCGATAATATCCGACGGATTTCACTTAAGTCTGTCAGAGTTCGGAATTCTTGCTTTGGCAATCGCTGTATTTGCAACTCTGGTCTCAGTTGTGATATGTCTGATTAGTAAAAGTGAGGTACAGGCTGGTGTACTTGCATCCTCCGTTGCTGTATTGATGTCACTGCTTGGAGGAACATTCGTGGCAGTAGAGTCGATGCCATGGCTACTGCGTATGATTAGCTATGTCAGTCCGATGCGCTGGGTGGTTGAGCTGCTTCACCTGATTTAATTGTCAATATTCGAAGCACATTAAAATTATCTTACATTTGTATACTTTCATCATTTTTTAATGTTATTTCTTCTCATATATTATATAATTCATGATAAGATACGGTCTCGTCGGAGAAATCACTCACTTCATAAGCTGGTGAGTTTAATCAGCCAGTCTCAGTGGGTATACAATCTTCGACTGAGACTGGCTTGAAGGGATCGAAATTGGGAGGTTACAGAATTATGTATGAAAAGATTAACGCTCAGCTGGAGGAGGCAATGAATAAGCTCTGCCGCCGTAAGAAGCTTTACTCCATGCTGGAGGATTTGACGGAACAACAGAAGACACTGAAGCTTAAACTGGAAGAATATCAAGCTGTTCTTGATAAGGAAAATGCAGATGTAGATCAGTTAGAGAAGAAAAGCCTGTCTCATCTGTTCTATTCGATGCTTGGAAAGCTCGGAGAACGAGTAGAGGAAGAACGGAAGGAAGCATTGGCCGCAGCCCTGAAATATGATCAGGCAGCTGTTGAGTTCACTCAGATTGAGAAGCGAATCAAGGAGCTGGGAGAGGAACTGCTGGAATATAAGAGCTGTCAGAGCGAATATGACAGCTTATATGAGAAGAAGAGAGAGCTTATTATAGAAGCTAATTCAGAAACCGGGCAAAGGCTTCTGGAGCTGTCTTCACAACTCCCGGCTCTGAAGAATAATCAGAAGGAGCTGGAAGAAGCGATAGCCGCTGGAAATGAGGTCATGGAACATATTGAACGTGCCTTGAACAGTCTGGATAGTGCAGAGGGCTGGGGAACCTTTGATCTGTTGGGTGGTGGCCTGATCTCGGATCTGGCAAAGCATTCCCATATCGATGATGCCAAGGGAGAAGCAGAGATCATTCAGACGAAGCTATCCGGGTTTCGTACGGAGCTGGCGGATGTCAAAATCAATCAGGGGATAACCTTTTCGATGGATGAATTCGGAAAATTCGCCGATTTCTTCTTTGACGGATTGATTGCTGACTGGTGCATGCAATCGAGAATTGGGGAATCCCTGGATAGTGTCAGAAATGTCAGTGGGCAGGTACAGGAGGTACTGTATAAGCTTAGTGCCTTGAAGAAAGCTAATCTCGAGAACCAGAAGAAGCTGGAGCAGGAGATCAGAGGACTGATTCAAAATGCATATACCTAAAGCCAGGGGGCTGACTGATACCATGTGCTTAGATCGGAGATTATCAGTCTGATATAAAGATTATAAGCAGGAGAACATGTTATCAGCAGAATGACTTAAATAAAGTTTAAGATTGGAGAAAAATATGAATTTCAGGGAAGCTTATCAGTCTGGACGAATTATTATGATGGAGGGGGCACTGGGGATACGTCTTCGAAATGAGTATGGCATAGTCTTTGATTCAGATGTGGCGAGTGCAAGTCTAATTTACAGGGAGGATGCAAAGGAGGCAATTATCAAAATCACGAAGCAGTATCTTGATATCGCTATAGGATATCAGATTCCGATGATGCTCATGACACCGACCAGAAGGGCAAGCAGGGATAATGTGATGGGTTCTCCCTATGGTGAGGAACTGATCAGTGATAATGTAGAGTTTTACCGGAAGCTGCAGAGGGAAGCTATGGAAAAGGACCCGGCGCATACGGATATCTACCTCGGTGGCATGATGGGCTGCAAGGGAGATGCATATAAGGGCACCGGAGCACTGTCCGCCGACGAAGCTTATGAATACCACACCTGGCAGACTAAGCTTTTTGCCAAAGCTAAAGTAGATTTTCTTTATGCTGCAATTATGCCGACCTTGCCTGAGGCAATTGGTATGGCTGAGGCTATGGCTGAGACCGGGTTACCCTATATCATCAGCCTGATGATTCGTACCAACGGACGGATGATTGACGGAACCACAATCCATACGGCTATCGAAACAATTGAGAATTCAATTGAAATCAAGCCCCTCTTCTATATGACGAATTGTGTTCATCCAGTGAATGTTGCGAAAGCACTTGCCTGGGATTTCAATCAGACAGAACTTGTTAAGAAGCGTTTTAGAGGAATACAAGCCAATGCTTCTCCCTTAACTCCTGAGGAGTTAGACGGCTGCTGTCATATTGTCAGCTCCGAACCGGTTGAGCTGGCAGAGGAAATTATAAAATTACATAACCGGTACGGTTTCCGGATCCTAGGCGGTTGCTGCGGTACGGATGAGCGGCATATAGAAGAGCTGGCTATACAGATCAAGAACCTAAGGTAGACTTTTGACTCATTTCCCTATATAATATATTACGGTAAATGAGTCATTTTTTATAGAATAGGAGGATAAGCATAACATCTGCCAGATTTTATACTGATGCTTGAGCCATTCAATAGTCGGGCTTAAAGTGCAGGCATTGATATGTTTACATATAAATGAAAAAAGGTCAGTTATATGAAGGCATTGTTAAGAGAGTGGATTTCCCCAATAAGGGTGTCATAGAGCATGAAGAGGGGAAGGTCATAGTCAAGAATACGATGCCGGGTCAGAAGGTCAGCTTTGTCGTTAGTAAGAACAGAAGAGAGAAGTCAGAAGGAAACTTGAAGGAGGTGCTGATGAGATCGCCTCTGGAGATCAGAGATAAAGCCTGCCATTGCTTTGGTGACTGCGGCGGCTGCAGTTATCAGACCATGGCTTATGATAGTCAGTTGGAGATGAAGCAGGATCAGGTGAAACGACTGATTGATCAAGTCTGTAGGGAATATACCTTTGAAGGAATTCTAGGGAGCCCGGTAGAATGGGGCTACCGTAATAAGATGGAATTTTCCTTCGGAGACGAATATAAGAATGGACCGCTAGCCCTCGGACTCCATAAGAAGGGTAGTTTTCATGACATAATTACCACGTATGATTGTGCAATTGTGATTAAGGACTTCAATCTAATCCTCAGCTGCGTACTGGAATGTGGTACGGAGCTTGGTTTAGATTACTTTCATAAGCTAACCCATATGGGGTATCTTCGCCATCTTCTAATTAGAAGGGCGGTGAAGACTGGAGAACTGTTGGTGAATATCATCACTACCTCCCAGGAGGTAGAGCAGGTGGAGAATAAGAAGGATTTCTTTAAGCTGCTTACAGAAAGACTGCTTTCGCTTCCTCTGGAAGGTATGATTGTGGGTATTTTACATACCTATAATGACAGCCTGGCTGATGTAGTGAAGAGTGATAGAACCGAAGTATTGTATGGCAGGGATTATATCTTCGAGGAGCTGCTGGGTCTAAGATTCAAGATATCCACCTTCTCCTTCTTTCAGACAAATTCTCTGGGCGCCGAGGTACTTTACTCCAAGGTTCGGGAATATGTCGGAGATACGAAGGACATGAGGATCTTTGACCTTTATAGCGGTACAGGTACGATTGCCCAGCTTCTGGCCCCAGTGGCAGGAAAAGTAACCGGAGTGGAGATTGTGGAGGAAGCAGTAGAGGCAGCCAAAGAGAACGCAAGGATGAATGGCTTGGTTAATTGTGAATTTATCGCCGGAGATGTATTAAAAGTGGTTGATTCCTTACAGGACAAGCCGGATATCATCATACTTGACCCACCGAGGGATGGTATTCATCCGAAGGCACTTGATAAAATTATAGACTTTGGTGTGAAAAAGATCGTCTATATCTCCTGTAAGCCGACTTCGTTGGTAAGAGATCTCGAGGTATTACAGGACAAGGGGTATAAGGTAGAAAAGGTATGTGCGGTGGATATGTTTCCGGAGGTCAGTCATGTGGAGACCGTAGTATTGATGTCAAGGGATTAGTATATTCATTCATTATAAAAGTTTTAATGGAAAAAGATTACATTACATTGAATTATATATTTGAGAGGTGAATATGAGGATTGAAGGATACAAGGAATCAGATGAGAAAGATTTGCTCTTTGTTTGGGAAGAATCATGAAATTCTTTGGGTTATGAAAATGGAGGAGAATTATGATTAGCTGAGCTCTCCTTGTATAAAATGGGATAATTCGATAATATTAATTTGTAGCATAACTCCCCATTGATATGCTCTCACGACTGGATGCTTTATAACTCGAAAATAGAATATATTGAATAGGAGAAATATAATGGAAATAGTAATGAATTTGCTGCTTATGTTAGGTGGTGTCGCCGTATTTATGTTTGGCATGAAGCAGATGAGCTCCGGATTGGAACAAAGCGCAGGATCTGGAATACGAAATCTTTTTAAAAAATTCAACAAAAACAGAGTTCTTAATTACGGAATAGGAATGGGAGCTACTGTACTTGTCAATTCTTCTTCAGCCTCTTCGATTATGACGGTCGGACTTGCTCATGCGAATATTGTAACAGTCAAGCAAGGCTCAGGGTTTATCTTAGGCGCAAAGGTAGGCACCACTCTTACAGCATTTATATTCGCCCTTTCAGGTATCAGCAAAGGCGGCTTTAGCATTAGCTCTATTTTTGCAGCGGTTGCGTTTGTCGGTGTTATGATTGTTTTTTCCACTAGTAATGAATCCCTTAATAGAATTGCACCATTTTTAATCGGATTTGGAATGCTGTTTATCGGGTTGGAAGTAATGGAAACCGCAATCGGTGGACCAGATTCGATGCTGAGCGTTCAACTCTCTAAAGTATTCAAATATGAAATCATGCAAAATCCCGTCTTGCTGGTGATATTAGGAATTCTCTTTACAGGTATCATACAGTCATCTACGGCAGCAACTGGTGTTTTTATCGCTTTCTTAGCTACTGGAGTTATCCACAATATTGATCAATCGTTTTTCTTGGTGATGGGTGCCAATATTGGAACCTGTAGCGATGGCATTATGGCCTCCTTGAGCACAAATGCCAACGGAAAACGTATCGCATTATTCCATCTGCTTACCAGCGTAATTGGTGCGACAGTATTTTCGATTATTCTGGTTCTTTTCAGAACACCCATAACCAATATGTTTGAAAGTCTATTCCCCGGAAAACCCCAATTTAGCCTTGCAACCTTTAACCTGATTTATAATACGCTTTACACCTTAGTGCTGCTCGTATTTATCGATCCGTTAGTCAATTTAGTGACAAGCTTGGTGAAAGATAAGCAGCAGAAGCTGGAGGAATTGACATATATTGATGAGCGTTTCTTGCAGACTCCTGCGGTTGCCATTGAACAAGCATTGAAGGAACTGTATGATATGGCAATCCTCGCAAAGGAGAACCTTGATCGTTCTTTTGCTTCATTGATCAATGAAGATATGAGTGAAAGTAAGAAAATTGCCGATGATGAATATCGTATAGATTTCTTAACAAATAAACTCACAGGCTTTTTCATTAAAATATCATCGGTTACTAAATTCGCTGATGACGAAAAACTGATCGGCGGATTACATCATGTTACAAACGATATTGAGCGACTGGGTGATTACGCGATACTTATTGTGAAAGAAACCAATTACATGAAGGAAAATAATATAAGATTTTTAGATCAGACCAAGGAGGAGCTGAACCAAATCTACGGTCATATATCCGAAATGTTCGATTTGGGATTTGATGCATTTTCAAAGCGTAGAACAGAAAATTTTAGAAGAATATCCAACCTTCACAAGGAAATTAAGAAACTAATATCCTCTACACGTAACGAACATGTGGTACGCCTAGGCTCAGGGATGTACCCTGTTGAGGTATCAAAAAGCATTTATTCCGTTCTGTTTTCATTGCAAAGAATATCGGATCATACGGTGAACATTGCTTTCTCAATTCGATCCACCACCGGAAGTAAAACAGAAGCCTTACAAGCCATTGAAAGAGAAAAAAAAGATACGAAAAATGCAGATCGTAAGTCTTCTCGAGAATCCGATATGACAGAGTGAAAAGACTATTAATTTTAGTCTGGGTTTGAGATAGATATAGTTAGCCAAGTGGGTACGCATCACAGCAGTTAAATTTTGTTGATGAAGAAATATCAATATTTTGATGAGGGGGGGGTAACTATGAAAAAAGGATCATTCCTGTTCTTTTCATAGGTATAAAAGAAGGATGGCTGAACAGAAAATTGCCGATGAAATGACTACAATACCGAATGCTATTACACAGGCACAAATTTTAAGTATGTTGCATGTGGTGTGTTATGTCCAAATCCTGTAGGTAATGGAAGAAACCAGAAAAATTCAATCTAGGAATGGACAATAGCAGAAAGCTAATCAATGATTTTATGTCTGATATAAAAGTCTGATAACACAATGATGAATAAGGGGAATGCTTACATGTATAATGTCGGAAATAGAATAATGAATAATTGGATATATGCGATTCAGGATGGTTATGTTTTAATTGATACTGGATATGAAACAGGATTTAATAAACTAAAAAAACAATTAGTATTACATAATATTAACCTTCAGGATATTAAATATATATTTCTAACACACGCACATGATGATCATGCTGGTTATTTGAATGAAGTATTAGCTGCTGCTCCAGACGCGAAAGTTGTTATGAGTTGTAAGGCACTAGATGTTCTAAATAAAGGTCAAAATTCTTTTATAGGAGGGTGTACATCTCGGATTGCACTTTTATTCTGTAAATTTATGAAGCTTGTAGGAAAAGGAGAACATAGGTTTCCTAAACTAAACTCTTACTTTGAAGATAGATGTATTCTTGTGTCAAAGGATAATTGCAGTCAGGTAGAAAAGGAATTATGTGGAAGAATTATTGATACTCCGGGACATACTGCGGATTCTATATCACTGATTTTAAAGGATGGGTCACTTTTTTGCGGTGATGCTGCAATGAACGGATTCCCAAGTATGAACAGAATTACCATATGGGCAGAGGACAAAGAATTATTTTTACGATCATGGTTAACGATTATCTCTATGAAACCGAAAATGATATATCCGGGCCATGGGAAGCCCTTCCCTTATACTGAACTCAGCTGCAATCTTGAAAAAGTCAGAAAAATTGAGCTGTATTCCCTCCTCTGAAACAAATACAGCATTTCTATTGTAAAAATAAGAATGTGACCTATATACGTGTGAGATAGTAGTATGGATGTAACAAACAGGAAAAATAAAGATTACATAAATGATAACATAAGAGTTTCTAGTTGTTGGAACATTGACAGAGAAGTGTGAGTAGAAGTTCCAGTGCCGGGAACCCTTTTTTATTGAACTCTTAAATATAGCTGATTGGACTAATGATAATAGAAATTTTAATTATTCTATTAATAATTGAGTCATAATAATTTTGATAAATATGATAATCACCTTGACATCTATATCACTCTGATATAATATCATCTATATCAGAGTGATATAGATGGAAGGGTGATATTAATGAATGTATTATTTATAAATGCAAATTTGTATGGGCATATTAACCCTACGCTTGGATTGGTCAAGAAACTAACAGAGAGAGGAAATCAGGTTAGCTATTTTTGTTCAGAACCCTTTTCAGAACAGGTAACACAGATGGGGGCAAAATGGATTGGATTTAGTAGTAAGCTGGATATGTTTCTGAAGGAATACCGTCCGACAGATAAGCATGCGTTTTACATGTTGATGGAGTATATTTTGTCGTATGATGAAGTGATGCTGCCTGAGATACTCAATATTGTGAAAATGGACCTGTATGATATGATTATTTGTGATTCTATTTTCGGGGGAGCCTGTTTCCTATACCAGCTGACTAAAATCCCAGTTGTATGTTCCCATTCCTCTTTTGCTATGAGTCAAGCACCGATTCCTAAGCAGATGCTAGTGGCAGGATTTCATCCTCAATTGAATCATTGCTATCAGATATTGAAACGTATTTGTGACAGCTATAAAATTAATGAGCCTTTAATAGATCAGGTATTTACAAGCAAAGGTGATTTGAATATCGTGTATACCACTCGTGAATTCAATGGTGATGATGGGGTACAGGAGCCGGACTATATATTTACCGGTCCGTCCATCGACCGGCTACAGGAAACCTGCGATTTAGATCTTTCCTTGATAGGAGACAGGAAGCTTATCTATATATCGCTTGGAAGTCTGAACACAGATTATATAGATTTTTATAAGATATGTATCTCTGCATTTCGTAATTCGGATTATTATGTATGCATGTCCATAGGCAAGAAGTGCAAAGCCTCACAATTAGGAGAAATCCCACAGAATTTCTTGGTTAAAGGTTTTCTTCCGCAGCTAGAGATTTTAAAGCAGGCTGCTGTATTTATTACTCATGCAGGTTTTAACAGTGTGAATGAAGCGTTATATTTTGGAGTTCCTATGCTTGCATTACCACAGGTCAATGACCAGTATATGGTGTCCAAGCGTCTTGTTGCTATGGAACTGGGATTAACAGAAAGTATTAAGGATTTGACGCCAGAAAGATTGAAATCTAAGATACAGATACTCATAACGGATACAAAAATCAAGGAGAATTGCAGGATTATTTCCCGGGATATGAGGAATTCTGCTAAGCTTGAGCAAACAATATGTAAACTTGAGAAATATGCTGATGCCTGGAAGGAGAGGAATAGGAATGGCGCTTAAGAATAAATCCATGTATGCTATTTTGGGTATATTGAATCTATCACCAAGTACCGGATATGACATAAAAAAGTACAGTGACAAGGTACTCTCTGGATTTTGGAATGAGAATTTCGGACATATCTATCCGACTCTCAAGAAGATGCTGGAGGATGAGATGATTGAAATTATCTTCAGAGAAACAAATGATAAGAAAGTCAGGTATGGAATAACCGAAAAGGGAAGGCAAGAGTTTGAGGCATGGCTTTTAGAAGATATTGTACAACAGCCAATACGTTCTGAATTTATGCTGAAGTTATTGTTTTCAAGTAGTCAGCCGAGGGATAATGTAATTCGGATGATAGAAAGTTATAAAGAACTCCATAAAAAGAATATAGAGAAGTATCTTGGAATGCAAGAGGATCTGGAACAGGGCATAAAGGAAGTATTGAAGGAACGAGTCTGTTATATTAAGGCCGTGCTGCGAAGCGGTATAATATCCAGTGAGGCTGTTATCCAATGGTGTGATGAAACAATTGAAGAAATGCAGCATGATGAATTGTTATAATGGTTTGATGTAAGGAGGATCGTGATTTTGAAAGTTTATAGTACTTATCTTCCGGAAGTAAAAATTATTGAATATGATAAGGATACGGATAATAGAGGTTATTCATACTCAATTATAGTAAAATAGAGATGGAGAATGCAGGAATTTTTTTTGAATACATAGAAGAACGAATCTACTATTCACAGAAAGCTGGTACGCTCTATGGCATACACGATGCTAATGCTGTTTTTTTATCGGAGAGTGATTTGGATATGTAATTATCTTAATGAATTAGGAATGAAAGTTGGTGCATAGTGAAAATAGAGAGATTACTATCAATTACAAATTATATGCTTTCGCATAAAAGGGTAACTGCTCAGATGCTGTCAAGGCGATTCAATGTATCAACAAGAACGATTATGAGAGATATTAACACACTCTCTTTAGCTGGAATACCTGTTGTTACTTATTATGGATCAGATGGCGGATATGAAATACTGGATTCATTTAAGATGGATCGGCAATTGGTAGGAGAAAATCATTTATCATATATTCTTGCAGCGCTACAGGGGTTACAATCCGCCTTTAATAACGATGAATTGAATGAGACATTAGAAAAGATGCAAGCAATTGCACCAGAGGGTACGTCTGATATTATATTAGATTTCGGGATCTTAAAAGAAAAATGTAATACAAATGACAAATTAATGCTTTTACAACGAGCCATTAACACTAGACATAAAGTGATATTTACATATACAAACGCTGACAATGAAGAAAAAGACCATGAGGTTGAACCGGTTGCTACAATGTATAAGTGGTATAATTGGTATCTGTTATGCTATTATCCAAAATATAATGATTATAGAATATATAAGCTTGTAAGAATGAGAACTCTATTAATCTCAGAACAGAAGAATAGTAGAATTCATAAGATTGGTGAAGCAAAGAAGAAGTGGGAAGAGTCTGCGAATAAGCAAAGAAGTGTTCGTGTGAGGTTAATATGCAAAAGTAGCATTAGGGCTAAATGCGAAGAGTATTTTAATGGAATAATTACAGAAGAATATGAGAACGGAGATTTTCTATACGAGATTAATGTTCCTTGGAATGAGCATTTTTGGTATGGTACAGTACTGGCATTTGCTAATCAGGTTAAAGTAATTGAACCTCCTGAGTTGATAGATAGGATATGCTTAAGTTGTAATCAAATATTAAAGCAATACGAAGAAGTGTGACATACAGGTGTCAGACTTGTCATGCTATACTGATATTAAAGGGGGCATGTGAATAGATAAGTAAATTATCTATAAAGAAAGTAAGGAGTTTAAAACGAACCATTTACTGAGACAGTGACATCATCGATCAAAGATTTCGTGAGTTACGACGTAAAGAAACAATAAAAATGTGATTAGGAAGCTGAAGGAGGAGCTATGAGTAGTATTGTCAGAACAAATGTAAATGAAGAGTATGCCTATTCAGAAATAGTTGAAGCAGGGGATTTTGTTTTTATTAGCTTTTGTGTTGGAAACGTTGGGTCCTCAATTGAAGATCAGGTGCATGGAGCATTAAATGATATGGAGGGACGTCTGGGAAAATTAAACTTGACCTTAAGTAATGTAGTAAAGATGGATGTTTTGCTTAAGGATGCTTGGAATATTCCAATTATGGAAAAGGTATTTAAGGAGCGGTTTGGGGGTGTTTACCCAGCAAGAAAAACCATTCAGACAGAGTTTGCTCATATAGGCGGGCCTGATGGGTTGCATGTTCAAATTGATGCAATTGCTTATAAAAAATAAATGCTAGAGCAGAGCGGGAGACTGTAATTCTAATTATGTTTTTACGGATTTATGCCCTGGAATTAAACAAAATCCCAGATATGCCATAAAGGCTGTAACCCTTGCCTTGACTTCATTTTTGGGATTTTAATTCCCCCGCCCCCCGACACAGTCTGCTTCATGCTAAAGATTCTTTTTAAGATAGATCATATCTACTAATTGTTGCCCCTCCTCATACATAGGGTGGTCGTAATTATCTATAAAGAAGTTTTTCACAATGTGAGATTTTTTAAATCCGCATTTCTCGTAGAAATGAAGTACTGAAGGACAATCACCTGTTCCAACATATAACTCGTTGCCAGCTTCTTTGTAGTAATCAGTGATACAAGAGATTAGCTGTTTTCCGTATCCTTTTCGTTGATATTTTGGAACGGTAACAATATTTTTAATTTCATAAACGCCGGGTTGCTCTTGTGTAACGACGCAAATTGCCTTGATATCATCCTCGTATAAGGCAAACATGTCACCACGATACAAATACTTTTCTATCATATTTACCTGTTCATCTGCGATAAGTAATAATTCCATGTACTTTGTTTTATCGCTATCTATAATTTTTACTATTTCCATTCGATATTTCTCCTTTCCTTTGCAGTCTCTACAAATTCATTATACCATCTTTTATACAAATATGAGAATACACATTATTTTAAATATAGATGTGGCGATGTAAGGTAATACATCTACTCATAAAAGCATTTCGTATTATGCGTTGAATGCTTTTTGGGGGTTATCATAAGCTTTCCTTCAAGAAAACAGTAAGGAGACTTTGGAATATAGGGAAGGAATTCAGCAAAATACTTCAAGGGGGCGAAGAGCGCTTGTTCTTCACCCTCTTCTGTGTTATTGTGTAAATTAGGATATTGACAGATGATAAACATAATCTTATGGAAGTACTGAAGAAAAAGGTTTTGATTGAAAATATATTAAGCAGGAAGGAACGAGCTATGCTACAGCGTATTCGCAATCAATATGAACATACTATCTATGCCAGTTATCTTGGTTATATCACGCAAGCTATCGTGAACAACTTTTTACCACTGCTCTTTATCACTCTTTCAGGGGTTTTTAATTTATCCTTACAAAAAATTACCTTACTCACCACTGTAAACTTTCTCATTCAACTCTTGGTGGATGCATTATGTAGCCGATATATCGACCGGATTGGATATCGTGTGACCATTATTGCAGCACACTGGTGTGCGGCTTTAGGGCTGATAGGGGTAGCAGTACTGCCTTCCGTATTAGGCGATCCTTTTACCGGGCTTCTTATATCGGTATCAATTTATGCCATTGGGGGAGGCATCATTGAAGTGTTGATCAGCCCGATTGTCGAGGCCTGCCCTACAAAGAAAAAAGAGGCAGCCATGAGCCTGCTTCATTCATTCTATTGCTGGGGGCACGTATTTCTTGTTTTGGTAAGTACGCTTTTCTTTCGATTATTTTCAATTGACAACTGGCGTATTTTAGCTTGCTTATGGGCCATTATACCACTTTTTAATAGTTTCTATTTCGCTATCGTTCCTTTGTATTCGGTGACAGGGGAGCATAAAAAAATGTCTATACGAGGATTATTGAAACAGAAGGTCTTTTGGCTGATTTTAATAATGATGGTGGCGGCCGGAGCATCTGAGCAGTCTATGAGTCAATGGGCTTCAGCCTTCGCTGAAATTGGACTGAAGGTGCCAAAGATGATTGGTGATTTGGCTGGGCCGACAGCGTTTGCCTTTTTTATGGGAACGGCAAGAGCCTTATATGGTAAATACAGCGACCATATTCCCCTAAAGACTGTGATGAGACTCAGTGCCTTGCTGTGTATCGGCTGCTATCTGCTGGCTATTTTCTCAAAAAATCAGATTTTGGGACTTCTTGGATGTTCCTTGTGCGGATTTACGGTTGGAATTTTCTGGCCTGGAACCTTCAGTCTTGCGGCATTAAAGCTTCCAGGGGGAGGTACTGCCATGTATGCACTTCTTGCTCTTGCAGGTGATGCCGGATGCTCTGCGGGACCAACATTAGTTGGAATGGTAGCGGATGCTACCGGCGACACGCTTAATAATGGCTTAATGGCAGCGCTTATATTTCCAGTTTTGATCCTTCTGGGTATGAGTTTGTTAAGAGAAAAGGAATTAATCAGTCAGGTGAGGAGAAAATGAAAACAAAAATTCTAAAAAAGACATCCATATTTCCGGTTACGGAAAATGAAGTATTCGACCTATTAAAGCAATTAAATACTTTGCAATATATTGCAAAACCTTATGCAGCTTTTACTCCGGTAAACGAAATTCAGGAGTTAACTTGGACGGAGGGTGCAACCTTCAGCTTCAGCCTCAAGCTCTTTTGTTGCATTCCATTTGGAATACATACAATTAAAGTAATACAGTTCAGCGATGATACGCATGAGATCTATACAAACGAGTCAAATATAAACGTTCCGATTTGGAATCATAGGATTTTATTGAGAAGTATTAAAGATGGAAAGACAGCTTACACTGATGAGGTTGAAATCGGTGCAGGCTGGAAAACAATGTTTGTCTATATATGGGCAAAATGCTTTTATTCACATAGGCAGCGTAAATGGAAGAAGCTACTAAAAGGCCTATCATAGGTGCCGGGTGATATATATTTGATGAAGCAGTTTTTGATTATTTAATGCTGAAGGCTCTCCATTTTCTGGCAGGTCCATTTTTCTTATATAAGGATAGTGCATCAACAGGACAATGATGAATGCATCGATAGCAACGTTCACAGGCTGCCTTGTTCCACCTAGGCAGGTTATGATCTAGGATAATGGCTTGTGCAGGACAATGCTGATGACAAGTTCCGCAGCTGATACATTTTTCTGAATTTAGGTAAATTGGTAATGTATAATGACTGCCAATCATTTTATTTGGATAATTTACTATACTAAGCCACTGAAAGGGTGGCGTTCTATTTTGATTACAATCACTTTCAAGAATTTCTATGAATCTATTACATTTATATTCTATTTTTAATTTTATATTTTTTTCACAGGTCTCAAAAAACTTAATTTTTTTTGTAAGAAGTAATCCATCTATAGCTGGCATACGGAAGGAAGCATCTAGAACTGTGAACAGGTTTTTTTCTTTGCATAATTTGGAAAATATTCTTGTGGTATTTGCCTGATATAGTCCACAGGTGGTATAAATAAATAATGGTAGCGGTCTATCTGACAGGATACTGTTACTTATAAAATTAGTAATTCTAAGTGAAGGATTGCAATGTATCGTCGGAAAGCCAATAATAACTCCATTATATTCCGTGTAATTGATATCAGATGGTATGTCCTCGATAGAATAGACGTCTATATGCTGTTTTCTGATTTCCTTGATATACATTCCAATATAATCTGCTACTACTTTCGTATTTCCTACACCTGAGTGATATAAGCATAAAATCTTCTTCATATAAAAGCTCCGTGATAGATTGGTTATAATATATGCTAGAATTATAGTATGTTTATTCAAATATTACAAGTAATAGTAATAACAACAATCATAGGGTAATAACAATGAAGATATGAAAGAACAAACTAGCTTACCGAAAACATTTAATAATATATAGGAGGCGGTCTGATGGATAAAAAGGAATATAGTAGGGCAGAAAACTATTGGAAAACCTATGATGAAGCTTCGCTTAAGATGGAGCGTAATGCTATCTGGACTTTTGCGGACAAATATCTTTCGGAGCACAGTACCTGTGTACTGGCTACCGGTTATAATGACTTTGTACGTTGTACACCCATTGAATATACCTGGATTAATCATAGTTTTTATTTGCTTTCTGAAGGCGGTATGAAATTTAAAGCACTTTCAGAAAATAAAAATGTAAGTCTTGCAATATTTGAATCGTACAAAGGGTTTCGCAACATTGCAAGTATTGTTGTAACGGGAAAAGCAGAATTGATTGAATATGATAATGAGGAGTACCATATGCTTCTTGAGCATAAAAAAATCCCGAAAGATGCAATTCAAAAACTTACGCATCCCATGTATCTGATCAAGGTAATCCCTGAAGCTATGGAGCTTCTATTCTCAGAATTTAAGGCGAGTGGATTTGATTTAAGACAACAGCTGACCTTCTGACAGTCCTGGAACTGAACAACAGAATACTGACGGGTTGTTGTATATGGACATAGCGGGCTGCTACCGGCCCGCTATGTTTTCTTATTGATTAGATATCAGAGTTTCAATTTCGCTGATATGCAGTTTGAAGTGCCGTAGATAACCAATAATCATATTCTTCAACGAGACGGTTTGATTTAGGGCACTGATCCATGTATTATCTAATTTGTCCATGTTTACGTTGTTTATTACATGTACAATGTGTAGATTGGAATATTGCCATAACAGAACCAAGTTCCGCCAGTCTTCCTCCTGATAGTTTTGTATTGCAATCCATCTGTCATTATTGCCATTGTTTGCGTAATCAGGAAAGATTAGTGGGCTGGATTGATATTGCATATGGATGATCCTATGCGTATTGTTAGAGGCTGAATCGACCATATGTCCGACAATCTGCTTGATAGTTCTATTTTGACTATTTCTTCTTTGGGAAATTACCTCAACCGGAAGGAGGTATAATTTTTCCCCCCACTCATCAATTAGTCTTATAAGCTCCTGATTGTTCTCCATAAACTCTTTCATGCTAAGAACCCCCTTCGTATTAAAAAATCTATATATTAAAATGATACATTATGTTATCATATAAAAAACATATAGTAAAATCGATAGTTTCTATAAGATTATTCGATTATTTCGATAAGGGGGCTGTATTCATGGAATTCAGACAACTATGTACTTTTATTACAATCGCAAAGCTGCAAAGCTTTTCAAAAGCGGCATTGGAGCTGGGATATGCTCAATCCTCTATTTCCTCACAAATACAGTTGCTTGAGCAGGAGCTAAATGTGAGACTGTTCGAACGCCTGGGGCATAACATTGCATTAACACCGGAGGGCAAAAAGCTATTACCGATTGCGGAACAGCTTATAAAATTATCCTATGATGCAAAAAACATAATTGGAGATCAGGATAAGCCGAGTGGGACTTTAACTATCGGAGCGGTTGAAAGCTTATGTGTAACTAGGCTGCCAAAGCTTTTAAAAGAATACCGGACCCGCTACCCGGAGGTTGAAATCTTAATTAAGTTTGGTACTAGGGATGAGTTTATGCGTTCATTGAAGGAGAACATCATTGATATAGCTTTTTTTATAGACCAGAAAATATGGAGTGGAGACTTTATTACTATATGGCAAAAAGCAGAACCGATGGCGCTTTTTTGCGTACCCGAGCATGCTTTAGCAAGCAAGGAAGAGATATTTCCGAAGGATTTGTCAGGAGAACCCCTGATTTTAACGGAACCTTGCTGTGGCTACAGAGCACTTTTTGATCATATAATGTCACAATTTGATATAAAGCCCCGGTCAATTATTGAAACAGGTAATGTTCAGGCTATCAAGCAGCTGGTATTAAGTGGAATGGGAATTACATTTCTGCCATTGACAGCTATTGAGGAAGAGCTTCAACAAAAACGTCTCGTAAGATTAAATTGGAGGGGGCCCGAATTTCCGATATTTACTCAAGTGCTTTACCATAAGGATAAATGGATATCCACTGCTCTTAAGGCTTTTATTGATTTGCTAATAGAAATATCGGTATAAATGAGTATAAAAGCTCTTGACTTGGAGTTAACTCTAAGTATTACAATCATACCTGGGAGGACAGTAGAAGGTCTGAAGATGGGATAAGAATTTGTATGACTGCTTACGAAGTCTCCTGCAATATATAATACAAATAGTATTCGTATAAGGAAGGTTGGAGAGTATGATTTATAAAGAATTTCAAGAGCTAAAGCTGTCTGCTTTGGGTATGGGAACGATGCGCCTCCCGGTTATTGATGGATCGTATTCCAGGATCAATGAAGAAGAGACAGATAAAATGGTTGCCTATGCAATGAAGCACGGAATTAACTACTTTGATACAGCCTGGGGCTATCATGACGGACAATCTGAGGTTGTGATGGGTAAGGCCTTAAGTAGTTATCCCAGGGAAAGCTTTTACCTGGCAGATAAATTTCCGGGCTATGATTCTGCTAATTGGGCAAAGGTTGAGATGATTTTTGAGGAGCAGTTAAAAAGATGCAGGGTGGAATATTTTGATTTCTATCTGATACATAATGTCTGTGAGATGAATATTGAAGCTTATCTGGATCCAAAGTATGGCATATATGATTACTTAGTTAAGCAAAAGGAAAATGGACGTATCCGTCACCTTGGTTTTTCTGTGCATGGAAGCTATGAGGTTATGAAACGTTTTCTTGAGGCTTACGGTGATACAATGGAATTTTGTCAGCTGCAATTGAACTATCTCGACTGGTCCCTGCAGAATGCAAAGGCAAAGGTTGAACTTGCACAGGAGTATCAAATCCCGGTATGGGTGATGGAGCCTCTTCGCGGAGGCAGCCTGTGCAAATTGTCAGAAGAGGATGAAGCAAAGCTAAAGGAATTACGTCCGGAAGAGAAAATACCGGCATGGGCCTTCCGCTTTTTGTTGACATTACCAAGTGTTAAAGTTATCTTGTCCGGAATGTCTGATTACGAACAAATGGTAGAGAACATTCATACCTTCGAGGATGAGAGGCCTCTGAATAAAGAGGAATGTGACTTTCTTTTATGCGTTGCAGATGATATGCTGAAAAAGAAAATTCTTCCATGTACCTCATGCCGATATTGCACAAGCCATTGCCCGCAGGAGCTGGATATTCCATCCCTTTTAACCCTATATAACGAGCACAGTTATTCAGGCGGTGGTTTTATAGTCCCTATGGTACTTATGACACTTCCGGAGGAGAAAAAGCCAGGGGCCTGCATTGGATGCAGAAGCTGTGAGGAGGTCTGTCCACAGCAGATTAAAATCTCAGAAGCAATGAGTGATTTTCATCATAAATTATAAAGTGAAATCAGGTGCGGTATTTGTATTGACATTAGGAAGTATTAGACAATGATATTTCATCCGTCTTGTTGTGTGAATTTCGGCTAATAGCTTTTGTACCTGCGCTTTTATTGGTTGGGAATGGGAACAGAATGCTGATCATACCAATTATTACTCTGAAAATTAACGTCAGGGTATAGCTGTGGAAATTGAAAAGAGAGGCTATGATAGCCTCTCTTTTCATCTGTACTGTGCTATGCTATAATAAATTGAACTGACTGGCTGAGTTATTTAATGCAAAGCGTAAAAATATCCATCAGTACTTCCAAAGTATACGATGTGATTATCAACTACCGGAGAGGATAGAATAGAGCCTAAGGAATGAAACAGCTCATAGATTACTTTCATGTCCCAGTTATAGCTGTCCTCCAGGCCTTTGATAATATGATCCTCAGAATGAAATACCTTCGAGTAATTTGCTTTGCTGGCATCAGTTTGATAGGTCCAATTGATATTACCGGTTTCTAATGCCACGTTATAAAGCTTTCCGTTAAAGCATCCAAAGTATAAGGATTGATCAACGATTGCGGCAGAAGAAAACACATTGAGATTCAGCTTCACTTCCCATTTCTTCTCACCGCTCTTGGCATCCATAGCATAATAGCGCTGTGCATCGGAGGTACCGAAATAGATTACTCCGTCCTTGATTGCTGGTGTAGAGATCACCCAACTGTTGGGCACTTTATAGTTCCACTTTCCGGTTCCCTTTTCTGTATCTAGTGCATAGATGTTATAATCACGACTTCCGAAGTAAACGATTCCATCGGATACAGCAGCCGAACTCTGTACCTCTCCCAGAGGGAACCAAGTATCCCCAACGGTTTTAAACTTCCATTTCTTCTTACCGGTAGAGGCATCGATTGCATAGAAATAACCTTCATAATTACCAATATAGACGGTTCCATTCTCAATGGCAGGCGTTGCATGTATGATTCCTTTTGTTTTGAATTTCCATTCCAGAGTTCCGTTTATGGCATTTAAAGCATAGAGATTACCATCACCACTGCCAAAGTACACAAGGTTATTATAAATTACCGGGGAGGAAAGATAATAGTCCCAGAGGTCATAAACCCTTTCTCCTTTTGTCTTAAATTCCCACATTAATTTACCGCTTACGATATCAACAGCATAGAGAGATCCGTCCGCTGAATTAAAAAATGCAGCATTGTTATAAATCGCTGCGGTAGAGTTGACAGCTCCTCCGGTTTTAAATTTCCATTTAAGAGTCCCCTCCTTATTATCTACTGCATACAAGTAATCATCAGTGCTTCCAAAGAAGGATACACCGTTATAAAGCACGGGTGAAGAATAAATCTTACCTTCGGTTTTGAATTTCCATTTCACGGTTTTTTCCTTAACACTATCCTTGGTTTTGTATACTCCTGTGTGTTGAAGATTGTTTTGAAACATAATTTTTTTCGGTTCCCCCTTAACCCACGTGGGTTTCTCTTTCGTTTCTGATGCCATTATTATATCATGAGGTCACTTTAGATATCTAGTAGGACAGGATATTTTTGGTCCGGTTATATTGAAAATATTGTGCAGAAGTGATACAATGTTCCAAATATATGAAGGGGGAATATGAAATTTATTATATTATTTCATAGGAGGTAGAAGATATTTTGGTAATTGTTTATGAATCAAAGACGGGCTTTACCAAAAGATATGCTGATATGCTTGCTACAGAGATGAGATTGCAGGTATATAAGGTAAAAGAAATCTCAAAGGTGCCTCAAACAGAGGAGATTATATTTTTGGGCTGGCTGAAAGCAGGGAAGATACAGGGATTTGAAAAATTACGGAAGTATAATGTAAAAGCGGTTTGTGCATCGGGTACCGGACGAACTGCTGAGCTTAATATCGATACAGTTATAGCAAGGAATAAGATGAAAGAAATACCGTTTTTCTATCTGCGGGGCGGCTGTCTCCCTCTACAGGAGCTGAAGGGTATGGATAAAATCATGATGTCCATGTTTTTAAAAATGCTGAAAAGCCGTAAGGATAAAGAAGAAAGCATAATAGAAGCCATCTCTCACATTGAAAATGGATATGATGGTGTACAAAAGGGAAATTTGGACCCGGTTATTCAATGGTTGAACGCAATCATGCCAGACTCAAGACATTCTAACAAACTGATATAATGCAGAAATGCTACAAAATGTAATAGTATATTACGTATTATGGGGGGCATATGTATAAAGTTTTTTTAGTTGAGGATGAAATAGTCTTACGGGAAGGTATTAAGAACAATATTCATTGGGAAGAGGAAGACTTTGAGATTGTAGGGGATGAAAGTGACGGAGAATTAGCATATCCTATGATATTAAGAGAACAACCGGATATTCTGATTACGGATATTAAGATGCCGTTTATGGATGGCTTGGAATTAAGTAAGCTGTTGAAAAAGGAGATGCCACAGCTGAAGATAATCATTATCAGCGGATATAGCGATTTCGGATATGCCCAGCAGGCAATCGATATAGGCATCACCGAATATCTTCTGAAACCTGTCACCTCCAATAAGCTTTTGGCTGCAGTGAAAAATGCGGCGGCAGCTATCGAAAGGGAGCGGAAGGATAAACGGATGCTAGAGCAGTATCAGCTTTTGGTTTATCAGAAGCAGGGTGAGAAAAGAAAGGATTTCTTTAATGCATTAGTCAGCGGTAAAATAAGTTTATCACAGATCATAGAGCAGGAAGAAGAGCTTGGTATTGACATGGTAGCAAGTGCCTTCTGCGTGCTGCTATTTCAATTTAAAGTGCAGGAGGACATGTATGAATACTCCAATGATATTGTGCACTGTGAAGCCAGAATGCAGGAAGCTTTAAGGAAATATTCCAATATAAAGGTTTTCGAACGTGGTATGGATGGCTGGGCATTTATCCTGCTGGGTGAGAATGAAGAACAGATTGAAGTGATAACGAATGAATTATGTAATCTGCTAATTCAGGTATGTGACGGGCGAGTACATTATTTTGGAGGAATAGGTAGGGTAGTTCATCGTGTCCGCGATTTAAATCAGTCCTATCTGGATGCCAATCGGGCTTTTTCGCTGCGTTATTTTGAACGCGGGGATCAGTTTCTATCCCACCGTGATGTACATAATATACAAGATCAGATTGGTAAATGGATTAATGTCAGTGAATTGAATCTTGAGAAACTGGATCGAATTCTCTTGGAGGAATTCTTAAAGAGAGGAACATTACAGGATGTGGATGAATTTGTAGACAGGTACTTTGACGGCTTTGATGCCAATGCCATGAACTCCACCCTGTTTCGTCAGTATATCATGATGGATGGATACTCTGCCATTATGAAATTCCTTAAGAATCTGAAGTGTTCAAAAGAGAAAATAGACAACAGCCTTAAGAATATGAATGATTTCAATGAACAGCTTAACAGCCTGGAGGATTTTAAGAAATTCTATAAAACCATATTGAAGGAAGCGATTGATCTGCGTAATATGAGCAGTCAGAAAAGATATTCCGGACTTATAGAGAAAGCAAAGGAATATATTCATCTTAGATATTCTATGAGTGATCTGTCGCTGGATCAGGTTGCATCAAAGGTTAATATCAGCCCCAACTACTTCAGCTCACTGTTCAATCAGGAAACCGGAATGACATTTATCGAATATCTTACAGAAATTCGTATGGAAAAAGCGAAAGAGTATTTAAGGTGCTCGAGCAAGAGGATAACGGAGATTGGTTTTTTGGTAGGTTATCTGGATTCCCATTATTTCAGCTATATATTTAAAAAAACACAGAATTGTACGCCGTCTGAATATAGGATGCAGGGGAAAGGGGAAGAATGAGGAAAGTAACGAATGATAAACCGATTAAATACCCGCTGCGGCTAAAGCTTATATTAGTAGCTGCCATCATCATCATACCGATGATTATTCTCTCCATATACCAGATTACGGCGCTGCATAATTACAGTACGGCATATGATACGATTGTACGCAGAATTACTGCGGCAAATAATTATAACCTCAATTTTAAAGATGAGATGGATGAAAGCATGTATAAGATTGTGGTTGAGGCAGAAAACTTCGAATCCATTGATGATAATCACGATTTAATAAATCCCTATGAGCTCATAGAGGCCGCAAGAATTAATTTTTCTAATCTACGTGAGATAACTACCAGCAGAGAGAGCCTCGGTTGGATTAAGCGTATCCTGCTTAACCTTGACACACTGGAGGATCGAATCAATGAAATACGTGATAATCTTATGCAGACCGGCCATTATGAAGAAAATATTGCGATGCTGGAGTCAGATATCTATATTCTGACAGAGCTGTTTCAGGAAGAAATCCAGTATTATATTTACTACGAAACTCAGAATTTTGAGGCCATAAGACAGAGCTTGAATGAGCAGGTTACGAAGGTAATCGCGACTATGATTGTGGCATTGGGATCTATCATTATCGCCTCTTTTCTTATGAATATACTTTTAACAGATAGTATCACGAAGCCTATCGGTATGCTGTGTGAGAAGACTGCCTTGGTAGCGAAGGGTGATTTTACGACGAGGACCTCTTGCGAAAATCAGGATGAATTGTCGATATTATCCGATAGCTTTAATGACATGGCCATGAAATTAGAACAGCAGGTGAACAGTATCCGTCAGGAACAGGAAAACCTAAGAAATATGGAATTAAAGCTTTTACAGGCTCAGATTAACCCGCATTTTTTATATAATACACTGGATACGATAGTCTGGCTGATCGAAGGCAGTAAGAATAAAGAAGCAATAAACATCGTGCTATCTCTGTCTGAGTTTTTCAGGATCGCGGTCAGCAAGGGGAAGGACTTCATATCCATTCGGGAAGAGGAGATACATATCAAAAGCTATCTGCAGATTCAGCAATCACGCTATAGTGACATTCTGGATTATGACATAATCATCCCGGAGGAATTGTATCAATATCAGATATTGAAGCTGACATTACAGCCTCTGGTTGAGAATTCTTTATATCATGGAATTAAAATGCTAAGGGCCAGAGGTAAAATAACGGTAATCGGTATGCGGTTGGATGAGGACATATGCTTTAAGGTGATTGATAATGGTATAGGCATGGAGGAAGCGGAGCTGGAAGAGTTAAAAAGAGCGATAGAAATGCCGGGAAGTGAGCAGAGTACCGGCTTCGGTCTGGCCAATGTCAATAAACGGATCAAACTAAACTATGGTACCGGGTACGGACTTGATATTCAAAGTAAAAAGGGAGAGGGTACAAGCATCACAATTAAGATACCGGTACGACAGGTAGAATAGTGAAATAATCTACAGACTTACACTCTCAATGTTTTTACCTGTGTAATCAAAATTCAAAGATACATTCGGTATAAATATAGGATACGTAAAATACATGCGCCGGAACAGGAGAAGGTATGAATAAGAAGCTAATAATTATTTTGGTGGTTTTTCTGGCTATCCCGATTACCATGGTAAGCTGCAGCTTAAGGCCTATCAAAATCTTCCAGTATAATGAGATTGATAATTCGGAAGCTATTGCTTCTGATTTGATTGTTGTTGGCTTCTCGCAGCTAGGCTCGGAATCAGACTGGCGTTCAGCAAATACAAAATCAATTCAGAATGCTCTGACAGAAGAAAATGGTTTCTCTCTGATCTTCAGTAACGGAAGACAGAAGCAGGAGAACCAGATTAAGGATATACGAAGCTTTATCTTCCAGGAGGTGGACTATATTGTAATCGCACCGACGACTGAGACAGGATGGGATACGGTTTTACAGGAAGCTAAGGATGCGGGTATTCCGGTCATCCTTGTGGATCGTATGATTGATACTGATGATGCCAGCCATTATATCGCAAGTGTGGGTACTGATAAATATGAGGAGGGGTTAAAAGCCGGAAGATGGCTGGAACAATATCTGGAGAAAAAAAGGCTGGAGGAAGCTTCAGATAAAGCTTC
The DNA here is from genome assembly GCA_023415635.1 of Bacillota bacterium. GTDB lineage: Bacteria > Bacillota > Clostridia > Lachnospirales > Lachnospiraceae > Mobilitalea. The sequence goes on along the minus strand of JAEZJV010000046.1, from coordinate 99,605 downwards.
AGAAAAAAAGAAGAAGCAGAATTTCGATGAGATAAATATTGTTGTGCTGGAAGGAACTTTGAATTCAACAGCCCAGCTTGGACGTTCGAAGGGCTTTAATGAGATAGCCCAACAGCATAAGAACTGGAAAATTCTTGCCCATGAAGACGGTGATTTTACAAAGGCAAAGGGTAAGGAGGTAATGAAAAAGTATTTGCAGCAATTTGAGGATATCGATGTCCTCGTTTCCCAGAATGATGATATGACCTTTGGTGCAATTGAGGCGATACGGGAGGCCGGACTGACCTGCGGAGTTAACGGAGATATCACCATTATTTCTTTCGATGCAGTTTCAGAAGCATTTGATAAGATGGAAGCGGGGCTGATTAATGTAGACATTGAATGTAATCCTCTGCAGGGTCCGCTGATTGCAGAAATCATAGAACGTTTGGAAGCGGGGGAAGAGGTTGATCGGGTATACTATGTGGAGGAAAAGGTATTTGAAGCGCAAAATGCAGGTAAAGACCGCATAGGACGGAGTTATTAGTAAAAAATCCAACATAAATCATAGAAATCTTAACCAATTCATTGCCTAATAAAAAGCATAGTAAAATAAACTACAAAGACAGGAAGAAATTCTGTATTTATATGCTCTTAAGTTGAATATAATGTGCTTACAAATGTAAACTCGTTTCTATGAAATGAGGCAAATATGAATGGAGGAGAAATCTATGAAGAAGTTGTTTTCTTTAGTTCTGGTATTTGTTATGGTTCTCTCTCTTGCAGCATGCGGCGGCAAGGATAAAGAGACCTCAGGTAAGGGAGATGGAAAAGTAGTTGTAGGAGTAGTTCAGACAAATGCAAATGAGTCAGACTGGCGTACTGCTAACACGAAATCCTTTAATGAAGCCTTCGAAAAAGCAGGATTTGAGACCAAGATGGTTTTCGGCGAGGGAGACCATGCAAAACAGATCTCACAGGCTCAGCAGCTCATTCAGGAGGAAGTTGATTATCTTGTTGTGTTAGGACTTCAGGCCGCAGGCTGGGAGGATGTTGCAAAGGCTGCTAAGGAAGCCGGAATTCCCTTTATCATGGCTGACCGTAAGCTTGAGCTTCCTGAAGATCTTTACACTGCAATGGTATGTTCCGATTTCGAAGCTGAAGGTAAAAAAGCTGTTGATTGGTTAAAGAATCAGAATATCGCCGGTGCAAAGATTGCCGTTCTTGGTGGTGACACTGGTGCTACCGCTCAGCTTGGCCGTTCCAAAGCAATTGAAGACGGAGCAAAGGCAAATGGCTGGGAAATCGTATTTAACCAGAATATGAAGGGTTGGGACGAAACTCTTGCTAAGCAGGCTATTGCTGATCTTATTGCTGCCGGAACAGAATTTAATGTTATATATGCTGAGAACGATAATATGGCTCGTGGCGCTTGTGACGCTATGGATGCAGCTGGTATTACATACGGAAAAGACGGTGCAGTAAAGGTTATCGCTTTCGATGCTAACAAGTGGGCTCTTGAAAAGGTTCTTGCCGGTCAGTTTAACCTTGATGTAGAGTGTAATCCTCTTCATGGTCCTCGTATCGCAGAGCTTATTAATAAGCTTGAGGCTGGAGAGACTGTTGATAAGAATGTTTATGTAAACGAGGAAGTATTTGACTGTGAAACCATTACACAGGCTATAGTTGACGGACGTTCCTATTAAGCTGATTTTGCTGAGAATAGGTGATATTCCAGCTGATCTATGAAGTAAACAATTGTACGAAATGCGCGGCGCCGAGTATGTGGATATTGTTCGCAGATTCCAGCACCGCGCATTTATCAATACATACTGTTTGAAATAAGCGAAGCTATTTACTTGAATATAAGCTTCATAAAAGTTTACGAAGCTGACATTTGTAACAATACAATAGTCCGAATATCGTACTGAACGGAGGTTTGATTATTACGATGCAAAATACAGTACTTACAATGCGGGGGATTTATAAAAGCTTTCCCGGTGTACGGGCTTTACAGAATGTGGATTTCACTTTATGCGAAGGGGAAATCCATGCTCTGATGGGTGAAAACGGTGCGGGAAAGTCCACCCTGATTAAGGTTTTGACCGGAGTCTATTCTAAGGATGCCGGAGAAATCTGTATGAAAGGAATGGGCAAGCCTATCTCGATCAAATCACCACAGGAAGCCCAAAAGCATGGGATAAGCACTGTGTATCAGGAAATTACCTTATGTCCGAACCTGACTGTTGCTGAGAATCTTTTTATTGGCAGAACCAATGATAGGATTATTAATTGGAAGGAGAGTAACAACAGGGCAGAAAGTATTCTGAAGGGTCTTGGGATACCTGCAAATCCGACTCAGCAATTATCCAATTGCTCCATCGCGGTACAACAGATGGTAGCGATTGCACGAGCAGTTGATATGGACTGTAAAGTATTAATTCTTGACGAGCCGACCTCCTCACTGGATGAACAGGAGGTTGCTAAGCTGTTTACACTGATGCGAGAATTAAAAGGAAGAGGGGTAGGCATCATATTTGTTACCCATTTTCTGGATCAGGTATACGCCTTATGCGATAAAATAACAGTGTTACGAAATGGTGAACTTGTTGGAGAGTATCAGATTAAGGACTTACCCAGGGTAGAGCTTGTTGCCAAAATGATGGGTAAGGAGCTTGGTGATCTGGCAGATATACATAACCAGGTGAATAACGATACCGAAGAATTAAAAGAAGCAATCGTAGAAGTGGAAGGGATTTCCAGTACTTCTGGAATTAAGCCGTTTGATTTTATTGCGTATAAGGGTGAGGTAACCGGCTTTGCAGGCCTCTTGGGATCAGGACGCAGTGAATGTGTTCGTGCAATCTTTGGTGCAGATAAGGTCATGAAAGGCAAATTAAAAATTAAAGGTGAGAATATCAATATAACATCACCAATCAAAGCTATGAAGAAAGGAATTGGGTATCTTGCCGAGGATCGGAAACGAGATGGAATTATAGGTGACTTGTCAGTCCGTGAGAATATCATTCTTGCACTACAGGTTATGAGGGGCTTCTTCAGACCCTTCACTAAGGCTCAGGCACAGGCGTTTGCCGACGAATATATCAGCCTGCTCGGTATAAAAACCGCTTCGGCTGATACACCTATCAGCTCGTTATCAGGAGGAAATCAGCAAAAGGTAATTCTTGCCCGTTGGCTGCTCACGCATCCTGAATATCTCATCCTAGACGAGCCGACACGCGGTATCGATATCGGTACAAAGGTAGAGATACAAAAGCTCGTACTAAAGCTTGCTGCCGAAGGTATGAGTATCACCTTTATCTCCTCCGAGATTGAGGAGATGCTGCGAACCTGTTCCAGATTGATTGTCATGCGTGACCTTTATGTAGTAGGAGAGTTAAAGGGTGATGATATGACACAGGATAAAATAATGTATACTATAGCGGGGGGAGTAAGTCAAAATGTCCAGAAACAGTAATCAATTAAAAGCATTGATCAGGCACAGATTATTTATCCCCATAGCGTTTCTTGCCTTTCTTTTATTAATCAATGTATTCATCAATCCGGGCTTTCTAAGAATTAGCCTGAGCAGAGACAGTGCCGGTAATCCTGTCTTCGTAGGAAATATTATTAATATTTTGAACAATGCCACTGAGCTGGTTATCCTTGCGATCGGAATGACTCTTGTAACAGCGTCTTCCAGAGGACAGGATATCAGCGTAGGTGCTACGATTGCAATTGTAGGCGGTGTTATCATGCGAGTTCTATGTGGGAGTGAGACTCAGCCTACAGAACTGCATGCACCGGTTATCGTGGCACTCTTACTGGGTTGTCTTGCCGGTATCGCTTGTGGAGCCTTTAATGGTATTCTTGTTTCAAAATTTAATATTCAGCCCATGGTTGCAACGCTCATACTCTTTACAGCAGGTCGATCGATAGGCTCGATGGCGATGGGTGGGCTGAAACCGAAGGCCGTAAGCTCTTTCGGATATTATGGTAACTTTATACCGGGATTTCCGATACCAACACCAATTCTCATTACCATTGCGGTTGTTGCAATTACATATCTTGCGTTGAAAAAGACAAACCTTGGTCTTTACACCAAGGCAGTAGGTATCAATGATAAAGCATCAAAATTGAACGGTCTGGGTCCTTCACTTATCAAATTTTTGACCTTTGTAATTTTAGGTCTCTGTGTCGGTATTGCAGGCTTTGTCCAGTCAAGTAGAGTGCAGACTGTCAATCCGTACACAATCGTACCCAGTATCGAAATGGATGTTATTCTGGCAGTCGCCCTTGGAGGTAATTCGCTGGGAGGCGGTAAATTCAACATGGTGGGTTCGATTATCGGAGCGTATACCATACAGACTCTGACCTCTATGCTGACTACGCTTAACGTTAATACCAATGCCGTTCCAGTCTTTAAAGCCGTTATAATCATTGTTCTTGTAGCGATCCAGACACCGATAGTCAAAGATTTCTTCGGTAATAAGCTTACATTACCTAAAATGACTGCAGGTAACGGAAAGGGGCGTGGCTAGTATGAAGAAAAATAATAAGGTGCTCACTCCTTCTTCTACCGGAACTCTTAAAGCAAAGCACAGAGAACCTCTGACGGATACTGCGTTCCTGCTGACAATCACAATTACACTGTTTATTGCAATCTATGCACTCTCCATCATTTTTCTCGGAGATAAAGGCTTCAGCAAGATTCAGATGTTCTTTAACCTCTTCAACGAAAACGCCGCACTGATCGTCATAGCCTGCGGACTTACAGTTGTTATGATTACGGGAAGTATTGATATTTCCGTAGGTGGCTCTACTGCGCTGATATGTACGGCTTGTATCGTCTGCCTTAACAATTATGGCTTTAATTTTTTTACTGCACTTGTGTTAGCCTTGGCGATTGGTCTCATATTCGGTGCTGTTCAGGGATTTCTGGTCGCTTATCTGGAGATGCAGCCCTTTATCGTAACCTTGGCAGGTATGTTCCTGGGGAGAGGGCTGGTAGCTCTGATTGAAGTGAATCAGATCCAGGTTAATAACGCAGGTTTTGAGCTGATGTCAGGCGCAAGGATATTGATCCCCTTTTTAGGCGATTACAATCGGAAGGGTGTCTTTATTCAATCAAAACTGGAATATGGTGTTGTCGTTGCATTGATCATTGTGTGTTTCATGTTCTGGTTGCTTAAAAAGACGAAGCTTGGTCGCAGCTTTTACGCTGTGGGCGGAAATTCGCAAAGCGCCCTGATGCTTGGTATCAACGTCAAGAGAACCAGATTTTTGGCACATTTACTTTGTGGCCTGCTTGCAGGTATCGGTGGTTTCCTTTATGTCTTTCATACACGCTCCGGTTCGGTTCAGCAAGCAACCGGCCTTGAAATGGACGCTATTGCTGCATCGATTATTGGAGGAACACTGCTTACCGGTGGTGTAGGCAATATCTTCGGTACACTATTCGGAGTATTAGCGAGTGGAATTGTATTGCTGGTTGTTACTGCGATAGGAAGCCAGGACCCCTGGTGGCCGCAGATCACACGTGCTGCAATGCTTTGTTTCTTTATTGTTCTTCAGAGTGTTATTTGCTCTAGAAAGAAGAAGTAAGGAAATATTAGCTTGGCATAACTCCAATTTGCCACTGCTTCAAGGATGGGGATCAACTAATAATAACAAGGATATAAGCCTGGGAGATATCAATAGGATAGCTTTCAGGCTTTATTCTTATGACGGTAAAGCATTGTTTAGAGCACTTCCCATCGTATGTACATACGATAGTCAATATCGAAGGAATTTACAGCTTAAGAGAAGGACCATTTTTCTTGACAGGAATATAATGTAAGGAATGTTATTAGTTGAGGTGTCAGGATGGATCTTTCAGATAACATCATAAGCAACTATAGTCTGGAACCGAACATAGCGAGAAACCTGTCTCACAGTACCATTATTCCTCCGACCATGGAAGCAATTACACCCAGATGGTTTTTGAGCTTCCTTCCCTGGGTAGCTGTAGATGCCGGGGTTTATCGGGTGAATCAAGTAAGAAAGAGTAATGATGTTTCCTCTCTGGAAGTATGTGAAAACTCTGAAAGAGTGCCAAGGGTAATGTGTGACAATTTACGGGAGAGAGAGATGCCCGAGACCTTTGCAGATTATGAGGAAATGCCGAGAGAGTACACCCTAGGTGTCGTAAAAACAATATTGAAGATGAACAGTCATGTCACAGATATTTTTAATATCCCTCTTGATCAGAAAGAGCAGGAAATGAGACTGACCGTTGAAGCAATGAAGGAAAGACAGGAATGGGAGATGATCAATAATAAGAACTCCGGACTTCTTCACGCCGTATCACCCCGGATGAGAGTCAGGGCAAGATATGGTATCCCAATGCCTGATGATATGGATGAGCTGTTATCCAGAGTCTGGAAAAAACCTTCGTTTTTCCTGGCTCATCCCAGAGCTATCGCAGCCTTTGGCAGGGAATGCACCCGCAGAGGAGTTCCACCGGCAACAGTAAATATCTATGGTTCGCCCTTTATGACCTGGAGGGGAGTTCCAATTATTCCTTGTGACAAACTATTGATCGACGGAAAAGCATGTAATATGTCACCGACAGGGAAAACCAATATCCTGTTAATGAGAGTCGGTGAAAGAGAACAGGGTGTAGTTGGATTACATCAGCCCGGTATCCCGGATGAAGGATGTATACCAAGTCTGTCTGTAAAATATGCAGGGATAGATAATATGGGAATTGCATCTTATATCCTTTCTTTGTATTTCGGGACTGCCGTACTGGCAGATGATGCCTTAGGAATGCTGGAAAATGTAGAGGTAGGATACTATTATGATTATTGATTTTACTCCCTATTGGAACAAAAACTTTGATGTTCATTCCATTCGAAAGGATTTTCCAATCCTGCATAGGAGAGTAAACGGCAATATATTAATCTGGCTTGATAACAGTGCCACCACACAGAAACCGCTGGGAGTGATTCAAGCACTGGATCAATATTACCGGCAATACAATTCCAACATTCATCGGGGGGCTCATACCCTGGCCGGTTATGCGACAGAGGCTTATGAGTCAGCTAGAGATAAGGTACGGGATTTTATCGGTGCTGCATCCTCGGAAGAAATCATCTTTACCCGCGGTACGACGGAAGCCATTAACCTGATCACAGAAACCCTCGGTCCGATGATTTTACAGGAGGGGGATGAGATTCTTCTGACCGAGATGGAGCATCATGCTAATATTGTTCCTTGGCAGAAGCTGCAAGAGGATAGGGGAGCCATAATTAAGGTGATACCGATCAATGACCAGGGAGAAGTCCGCCTTGAGGAGTATGGGAGGCTGCTTTCACCGCGGACAAAAATTGTTGGAATTGCACATGTATCCAACGTTCTGGGAACAGTCAATCCAGTGGAAACCATGGTCAGAATGGCACACACTCAAGGCGCTTTTACTGTAATTGACGGAGCGCAGGCTGTACCACATATGCCAATTGATGTAAAACAACTGGATGCGGACTTTTATGTATTCTCAGGTCATAAGATGTATGGTCCGACAGGAATCGGCATCCTGTACGGAAAGAGGACATTTCTGGAGCAGATGCCTCCCTGGCAGAGGGGAGGAGGAATGATCAGCAATGTCACCTTCACACAAACCACATATAATCACCTACCCTATAAATTTGAAGCAGGAACCGGAAATATAGCGGATGCCATAGGATTGGGAGCTGCGGTTGATTATCTGAACAGGCTGGGAATGGAGAAGGTGGAGGAGCATGAAAGACAATTAACTCTATATGCTATGGAAAGATTAGCAGAGATACCCCATGTACATCTGATTGGTACTGCCCCGGATAAGATCAGTGTACTATCCTTTATCATTGATGGAATATCTCCTGAGGGTGTGGGAGAGTATCTAAATCGGGAAGGAATAGCTGTCCGTGCAGGACATCATTGCGCGCAGCCTGTCCTTAGAAGATTTGGTTTAAACAGCTCTGTTCGTGCATCCCTAGGAATTTATAATACGAAGGAGGAGATAGACAGCCTGGCAAATACCGTATTGAAGATAGCAAAGCTCTATAATTAACGAAAGACGAAGCTCCAAGCATAACAGCAGAATGATATTAAAGAATACTTAAAATCAAAAAGGACCAGCTTAAAGCTGGTCACTTTGATTTTCCAGAAGAGTACGAAGTATAGCAAAGAAATTTAAGCCTCTGAGAGCCGGTGATCATCTATGAATAAATTAAAAGGAGTATGGGATATATAGAATAAGGAATAAAACACCTCCGGACGGTACAAAGCAGTACCGATCGGGAGGTGTCATGAGATTATTGCTCGTAGGGATGGATAGTTTGGATTGTACCATCCGCATTATACTTCAGCTCAGTATACTTTATACAGCGCTTATGATTTACTCCGCCGGAGAGGGAACTGTCATGATAGAACAGATACCATTTATCCTTGAATTCAATAATGGAATGATGGGTTGTCCAGCCAATGACAGGTTCCAGAATTCTTCCACGGTAAGTGAAGGGACCCTTTGGATCCTTACTGGTTGCATAAACCAGATAATGAGTACTGCCTGTGGAATAGGACAGATAATAGGTGTCGTTGTATTTATGCATCCATGGACCTTCAAAATATCTTCTGTCTTCATCTCCTGCAGTGATTGGATTACCGTTTTCATCAAGAATTTTTATTTCCTGAGGAGAATGCTTAAAGGAAAGTAGATCATCACTTAATTCTGCACAGATAGGACCTAAAGCAGGCTCATCCGATTTGGGACCTTCAGCATTAGGAAGGAAGGATCCGGTCTGCCACTTCTCCAACTGACCACCCCATAATCCTCCAAAATAGAGATAAGCTTTATTATCATCGTCCACATAGATTGCCGGATCGATACTAAAGCTTCCGGGGATATAATTCGGTTCTGCCGAAAAAGGTCCTGCGGGGTTCTTGCTCCTGGCAACACCGATACGGAAGATACCGTCCTTATCTCTGGCAGGGAAGAACAGATAATAAGTACCGTCTTTATATGCAGCATCAGGCGCCCACATCTGCTTACTTACCCAGGGAATATCTTTCATATGAAGAGCCTCTCCGTGATCAATGCAGGGAGCCGTGACATCTTCCATGGAAAGGATGTGATAATCCTCCATCCTGTATTGATCACCGTTATCATTGTCAGGTCCATCGTGATCTAAATCATGGGAAGGATAAATATAAATTTTACCATCAAAAACATGTGCTGACGGATCTGCAGTATAAATATGTGTTACTAAGGGTTGATTTGTGTTGGTATATTTTTCCATACTTGTTCTCCATATATTTTTTTATTCATATTATATCTGATTTATCCTCCCTTTACTATGCAAATATTGACATGTTATTCTTAATTATAGTTAAATTTCATGAATGTCATGGAACAAGCGTTCTTAATGCATAAGGAGAAAGTATTAATTAATCATCTTTTCTATAATATTAATTTGACTAGCCAATTGATTACTGCTACAATTTTGTCTACTGGACAAATCTACAGATAATGAGAGGTAATAATGGAAAATACAGCAAACTATAAAAAATGGACGATTATGTCAATCATAATATTATCAACCTTTATGTCGACCTTGGATGGAAGTATTGTGAATGTGGCTTTGCCCAGAATGGCTAAAACACTGGGTACAACAAGCGCAAGTATTCAATTGGTGGCGACCTGTTATTTGATCACTATTGCAGGAACTGTTTTGATTTTCGGTAGATTGGGGGATATTCTTGGAAAGACGAGAGTGTTTACGATAGGGCTGGGTGTATTTACCATTGGTTCCCTGCTCTGTGGTTTGGCAAATTCCTTTCTGTTACTGATTATCGCAAGAATTATTCAGGCAATCGGTGCGGCTGGTACCATGGCCAATAATCAGGGTATTATAGCGGAGACTTTTCCTCCGTATGAAAGAGGAAAAGCTCTCGGCTTGAACGGTACTGCCGTTGCGTTAGGTTCTCTTGTGGGTCCCGGTCTCGGTGGTTTGATTGTAGGTGCATCAAGTTGGGAGTATATCTTCTTAATCAATGTACCCATCGGTCTGATAACCCTGGTCCTATGTATAAAGCTGTTACCGAAGGGGCACAGAGAGGCTTTCGGGAGATTTGACGTCCTGGGGGCTGGCTTATTCCTAATCTCTATTGTTTCCTTATTCTCGGCCTTGAATGAAGCCTTAAACAGAGGCTTTACGGATCCCTTGATATTGCTGGGATTTGCATTGTCGATGGTTTCCTTCCCGGCATTCATTATCGTTGAGCTTAAACGGGACAACCCTATGATTCAGCTACAAATATTTCAAAGTACATTATTTTCTCTGAGCATCTTCTGCGGCTTCATTTCCTTCCTTGCAATATTCTGCAGTAATATCATTCTGCCTTTCTATCTGCAGGATGTAATAAAATTCTCACCGCAGAATGCGGGCTTGATGCTGATGATATATCCACTGATACTATCTGTGGTGGCACCAATCAGCGGACATTTATCGGACAAAATAGGCTCTGAGCTGCTTACCTTTATAGGATTACTAACAAGCAGTGGGGGTCTGATTATGATGTCAACCTTAAAAGAAAATTCATCCCTGATCAGTATGTTAATATTTATCGGAATTATATCAGTTGGTATGGGAATCTTCCAATCGCCGAATAATTCTTTGATTATGTCGTCGGTTTCCAGAGACAAGCTCGGGATCGCAGGTAGCATTAATGCTTTAGTAAGAAATTTAGGAATGATTTGCGGTATTGCTTTGGCTACCACAATGTTATATAGCAGGATGAGCTCCATAATCGGATATCGTGTCACGAATTATGTGGAGGGACGAGGGGATGCGTTTATCTACGGAATGAAGGCAGTATACCTCACTGCCGGATGCATCTCCCTTGTTGGAGCAGCGTTGACCCTGATAAGATTAATCGGAAAGGGTAAGAGAGGTAATCAATGACTCTGAGGTTCTGTCACGGTTGCAGCCGGGTATTTTGCATAAGATGCTTATGGCAGAAATCCTGAAACACCTCAGTAATGACCTTTTGTCCATCTGAGTTGGGATGGGTTCCATCTTCGCAGATCAGGCTTCCTACGTTATCGCTTTCCAGAAAGGCGGATCTGATATCTACGAGAGGTATGTCTTCATTTTTGGCAATCTCTTCAACGCAGGAGGAATATAAGGCTTGATGATTGTATATTTCTTTGATTGAGCCAAGCCATTTCATAACATTCTCTTTATTCAAATTTTTGCACCACCAGTCAAAAAATCTTTGCGGTTCTAGCGGTGGAAGGGTTGTCAAAACGGGAATGATCCGATTATTCTTAATTACTCTGATTAGCTTAGTATATTCACTAATAAACAGGTCAATGGGGGTATTCGGTTTGAAGCTTCCATACGGATTGGCAGCAATCGCCTCCCATTTATAGTCGCAATCGTTTCCGCCAAAGTCCATCAAGATGGCATCAAAATCACAACCTTTCTCAAGCTTTTTACAAATAAGCTGATATCCTTTCGTTACTGTACAGCCAAACCGGGAATCATTAGTAAACTTTAGTGAATACAGATTGCTTAACCTATTCGTATCAATCTCGTTTTTTGTATAATAGCGTTTGCTTTCAGGATTAACCTGAATTCCTAATAATATGGAATCACCAAGAACTTCGATTTTTTCTATTTTCTTCATGTTACGGCCTTCTTTCCAATCTAAATAAGTATATGGTATCGAAACCATATCATGTAGTAATAATAACTACATTATATAATGTTCATATCCATGTGTCAATGTTTTTTACAGATACCGGAGCCATCAATCGGTTCTATCATAATAAATATGGTACGTGAATGGAAGGAATGGTATAATATGGTGGAAGCAGAATGAAAGGCAGGTATTTTTATGGAAAATAAAAAAGCTATTTATTATAATATTGATGATTATATCAGCCAGTTCCCATTTGAAATTCAAGACATACTACAAAAAATCAGAAAGATCGTTCGTGATACTGTACCGGATGCAACAGAAAAAATCAGTTATCAAATGCCTACCTTTTATCTGAAGGGTAATTTAATACATTTTGCAGCATTTCAAAAGCATATCGGATTTTATCCTGTGCCATCAGGTATTGAGATGTTCAAAGAAGAACTTTCTCAATATAAAGGCGGCAAGGGCTCCGTAAAGTTCCCTCTCGATCAACCGATACCTTATGATCTGATCAGGAGAATTGTAGAGTTTCGTGCTTCAGAAAATAGAGCAAAAAGTAATAAGTAAATGCAAATCAGGGTGTGCTTCAATCCAAGCACACCCTGATTTGCATTATGAGAGAAATTGAAGAGTCAAATATCAGTCATAGATGAATGATAATTCATATATTATATATTTGTTGACAGAAAATAAACAATAATTGACTAAGTTGAAAGAATATTATATCATATTGTAATACATAGAAATAAGTGGTAATTATACTCATAACCGATATTGAAAGGAGAGTTGTTCTTATGGCAGATTTAATGCAAACGGTAAATATAGAGGAAAAGGGACCCCTTACAGATACTTATCTGGAAAAAATGAATGCATACTGGCGAGCAACCAATTATCTTGCAGCAGGCCAATTATATTTATTAGATAATCCATTGCTGAGAAAACCGCTTACGATGGAGCATATCAAGAAGAAAATCGTAGGACACTGGGGAACGGTACCCGGACAAAATTTTGTGTATACTCATTTAAACCGTGTTATTAAAAAGTATGATCAGGATATGATCCTGATCTCAGGTCCTGGACATGGTGGTAACTTCTTTGTTGCCAATACCTATTTAGAGGGGACCTATAGTGAGATTTATCCTGATGTAAGCAGGGACGAGGACGGAATGAAGAAGCTGTTCAAGCAGTTTTCCTTTCCTGGTGGTATCTCAAGCCATGTTGCGCCTGAAACTCCGGGATCCATCAATGAAGGAGGAGAGCTTGGTTATTCCATTGCACATGCCTTTGGATCAGTTTTTGATAATCCCGACCTGATTACAGCATGCATTGTTGGTGATGGTGAGGCAGAAACTGCGGCTCTCGCGACCTCTTGGCAATCCAATAAGTTTCTGAATGCAGTAACTGACGGGGCAGTATTACCCATTCTGCATCTAAATGGGTATAAAATCAGTAATCCCTCGATTTTCGCTCGTATGTCCCATGAAGAAATACAAAAATTCTTTGAAGGCTGTGGATGGAAACCGTATTTCGTCGAAGGCGGAGATCCGATGCCGATGCATCGGTTAATGGCAGAGACTCTGGATACGGTGATAGAAGAAATTAAGGCGATTCAAAGGCATGCACGAGAGAACCGGGATACAACAAGACCTGTATGGCCGATGATTGTACTGAACACTCCAAAAGGATGGACCGGGCCGAAGATGGTAGATGGTAAGCAGATTGAAGGTACCTTCCGTGCACATCAGGTTCCCTTATCCATGGAGGAACCCGGGCATCTGCAGCTGTTGAAGGAATGGCTGGAGAGCTATCATCCAGAGGAGCTGTTCGACGAAAATTATCGCTTGATCTCTGAGCTTAAAGCACTGACTCCCGTCGGTGATTATAGAATTGGCTCCAATCCCCATGCCAACGGGGGTAAGCTTTTAAGAGACCTTCGCCTTCCTGATTTTAAAACCTACGGTATCAATGTTCCCGCACCGGGTTCGGTGGAGGCACAGGACATGATGGAGCTGGGAGGATTTATTCGTGATATCTTCAAGCTGAATGCGGAAAGCAGGAACTTTCGTATCTTCGGTCCGGATGAAACTATGTCAAATCGGTTGAATAAGGTATTTGAGGTAACTAGCCGCGACTGGAATGCAGAGAAGTATGATTATGACGAGTTTCTTTCAAGTGAAGGACGGGTTATGGACTCCATGCTCAGCGAGCATATGTGTGAGGGCTGGCTGGAGGGTTACTTACTGACAGGACGCCACGGTTTCTTCGCCAGCTACGAGGCATTTATCAGAACAGTGGATTCCATGGCTGCGCAGCATGCAAAGTGGCTTAAGGTATGTAATGAGCTTCCCTGGAGACAGAAGATAGCCTCATTGAATCTGATTCTTACCTCTAACGTATGGCAACAGGATCATAACGGCTTTACACATCAGGATCCGGGCTTCCTGGATCATATTGCCAATAAAAAGGCAGACGTTGTACGTCTTTATCTGCCACCGGATACAAATACCTTACTATCTACCTTTGATCACTGTATCAGAAGCAAAAACTATGTTAATGTTATGGTTACCTCGAAGCATCCTCGTCCTCAGTGGCTGACAATGGAGCAGGCTGTCAAGCATTGTACCCAGGGCATCGGTATATGGGATTGGGCTAGTAATGATCAGGGACAGGAACCGGATGTAGTATTGGCCTGCTGCGGTGATACCCCTACATTGGAAACGATGGCTGCTGTTACGATGTTACGTAATTATATGCCTGAAATTAAGATCCGTGTCATCAATGTCGTGGATCTGATGAAGCTACAGCCTCACAGCCAGCATCCTCATGGCTTGACCGATGCTGAGTATGACGCATTGTTTACCAGGGATAAGCCAATTATATTTGCCTTTCACGGGTATCCGACAATGATCCATGAACTAACTTATCACCGTCGTAACCGAAATCTCCATGTGTGCGGCTACCGTGAAGAAGGAACCATTACTACACCATTTGATATGCGCGTACAGAACGAGATAGACCGTTTCAACCTGGTTAAGAAGGTAATCCTGCGTCTGCCTCAGCTTGGCAACCGCGGAGCATATCTGATTCAGAAGATGAATGACAAGCTTGTGGAACATAAACAATACATTCATGAGCATGGCCAAGACCTTCCGGAGGTAAGAGATTGGAAATGGATGTGTGGAATATAGACTAACCGACCGTAAGCTTCATGCAGGATAGTGAACGGAAATGGTAAGCGGTTATTAAATAGGCCTATACCAGGTTTATCCTGGCATAGGCCTTAAATTGTTATCTATTTGCTGCAATCATTAGGACAGTCAGCTTACTCCCTTATCCGGAAGGTGATCCATCGGTGTATCCCAGGGAGTATTCATCGGATAAGGCATATCCTTAGCTTCCTCCTTTTTCGGAATCAGATGCTCAGGCCAGCAAACCTGCTGCTTTTGAAGCAGCTTTATACAGATATAGATAACAGACTTATCTGTAAATTCCTGAAACTCTTCCTCGTTAATCATACAATCAATAGGAATACCTTTATGATCGATATCAGCATCATAGACTGCTGACCATTCCAGTTCGCAATATACGGGCTCGTTAAAAATCTCGATATTTGATCGGTCTGCTTCTCTGATATCTTTTCCCATCCTCTTTTCATCGAAATATCTTGCTACCAATGCAGGTGGATTCGGAACAATATGAGGTGGATTACCAAAGAAATCAACTTTTGTATAAGCTTTAAACGGAACATGAACAGTGGTATCTTTGATGTTACCGGATATGGTATGGTTTCTCGTACAGCTTTTTGACGCATATTCAATATTTTTCCTGATATAGCCTTCTAGGAACACCTTGTTGGTAGGAGGGATATATCTGCATTGTGTTAAAAAAATCTGTTTTTCAATTCTTTTTATCTCATAAGCAGGCTCATTCAGTCTGATCTTTGATTCTGAGTCAATCTGAACAATAAATTCTGATAAAACTTTAGGAACCTTGAAATTGCCTCCCCACCAAGGATAGTTATCTGCTTTTGGAAGAGTATCTGCGCTGATTACAGATGCATTACATTCAACTTCACTACAGGAAGAGGAGGATAATGCTGCGTGAACAGATTCTGAAGAGTGTGATTTATAAGCATCCATTGTCTCATCTCCTTAATATTTTACTGATATGGGTAATTACGCTACCCAATTATATAGTATTCACTGAGAGGGCAAAATGTGTATCATATTGTCGAATAACAATATGAAAATCATATTTCTGAGATATTGAGTAGAAATATGTAGGGAAAAATATCTTTTTAAAGATTTCTTCTGATACCTGCTTACATAACCTTCTGATATAATTTAATACGCATATACTATAGTGAAATTATTATTGCTTAATAAGATGATATAATCATTTATTTCAGGAGTAATAACAGATATTATGGATTTAAATAAATAATTAATGGAATAATATTGACATTTATATCAAAGATGATGTATTATATTGGTAAGAAAATATATACGCATATATATTTTAATAATAAGGATCACACCTATAACAAATAAAAGAGCAACTCAACCAGGTTAAACCCTTGGAAGAGAAAAAACTTATGCAGGAACGGAGGTAACGGTGAAGGTTACAATTGAGGATGTGGTGAAGAGGAGCGGGGTATCTTATGTTACGGTATCCAGGGTAATCAGCAATTCCCCCAATGTCCGTGAAAGCAATCGGAAAAAAGTCCTGGAAGCGATTGATGAATTGGGATATATCCCAAGTGCGGCGGCAAAAACTCTGGCTACAGGAAGGACCAATGTTATTGCGCTATTTATATCTGACCTGGGTGATGAATTTTTAAACAACATTGTCAAAGAGGTGAACGAGCAGCTGTTGTACAGAGGCTATCTGTTGACCCTTTCCATATGTGATGGGAGCAGTGAGCATATTAATACAGCTTTTTTGAGTCAGAACCGTGTGGACGGTGCAATACTTTTGGTATATAACAGAGAAAAATATTTTATCGATATTTTCAAATCTAAGAAAATACCGTTTGTGGTAATCGATAATCAGACCATGAAGGAAGACATCACCTCAGTCCTTACTGATAATATTGCCGGTGGATATATGGCGGTCAGGCATTTGCTTGATCTCGGACATACAAGAATTGGGTTGATTGGAGCAGAAGCAGACAGTATGTCAACGATGGAACGGCAATTGGGAGCCTGTAGAGCATTGGCTGAAGCTTCTCTTCAACCCTATGTGATTGAGAACGGTGAGTATGATCAACTGACAGGTTATCGAGCAATCATGAAATGGAATGCTGCAGGGACCTTATCTAGTGCGGTATTTGCCTTTGATGATCATATTGCCGTGGGTGCAATCAATGCGATTAAGGATCTGGGCTTAAAGGTGCCGGAGGATATCTCGGTATGCGGCTATGACGATAGTTTGCTTGCCAATCATTACGTACCACGAATTACCTCTGTAAGGCAACCGGCAGAGGAGATAGCACAGAGTGCAGTGGAACAACTGCTTTCTATCATTGATAAGAAGGAAAGCACCTTTTTTACCATAAAGTATCCTCCCAAAATGGCAGTGAAGGAGTCAACAAGACAATACGACAATCGAAAGGAGCAGTATAATGCATAAATTAAAAATTGCTATTATCGGTGCCGGTAGTACCTATACACCGGAACTAATCGAGGGCATCATCCTTCGCAGTCAGTCTCTTCCAGTCACCGAACTCGTCCTGATGGACATTGACAAGCCAAAGCTGGAGATTGTCGGAGGACTATGCCGCAGAATGATTGAGAAAGCCGGGATAAATATTAGGATATCCTTCACCCTGGAGCTGGAGCCTGCTTTAGCCGGGGCGGATTATGTCCTCTCCCAAATCAGAGTCGGTAAATTGCCCTGCAGGATACTGGATGAGAAAATACCACTAAAGTATGGTCTGATCGGGCAGGAAACCACAGGCATCGGTGGATTTTTCAAAGCTCTTCGTACCATTCCTGCCATGCTTCAAATTACCGGAAAGATGGAACAGCTATGCCCTGAAGCCTGGCTGATTAACTTTTCTAACCCTTCCGGGATATTGGCGGAGGCCCTGCAGAAGTACTCGAGTATTAAGACCTTAGGCTTATGTAACGTTCCAATTAACATGTTTGCGGAGGTGGAGCAGTCTTTAGGTGAGAAGAAGTTGGATATTCAATATGTCGGATTAAATCATTTAAGCTTTATTACTGGAATCAAAAAGGGGGATCGGGAGCTGCTAGATGAGGCACTGAAGCAGGGAGTGCAGGGAAAGGGAATGAAGAATATTCCTTTGCAGGGCTTTGATACAGAGCTGATTAAGACGATCGGGGCAATACCCTCCTCCTATCTGGAGTATTTTTATTACCGAGACGATAAGCTGAAGCATTTATTGGAAGAAGAGAAATGCCGTGGAGAGATTTGTATGGAAATCGAAGAGCGGCTGCTCACGCTTTATCAGCAGGAGGAGTTGAAGGATAAGCCGACGGAGTTAGAAAGCCGCGGTGGTGCCCGATATTCCGAGGCGGCTATCTCACTAGTTGATGCAATCTACAATGATAAGCAGGAAATTCATGTCGTTAATGTAAGAAATCAAGGGGCTCTGGAATTTATGGAGGATGAGGATACGGTGGAAATTCCGGCGGTTATTGGCAGATCCGGTGCAAAGCCTATTCCGGTTCAAAACTTCAATAATCAGCATGTTATGGAACTGATGCGGACAGTTAAGGCGTATGAACGCCATACGGTGATGGCCGCCGTCAATGGAGATGATGAGGAAGCGATGAGGGCTCTGCTCATCCATCCTCTGATAGGTGATTATCACATGGCCAAGCAGTGTTATGAGGAGATGAAACAGGCTCACAGAGCGTATCTCCCACAGTTTGTCTATAGATAAGGTAGACCAAAGAACGGAGGAGACTATGAATAAGGAATATATCATCGGAGTCGATGGCGGAGGTACAAAGACAGACTATCTTATTTTTACGGTGGAGGGAGAACCTGTTGCTTCACTGCGTACAGGAAGCAGAAGTCATGAGGTGCTGAATGGCGGGTTTGCCGAGGCTGAGGAAAAGCTCCTGTCCGATTTGGATGAGCTGTTGAGGAAGAACAATATACCAAGGACAAGTGTTGCAGCAGCGGCTTTTGGTATGGCAGGTGTGGATACGCCGGCTCAGCAGACTGCCATGAGTAATATTGTGAAAAAAGCAGGCTTTAGAAAATTTATTGTATCAAATGATTCCGTCCTTGGCATCAAGGCGGGCTGTCCTTCCGGCATCGGTATCTGTTGTGTCAACGGTACTGGTACGGTTGTGACCGGAATCGATGAGACTGGTAAAATCCTTCAGGTAGGGGGGATCGGTATTGCCTCCGGAGATTATGCGGGAGGGTTTCTTATTGCAGCACAAGCGGTCAAGGCTGTTTATGATTATTATTACCGTTGCGGGCCAAAGACAATTCTTACAGATCAGATATTGCGGCTGTTCGGATTGGAGGGTCCAACGGATTTATATAATGTGATCAATGAAGAGTTTTATGCTCGAAGGGAATGGGATAAGGAGTTAATTACCATTCTTTATGATGCTGCCAACTCAGACGATGAGGTAGCGGTTGAGATAGTACAGGAAATTGCCAGACAGCAGGCAAAATCAGTTTCGGGATGTATCAGGAACTTAACCTTTCAGACGACCCCTGAGGTAGTACTGGCGGGGTCGGTCTGGACTAAGACGAATTGTCCCAGATTGTTGGAGTATTTTACTAATTGTATCTTCTTATATACAGGAATGCGAGTCAAACCTATGCTTTTGGAGATCAAGCCTGCCGCAGGTGCCGTATTATGGGCTTTGGAACTGGCATACAGTCATCCGGTAGATAAAGGTAAGCGAGAAGCTATAGTTAATCATCTTAAGACAGAGAATAATGTCTGAAGGATATTTCAGAGATACAGCTGATTAGGAATACTGAGTAATCATTAGGTGAATAAAAGAAATGATAGTATTGGTACTTTTTTGCTTAAATAAATAGGAAGCTTTTTGCTGTAATAAAATGAAATTCATTTCAACATAAATATAACTTGACAAATATTCCATCTAGTATTATCATAACATCCAATAAGCGATGACGAAAAGGAGTACTCATCTTCAGATGCCTAGAGAGAGAATGGTCGGTGTAAATTCTCGTGAAGATGATGAGGAAGCAGTTTCTGAGCTACGAACCGAACCTCATATCAATACTAGTCATCATATGAGCAGTAGACTTCGTCGGGTTCTGACCGTTATATCGGAAACGGTATAGGCTATAGATATGTGATGTACATATTTATCAGTACTGAGTGAGAGCAGAGAACTTCTTTCTCTGAATTTAGGTGGTAACACGGATGAGATACATTCGCCCTAAGCTAAATGTTTAGCTTGGGGCTTTTTTTATCCTGATTCTTAATGGTTAGCATTTTCATAAAGTAAAATGGAGGAATGAGAATATGATGAGGTTGTTCGAAAAATCAAGGAAGTTAGATAATGTATGCTATGATGTAAGAGGCCCGGTTGTGGAAGAAGCGGACAGGATGATTGAGCAAGGGATCAGGATACTTAAGCTGAATATCGGAAATCCTGCTCCGTTTGGTTTTGACGCACCCACCGAGGTTATTCATGATATGATGTCCAATCTGACCAGCTCGGAAGGCTATTCTGATTCAAAGGGCATATTCTCTGCACGAAAAGCAATCATGCAGTATTGTCAGCTGAAGGGAATCCCGAATGTGGGAATCAATGATATCTATACCGGTAATGGTGTCAGTGAGTTGATTTCTATGTGTATGCAGGGGCTCCTAAATGATGGAGACGAGATATTGATTCCATCCCCGGATTATCCCTTGTGGACCGCTGCCGCAACCCTGGCAGGTGGTAAGGTCGTTCACTACATCTGCGATGAGCAGTCAGACTGGAATCCTGATCTGGAGGATTTGAGAAAGAAGGTCTCCGACAAGACGAAGGGCATCGTAATCATCAATCCCAATAATCCCACAGGGGCACTTTACCCGAGAGAATTACTGGAGAAAATAGTTGATCTTGCAAGAGAGAACGGACTGATCATCTTTGCTGATGAAATCTATGACAGATTGGTCATGGACGGAGGAGAGCATATTTCCATTGCTTCATTGGCTCCGGATCTGATGGTGGTGACTCTGAACGGGCTTTCTAAGTCCCATAGGATAGCGGGCTTCAGAGTTGGCTGGATGAGCTTAAGTGGTGATAAATCCAGAGCTCAGGGCTATATTGAAGGCTTAAACATGCTTTCCTCCATGCGCCTTTGCTCTAATGTACCGGCACAGCAGATTGTACAGACGGCTCTTGGAGGATATCAAAGTGCAGATGAATTACTGCTTCCCGGGGGAAGAATTTATGAGCAGAGAGAATACATTACAGAACGTTTGAACAGCATTCCGGGTATCACGGCTGTGAAGCCTAAGGCTGCCTTCTACATCTTTCCCAAGATAGATACCAAAAGGTATCATATCCTGGACGATGAAAAGTTTGTTCTTGATTTTTTGAGAGAAGAGCATGTACTGATGGTTCACGGGAAGGGCTTTAACTGGAATGAACCGGATCATTTCCGTATCGTATATCTGCCGAGATTGGAGCAGCTGAAGGTGGCAATTGATAAATTCGAAAGATTCTTAAGCGGTTACAAGGGAACAAGGTAGCAGTATGCCTTAAGAAATAACTCGCTGTAATAGAGGGCAGGCCCTGCTAAGAGCTCTTAATCATGAAGGATATAATTAAATAAAGCCGCAACCGGTAATTGGTTGTGGCTTTTTTATTTGTTGGATGCAGGGGGATTAGCAGAGCTGCGAACCTGCAGCGCGGTGATCTCCTCCACGGTGGTCTTGCTGGTAGATAGATCACAGATAAAGGTCGTATCCGATAGAACTGCAACACGGTCACAGATTCCCATGATTTCATCGATATCGGAGGAAATATATATGATACCGGCTTTTTTCTTAGTCATATCATTGATAAAGTTATAGATATCAATTTTACTGGCAAGATCAATACCGCGTGTGGGCTCATCCAGAATGAAAATCCTTGCGAGACTCATGAGCCATTTAGCAAAAATTGCTTTTTGAAGGCTACCCTCACTGTAGGCAAGAATACTTTGATGTTTGAATTTGGGTATATTAATTTTAGTTACGTAATCCAGAACTGCCTGTTCCATCAAATCGGTATTGATTACCTGATTTCTTGAAAAGCGGTGCAGAGAAGGGAAAGCTACATTTTCTTTGGTATCCAGCTCCTGAAATATGGAATCTTCATATCGATTCTCGGGCAGAAGAGCGATTCCGTTACGAATTGCCTCCCGAGGGCTGTTAAGCTGGATCAACCTATTATTAATATGAATCTGACCGCTGTACCTGACTGCTCCGAAAAGACAATTGGCGAGAAGTGTTCTGCCTGAACCGGCTGGCCCAGTAATGCCCAGCACCTCTCCTTCCCTTAGTTGGAAATTGATATTGGATAGCTTGTCTTCATAGCACAGATTCGATACTGAGAGAAGAATCTTTCCCTTTTTAATATTCATCTTCGGATAACGCTCATTCAGATTAGAACCGATCAGAAGATGTACGAGCTCGGCCTCGGAAGTCTCCTTGATACTTCTTGTTCCGATTAAGGAACCGTTATTTATGATGGATACCCGGTCACCAATTCGCATGGTGTCGTCGATACGATGTGTTATGTAGAAAATACCGGCGCCTCTTGCTTTGATATAATTAACGATCCTATAAAGTATTTCGCGTTCACTGGAGGTGAGAGAAGCTGAGGGCTCATCTAAAATTACTATTTTTGAATCAGAAATATAGGCCTTGCAGAACTCAATCATCTGTCTTTGAGCCAAACCGAGGGTGCTAACCTTATCCGTCATATCGATCGGTAAATTGAACTCACGAATTAACTCAAGAAACTGCTTATTCAGTTTTTCAAAATCAATGATACGCAGTAATTTATTCTTATAAGGCAGACTGTGAAAATACAGATTTTCCGCCACGCTGATGTTCTCTAAAAGCGTAGAATGCTGCTGGATAAAGATAAGCTCATTGGGAGAATAAAAGGAGAGGCTCTTCGGCTTAATCAACTGACCTTCAAAATAGATTTCCCCGGAATCAGGCTGTAACATACCGCATATCATTTCCATCAGCATACTTTTACCGGAACCATTTTCACCCATTATCATGTGAACTTCTCCGGGATACAGAGAGATGCTTACATTTCTAATCTTGAAATTCGATACGGTGAGATTAATATTCTTCAGTTCAAGTAACGGAATGATCATCATAAACCTCCCACGTAAAAGCGTTGATACAGCTCATATTAATTCTCATAAACATCAATTGAAGTGAATAATGGTATGTTTTGATTATAAATATAGTTCTTATATCTGTCTTCTAAGTTGGAGTCTGTCAGTACACGATGTGATAAATTAAGGTTTCCGACACGATAAAGCGATTTAATACCAAAAAAACGGGACAGGCAGACCATAGTGACGGAGTCGGCCTGCTTAATCGCCTGTTGTATTAAGGTGGCCTTTTTAGTGCTGGAAACGGTAATTCCGACCGTTTCATTGAAACCGTCAATTTCTATAAAGATATGATCAAAAGAAAAGTTTTTCAAATTATCTGTTGTCATCTGACCATATAACGCATTTTCCTCTAAATCACCACCCAGCAGTATCAGATTATTCCCGGGAGAATGGGAGAAGGCAGAGGCTATCACCAGGTCATTTGTGACGATAGTCAGATTGGAATGCTCGGATAACGCTTTGGCAATATAGGCATTTACCGTACCATTCGTGAGCATGATTGCTTCACCGTCATTGACCAGATGGAAGGCAGTATCTGCAATTTCCTGATATAGAAGAATATCTTTACTTTCCTCATACTCTCCTAAGGCAGATTCCTCGACATAATCCATCAACACAGCTCCACCATGAGTACGTTTGAGAAACCCCTCGTTTTCAAGCTTTTCTAAATCGCGGCGTATCGTCACCTCGGTTACATCCAATAATTGACTTAATTTTGAGACCGATACCTTTTGCTCCTTCAGCAGGTGATTCTTAATGATTTTTATTCTTTCTATCGCAAACATAAACCCTGTCCTATCTTTTCGCTATCCGGCAGCAAAAATCTACTGCAAAATTAGTGTTTTATTTGAATATGATACACGATTCCCGGAAAAAAAACAATACGAACTTACTCTGAGTAAGTATTTGTTATATACGTTGTGAAAGATGCATAAAAAGCTAGAATATATCCTTAAAATATTGTTGACAATTGAGTATGTAAATGATATGATACAAACATACAATCAAAAACGAAATATAAAACGAACATAAACGAACATATAACTATGAAAAATGTTTGTATAGGTTGTGTATGATTTCGATGTTGACTATAGCATATCTATAGTTTGGCATATATTAACAAAAATAACCTAAAAGACGAGGAGGATTTTATGAAAAGAAACACTTGGGGATTAAGAAAGATTTTATCATTACTTATGATTCTTTCTCTGACGGTATCAATGCTTATCGGGTGCGGATCAAAAGAGTCTGATACTAAGGCTCCGGAGCCGGCTAAAACCGAGACAAAGGTAGCAGAACCGACAGAGGCTCCGGCAGCAGTCGCTGAAGAAGTGGTAGAGCAGGTCGGTGCAGGTCAGTACATAGGTATTGCAATGCCCACCCAGTCCAGCGAACGTTGGATTAAGGATGGAGCAGCAATGAAAGAAATTCTCGAAGCAAAGGGATATGTAGTTGATTTACAATATGCAGAGGATGATATACCGACACAGAAGTCACAGATTGAAAATATGATTACTAAGGGAGCAGCAGTTCTTGTTATCGCAGCAATTGACGGCTCCACTTTATCAGATACTCTGGATGCTGCAGCAGCAGGCGGAGTTAAGATCATCTCCTATGATCGTCTCTTAGTTAATACAGATGCAGTTTCTTATTACGCAACCTTCGATAACAGAAAAGTTGGCCAGCTTCAGGCTGAGTCATTGGTAGATGGATTGAAGAAGCTGAAGGGTGAAGGTCCTTACAATATTGAGCTTTTTGCTGGTTCTCCCGATGATACGAACTCCTTCTATTTCTTCCAGGGAGCTATGGATGTATTACAGCCAATGATCGATGCGGGTACAGTCGTTATCCCTTCAGGACAGGTTACTCAGGAAGAAGTTGGAACCCTAAGATGGGATGGTGCTGTAGCACAGACTCGTATGGATACTATTCTGGCTGCCAACTACACCGACGGTAAGACTCTTCACGGTGTATTATCTCCCTATGATGGTCTGTCCAGAGGTATTCTTTCCGCTTTGACAGCATTTGGTCTTACAGGTAAGGACTTACCGGTTGTTACCGGCCAGGATGCTGAAGCAGCCTCCATTAAGCTTATTGTAAGCGGTGATCAGTATTCCACAATTCTTAAGGATACCCGTGAGCTCGCAAAGGTAGCAGCAGGCATGGTTGATGCAGTGCTTTCCGGTAAAGAACCTGAAATCAATGATACCAGCACATATGATAATAATGTTAAGATTGTTCCGTCCTATCTGCTTGCACCTTTTATCGTAACAAAAGATAACTATCAAGAATTAGTTATGGACTCTGGATACTTGAAACCGGAAGATATTCAATAATCCTGGTAAGATTTTAATTACTGTGATGTCGGTTAGTTGAATGGCGCTAACCGACATTTTAGTACAATTAGAATAACAACTGAATAATCAGTAGGTAGCGCTATAGCTAAAGGAGTATGAATATGGAACAATATGCATTGGAAATGAGAAATATTACTAAAACGTTTCCTGGGGTAAAAGCACTGGATAACGTCAACTTAAAAATAAAGCCTCTTCATATCCATGCGCTTGTCGGTGAAAATGGAGCAGGAAAATCAACCTTGATGAATGTCCTGAGCGGTGTTTATCCCTATGGTACCTACGAGGGAGATATCGTGATTGACGGTCAGATCTGTACCTTCAAGAATATCAAAGAGAGCGAAGCAAAGGGGATTGCTATCATTCATCAGGAACTCGCATTGATTCCGCAGCTTTCGATTGCAGAAAATGTATTTTTAGGAAATGAGCAAACCGGCTTCGGACCGGTCATCAGTTGGGATAAAACAAGATCTAAAACCTTGGAGATGATGAAAAAGGTAGGGTTAAATGAGAATATCGATACCAGAATTCAAGATATCGGTATGGGAAAACAGCAGTTGGTCGAAATTATCAAAGCGCTTGCTAAGGATGTCAAGATTTTGATTCTGGATGAACCGACAGCCGCATTAAATGATGATGATTCCAAGCATTTATTGGATATTCTTTTAGAATTAAAGCAACATGGAATAACCTGTATTATTATTTCTCATAAGCTGAATGAGGTTACAAGAGTAGCAGATGAAATTACGGTACTTCGGGATGGAAAAACAATTGATACACTCGTAAAGGGCGTGGATGAGATCTCGGAAGCCAAGATCATCAAAGGTATGGTTGGGCGAGAGCTTGTCGATCGCTTTCCCAAGCGTTCTCATACAATCGGTGAGGTTTGCTTTGAAGTCAGAAACTGGAGTGCATATGATTCCAAAGACGATTCAAAACTGGTATTGAATAATATCAACATTAAAACCCGAAAGGGAGAAGTTGTCGGAATAGCAGGGCTTATGGGTGCCGGACGTACTGAGTTTGCCATGAGTATCTTCGGAAAATCCTTCGGTAAAAAAATTGAGGGAACCATCCTCAAGGATGGAAAGGAAATTCAAATTAATAATGTCAGTGATGCTATCAGACATGGTATAGCATATACGACAGAGGACAGAAAGAATGCCGGTCTCATTTTGATCGATAATGTGAAGCGTAATATCAGTCTTACTGCATTCCACAAGATCAGTAAAGGCATTGTAATTGATGAAAATATGGAGATAAAGGTAGCGGAGGATTATAGAGCAAAGCTGAGAATAAAATCCTCCAGCATTCTTCAAAAAACAGGAAATTTATCCGGTGGAAATCAACAAAAGGTTGTCTTTAGTAAATGGATTTTCTCCAATCCGGATGTTTTGATCTTAGATGAACCGACACGCGGTATCGATGTCGGTGCAAAATATGAAATATATTCGGTCATCAATGAATTAACCGAAAACGGAAAAACAATTATTTTGATATCCTCGGAGCTGCCTGAGATCTTAGGTATGTGCGATAGAGTATATGTTATGAACGAGGGTAAAATTGTGGGAGAACTGAGTGCCGAGGAGGCCTCACAGGAAAACATAATGCAATGCATAATGCAGAGCAATCAGGAGGGATATCATGAAGAATAAGACGAGTGCTTTGTTGAAGGGAAATATTCGTCAATATGTAATGGTGATTGCTTTAATCATAGTAATCGTATTGTTTCAAATTTTTACAAAAGGTGTTTTGTTAAAGCCACTCAATATTTCTAATTTGATCTCGCAGAATGCATACATATTAATTTTAGCCATTGGTATGCTTTTATGTATCCTGACAGGCGGAAATGTTGATTTATCCGTTGGCTCTGTGGCAGGCTTTGTAGGCGCTATTTCAGCCACTATGATGCTTAAGATGAATATACCGGTTCTACCGACCATTATTACCTCTATAATTCTTGGCCTTTTAATCGGATGCTGGCAGGGTTTTTGGATTGCCTATGTAGGTGTACCGGCCTTTATTGCGACATTGGCAGGCATGCTAATCTTTAGAGGTTTAACCTTGGTGGTTCTTAAGGGCACCAGCCTTGCACCGCTGCCGGACGGTTATACCTTCCTGGCTTCAGGCTTCATTCCGGATGTCCCCATGCTCGGTTTTAAGAATATCTTTACCATAGCATGCGGAATCATCGCTTCCATACTCTATATACTGAAGGAACTTAACAGCAGAAAGAATAAGAAAAAGTATGGTTTTGAAGTAACCGCAAATGCAGTTTTTATTCCCCAGCTCATCTGCATCCTTGTAGTAATCAATGCATTTACGTATTCTTTGGCTTCCTATAAAGGTGTTCCGATGGTTCTCATCATCGTCGTGGTATTGGTATTGATTTATTCCTTTATAACCATGAAGACTATACCCGGAAGACATATTTATGCGTTTGGTGGAAATGCAAAGGCTGCTCAGTTATCCGGTGTCAATACTAAGAAGGTTATGTTCTGGGTATATGCCAATATGGGAGTATTGGCAGCACTTGCTGGTGTCATCTTTACAGGAAGATTGAATTCCGCCACACCGAAGTCCGGTGTAAATTTTGAGCTTGATGCGATTGCAGCCTGCTTCATCGGCGGAGCCTCCACTTCAGGCGGTGTCGGAACGGTAGTAGGAGCAATGGTCGGTGGTTTACTCATGGGCGTTCTGAACAACGGTATGTCTATTATGGGTATTAGTATCGACTGGCAACAGGCAATCAAGGGCTTTGTACTTCTTGCGGCCGTTGCATTTGATGTGTATTCCAAATCCAAATCGAAATAATTCAATCCCTCATTTTGTAGTGAGCGGGCTGCCACACAAAAGGTTTCATGCTAGGAACGGTGTGATGACAGTGCTGATCTATTTTACTGACAGTAATTGCTTTCAGGTAATACTAAGCTTTCGTATCGGAGTATGAAACATTCCGTCGGAGTATAGCGACATCCATGTCGCGTACTCCTTAATCGTCCCTCCATAGACGATTTCCGGAATAGAATACTCCTCCCCTAAAGCAAGTATTACCAAGAAAGCTCTTAATCAGTAAATTAGATCAACACTGTCATCACACCTGAATTCTAAGTAATGAATAATAGTTTTGTGTTGGCAGCCCGCTTTCTTGCTGTGAATTAGATAGAAGCTTGGATATGTTTTGGCAGATCCCGACGTCTATTTTGATATTTATAATCTGGATCCTTTGTGATAAAACGATGATGATAGAACCTTTTGTATAGATGCATTTCAATAGTACTGTTATTAAGTTGTTTTAAGCGCTCAGAAAGCTGTCATAGTGGATTTTGCTTTCGTCATACTTGTTCTGGGGGTGTGCCGATTCCAAGGGGTAGCCTAAAGCAACAAAGGAAAAGGGCTTGATTTCTTCCGGGAGGTTTAGGACGTTGCGGATGATGACGGAGTCATCCGGTGAGGTTTGATTTACACCCATCCATAGAGCACCCAGGCCTAGGGCTTCTGCGGCAATTAATATGTTCTGTGTAGCTGCTGCACAGTCCTGATCTACGAAGCATTCCAGCTTGGCAGTACCCGGTTCACTGCATACCAGGATAGCAAGCGGTGCATTTTTCAGTGTATGGTAACCACCGTGAATTTCTGACAGCACCTGCATTTTCTTCTTGTCTTCAATTACGATAAAATGCCAGCATTGCTGATTGCAGGCACTGGGTGCATTCATCGCCGCCTGCAGGAGCATGGTAAGCTGCTCCTTTGGAAGCCTACGTTCTTCGTATTTTCGGATACTTCTCCTATTTAATAAATGTTTCATGGTTATATTTTCCATATCATTCCTCCTTTATTTGAGATATACTCTACAAAGGAAAAACGATTATGACAAGTACGCACTTTTTTGTTATATAGTTACAAAAAAGTAAGAGTACCACTGAATTAATTATGGCGGGCACCAGTCAACCTTCGGCGAGAAAGCAGAAGACTGTAGTAATGCTGCAATGGTTTATGTGCCTTTCAGAAGCTATTTTACAGGATTCTCATAGCTTTTCATCATTTTGAAAAGCTTTTTGTATTGGCTAATCGTCATACTAAGGGTTAAATAAATGAGTATGAGGCTTCCGAGCATGACACCAAATCTTGCACCCTGCAAAAAATCACTTTTCTGTAATAAAGAGGTGAAAAACAGCAAATAATTTGCCCCCAGAATCGTCAGGAGAATAGGAATGATGCGTAATGCATCAGTATTGATGACTCTTTTGCACATATCAATCTTTGATTCCTTATCACTGAAGATGGAGAGATCTTCCTCAGCTTCTGTTTTCTTTTTACGGAAATAGAACCACTTACCAAAATGAAAGATATATTCCCAACCATAGTCAGTAAACATTTGAATATAATCCTCGTCGACAATTCCATTTTCCTTAAAATCCAGTTGATAGCTCCAGTCCTCTGCCTCACATTGTTCAAATTCATATTTTCTTCCGTTAGTTGTTATGAATTTCCAACCCTGTCTGTGCATGAAGGAAAGCCAGGCAGCCTCCTCGTTAAATTCCGATATAAAAAAGTTTTGCTTTTCAACTCGTTTCTCCATAAATTATTCCCCCTTACTGTTTCTGTATAAACGTTCTATTCTTCGGAGCTCAATATCAAGGATTTCCTGGCCCAGAGCTGTAATAATATAGGATTTTCTTTTCTCCTCTTCTTTCACAAATCGGATGAGACCATCCTTCTCCATCTTGGACAGACTTCCGTACATCGTGCCCGGGCTGATGACAATCTCGCCGTCCGTCATGGCCTTTACCCTTTGACCAATTGTGTATCCGTGCATTTCCTCCTGAAGACAGAAAAGTATGTAAAAGCCTGTTTCAGTCATAGGGATATATACTCTTTTAATTTTATCTTCCATTTGGAACCTCCATACATTGTAGTACGATATATCGAGATGCAATATATCGTACCTAGAATATATAGCATCTCGATATATATGTCAATACATAAATTAATTATTTGGATTTTTTGGTAAGAATGGCCGGTAGTTGACAATAATAAGTTCATACGGGTATCATAATAACTATAAAAAATATTCTATCAATGATTTGGAGTAAATGACATGACATCCTATCAAGACATTCGTAAGAAAAGGAAAGAGCAACAGCAGAGCAGGACAATGAGAACCTCCTCAGAGCCGACTTTAAAGACCATTGCCAGGATTAGGACGGATTTTCCGTCTAAATTCGGAATTCCAAGACAAAGCGGTCTAGTAGATGCCTTGAAGGCAGTCATCATATTCGAGCCGGAATATCGGATTCAGGATGCGGTCCGAGGCTTGGAGGAATTTTCTCACATCTGGCTTTTATGGGAATTTTCTGAGTCGGTTCGTGATACCTGGGCTCCCATGGTAAAGCCTCCACGGTTGGGAGGGAACAAAAGAATGGGAGTTTTTGCGACTCGTTCTCCGTTTCGTCCGAACCCAATCGGACTGTCCTGTGTCCGACTGGAGAAAATTGAACAGGACAGTGAGCTTGGTCCGCTGCTTTATGTGTCAGGGGCCGATCTGATGGATAATACCCCGATTTATGATATCAAGCCTTACCTGCCTTATACGGATTGCAGACAGGAGGCTGCAGGGGGCTTTGCAGAGCCACTGAAGGATTATGCACTTTCCGTAGATTTTCCGGAAGAGCTGCTTAGTATTCTTCCTGAAGAACTACAGGAAGCGGCTCTCGGTGTTTTGGCCTGTGATCCGAGGCCCTCTTATCAGAAGGACCCGGTAAGGGTCTATGGTGTAGAATTTGCCGGCTATGATATCAGATTTACAGTGAAGGACGACACCTTGACGGTCTGTGAGTTAGTACCACTATAGGAAGTGTTCTCATTATGTAAGGAAGGTGATATGGATGGAACAATGTATATATAAAGTAGAAATAATAGACGGAGATTATGCTCACCTTCGTAAAGCAGATAATCCGGAAGGTGACCTAAAGCTTGTGGCAAGGGCTTTGCTGCCTCCGGAGATTAGAGAAGGTACAAGTTTATGTTATGAGAATTTTGAATATTCAATGCTGGAGCTATAGTTTTTGAAGTGTATTATTACTTTTTTGTTATTTTTCTGTCACAGTAACGTAAGAATTCTCTTATATACTTTAAGTATACCTCCATTGGAACATGGGAGGAGTGTATAGGAGGATTTGAGAATATGAGAAATATGATAAAGAAAGGTTCAGCTGCCTTCCTTTTGTTAGTTTTGTGTTGTATCTGCATGACAGATATGGCTTATGCAAAGACAAGCGTTTCGGTGAGGACGGATCAGGTTACCGGCTTTATTGACAAAGAGATTCAAAGGCTGGTTCAGCAGGGGATGGTGAAGGGTATTACCGTAGCCTTAGTGAAGGATCAGGAGATCGTCTTATGTAAGGGATATGGTTATGCAGATGAGAAGAAGGGGATTTCTGTTGATCCTGAGAATTCCACCTTTATGATAGGCTCCGTATCCAAGGTGTTTGTACCAATTGCAGCTATGCAGCTAGCAGAAAGGGGACTGCTTGATCTGGATGTATCCATAACTAGGTATCTGGGAGCAGATTTTTTGAAATTAAAATATCCTGTTACTATGAAGCAGCTTCTTACACATACAGCCGGATTTGATTTCATGCTGTCTGGGCTGGAGACTGAGGATGAGAAGGATCGGATGTCGCTGAAGGAGTTCGTAAGGGATTGCCAGCCTGCACAGGTGAATAAACCAGGAGAGATATCAAACTACTCTAACTACGGAATTGCACTGGCTGGATATGTGATTGAGTGTATTAGCGGACAGTCCTTTGCTGAGTATGCTCAGGATAACATATTCGAGCCTCTGAATATGAACCATACTACATATATGACAGAGGCGAGGGGGATAGCCTCAAAAGCATACAATCCTTCAGGTGAGGAAAAGAAGGATGTAGTCGTCAACAGCTATCCGGCCGGTTCAGTCACTTCAACAGCGCGTGACATGGCGGAATTCATGAATTTTCTTTTAGGAGAGGAACAGCAGACGGTACTTTCAAATGCATCAAAAAGGGAGATATTAGCCAAGAATTATACTATGGAGGAAGAATTACCGGGTATGGGATATGTCTGGATGAGGCATGAGGCGAATGGACATGCCTTCTTTACTCATGATGGCGGAACTGCCAATTTTACATCAGAAATTGCAGTCTTTCCGGAGGAAAAGCTTGGGCTATTTATAAGCTGTAATCAAATCAATGGAAGTAAGTATTCCTTGGCAGATTGTATCTATGGAACCGCTGAGCTGCTTTATGGTAATGAATTAACGGAGAAGGCTTCGATACTCGACGAAGAAGAGGGGATTAAGCTAAACGGATATTATGCACCGGCAAACCGCATCATACGCGGTTCTGACAGACTGCTAAATGTCCTTTATTACGGCTTCACCACGAAGCTTACAGGCAATTCCTGCAAAGACTACCGCTTGAATGGCATGGAACTCAAATATCTCGGAAGTCATCGATATGAAGGAAAATCCGGCATATTTACCTTTGTACAGAAGAATGATAGGTTATACTACACCTTAAATGGTTCTAATAATTATTATATAAGAGTACCCTGGTATGAGAGCAGTCAATGGCAGATACTGTTCCTGTTGCCGGCACTCCTTATTCTGGCATCGGGCTTTCTTATTTTTGGTATCCGCTTCCTTGCCGGAATAATCACAAGAAAGAGAAAAGCTGATACCTTAGTCTGTATCCCTCCGATTGCCGTATTTGTAATGCTTGGAGCTATGGTACTTAGATTTATATGTCACATAGACTATATGAATGAGGTATTCGGCGGGTTGAACTGTACGGTAGGCCTTGCGGGAGTGCTTGCGTTTTTCCGAATTGCAGCTGCAATGTTTTTACTCCTTGGATTAAGCGGTGTTGCTTCCGGGATATATCTATGGTTTCAAAGAAACAGCCTTATTTTACGTTGGTTTTATCTCTTTTGGTGCGTCGCAGTATTCATTTTTATGAGTTGGCTGGTTCGGATGAACTTGTTGTTCTAAATTTTTATGTTACCTCCTTGGCATATTAAGGCTGGGTATGAGCCGGTTGATACCGTAACGGTCAGCTAATGTTGCTTACGATATTCTGAAGGGGTAGCACCGGTATAACGTTTAAACATTTTTGAGTAATAGCTGGGACTGGGAAAGCCGCAGCGGGTACATATCTCCGTAATACTAAGGTTTGTGTCGACTAGAAGCTCTGCTGAGGTAGAAATACGATATTTGATCAGATACTGCATGGGCGAGATACCGAGAAGCTCATGAAAAGAGCGCAGACATTCTCGTGTGCTTACGTTTGCACATTCTGCAATATGTCTTAATTCTAAGGTGTCAGGGTAGTGCTGATGAATGTAATTCAGCATTACCTTGATTCTATCTGCCTCAGGCTTTCTTTCCGCAGTCTGATCGAACAGTAAGTGTCTGTTATTCGATGCAATTTTCATACAAGCATCTGTCAGTAAGTTTCTGACCCGGAATTCAAAACCATAATCCTCTACCCTCGTGATTTCATAAGCATTTTCGATGCTCTTCAGTACCTGTACTTGCCATGCTGTATCGGTCTTAAGCGGATAACTCGGTAAATCCGCACAGGTAGCAAGTGGGAGTATGTACTTCTGCATGAAGATATTGTCCATGGAGCCCGTAAGCAGACTCGGATGAAAGACAAAGGAATGGAGGATACATTGATCAGAGCCTGTTCCGGTTCCGGAATGGAGCACATTGGAATTAATGAAAATACCTTCTCCTGCCTTCAGTAGGTAATTATGCTGCCCGGCTGTGATACAGGCCTCTCCCCGATAGATAAGGATCAGCTCCAATTCCTCATGCCAATGCCAGGTAACATTAAAGGTGACGCTATTATCGATATAAGATTCATAACAGCCGCAGGGATACAGCGGTGTACCATGTGGATTCAGCTCTTGCATTTTATCATTTACGATGATGGGACAGGGCTTTATTTGCATAATATTTCTCCTCAGAATTATTACATCATGTCTATTTTATTATATTATATGACCATTTTGTTATTGATGTAAAGTGTTTTTGGCTGTATTATTATACTAGTTTGAGTGAGCAAAAGATCAGAACATATTGGTGACTTAAATCCGGTACAGGAAGGTATCTGGAAAACAAGCCATCCAAGGGATTTCTTATACCAGTAATAAGTTGTTAAAATTAACTGGGTAGCTGGGTCTTTGTTATTCTCGCCAATATATGTTGACCGCATCAGGTGCACAGGTTGACAGGAACAAAGGATAGAGTAATATAAAATTCTAAAGAGAGGTGTCTTATGTTTACAATCTTATTGGTTATTATCTACATCGCCTTTATCAGTCTTGGACTTCCCGATGCAATGCTGGGTTCGGTATGGCCTGTCATGCACGGAGAATTTAATGTGCCGGTGTCCTATGCGGGAATTGTTACTATGATTATTGCCGGTGGAACTATCTTATCAAGTCTTTTTAGCCATAAGGTGATTCATAAGCTTGGCACCGGAAAAGTAACTGCTATCAGCGTCGGATTGACAGCAGTTGCCTTATTCGGTTTTTCGATATCAAATTCCTATCTGCTCATCTGCTTTTGGGCAATACCGCTAGGGCTCGGTGCAGGCAGTGTGGATGCTGCTTTGAACAA
Source organism: Bacillota bacterium (assembly GCA_023415635.1). Lineage (GTDB taxonomy): Bacteria > Bacillota > Clostridia > Lachnospirales > Lachnospiraceae > Mobilitalea. The sequence continues at coordinate 64,508 of JAEZJV010000046.1, read as the reverse complement.
CTTTGTTGCCCTTCATTATAAGTCCAGGCATATGAGCTGGCTTCATTGCTTCTGGGGAGTTGGAGCCACTCTTGGGCCTTATATCATGGGATATTTTTTATCGGCTGGACAGACCTGGAATTCAGGCTACCGGACCACATCCATCCTTCAGATTGTTCTGACTGCTATCTTGATTTTATCTCTGCCGCTTTGGCGTAAAGCTACTATGGTACCCGAAGGAGAGGAGCATAAGAATAGGAACCTTCCGATGAAGGAACTGATTAGATTACCGGGGGCAATTTCAACTCTGACAGCCTTCTTCTGTTATTGCTCATTGGAAGCAACCGCAGGCCTGTGGGCTGCAAGCTATATGGTACTGAACCGTGGTATGTCTACTGAGACTGCTGCAAAATGGGCCTCCTTCTTTTATCTTGGTATTACAGCCGGCAGATTCCTCTGCGGTTTTATTACCTTCAAGCTCAATGATAAATCAATGATTCGTCTGGGACAGGGCCTTGCTGTTATGGGTATCCTTATGCTCCTTCTTCCCTTTGGAACTCTTTTTATGTGTATTGGCTTTATCGTAATCGGAATAGGCTGTGCACCGATTTATCCCTGCATTATACATCAGACACCGATTAAATTCGGTACTGATTTATCACAGGCTATGATTGGTATGCAGATGGCCTGTGCTTATACAGGTTCGACCTTTATGCCTCCCTTATTCGGTTTGCTGGTAGGTATCATTGATATAAAGCTTTATCCCTTCTTCCTTATCTTCTTTGTGATCATGATGATTGTCATGCTGGAAAGACTAAATCATACCCATACAGTCGGAGAGAAGGTTGCTTTGACTGCGGAAACGCAGGGAAAATAGGAGGTAGTCGAAATGTTCGCAGATTATCATCTTCATACTAATTTTAGTGATGATTCGAAATTGCCTATGGAGGAATCGATTAAACATGCGATTGCCCTGGGGCTACAAGAGGTTTGCTATACAGAACATATTGATTACGGGGTTAAGACAGATATCAATTGTGACTGTGAAGCATATTGGAAGGAAATCGAGCGTTGCAGGAAGCTCTATGAGACACGTATTGCAATTAAGGGAGGTATGGAATTCGGTATTCAAACCGGCACGGTGTCTGAGTTTAAAAGAACCTTTTTAAAGTATCCCTTTGATTTTATTATTTTCTCCTGTCATCAGGTTGATAATAAAGAATTCTGGAATTTTTGCTTCCAAGAGGGTAAAAGCCAGAAGGAATATCACGAAAGGTATTATGAGGAAATATTTAAGGTGATGCAGCTTTATGAGGATTTCAGTGTATTGGGGCACCTTGATATGATCCGTCGGTATGATCCGAATGGGAAATACCCATTTGATAAAGTACGGGATAGGATTGAGGATATATTGAAAACAGTCATAAGAAATGGAAAGGGAATCGAAGTGAATACCTCCGGATACCGTTATGGGTTAAAGGATGTGTCGCCGTCAGTTCAGATATTGAAGCTGTACCATGAACTCGGGGGTGAGATTCTGACCATCGGTTCTGATGCACATAGAAAAGAGGATATAGGCTACAGACTGGCCGAAACGAAGCAGCTGCTAAAGGAGCTTGGCTTTCATTATTACTGTACCTATGATAGGATGAAGCCGATCTTTCACAGCCTGTAATGCTTAGCATTATTGGGAATGATTGAAATAGAAGAAATACTATGCAAGAATGATGGTATGCAGAGAAACTTGATTTAATATATTGTACTAAATAATGCCTGACGGAGTATTTATGCAATTAACAAAATTATTGAAGTGTATCATTCTTGGACTGGTGTTTATGGCTTTGTATTTCAGCGGTGCAGGATTGGCGGTACTGAAGAATGCTTATGCTGCCAATACGATGAAAGAAGCCGCTTCTCAGAATTGGGGGCTTGGCTTTCCAAGCGAAGGGCAGCCTCCTGTTGCCAATGCAACACCGGAGGAGATGAAGAAATTTGATGCTTATTACATAGGGGATACCAATAAAAAGGTTATCTATCTTACATTTGATGCAGGTTATGAAAACGGATATACACCGGCTATTCTGGATGCATTGAAAAAGCATAACGTACATGCCACATTTTTTCTGGTTGGTAATTATATTAATAAATGTCCTGATTTAGTTCGCAGAATGCTTGAGGAGGGTCATACCGTAGCTAATCATACCTATTCCCATCCGAATATGAGTTGTATTTCTTCCTTTGATGCCTTCCGCGAAGAATTGGAAGCTCTGGAGGAGTCCTTTGAAGATGCTACCGGTCAAAAGATGACAAAGTTTTATCGACCACCCCAGGGGCAGTACAGTGTGGAGAATTTGAAGATGGCAAAGCAGCTGGGATATAAGACCTTCTTCTGGAGTCTTGCCTATGTGGACTGGAACAGGGATAGTCAGCCTTCTAAGGAACAGGCATATTCCAAACTTTTGGGAAGGATACATCCCGGTGCCGTTGTGCTTTTACACAGTACCTCCAGAACCAATTGCGAGATTCTGGATGAACTATTGAGCAAATGGGAGGAGATGGGATTTTCCTTCGGTGAGCTTAAGGATATTGCAGGAAATGAATAATCGTCTATGGAGCTTGCACATCCTCTGTCTCTACAAGGTACTGACAGAGGATTTTTATGTTTTATGGAAATGCATGGAAGAAAATATTCATATGGTGATTAATAATAGTAATAAATATAATAATTAAATAGTGGAAACAATTACAAGAAAATGGTAGAATAATGTTAAGCCACATCTTGAGGAGTGTTTGCATGGAAAAAGATAAATTTGATAAATATCAGGAATTTATGGAGCAGACAATCTATAAACTATCACAGCAGGTTATGCTCCTTGAAAAAAAACTGGACATGTTTACCAATATGCTGGAAATAAGTAAATATATCAATCAATATATTAAAGATCCGAATCTCTTCTCTCTGATTAATGACATGCTGATTGGGGTTTTTGGTGCTTATCATTCTACAATCTATATCAAAATGAATGATCTATATTATGAAGCGGTAGCACATTCGGTATCGAATGCAAGTATAGAGATAGAAAAGCAGTTGATTGAGAAATATCAGGAAGAAGATTTTGTTATTAACAGCGAGGAACCGATTTTTAAGAATGAGAGGGAAGAGGAAAGTATTCATTCCTGCATCGGAGTCCCTGTTAAGATTGATAACAGACTGATAGGCTTTCTTTTGATTCAGCATAGGGAGATCAATTATTTTACCAGTGACCATGTAATCTTCCTTTCTCTGATCGGTAACCATATTGGTGTGGCTATTGAAAATAACTTCCTATATAAGCAGATTAGAGAAAGAGCTAGCTATGATGGCCTGACGGACATCTTTAATAAGAGATATTTCTTTGAGACCTTGAGTTTAATTACAAATTTATCGGAAATAGATTACTGTATTGTCATAGTAGATCTGGATAATTTTAAATCCATCAATGACCGCTATGGACATCCTATGGGAGATGTCGTATTGAAGACAGTGGCACAGATTATTAAGAATGCAGTCCGACCCAATGATATTGTAGCCCGGTACGGCGGCGACGAAATCATTGTATTTATTCAGAGCTTTACGGACAGGAAGAAGCTTGAGCAGAGAATCGAACGAATTCGAGAGGAGATAGAAAACACGATTATCTCCAATGAAGGAGTATCGATTTCCACAACAGCGAGCTTTGGTGTGTATATCAAGCAGAACGAAAGCCTGTCCCTGGATGAAGTAATTAAGAAAGCGGATGCGATCATGTATCTCAGTAAGCATAGCGGAAAGAATAAAGTAACTATAAGTTAATACAGGAGGGGACAGGAAGCGAAATTCCCGGAATACTGTTTTTAAGGAGAATTTTCCACCCAACTAGGGAGAGGACTGAACTCATAGCTTTTTTCAAGCACATAGGTGAGATAAGCAAGGGTATCATCTATTTCTATGATTTGGGCCCTGATCTCTTCTGTAAAATATCTATTACTGAATATCTGGTAATTTAATCGGAAAAGAATTCCCTTATTTAGATAAAGATCATTCATAACCATTACTCTGTATATTATGCAGAAAATCAGGAAATCCAATACTTTATTTGGAGGTTTAGTATCTGTCTGAAATTGCCTGATGATGCCGGCATCACATCCTGGTATGTATTTGAAAACTGTATGGTCCATCTCAAAGGTGTCACATATCTCTCTGAAGATATCATTAAAAAGATATTTGCCCGTATTAATCCCTCCCCCAACTATATTTCAACAATTCTTCTGATTTTCGAATAGCTAACCAAATAATATATGGTAATATCTGTATTTTATATGAAATAGAATATGATTTCAAGTGAAATACAGATTTTTTGTACATTGTTTAATTTTTTCACTTCTAGGGAATTAATATTGATATTATTCGGGTGGTATTGTAAAATCATTTAGCGAGCAGTCCTCCGGGACAGTGGCTTTGATGACCGTTATATATGAAAAAAGATAGGGTTAACATTCTTGGAAGGGATAAAGCTATGAACTACGAAATGTTGGAAAAGGTTATCTGTGATACTATAAAAGAAGAACAGATCAAGCTGGGTTATGAGAAGGAAACGATACGGTTATATTATCCGATGAGTTCTCTAGCGCATATTCTGGAGGAGGAGATCACCGAGCCTTTAAGGCTTACTGAGGTATTGTCTGCCTTTGTCGGCCATGTACAGCCAAGATTAGGCAGAGTTGAGATTTCCCACAAAGAAGAACGCTTTTGTATACTGATTCCCCCGGAGGGGGCAGCTTATGTTCATGAGCATTATCAGGACAATCCTTTTTTAGTTGATTTTATAGAAGCAGTAAGGCAGCACGATTGTACTTTGGAAAAGCTATTGAAGGTATTCTATAAATATTCTGAACATGTGGAATGTGAAAAAAGCAAGACAGAGGAATTTGATTACGTGATTTATTTTACTGAGGCTGCAGGTGATGAATATCGGTATTGCATCAAATTCGAACATGGTCATGCTATTTACCACCGTTTCCTGAAGCAGGATTTTCAAAATCTGTACATTGTGGAAGCTCCGGAACCGATTGATCCTGAAAAGGAGCTTGTATACAAGCGCCTGACTGTTTTAATGAGGGCAATTAGCTGTATGCGGATTACCAATGAAAAGGTAGAGATGTACAGGCAGGTTGCTAAGCAGCTGACAGAGCTTGGGGAGTATAAGGACGCGGTGGGATTGGCTGAGGAATGTAAGCAGTTAGTAAAACAGACCAGGAAGGAAATCAAGAAAAGGATCTATAAAAGAGCACAAAAGATACGTCGGGAGGCTAAGAAGGCAGAGGACTATAAGTCTGCTGCAGCGGAATTTAGAAAGGTCAGCGGCTATAAGGATGCCGATGCTATGGCGGCTGAATGTGATGCTATGAGTAACCGGATTGAGAACAGATACGTTACCAGAAGGGTATTGAGGGTTGTTGCAATCCTGTCTTCTTTGGCAATTATTATTTTTGTTGCCAATCTTTCCGTAACTAAGTACTATGAAGCAGGTGTGTGGGAACGATTGGGTTCTTATGAGCGTGCATCAGAGCTTTATAAAAAGCTTGGCACATACAGGGATAGCTTGGAGAAGTATGAAAAAAGTGTATACGCATATGGCTTAAAGCTAAAAGAAGAGGGAGACTTTGCAAAGGCAGCCGCGGCTTTCAATATGGCCGGAGAGTATATGGATAGTCAGGAACAGAGAGCATTGTCAGAAAAGCTTATGGTAAAGACAAGTACCGAAGGAGCTATCGTCAAGCTGAACGATAATATAGAATGGAGAATACTTGAGATATCAGAAGGCAAAGCTCTTTTAATGAAAGAGGAAGCACTTTCTCCTTTACCCTTTCACACTGAGTTTGAACCGGTAACCTGGGAAAGCAGCTCAATACGGCAATGGTTGAATTCCGACTATCTAAAGCAGGCGTTTACGGAAAAAGAAAGGAATAATATCCTGTTAAGCAGCATCGTTAATGAAGATAATCCCGTCTACAGAACGGATGGGGGGAAGGACACCGAGGACTATATTTTTCTTTTGAGTATATCGGAGGCAGTAAGATATCAGAAATTATTTCCGAAATTCTTGAATAACAGCTGGCTCAGGACACCTGGTAACAGCTCAAGCAGTGCAGCCTTTCTGTCAGTAGATGGCACCGCTATGGGATATGGGTATGATGTTACCGGTGAGAATATAAAGGTCAGACCGGTGTTCTGGTTAAGTATTGAATGACAGGAGCATACTCCTGAAAATTTTCCAGTATTTCGGGCGCAGACCTGTACTCAGCGGATATCCGAGGAGGATAGGACACTTGCGCTCGTTCATTTCTTTAGAAATCATTTTTATGGACTGATTCTGCGTAATAGCTGAAGATACATAAAAGGACTGAGAAATTAATTCTAAAGCAGAATTAATACTCAGTCCTTTATATATACAATCAATGAGATGCCTTTGCTGCATCCTTCAACAGATGCTGGAATAAGGATATAACCAAGGCTGCCAACAGAGAATACCAAAAACCCCCCATATTGACTCCGGATACGATGGCATCTGCCAGCATAATGGTCCAGGCATTGACGATAAAGCTGAACAAACCGAAGGTAAGAATGTTGAGCGGCAGTGTTAGTAACAGCAGTAAGGGTTTAAGCAACAGATTTACCATAAAGAGTACCAGACCAAGAATGAGTAATGCAGGGGTGCTACTAATATGGACAGAGCTAAATATCATGGAAAGCAGATAAATTGTTGCTACGATAGAAAGATACTTTAATACCAGTTTTGTCATACTAACCTCCCTTATCTGATTTTTATGGATACTTTAACGTTCTGGGCCTCAACCTCGACAAGATCATAAGGTTCGTCAAAGGTTAAACTCTCAAACATTTTAATAACAGAATGTAGCACCTCTCTTAGCGTATGTACGGATACAGAATGGAAGGAAGTGCCATATTCCTTCGGAGCGAAGAAGCAGGTAAGTGCTAATAAATCCATTACACACTCCGAAATTTCTTCAAATGCATAGAGAGAAATCGGAAGGTTCATGTAGAAACGATTATTTTCTGTGACATGAATCTTTACCCATATAATTCGAAGATTTCTATTCAACATAGATTTTTACCTTAACCATTGCATTATAACTCTCATCCCAAGCCTCCACATCTATGATGTTGGGATCCTCCAGAGTGCCGTTCAGAACTTCTTCAATGATTTTTGCAAAATCAATATTTGTAATATCAATTCCTTTGGCTTCCATTTCCCTTCTTGCATCTGCAGGAATTACCTTGCTCATCTTATCTGCGATTTCGCCTATGGTAGTCAGAAGACGAAGCGGAAGGTTAACATTAACATTTAGGCTTTTATTATCTGAGGTCACCTTAATCTTCAAATACTTATAATTGCGTTTGATATTTGCTATAGTCGTATACTTCGAGGGCTGCTCTGCTTCCTTACCTGCATTCAATGCATTCAGAAGCTCCATCCCCTCAGCAGCAGTGATCTGCCCTTTTTCAATCATTTCAAGAATTCTTTGTTGTTCGTTCATGTGTTAACCTCCCTATAAATTATAAATTTTTTAGTTTCTCAGCAGCATCCTTCGGTGAGATTTCCCCCCTAGACAGCAGATCCAGTATTTCGCTTTTTGCTGCTGCTTTTTCTTCACTTTCCTTCTGTGCTTCCTTTGAGCTGACCTCATAGCCTAATCCGCGTATCACGGAATCAAGTTTGCCACGTACCGTAGGGTAGGAGATACCCAGCTCCTTCTCAACATCCTTGATGTTTCCGCGGCATCTGATAAATACCTTGATGAACTCCAATTCCTCCTCCGGCATTCGACAGAACTCACAGGGCTGGAAATTACCTTCTATAGCTGTGGAGCATTTCTGGCAGCCAAGCTTTGTAATAGTAAGCTTTTCACCACATACGGGACATTTTCCCGGTGTTTTATATTTCATTTTAGCCTCCTTGATGTTATCAGTATTCTAGTGATTTTTACCATTTTTATCCTATGGCAATAATATACACCTAAAATTATGGAATGTCAATATAAATATTAAATAAATTAATAATAAAATCAACAATCTTAATTTGTTGATCAATAATATTAATTCAAATTTTGAAAGCAGCGAGGAATATCCGATAGGATAATCCTTCTTTTCCCAAGATTTTATATGAAAAGTTTCATCATTTATTAAGCCTGTGGCATTATTCCCTCCGGTACTATTCTTTTTCGGTTACATGTACGACACAGCGTACCTTAGTGCCGTCTTCTGAGGCATAGATATAGGCTCTGCCCTTCTGCCAGGCAGTTATTTTTCCGGCTTCATCCACGGAACAGACATTGGGATTACTGCTGGACCAGACAACTGAATTGCCGGAGGATACCCTAGCTGTCAATGACGCTCTATCACCGGAAAGCAGTGTCAATTCTGTGGGGGCAATAGTAATCTCCGGTGCTTCTACTATAACCTCACAGCTTCTGCTTATGGAATCTACGGTGGCAGTAATAACAGCTGTACCATGCTTTTTGGCAGTTACAGTACCGTTTTCGTCCACGACAGCAACACTTTTCTTATTGCTTTTCCAGGCAGGTGCTGCCGAGGAGGAGATAGCCGTTGTCAGCTTGGCGGTCTGCCCTCTGTAAAGCTTAAGCTTTGTCCGGTTCAGTTTTACGGTAGGTAGGTTTACCTTTACTCTACAGGTTTTGCTGGTTCCATCCACCGAAGCGGTAATGACAGTCTCACCGGGCTTTATACCGGTAACCAGACCATTTTCATCTACGAGAGCGATACTTTTTTTACTACTCTTCCAGGTAACTACAGATTGGTTTGAGGTAGCTGCTGATATGCATAGAGTCTCACCCCGCTCTAAGGATACAGAGGTATGGCTTAAGGTGACAATAGTCTTCTTCACCGTTACTTTACAGGAAGCCTCACCGTTTTTTATCTTTGCCGTAATGGTAACAGTTCCCGGCTTTTTGGCAGTGACCTTACCATATGTATTAACGGAAGCTATCTTTGAGGAACTGCTTATCCACTTAGGAATATCCCCTGTGGTAGTGATAGCGATTATATAGAATTCATCGCCGACATCGACAGTTGCATGATACTGAGACAGGAGGACAAAACCAGGGGAGTCTGCATATACTTGGGCTGAGGGAAGTACAATAGATAGGAACAGGAGCGTAAAGACTAAGAAAATTGAAAGAAAAAATCTTTTAAATTCAGACATAAATTCCTCCTTTTTTGTTCGGAATAAATGCCCAGGCCTGCTATTACTTTAACACAAATGATAGAAGAAGTATATTTGGTATAACAGACAAAAAAATGAGGACTTTTCGTGAATTTGGATAATGCTGTGTATACATAAAGGAGGAGATACAACCGTTTGAGGCCTGCAGCTCCCCCTTATATTAAGTATACGGACAGTAATATGGAACAGATAATTGAGAGGATGGAATAAGCTACCGATTACTTATTCATGGCGGTGAAATTCTTCTTATTGGATAGATATAATTGCTGAAAGGTTCGATAGCCCTGATCATAGATTGCTCTGTTTTCAGGTTTTGGTAGAAAAGCTTCAGAGATATGTATGAATTTCTCAGCCTGCTCCAGACTGCCAATAATTCCAAGACCTACGGCCGCGGTGATGGCTGCACCGACAGAGCCTACATTTTGAGGGTTTGGAACAGTCTCTATCTTCCTATCCAGGATATCTGCAAGAATCTGGCAGGTCAGGGAGGAGAGAGCACCTCCTCCGACAAACCGTATGGTTTCGGAAGTAGAAGTTTTACGTTCCTGAGCCTCCAGCATCCATTTCATATGATAGCAGATACCTTCCAAAACCGAGCGGATTAGTTGCGTCTTTCCAGTATCCAGACTGATATTAAAGAACATTCCGCGGGCATTGGGATCCTCAAAGGGGCAACGGTTACCATGAAGCCAGGGAGTAAATATTACCCCGTTGCTGCCTGCAGGTATCCTTTTGATCGTATCCATCATATAATCATACAGACTTGTATAGAGTGTCTCATAGGCTTCAGTCACATTCTTTTTCTCAAGATAGATATCAATTTCATCCAGAGCAAGATGATCCTTAACCCATTCCAGACATTTTCCTGCCGTTTCCAACTCGGCAAAATAATTATAATAACCGTCCCGGGCACCGACAATAGCAGCGATCATCGAACCGGTATCCACAAGCTTGTGATCTACAACTGTAGAAACCCAGCCTGAGGTTCCGCAGTAGATATGAGTACTGCCATTTCTTATGGCACCGGCGCCCACTCCAATCAGAGAGGCATCACCGCCTCCACCGAATACGGGGATATCTTCGATAAGACCGAGTGCTGCTGCGGCATCCTTTGTCAGGCGGCCTGCCTGATCCGTGGATAGTAAAATCCGTGGTAAATGAATAGGATTTACATGAAGCATACGGCACATGGTTCTACTGAAGCCGGAATGACCTTTTCGGGTATCATACAGTAATGTAGCAAAAGCGGAGTCGGTTGTCATAATAAAATTGCCGGTGCATTTTAAAATCAGATATTCCTTTACATCCAGCCATTGATAGACAGTCCCAAACAGCTCAGGTTCATTCCTTTCGACCCATTTGTATTTCCATACGGGATCCTTGACACTTGCAGCAACGGCACCGGTGAGGTATAGGGATTTTAATAGCTTTATGACATTACACCCGGCAATCTGAAGACCGTGGGTCATACCCTGGCGAAGTTCGTTCCCGGCACGTTGATCCATGTAGCTCATTGCAGGACGGACAGGCTTCCCTTCTTTATCAACCAGCACCAGACCCTGCATCTGCGAGCAGAAGGAAAGTCCGGAGATCTTATCAGGAGATAACCGAGAGTGCATAAGAACTTCTCTGGTGGTACTACACATGGCACTCCACCAATCCTCGGGATTTTGCTCCGCACCTCCGTTATCAAAAAGTTTCAGGGGGTAAGCACAGCTTGCATAAGCAATCAGTTCGATTTTCTGCTCTACTTCAAAGAGACAGGTTTTTAAAGCTGTTGTGCCAATATCATATGCAATAATATAGGAACCCGCCATTATAACCTCCGCTTGCCGTGCCTGATGCTTTTAGCGGCACAGCATATGAAATATATATTTATGAGACTGACCCCTTATAAGATGCTCATCGGGTCTTATTTGTAAAGGCTGCTTTGATGAATTTCAGTGATTGCTCAATCACAAATTCATCCCGGTCGAAGATATCCTCACTGACATAAAGTTTAAAGCGTTCACGGTAATAGTCACAGGAATAGGAAAACTGAAACATAATAAACAGATTATCAAGCAGGAAGGCAAACATTTTTGGGTCACAGTCTGTTCTGGCCTCATTTTCCTGCTGTGCCTTGTCAATCAGGGAGGAGTAGAGCTGCGCCGTCATTGTCTCAAGCTCCCCGACAACTTCACAGACAATGCGGGAATTACTTTGCGTCGTCATCTCGTTATAGAGACGGATCATATTCATATTATCTCTGGAATGCTTCTGAATCGTTCGAAGCAGCTTCTCCACCTTTAATAGGATATCCTCGTCATCCATCATAATATGCTCCAAGGCTTCCTTCAAAATAGAGGCGCAATGCTTAACTGTAGTAAGAAAAAGATCCTCCTTATTTTCAAAATATTGAAAAAGACTACCGACACTAATTCCTGCATTACGGGCTATTTTATTGGTATTGGCGTTAACATAGCCAAAAAGAGCAAATTCATTGATGGCTGAAGCATAGATACGATTTCTTTTCTCTTCTGATATACGTAAGAATAAATCTGTCAAAATTACACCTCCAAAGCAATTATGAGTAGTTGCTCATAATTTAGCTTACCACATAATACAAATAATTGCAATATTGAAACCTTTTGTGGATTTTGCTGAGTATTTTGCCTGATAGACATTGACATATACTGCCAGAGTGGTATAATCTAAGTGAAAGTGAGCAGTCACTCATATCATGAAAATTAAGGAGGATTAAGTATGGATACTCGTTATGCCATTTCAAAATACCCGGATGCGAGAAAGGTTAATCAGGAGCTTGCCGACCTGATTAAAAAACCGATTGTAAGCATCAGTCCGGACGCACTTCAGAGATATGAGAGAGACTTTTTTGATCAAAAATGTGCAAAATCTAAAGCAATGATAGAGGAAGCGAAACAGTTGATACCCGGAGGAGTACAGCATAATCTGGCATTTAATTATCCGTTTCCTTTAGTGTTTACAAAAGCACAGGGAGCTTACCTTTACGACATTGACGGCAATCAATATTATGACTTTTTACAGTCCGGTGGACCTACTGTACTCGGAAGCAATCCTGAATTCGTCCGTAATAAGGTGATTGAACTTCTAAATGAATGTGGACCCTCTACAGGGCTATTTCATGAATATGAATATAAGCTCGCTAAGAAGATTTCGGATAATTTCCCTACAGTTGAGATGTTCCGTATGCTTGGTTCCGGAACCGAAGCCTGTATGGCAGCCATCCGTGTGGCGAGGCTTGCAACTGGTAAGAAGAACATCATAAAGATGGGCGGAGCATATCACGGATGGAGTGATCAGCTGGCATACGGCATAAGAATTCCGGGCTCCAAATGGACGCAGGCTCATGGTGTGCCACGTTTTTGTTTCAGCCATACCCAGGAGTTCTTCCCGAATGATTTGAAGGATCTAGAACGTAAGTTACGCAGAAATAAACTGCACGGTGGAACTGCTGCTGTTATGATCGAGCCTATCGGACCGGAAAGCGGAACCAGATGTGTGGATATGGATTTTAATAAAGGGGTAGAGGCACTTTGCAGAAAATACGGTGCATTATTCATCTTTGATGAGGTTGTGACAGCCTTCCGAATCGGTATGTCAGGAGCACAGGGATACTTTGGTGTAACTCCTGATCTCACTGTGTTCGGTAAAGTCGTAACAGGAGGTTATCCGGGAGCCGGAGGACTGGGAGGAAAGAAGGAATATATGAAGTACCTCGCAGCAGGTATCCAGACCGGTGATAAGGTGAAGAAGGCATTAATCGGAGGTACGATGGCCGCAACACCAATTAGCTGTGTTGCAGGATATTATACCCTGTGTGAAATTGAGAGAACCAATGCGGCACAGGTTGCTGGACTGATGGGTGACAGATTGACCAAGGGTCTTCAGGAGTTGATCAAGAAATACAAGCTTCCTTTTGTCGCTTATAATCAAGGCTCTGTATGCCATCTGGAGACTGTGGGAACGACTCACTTCTCCATCAACTGGTCGAAGCCATGGACGATTCCTAAGATCTTACATGAGACCTCCGTACGGAAGAAGGAAATGGAGCATGTGGGTGCAGCTTATATGGCGGAGGGACTTGTTACCCTGGCAGGAAGTAGATTATATACCAATGCGGCCTATACGGAGGAAATGATCGATGATGCATTAAGCAGATTCGAACGTGTATTTCAGCAAATGGCATTGATACAGGCTTAAAGGGAAACGGAGGTGCTTCATGCAGAAATTAATTGCTAAGCAGCTTGTTGTAAAGGCGGGAATTGCGCTTGTTGAATCGGGGCTGATTGCCAGAACCTGGGGTAATGTCAGCTGCCGTGTGGATAAGGATACATTTGTGATCACGCCGAGCGGAAGAGCATATGAGACCTTAAAGACAGAGGAAATCGTACTATGCCGTACAGAGGATTGCTCCTATGACGGTAAGATCAAGCCCTCCTCTGAAAAGAGGCTTCATGCATTGATTTATCAGACCTATCAGGAAATGAATTTTGTTATCCACACGCATCAAAAATTTGCCTCGGTCATCAGTGCCCTGGAACTTTCACAGATGCCGGCTCAAGGCTTTAATATGCTGGGAGACGGTGTTCCAATTGCTGCTTATGGTCTGCCCGGAACAAAAAAACTGAAGAAGGGAGTAGAAGCAGCTTTAAAAGACAATCAAGGCCATGCGGTCATATTGGCACACCATGGTGCTCTATGCTATGGAAAAAATTATGAAGAGGCCTTTCTTGCAGCCAGACAGCTGGAGGAAGCCTGTGAAAGCTTCTTGCGCATTAATTATCTGATGAAAAGTGGTGAGAAGGAATATGACCCCCTTCTCAGATATCAGTTTTATATCACTCAGTCCGGCAAAGGACCGGCACAGATGCAAAAGAAAGTAACAGAATATTATAGCAGCTACCGAACACCGGAAGGCTTTGTGCTACAGAGAACCAAAGAGAAGGTCTACCGGTTTACGGATCCTATGCCGGAGGAAGTACTGATTCATAGTATGATCTATCAAAAGCGAAAGGACATCAACTATATTGCACAGAACAAGGAACCGGCTCTGGTTGCCCTATCCTGTGCAGGGAAGAAGCTGAAACCCTATCTGGATGATTTTGCGCAGATTGTCGGTGTGGATGTACGCTGTAGTAAGGACGGGTCCCCTAAGGCTTGTATCAGAGCATTAAGGAAGCGGCTCGGAGTACTGATACCCGGAGCAGGGGCTCTATGCTGTGCAGCAACCAGATCTGATTTGCAGGCTGTATGCATCGTGATGGAGAAAAACGCTCATACCGGGATAGGAGCCGGTATTTATCAGGCAGCCAAAACCATAAGTCGTGCGGAGTGCTTTTTAATGCATTTTGTTTATCAGAAAAGCTATTCCAAAAAATCCGGATAACAGAAGTATTTACAATTTTTAATAAAATGCTTATGATTAAAATATGGTATTAGGGAGGCAATTACCGGAGTAATGGGTGGAGCAGAAGGGGGAGATTTCTTGGAACAACAGTATAGGGTATTTGGATATCGGTGGATTATTTTAGCAGTGATTGTACCGATCATTATCTGCACGGAGATGTTTTGGTTGACCCTTGCACCGGTGGCAAGTCTGGCTGCAGAGTTCTACGGTGTAGGCAGTATGGAGATATCCATGTTCAGCACCAGCTATATGATTATGTATATTTTGTTTACTTACCCTGCATCCTGGGTTATTGATAAGTTCGGTTATCGGAAGTCCTTAACGATTGGATGTATGATTACAGCAGTTTTTGGTATATTAAGAATTGTTTTTGCCAATCACTTCGGAATTGTACTGGTCTGCCAATTCGCTATCGCAATCGGACAGCCATTTCTGTTGAATATTTCCACCAAGGTTCCTGCCAACTGGTTTCCACTAAATGAGCGTTCCATTGCTTCCGGTATCCTTACAATGGCTCAGTATCTGGGCTTTGTTGTAGCGATGGTTTTATCACCGATACTGGCTGAGATGAATGGAATTCCCATGATTTATCAGGTGTATGGTTTGATTGCCTGTGTCTGTGCAGTGATTGCAATTACATTTACCAGGGAGCGTCCCCGTATTGCCCCAGGACCGGAAGCTGAGAAAGAAGATATCAGTATTGGATCAATGCTCAAACTGTTTAAAAACCGAAATTTTATCTATGTACTTGTTATTGTCTTTATCTCCATGGGGATCTTTAATGCACTGCTTACCCTGATTGAAACAATATTAAAGCCCAGAGGATTATCGATGGATCAGGCAGGTATAGTCGGAGCAATATTCGTAGTGGCAGGTGTGGTCGGAGCAGTAGTACTTCCGGTTCTGTCGGATAAGTTACATAGAAGGACACCTATGTTTATCGCTGCAATCTCTTTGCTCGTACCGCTTTATCTAGGTCTGACCTATCTTAAGGGGTATTCGTTGATTGCCATGGTATCCGCTCTTGCCGGTTTTACAGTCATGGGTGTAGCGCCGATTCTGTTTCAGCATGGGGCTGAGGTTGCATATCCTGTCAAGGAAGGGACTTCCTTTGGTTTGATCCTCCTGATGGGGCAGATATCAGGATCACTCTTTGTAATCATCTTTGAAGCGATCAATGATGCTGCTGGTTCCGTTACCCTGCCAATGCTTATCGTGGTGGTGGCGACAGCCATTGAGATACCCTTCACTATAAAGATGAAAGAGTCACCGATTATTCAGGCCGCGAAAGACATAAAATAAGTATCATTATGAATAATGAAGGCAATGCTTTAGGTATACCTTGAGCATTGCTTTTCCTTTTATGGTAATGCTTATTTGAATATGATATAATATAAAAAATTGAGGTTTTGCAAGCATAAAATTATTTATGTAAGAAAAGGATTGAAAGAGGAATTCTGATGAAAAGAAAGAAACCCACCTTTGGGATACTTCAGTATAATGCTCCCGTAACATTGACCTTTGTTCTTGTCTCCTTTGTTGCTGTACTTCTGGGATATCTGACCAGGGGAGAAATAACCAGGCTGATATTCTGTACCTATCGGTCATCCCTGTCTAACCCTATGACCTATCTGAGACTGTTTACCCATGTCCTGGGGCATGCCGACTGGAGTCATTTTACCGGTAATATGGTGTTGTTTTTGGTATTGGGACCACTTCTGGAAGAAAAATATGGCTCGGTACCGATATTAAAGATGATTGCGATTACCGCCGTGATTTCCGGACTGATCTATATGATTTTTTTCCCGAACAGTGCTTTGCTGGGTGCAAGCGGTATTGTATTTATGATGATTGTCCTTTCCTCTGTAGCAGGTATGAAGAATGGAAAGATACCCTTGACACTAATTCTGGTGGTACTCATCTATCTTGGAGGAGAGGTGACGGACAGTCTTAAGGCTTCCGACGGTATCGCGCACCTTGCTCATATCGCAGGAGGTTTCTGTGGTGCTGTTTTTGGTTTTTTGATGGTAAAAATTAAGAAATAATTAATTTCTGTAATTTTTGATTATAAGCATTTAACTTATTCTAAAACTATGGTATACTTTTTAAATTAAATTCTCATAGGATTAAGAATGAGGAGAGCACAATGTTTGGCTATGTGAATGTATATAAACCCGAATTGAAAATGAAGGATTTCTATCAATATAAGGCGTATTACTGCGGCCTGTGCAAGACCCTGAAGGATAAATTCGGCCGTTTCGGTCAGATGACCTTATCCTACGATATGACCTTTTTGATTCTTCTACTGACCTCGCTGTATGAAGCTGAAACAGAAAAGCTTCAAAACAGGTGCCTGGTACATCCGGTGAAGATGCATGATACACTGGTTAATGAGATTACGGAGTATGTCGCAGATATGAATATCGCTCTGACCTATCACCATCTGAGGGACGATTGGAAGGATGAGAAGAACATAGCTGGCCTGGCAGGAGCCGTTTTTTTAAAGAGAGCATATAAACGGATAGAGAAGCAATACCCCAGACAGTGCAATATGATTACAGTTAGCCTGAAGAGACTCCAGGAATGTGAAGAAAGGTCTGAAACAGATATTGACCTTGTATCCGGATGCTTCGGAGATCTGATGGGAGAGTTGTTCCTTTACAGGGAGGATAGATGGCAGGATACGCTCCGCCGCATGGGATTTTTCCTCGGTAAGTATATCTATATCCTGGATGCTTATGATGATTTAGAGAAGGATGAGAAGCATAAAAGCTATAATCCCTTCCGCTTCGTGGAAAAAAGGGAAGGCTTTGAGGAGAAGATACGGCAGTATCTGACGATGATGATGGCAGAGTGTACCAGAGAGTTTGAAAAGCTGCCCTGCCTATGGGATGTGGATATCCTTCACAATATACTATATGACGGTGTCTGGACCAGATTTGAAACAATACAAAAAGAGAGAAATAAAAGGAAGGAACAGGGCAATGATAACAAATCCATACAAGATACTTGAGGTATCACCGAATGCAACCAATGAGGAAGTAAAGAAGGCTTACCGGGAGTTAAGCAGAAAATATCATCCGGATTCTTACGTAGACAATCCGTTGGCAGAACTTGCCGAGGAGAAGTTTAAAGAGGTTCAGGAGGCATATGACCAGATCATGAAGGAAAGAGAGAATGGTTATGGCACCTATTCTGGAGGCTCCTCAAATTATGGGAACAGTAACGATGCAGTAGAGCTGAACTCTGTGGTAGGCTATATCAACGCTAGGCAGTACCGTGCGGCGCTTAACGTGCTGTCCGGAATTTCCAATAGAACCGCCAGATGGTATTATTACAGTGCGGCGGCCAATGCAGGTATTGGTAACAATGTGATGGCTGCGGAGCATATACAACAGGCTATGAATATGGAGCCGAACAATCCGGAATATACCAATCTGTATAATCAATTGCAATGGCAGAACCAGAGATATCAAAGTACCCGCTACGGTAGCAGTAGAAACGGCGGTGGATATAATGCCGGAAATCTATGTTGTGATCTTTGGTGTGCCGATACCTTATGTGAATGTATGGGAGGAGATTTGATTTCATGCTGCTAAATGCGAGAAAACTAGCTTTCTTGGGACTTTTGCTGGCAGTTACAGTGATTCTTATCATACTTAGCGGTATTTTTGAATTTAATACGTTGTTTTTATTGGCAGCAGCTTCCTTCGGGGTCGGAATTGCAATCAGGGAGAGCAGTGTTCGGATTGGAACAGGCTTTTATCTTGCTGCGATAATGGTCAGCTTGATGCTTGCTCCAAATAAGTTTTATATCATTACCTTTGCTGCGATGGGACTGTATATATTGATTATTGAATTTACTTTTGATAAACTGAACCAATTTAGATGGAAGCCTTTAGATTCTTCAGTCGGTAACCGAAGCAAGATATATTGGGTACTGAAATATTTAGCATTCAACCTGATGTATCTTCCAATGCTTTTTTTACTTCCAAAGTTAATCTATCCGGGGGAATTGAAGGGCAGCCTCCTGGCATTACTGATACTGGTAGGGCAGATAGCCTTGTTTGTATTTGATGCTGCATACAGATATTTTCAGGGTACGATTTGGGGGAAAATAAGGAATAAACTAAAGCTATAGGAAGACATTAAACTGGGAAGTCTGAAAGATTGCATTTGGATTATTTTGTAGTATAATAATAGTAATTTGAATAAGGGGTATCAAGATTTGAGACATGTCACTATAAGTGCTGTGATAAGCTTACATTAGAGTGCTCTCGGTAAGCTTGCTTTCCAGAGACTTTTTGTTGTGAAATATCCTGCTGTATTCGCAGCAGGTTCTTTTGGTTTAATATTTACGGCAAATATGTCTGGTACATATGCTCAGCCCATATAAATACGAGCCAACCTTAAAATGAGCTGATTATTACGATATCATGACACGAGAGTCTCTGACAACGGTAAGAAAATGGGTAAAGTAAATAACCAATTAATGTACTTTTGGAGGAAGAGGGTATGGGATTAAGAGAGGATGCAATCATTATCATGGATGATGTCAGTCTTATGAGGCGCAGGATTGCCGGCTTATTGCAAGGGTGTAATATTCTTGTCTATGAGGCTGTGAATTCTGAAGAGCTCTTTAATATTTTACTTGAGGAGGATATCAATATAAGACTGATCATTATGGAGCTCGGATTTGATATCAATGCCGGCTTTGATACCCTGGCGAAAATCAAGGAAATAAAACCCAATATACCTGTCTTCATTATCACCTCAAATAATAAAAGGCAGACCTTTATCCGCAGCATGGCAGAAGGTGCTGCCGATTATATCCTAAAGCCCTTTGATGATAATATTCTCCAGGAAAAGATGCTTTCAGCCTTAAGAATTAAACGGGAACTGGTTTCTGATGATGTACATATCAGCTTCAGCCTTTCGGATTATTTAAGATCGGAATTTCTAAAAGCAAAAAAGGGCAATTACGAAATTACAATTATGATGTGCACACTCTATGATTTTGACAGCGATACAAGTAATATCATGGATAACCGGTATCTAAATGCAATCGACCAATTTTATTCTAATATACGTGAAAATCTTTGGGAAACTGATATCTTCGAATATTACGACTCACAGACCTTCATCGGTGTCTTTCCATACTGTACAGCGGCCAATGTCGATCTCATACAGAATAAAATTATGAATTACTTCGATATGGCCATCAATCATAGCCCTGAACTTAGTAATCTTCAGATTGCGATTGCGACCATAACCTTTCCAATGGTGGAATTGGGACCCAAGGAAATACTCATATCCCTGGGAAAACATATTGACAGGCTGATTACGGTGAAAAAAAAGGAAGAGGAAATGAAGAATTACTTCCGTAGGTAATTTTTATATCTTTTTTTGATATCGGAGGTCATTTTTTAGACTGCTTGAGCCGATACATTATATGAACTGCCATCTGCAAGAGGAATAGATGCAGATAATACAGATATGTTTGACGACAGGGAGGTTAAATTTCATATCACTAAAAGGCTTATGAAAAAGAGCTTAAAGAAAGGTTAAGGGAGAAAAATGCGTGTACACAACAGCAAAGAGGCACAGCTTCGCAGGATTTTGAGATTAACTTCATCTCTTTTTTTGATGATGATATTTACTTTAGTTTTTACCAAACGTGTCGAGGCTGCATCAAGTATTTCCGTTAAGGAAATTAATTATGAGAACAGTACTATTACACTTCAGCTAAATAGTGGAGATACGGAAGCATATTTTTTAGACTCCGGTAAAAAGATTTGGGAGACGGTTCCGGGTAATATTACCGGCAGTAATACAATTACCATGGATATCTCCTGGGTTCTTATGAATAAGAATTATATTATAAAGTTTATGGGAAATTCCTCAACTGAAGCTATCACTGTAGTATTACCTAAGCAGCTTTCTAATTTTAAAGCGTCCTATAATAAGGTAAAGCAAACGATGTCCTTTAGCAATACGGGTTCCCGGACGATACAGTGGAGAAAGAAGGGAAGTACTACCTGGAATACAGTAAATACCTCAACGATCTCCGCAGAGATGACTCATCTATGCACGAATGGTGCAACAGTATATTTTAGACTTGCACCGATCAATGGGAATGCTTCCTCTGCCGGCTCACGCCCCAGCAAGGAAGTAACCATTACGATTCCCAAAAAAGCATCAGCACCTTCTGTTACTGTGGATGGATCAGCATTTACTATAGCTGTGAAAAAGGGTATGGCATATCGTACCGTCTATACAGACGGTACCACCTCCGATTGGAACTCGGTCAGCTCAAATTCAAATCTTTTGCTTAAAAATATTGCGGCAAGTGCTTTATATTCAGGATCAGCAACACAGACAGCTGTCACCTTGCAGTTCAGAACCAATGCAACCAGTGCCAACCAGGTTTCGAAGCTTACCACGGTGAAGATCCCTGTACAGGAGGGAGCTCCCAATGTCGATTCCTATGGAATATCTTTGAATTATACCAGCTCGACTACCATGTCACTGCAGGTAAAGGCTGCAAGTAATACCTTACCCTTCGAATATACAATTGTTGCGAAGGATAAGGAGTTAAATTATCAAAATGCTTCCTGGACTGCGATTACCTCCAGTACAGCGATTACCCTTAATAAAGATCAGGCACCTTCAGGCTGTCATATTTACATAAGAAAGAAATCTCGAAATACATCGACCTCAGATGAGTTTGCATTGGCATCTATGGAGATCGATATTTCAGGCTCCGGCGGAGTTGCTTATCCGGATTCTCCAGTGGCGTCCTCACTGACATCCCTAATTTCCACAGCAGGCGTCTGTAAAGCAGCAAAAGCCTCAAGCCACCTGACCTTTACTCTATACAGTGCGACACAGACTACCGTATCCTCTATAAGCTTCCTAGATGCTTATGGTATCAATAAGGGAACGGTAACCAGTAAGAGTACTGTGGTAAAGAATTCCAACAGCAACAGTGAAAGTGATAAATATATCATAACGACCAGAATTACATCGACCTCCGATATAGATAACGCAACAGAACAAACGCTATATGCCAAAATTACCCTGGCTAATTCGGATGTTATTAACAGCACCTCGACAGCAGGAGTTCTGTTATACCTATATCCCGCAACTAAGGTGAATAATCCTGAGATTGATGATAAGAATGAATATGCAACCAGCTTTGATAGAGTATATTTATCAACGGATGATATCGACGACACTGCTTTTAAATTCCGATTGGATCTCGGAACAGAGCATGTACCGGATTTTTCGGCTGTGAATAGCTTTACCTCCACTGATACTGCAATCAGCTCCATGAAGCTGGACGGATATACCTTATCGGCTGGCAACGGTGATTATTCAATTCAATACGGCTCCTATACTAATGAGGATAATCAGCAGATTGCGACTGCAACAATAACAGTCAATGTGAGCAAATTTGAACAGTCCACTCTGATCGATGTCACGGATACCGCAATTCCTTTGGAAATCTCATTAAATAACGGTGAGGTCCTGGATGAACATATTTATATTAAGCTAATCAGTACTGCAACCCTGCAGGACGCTCCAATCGCCTGGTCGATTACAGAGGGAAGTCTTCAGGAGACAAAGACCTCAACCGTCAAGAATTCGGATGGTACAAGTACTACCGTAACAGAAGAGGTAATCACCTATACTTTAGAATTGTCTATATTCAAAAATACCTATGCTGTGAGCATAGCAGATGTTACTTGGGGTGGAACATCAATCTTTGGTTCTGCAAAAATTTCGGGTGGAAAAGCAACAATTCACCTTTCAAATGCAAAGATTAATAAGCTTGTAACAAGTTCAACCACAACGAACAATATTGTTATTACTTTGAGCAATGGCTTCTCTATCAAAACCGGCTGCAAGCTTACGTTGCTGAATGCTAATTAAGCTTATGGAGAACGGAGGAGAAATGAATATGAAGAATCTGAAGTGTCAAGTAAACTTAAAGGAAAGACGTACCGAAGGAATAAAAAGAAACGGGATATTAATAATGGCAATAGTATTCCTGCTGGGAATATCAGCCTATTGGACCAAAGGACAGGAGGTAATAAATACCGCATATGCTGCAACCGCTTCTGCGGTAACCTTTGGGACTATAGATTACGAGAATTTGACTTTGCAGGTATATAACAATAATAACGACATTGTGTATTATTCTATTGATAATACTACTTGGGAGGAGCTGGATGCTGCATATAACAGCAGTTCCAATTCTTATTTTATGGATATATCGTGGATCTCGGTTACAAGTGATATTACATTGTATTTTAAAGGAGATATCGTTAAAACTGTAAAGCAGATCACCTTACCCGCTCAGAATTCTGATTTTAGAGCAGAGTATGATAGAGTAGAAAATGAATTTACCTTCAGCTCAATGGATTCAGCTAATTACTTTGAATGGAGAAAAATAACGGATTATTATTGGAATAAAGTGAGCTTTACGGAAAGTTCTGCTTCCTATCAGACCTTTATGGAGACGATAGAAGGCTTCCGCTTAAAGGGAACAAGAATCCTAATACGTATTCCACAGACTGTGGGAATGGGTGCAAGCAGTGTAGGAGCTCGTCCGAGTGCTGAGACCAATATTACGATTTCTGCTCAAGCAGCAGCTCCTGCAGTCAAGGTGAATTCTTCAAAACTTACGCTCAACACAACATCTTCGATGGAATATTATGATTCGGTTAGTGGGCTGTGGCTGGAATGTGAGAACACAATGTTACTATCCGATATTGCACCGTCTGTCCTGTATGAAAACGGAGCATCGTCTGTGACCCTGTCTATCCGTAAGGCTGCTACGACTTCAGCACCCTATTCGAAGACAATGAAATTGAAGGTACCGGGTCAGGCAGCTGCACCCACCATCGGTGGCAGCTCCTATGATGTCACCTATTATTACTTAAACGGAAAGCTTGTGATGCAGTTTAATAATGCGTCTACTTCCAATCAATATGAATATGCGATAGTGAGGGCGGGAGGTACCTTCGCCGTACAGAATGCCAGCTGGAAGACGGTAAGTTCCTCTGCACTAATGACCCTATCCTCTACCACCGCACCGAATGGCTGTACCATCTATGTCAGAAAGAAGGGTAGGGACGAGAATACCAACTCCAATATTAATCTTGTCCTGGCTTCTGCTGTTAACAGTTTTGAGGTGAGATACTAGTCCTTTTTGACATAATTTATGACAGAAGCAAAAACCCGGAATTTCCTGAAAATGCTTGGAAACCCCGGGTTTTTAATTATGATTTAGTATGTTTTATAGAAATTTTAGAATTTCATGACACCTAATACACAGAATGTTCATGGTTTTACTTTACCATAAATGGCAGAAATCATATTTTTATAAGGAGAATGAAAATGCGTAAAATTTTAGCTGTTTTATTAGTCACATTACTCCTGGTGCCAACGACTCTCACGGCTTCAGGGACTAACCAAGCTTTAGCTGCTTCCGGAAATGCAAAAAAAGTGATTAATGCATTGGATATTATGGAAACAGATAAAGGAGAAATTAAGACAACCGCAACTAAGATTTCCAGAGCTCAGTTTGCACAGCTGCTAGTGAATATTTCGGATCAGAAGGATCTGATTGCTGTGACCAATACTTCTTTATTCAAAGATGTGAAAAAGAGTTATTGGGCTGCTCCCTACATAAGAACAGCAGTGAACAAGGGTTGGATGTCAGGTTATCTGAACGGAACCTTCAAGCCTGAGCAAGGAGTAACTCTTTTTGAAGCAGTCAATGGTGTGTTGAATATCCTTGGTTATACGGACAGCTATTTCTCGAGCAATCTGACGCAAAGCAAGATGGCGTTCTACAAATCAAAAAAACTAAATAATAACATCAAGGTTACTAAGACAAGTTCCTATATCGATTATTATGATTGTGTCAATCTACTCTATAATACTCTGAATACCGCCAATAAGGACGGACGGGTATATGCGGAAGTTTTAGGCTACGCCCTTGATGCAACAGGTGAGGTTGATTATGTATCCGTGATTAATACGGGAACGGAAGGACCGATTGTCGCAAATAACGGCTGGACCTCAGTAATACCGTTTGGAATTGACAATGCTACCTACTATAAGAATGATGCAAAATGTACCTATACCGATATCAATCAGTATGATGTTCTGTACTATTCCGAAAGCTCGAAGACAATTTGGGCATATGATGCTAAGATAACCGGAATTATTACCGCAGTTAATCCGGATTTGATCAGTCCCACCTCTGTCACAGTAGCAGGTACGAGCTATGAATTTGAAAACAGCTCAGCTGCACAGCAGTTTGCAACCTTGGGCGAATTCGAGAAGGGTGATATCGTCACACTGCTACTTGGTAAAAACGGAAAGATTGCCGGAGCTTTGAACAGTGATGAATACAATTCAATGGTAACAGGTCTGGTCTTAGAGGTAGGAACCCATCTGGTACTGAACAAATCCGGAAACTACGTGACCACCGATTATGTGACCTTTGTTGATGCTAAAGGAAATAAGTATACTCAGGATTATAATTCAACTCAGGCAAAATTTGAAAAAGAGGATTTAATCCGCGTGACCTATAAAAACGGTATGGCAACAGTAACGAATTATCCTTTCTATGCATTTAGCTTCAGTGGTACGACCGTGAACAGTACCGGAACCTATTTCGGAACCACCAAATTCTCCTCCAATATTAGTATCCTTGATTATTATAATGGCTCATATACTAAGGTATATCCTATCAGGATAGCTAACCTTCAGCTTATGCCAAGCAATGTGCTTTATTATAATACCAATGCTGATGGAGAGATTTCTGAACTGATTCTATACAACGCAACAGGCGACTTTGACAAATACGGAATCTTTACCGGATTTGCTTTAGGAAATGCGGGTACTTATACCTATATCATCAATGGAACAAGCAGTCAGGTTTCATTCTCCAGCCTGGAGAGCGCAGAACTGACAGAAGGACCGATTGGTTTCGCTTATAAAGACGGTAACCTCTCATCTACTTATGCTTTGACCAAGCTCGAGGTTGATTCCCTGGGGAATAATACAATCACCTCAAGCTCCACCAAGTATCCGATTTCGGAAAATGTTAGCGTATATGTTCAATCAGATGATAAGTATGCGCTGTCCTCTCTGGATAAGATTAATACATCAAAGTATAAGGTAACTGCCTATATGGACAAGGCGGTAGCAATAGGCGGAAGAATACGTGTAATTATTGCTAAGCCTATTAATTAGAAAAAGTGAGGTAAACATTCGTGAAGCGAATATTAAAAGGAATCAACTGGAAGAAAATAATAAAAGTGCTTATCATAATAGCTATCATCATAGCTGTGGTGGGATTCGCGCTGAATCAATTTGTATTCAGTAAATTCAAGGGAGCGAATACGGAACAGAAAGTTACGACAGCAAAAGTAGAGACCAGGGATATACAGAATGTTTTATCCTCCTCAGGAACCATTTCACCGTTACATTCTTACGAGGTTACTACCCTTGTAGAGGGTGAAGTAGTTGCGGCCGATTTTGAAGAGGGCAACATTGTGGAAGAAGGACAGGTGCTGTATCAGATCGATACTGACAATCTGGATAATCAGATGGACAATGCCAAGACCACGCTTGACCGTGCGAAGAAGAACCTTTCCAAAGCAGAGGACAGCTACCAGGATGCCAAGGTGAAGCTGTCAGAGGCTCAGGTGGATTATAATGAAGCAAAAGAGAAATATGGCAGTGCGAATGTCAGAGCTACGGAAAGCGGTATGATTAAGACTCTTTATATCGAAAAGGGACAGACAATACAGATGGGTGCTCAGATAGCAGAAATTTATGATAACACTACGATGCTGTTGAACATTCCTTTCTCCGCAGCAGAGGTGAATCAGTCTTATGTCGGCAAAACAGCCAAGGTAACCATTGATTCCACCAACGAGACCATAACAGGTAAGGTAACCAATGTCAGTAGCATTGATGAGGTACTCTCCGGTAACCGGCTGGTGAATCAGGTGACAATCCAGGTTAACAATCCCGGCGGTATCACAACCTCTACGACAGCGACTGCCTCCATCGGAAGCATTTACAGCAGTGCTGAGGGTACCTTCAGTGTTCAGACACAGAAGGTAATGACATCAGAAGTCTCCGGAGAAATCAGCAGTCTGAAGGTATCAGTAGGCAGTAAGGTGAAGGAAGGAGATATCCTCTTTACTCTGACAGCCGGTTCAGTGGAGAATCTGATGGAGAGCTATAAAAACAAGCTTGATAGCGCACAGGATGCGGCCGAGGCAGCGAGCGACAATGTAGAGAATGCGAAGGAAGCCATCGAGGATGCTGAAAGTAAGCTCCAGGATGTGATTGATACCAGAACGGACTACAGTATTACAGCGCCGATTACAGGTAAAATAGTCAGAAAGGATGCGCTGGTTGGAGATACGATTAAGAATACCTCACAGCTTTGTACCATCTATGACTTATCTGCGGTTACCTTTGAGATGGCGGTGGATGAGCTGGATGTGATGAACGTAAAGGTCGGACAGGAGGTTAATGTCATCGCTGATGCCTTTGAAAATGAAAAGATTAAGGGTGTAGTTACGAATGTAAGTTTGCTGAGTACCTCCAACCAAGGTGTGACTCAGTACCCTGTTACAGTCAGAATTAATAATGTCGGAAATCTGCTCCCCGGAATGAATGTTACAGGTGAGATTATTATAGCAAAGGCCGAGGGTGTGATGGCAATTCCAGCAGACGCACTGATGCGTGGTGATAAGGTATATGTGAAGGATGATTCGGTGAAGGAAGCAAACGGAGATGTACCGACTGGCTTTAAGGCTGTGGAGGTTGAAACCGGTCTGACAGACGGAGATTATATCGAGATTAAGAGTGGCCTTACAGGAAACGAAGAGGTTTATGTAAAACGGATCTCGCAGGCTGTGAACATGATGATGCCCGGCATGGGATTTGATATGCAGAGGCAGGGTGGTGGTCCGATGCAGGGAGGTCAAAGACAATCCGGAAATATGTTCGATGGTGGTCAAAGAACGCAGCGTAGTACTAGATAATGGAGGTGTACAATGTTGAAGGAACAGAAGGATAGGTTAGAAACGCCTCTGCTTCAACTGATTGATATTTATAAGATCTATCAGATGGGTGACATTGAGGTACGTGCAAATGATGGCATTGACCTAACCATCATGGAGGGGGAATTTGTAGCAATTGTTGGAAAGTCCGGCAGCGGTAAATCCACAATTATGAATATTATCGGTGCCCTTGATGTACCGACCTCCGGACAATACCTCCTGAAGGGACAAGACGTAAGTAAATTAAAGGATGATCAGCTGGCGGAAATACGGAATAAGACCATCGGTTTCATCTTTCAGCAGTATAATCTTTTGAATAAACATAATCTACTGGAGAATGTGGAACTGCCTCTACTTTATGCAGGGATAGGTAAGAAGGAACGGAAACAGCTTGCCATGGAGGCTTTGAAGAAGGTCGGAATAGAGGATAAATGGCGTAACTTCCCGAACCAATTATCGGGAGGTCAGCAACAAAGAGGGGCTGTAGCAAGAGCACTCGCCGGAAGGCCCTCCCTTATCCTTGCTGATGAACCTACCGGAGCCTTGGACTCTAAAACCAGCCGTGAGCTTCTGGATTTTTTAAAAAAGCTGAATGAGGAAGGAAATACAATTGTATTGATCACTCATGATAATTCAATTGCACAGGAAGCAAACCGGATTGTAACCTTAAGTGATGGTAAAATCATTTCAGATGAAAATTTAACAGAGAAAAGTGAGCGTGTAAGCGTATGAAATTTGGTCAAGCATTAAAATTGGCAATTAAAAGTATCTTAAGCAGCAAAATGCGCTCGTTTCTTACCATGCTTGGAATGATTATCGGTGTAGCAGCCGTGATTACCCTGCTGGGGCTGGTATCGGGCGTAACGAATTATCTGATCGATACCTTTGCTGAGATGGGAACCAATCTTGTAACAGTATCTGTCACTAATACCGACACCAGAAAAGTGACCGTCGATGAGATGTATGAATTAGCTGAAGAAAACAGCAGTATATTTACAGGGGTAACACCAAGGGTGTCCGGAAGATATACAGTGAAAAACGGTAGCGATTCCATAACCACCTCCGTCGTCGGTGTCGGTGAGGATTATCTTGATATCAATAACCTGGAGCTGTCCCAGGGGCGCTTCATAACCTATGCGGATATTAAGAACAGATACAGTGCCTGTGTGATCGGAACCTATGTGGCAGATGAGCTTTTTGACGGTAAAGTCAGACTTGGAAATGTCTTAAGAATTGACGGACAGGTATATACGATAGTGGGAATTCAGGAGGAAAAAGCGGATTCCGAAGAGAATTCCACGGACGATATTATCTATATTCCGTATTCCAATGCAGCAAGGCTGGCGGGCTCTGCCAACATATCAAGTTTCACCTTTGCTACCGCAGATACGGATGTTGTATCGGCGGCAGAGACAGTGCTTGATGATTATTTTTATCAGAAAATGAAGAATGAGAAGCTGTATAATGTCAACAGTATGACGGAGCTTCTTGATACGATTAATCAGATGACGACATTATTATCCTCCGTTCTAGGTGGTATCGCCGGAATATCACTTCTGGTGGCGGGAATTGGAATTATGAATATTATGCTTGTATCTGTTGTGGAAAGAACTAAGGAAATCGGTATTCGTAAATCCCTCGGTGCCAAGAAGAAAGATATTATGGGACAGTTTGTTTTGGAGGCTGTCATGATCAGTTGCTTAGGAGGAGTAATTGGAATTGTCATTGGTACAGTCGGCTGCAGGACGCTGGGCAATGCCTTTGGTATTTCGGCTTCTCCGACCACAGGTGCCATATCGCTTGCCTTTGGAGTATCGGCAGCGATCGGTATCGCTTTCGGATATATGCCTGCAAAGAGAGCAGCAAGCTTAAACCCTATCGATGCCTTAAGAAGTGAATAAAGCATAACAGATTAATTAAAAAACACCCGATCCATTCCGGCTTCACTGAGATTTCTTCTCGTGATAGGAATGCATCGGGTGTTTTTAATTTTAAGAAATTATCTCATTATTTTTAAGCCGCCCATATAAGGCTGTAAGGCAACTGGTATATTGATGGAACCGTCCTCGTTTAGATTATTCTCCAGGAATGCGATCAACATACGGGGAGGAGCAACTACGGTATTGTTCAGGGTATGAGCAAAATATTTGCCGTTCTCGCCTGTGACACGAATCTTCAAGCGGCGTGCCTGAGCATCACCGAGGTTGGAGCAGCTGCCCACCTCAAAGTATTTCTTCTGTCTCGGAGACCATGCCTCTACGTCAACGGATTTTACCTTAAGATCCGCAAGATCACCGGAGCAGCATTCCAGGGTTCTTACCGGGATATCCAAGGTACGGAATAAATCCACGGTATTCTGCCAAAGCTTATCAAACCACTGCATACTATCCTCAGGCTTGCAGACAACGATCATTTCCTGTTTCTCGAACTGGTGGATACGGTATACGCCTCTTTCCTCCAGACCATGAGCCCCCTTTTCTTTTCTAAAGCAGGGAGAATAGCTGGTCAAAGCATGCGGAAGAGCTTCCTCCTGAAGTATGGTATCGATATATTTACCGATCATGGAATGTTCACTGGTTCCGATCAGATAAAGATCCTCACCTTCGATCTTATACATCATGGCATCCATCTCGGCAAAGCTCATAACACCGGTTACAACCTCGCTGCGTATCATAAAGGGAGGAATACAGTAGGTAAAACCGCGGTCTATCATAAAATCTCTTGCATAGGAGATGACTGCCGAATGAAGTCTTGCAATATTACCCATCAAGTAATAGAAGCCGTTACCCGCAACCTTTCTGGCACTATCAAGATCAATGCCGCTCAAATGCTCCATGATTTCTGTATGATAAGGAATTTCAAAATCCGGTACAATAGGTTCACCGTAGCGCTGAACTTCAACATTCTCACTGTCATCCTTACCAATGGGAACACTAGGATCAATAATATTCGGAATGATCATCATGATCTTCTTGATTTTCTCCTCAAGCTCGACTTCCTTGGCTTCCAGTTCTGCAAGACGCTCTGATTCGGTGGTCACCTTTTTTTTCATCTCTTCGGCTTCTGTCCTTTTACCCTGCGCCATGAGAGTTCCGATCTGCTTTGAGATTTTATTCCTCTCAAATCTAAGATTATCTGCTTCTTGCTTGGTATTTCTGTTTTCCGCATCCAGAGCGATTACCTCATCTACTAAAGGAAGCTTATTATCCTGGAACTTATTGCGGATGTTCTGTTTTACAACCTCGGGATTTTCTCTTACAAATTTTAAATCTAACATAGTTGCCTCCATTCCGCCGACAATTCGGCTAAATTACATGTTTCATTAAGTTTATGGGAGAAATTAGGCACAAAAAAAATCCCAACTCCCAAACAATAATATGGGACGAAAGGAATCCGCGTTGCCACCCAAATTGCCAGAGAATAGTATTATCATGATGCTTTACATGAGGTTATATTCACCTGACCACTCTTAATGTACGATAAAGGGTACAGACCTTCGACTCATCGCCGACAGCTCCAAAAGTGGAGGGATTATGCTTTTCACCGATTTACACCAACCATCGGTTCTCTGAGGAAAAGCAGCAATCGTAGCTTTTATCATAGCTGTAAAGGTTCATTCGGTTTTCATTATTATATAACCGATGCTCCCGAATTTCAAGTGAAATCTTTTGAATCACGATATAATACAGAAAATAACGATTTTTGTTAGTTTATTAACAATTGTTGTAAAATGTAATGTATGGTGTTATAATTACTAAAGTTTTTGTCAACGATGCAGTGAAGTATTCGCACAAGAATAGCTTTAGCAGCAGGGTTGGCTTTTTTTGTTATAAAATCATAAAAAGCAAGGTGACGTGATATGTATGCGATTTCAGCTTTAGTTCTTTTTCCACTTTTATCGGCAATACTCGTTGCTGTAGTTATTAATAATGCAGTGAGGGATATGATTGTCCGAATATGTGCAGTAGTAACCGCGGGACTTACCCTAGCGGTAGTATTTCTATATTTTAATAGTGGTATATCGTTTCAATACTGGCAGGAAGAGATGATTAATTACATAATCATCTTGGCAGAGATTACCATAGCAATATTTATCATAATAGTGGGTATCAAAAACAAGAAGTATCTTGCGGTATTATTCTCAGGAATACAGACCCCCTTAATATTATGGTTTGAATTTACAGGGAAGAAAATGATTGAGATACAGACCCATATAGTCTTTGATAAGCTGACAGCTATTATGCTTTTGGTAATCGGAATTGTTGGTGGACTAATCTGTATTTATGCCATCGGTTATATGAAATGGTATCATTTCCATCATCAAGACTATCCTGTAAGAAAAAATTTCTTTTTATCAATCTTATTCATATTTCTATCAGCAATGTTCGGACTGGTACTGAGTAATGATCTGACCTGGCTGTATTTTTGCTGGGAGATCACTACATTATGTTCCTTCCTATTGATTGGATATACTAGGACAAAGGAAGCCAAGGAAAATAGCTTCCGTGCACTGATCTATAATCTGGGTGGGGGCCTTTGTTTTACTCTGGCTATTGTATACATTGGTTTGAATTTTAATACACTGGAATTATCTACCTTAATTAAGATGCATCCGGAGGCAAATGTACTTATTCCCGTATTTCTGCTTTCCGTCGCGGCTCTGATAAAGTCTGCACAGCTTCCATTCTCCTCCTGGCTACTGGGAGCAATGGTAGCACCGACACCATCCTCTGCCTTATTGCATTCAGCAACTATGGTAAAGGCCGGAGTTTATATGATTATCAGACTGTCCCCTTTGCTTGGTAATTCTTCTGTGGGTAAAGTTATTACGCTGGTAGGCGGTGTAACCTTTTTGGCTTGTTCTCTGATCGCTATTTCCCAAAGCGATGCCAAGAAGATTCTTGCCTACTCAACGATCGCGAATTTGGGACTGATTGTGGTCTGTGCCAGTGTAGGAACCCAGGAGTCCTTGTGGGCTGCAATTCTGTTGGTAATATTCCATTCCGTATCCAAATCCCTGCTCTTCATCTGTGTCGGCTCAGTAGAGCATCAGATTGGAAGTCGAAATGTTGAGGATATGGATATACTGACAAAGGTATCAAGAAAATTATCATTATATATCATGATCGGAATCGCCGGAATGTTTTTAGCTCCCTTTGGAATGCTGATATCAAAATGGGTAGCGATGAAAGCCTTTATTGACTCCGATAATATACTGATTGTTATCATACTGGCCTACGGTAGTGCAGCGACCTTATTCTATTGGTCAAAATGGTTGGGCAAGCTCGTATCCAATGCCAATATTAAGAACTTAGAAAAACAATCCTTTCGCAAGGACGAAGAGGTTCCCATATTGATTCATGCGGTATTGGTCGTTGTATCCTGTTTCTCCTTCCCGTTGATTTCTAAATATGCTTTGGTACCTTATCTGACAAAATTATTCCACACTGATGCGCTGATTCCCATTGGCACCAGTGATGTGAAGATTATGCTTTATATGCTCAGTATGTTAATCATATTACCTATCAGCTTTATTCCGATCTATAAAGTGGACAAACGCAGAAGAGTACCGATATATATGGCAGGTGAAAATACGGGGAGCAATCAAAGCTTCCATGGTTCTATGGGAGTTACACGTAAAGTCGAGCTGCGTAACTGGTATATGGAGAATTATTTCGGTGTGAAACGGCTGACTCTGTGGAGTAATCTGATCTCCATCGGACTTCTATGTGCAGGTGTAATTTTATTAATAGGAGGCTTGGCTTTGTTATGGAAATACTAAGAGGAATATTAATACTAATCCTTGCACCGTTAGTCGGCGGTCTACTGACAGGAATAGACAGGGTTATTACCGCAAGAATGCAGGGAAGGCAAGGACCGCCGATTCTGCAGCCCTTTTATGACGTACTGAAGCTGGTACAGAAGGAATCGATTGAAGTGAATTCTATGCATCGTTTCTTCGTATATATCTCTTTGATCTTTGTACTGTTTACAACAGAGATTCTCCTGTCAGGAGGAGATATGCTGCTGGCGGTATTTGCCCTGACCTTAGGTTCCGTATTCTTTGTACTTGGTGGATATGCGTCCAATTCTCCCTACAGCATCATAGGCTCCGAACGTGAGCTGCTTCAGATTATGGCTTATGAGCCGATGGTACTACTTGCTTGTGTGGGTCTGTATTATGCGGACAACAGCTTTTTTGTAAATGATATCATAAACAATAAAATTCCGGCCATTGTGTACCTTCCCGGAGTATTTATAGGGTTAATATTCATACTTACGATTAAGCTTCGTAAGTCACCCTTTGATTTAAGCATGTCCCATCATGGGCATCAGGAAATTGTCAAAGGTATTACGACAGAGTATTCCGGTAGAGATTTAGCCGTCATAGAGGTGACTCATTGGTACGAGATGATCATTTCTTTGATGCTGGTATACGTTTTTTTTGCGACAGCTTTACCTGTCAGCCGTGTACTGGCACTGGTTGTCTGTGGAATTGTATATTTTTTTGAAATCATTATCGACAATGCCTTTGCAAGGCTAAAATGGCAGCATGCTTTAAACTCAGCCTGGATTCTTACAGGTATACTTTCTATCGTAAATCTTTTGCTGCTGTCCTTCTTCAGATAATAGGTATCAGGAAGTCAGAATTTGTACAAGGGTATTCATTTCTTGTTCTTGATAAAATAATGTAAGACGATTCTATTTATGCCAGAATGGAGAATATATATGAAATTTGTTAAGAAATCACCGTGGATTTTACATTATGACGGTTCCAGCTGTAATGGATGTGATATTGAGGTTCTCGCCTGTCTCACTCCCTTATACGATGTGGAGCGGTTCGGGATCATCAATACAGGTAATCCGAAACATGCGGATATCCTGTTAATTACAGGAAGTGTAAATGAGCAGAATATTCCTGTGGTGAAGCAGCTATATGAACAGATGGCGGAACCTAAGGTAGTTGTGGCAGTAGGTATCTGTGCCAATTCAGGGGGAATATTCGCTGAGTGCTACAATGTGGTTGGTGGCATCGATCAGGTACTTCCGGTGGATGTATATGTACCCGGGTGTGCGGCCAGACCGGAGGCAATCATTGACGGCGTCGTAAAGGCTCTCGCTGTCTTAGAAGAGAAACAGAAGACAGTTAGAATATCGAAGACGGGGAAAAAACAAGCGGCTATATAAGTAAAGACAGAGGCAATATAAAATTATATGATAGGCAAGTTAATTACCATGCGAACTATTAGCGCAGAAACGGAGGATATATGGGACAGCAAATTGTGAAACCGATCACGTCGAATGAGCTGCTTTCTGAGACGCTGCGACTGAAAAACAAAGGATATCGTCTTGTAGCCGTCTCTTGTACAAGTATTGAAAATCAAACTGACATGTCAACAGAGACAGAGCATACCTCGGTGGATCATGCAACCATGGAGCTAAGCTATTCCTTTGACAAGGATTATGACTTATTATCCTTAAGAGTTCTGACTGATACAAAAGAAAGAATCTCAAGTATCAGTATCATTTACCCTTATGCATTCTTATATGAAAATGAGATTAAAGAGCTGTTCGGAGTTAAAATTAAGGATATTACAGTTGATTTTAACAATACATTATATAAAATACCGGTGAAGACACCTTTTAAGAAAGAGGGGGAAGAATAATGGGAAAGAGAACAGTAATTCCCTTTGGTCCTCAGCATCCGGTACTGCCGGAACCGATTCATCTGGATCTGGTTTTGGAGGATGAGACGGTAATTGAAGCAATCCCAAGAATTGGCTATATCCACAGAGGCTTGGAAAAGCTTGTGGAGAAGAAGGATTATCAGCAATATACCTATGTGGCTGAGCGTATCTGCGGGATTTGTTCCTTTATGCACGGCATGGGCTATTGTATGACGATAGAAAGTATCATGGATATTAAGATCCCTGAGAGAGCAGAGTTCCTTAGAACCATCTGGTCAGAGCTCTCTCGTATGCATAGCCATATCCTATGGCTCGGTCTATTAGCAGATGCCTTCGGATTTGAAAGCCTGTTCATGCAATCCTGGAAGATCAGGGAGCAGATTTTGGATGTTTTTGAGGAAACCACCGGTGGACGTGTCATATTCTCTGTATGTGATATCGGCGGGGTCAGAAAGGATATCAGTGCTGCTACACTGCAGAAAATCGTTACGATATTGGATCAGGTGGAAAAGGACTTGAAGGGGATAACAGAAGTATTCTTAAATGATATTTCTGTCAAGAGCAGAACCAAGGGAATTGGGGTGTTATCCAAAGAAGCAGCCTTTGAGCTAGGAGCAGTGGGGCCGATGGCAAGAGCAAGCGGGATTGAGACGGACATGAGAACCCAGGGTTATGCTGCCTATGGTAAGCTGAGTTTTGATCCGATCGTGGAGAAGAAGGGAGACTGCTTAGCGAGAACCAAGGTTAGAATTAGAGAGATATTTCAATCAATTGACTTAATTAAGCAATGTGTAACGATAATCCCGGAAGGTGAGATTAAGGTAAAGGTAACAGGGAATCCGAAGGGTGAATATTTTACCCGGGTGGAACAACCGCGTGGGGAGGTAGTTTATTATGCAAAAGGCAACGGTACAAAATTTTTGGATAGAATGAGAGTCAGAACACCTACCTTTGCTAATATCCCCGCTCTTCTTGAAACACTGAAGGGTTGTGCGTTGGCCGATGTTCCGATTTTGATCTTAACCATCGACCCGTGTATCAGCTGTACGGAGAGATAATGGAGGGTCGCTTTCAGGCGACGGAATGGAGAATATCATGTCTGTTTTTAGTATGACAAAAACCCTTTTTAGTAATATGCTGCATGGTCCTTATACCGTACAATATCCGATGAAGAGGATGGATAAGTATGAATGTACCAGAGGGAGAATCGATATAGATATGGACGATTGCATCTTCTGCAGCATGTGTCAAAGACGTTGCCCTACAGGAGCAATTACGGTGGATAAAGGAGAGGCTACCTGGATGATTCAGCGTTTTTCCTGCATTCAATGTGGATATTGTACAGAGATTTGCCCGAAGAAATGTCTTCATATGAGTAATCAGTACACAGCACCATCAACCGATAAGATAAGGGATGAATATCAAAAATGCACGAATACCCAATCACTCAGCGAATCCTTGAAATAGCAGAGGAATATGCTGTACAGAATAATGCGGATGAGATTATGGAGATTAATCTGGTGGTCGGTGACTATTCCGGCTATGTGGCCAGTTCCATCGAGCTGTATTTTGATATTATCGCTGAAGGAAGTCGTTCCGCTAATGCCAAACTGAATATTGAACGGGTGGTACCGAAGCTAAAATGTGAAGATTGCGGTGAATACTTTGAGCGTAAGCCCTTTACCTTTTGCTGTCCTTATTGTGGCGGAGAAGGACGTCCGACTGATATCGGACAGGAGTTCTTTATCAAATCAATTATCGTCAGAAGCAGGAATAATGAAGAAGGATAGTTCTTAAATATAAGTATAATTCTTATAGATAAGGATGGCCTTAAGAGAGGAGATAATCATGTCAGAAAATATAGAAATTGAAATTATGCAGTCCGTATATGACAAGAATAGCGAGGTTGCAGCCAGGATCAATGAAGAATTGACAAGGAAAAACATTTACGCTGTCAATGTTATGGGAGCACCCGGCGCAGGGAAGACAACATCGCTGATTCAGATTATCAAAAGGCTTAAGCAGGTTACTCCTTATGTCATTGAAGGTGATATCGAAGCGGATTTTGATACAAAAACACTACAGGCACTTGGAGTAAAGGCTATCCAGATCAATACCGGAGGTGCTTGCCATCTGGATTCCCCTCTGATTGGTAATGCTGTCGAGAAGATGAAGCTGGATAACGGCGTCCTCTTTATCGAGAATATCGGTAATCTGGTATGCCCAGCTGAGTTTATGATCGGTGAGCATGCCAAGATGCTGATTTCAACAGTTACCGAGGGCAGTGATAAACCCTATAAATATCCGCTGGCTTTTGAAAAGGCAGATATTATTCTACTGAATAAATGTGATCTTTTGCCTTATGTGGATTTTGACATTGACTTCTTTATGAAGGGAGTCAGGACACTGAATAAAAAAGCTCCGGTCATCAGGGTGTCCGGTAAAACAGAAGAAGGATATGATGAAGTAGTAGCATGGATTATGGAAAGAGTAAAGGCATAATTAAGAAAATAAAGGTTTATGGGATGGTGCAAGGGGTTGGATTTCGACCCCTTGTTTATTCGATTGCACAAAAATACGGACTACACGGAGCAGTCCGTAATGTGGGCGGATATGTGGAGATATTTACCAAAGCAAATCAGGAAGAATATAACAGCTTTCTATCTGAGCTACTTGAAGGACAGCATGCCTGTGAGATAGTGAAGCTGGAGGAAGAGGAGCTGGAAAAGCTGCCTGTATTTGTGACGCAGAATGAAGGGAACGGCTTTGTAATTCTAGATAGTGACGAAAACGAAGAGTTCTCAGTTCTTCCTTCGGATTTACCGGTATGCGAAGTGTGCAGGCAGGAGCTATACGACGAAACTGACAGACGATATCTGAATCCGTTTATCAGCTGTACCCATTGCGGACCACGCTATACCATTATGGAGAAGCTCCCCTATGACAGAGAAAACACCTCCATGACAGATTTTGTGTTGTGTGCTTCCTGTAATAAGGAATACTTTACTCCCGAAAACAGGAGACATCATGCCCAGACAATCTCCTGTAATGACTGCGGCCCCTATCTGATTTATCGTGATCTTATATATACCCAGCGAAAGGATCAGAGCATCCCATGGGAAACACATAACGGGGAAGCGTTGGAGGAAGCAATAAAAACCTTAAAAAGAGGAGGTATCCTAGCAGTAAAAGGAATCGGCGGATATCATCTCGTATGCTCCCCGTTTCTAAATGAGACAGTAGAGAAGCTGCGAAAGCTTAAGGGCAGGGAGCAGAAGCCCTTAGCAGTGATGTTTGATACACCGGAGGCAATCCAGGAATACTGCGTGGTTACACCGGAGGAACAGCGATTGCTGGAAACTAAGGCGAGACCGATTTGTCTTCTTTATATGCACCATAATGGCTTTGCAGCCTCCGTGACGCAGGGGAGTATATATTGCGGTGCATTTCTTCCCTATACACCTTTGCAGTACATACTAATCGAAGCGTGTGGTCCTCTCGTCATGACCAGTGCCAACCTTTCAGGGCAGCCGATCATCAGGGAGGAGAAGGGGATATTCGAACTTACATCTCCTTATCTATCCGGTATACTGTATCACCCCCGCAGAATTGTGCGTTCTGTGGAGGATTCTGTCGCCAAGATGATTGACGGTAAACCTCAACTGATCAGAAGAAGCCGCGGTTATGTACCATATCCGGTGTTTCTGAAGGGAAAGGGAAGAGAGAAAATCCAGTTATTTGCGGCTGGAGGAGACCTAAAGGCAGCTTATTGTCTGTTTAAGAATGAGTCTGCAATCGTATCCCAGTATTTCGGAGATTTGGAAGAGGAGACCGTGATGGAGGAATATGTTTGCTCCCAACAGGAATTATCAGAGCTGCTGAAGATTACTCCCACCCACGTGGTCTGCGACCTGCATCCGAATTATTTTTCCTCCCGTTATGCCAAAGGGCTGGGACTTCCGGTACTTGAAGTACAGCACCATCATGCACATATAGCCTCTGTGATGGCCGAACATGATCTG
This sequence comes from Bacillota bacterium, assembly GCA_023415635.1. GTDB lineage: Bacteria > Bacillota > Clostridia > Lachnospirales > Lachnospiraceae > Mobilitalea. The sequence goes on along the minus strand of JAEZJV010000046.1, from coordinate 25,001 downwards.
GAGGGCAAAGTGATAGGGATTGCATTTGACGGAACCGGATACGGAACAGATAATGCAGTCTGGGGTGGTGAATTTCTCCTTTGTGAGAACGCAAAATACCAAAGAACAGCCAGCCTCCGTTATATTCCCATCCTTGGCGGGGATGAATCGATGAAGGATGCAAGAAAGACAGCCACCTGCTATTTATGTGATATGAAGCTTTCAGAATTCTGCCGGGATGAACGTCTGCCTATAATAAAGGCTGCCCTGGAACGACAGGTAAATACCGTCCTGACCTCCAGTATGGGCAGGCTGTTTGATGTGGTCTCGTCACTTCTTGACATCAGTCAGGAAAACCGTTATGAGGGAGAATGTGCCATTCGTTTGGAAGCGGAAGCAGTTCATGCAATGAAAGAAAATATCATTCCGAAAGAACTTTCCTTTGCAATTGAAGAAAAAGATGGGATAATAGAGATAGATCCGAAGCCTGTTCTCCAAGCAATTACGGAAGGTCTGCAGGACGAAGAGAGTGGATATAACAGAACAAGAAGGGCATATGCCCTGGGCTTTCATTATGCTGTTGCCGATATTATGGTTGAGGTATGTGAGCAGTTAAGAATTATATATAAAACAGCTACAATTGCCCTAAGCGGTGGAGTGTTCCAGAATACAGTATTAATGGAACGTGCCTGCAGATTACTGAGGGAACATGGTTTTAGTGTATATTATAATCTGGCAGTTCCTCCAAATGACGGTTGTATCAGCCTTGGGCAGACATATATAGCTCTAAAGCATACCTGGCAGAGTAATAACAAAAATAATAATGTACCTTCTTTTGAGCAATAAAGGAAAGAGATAAAAGATTAGAAGATAAGAAATAAATGTTAAGAGATAAAAGATAGAAGATTTATGATATAAGGTTAAAAATAAAAAGGTTAAAGATAAAAAGCAGATGAAAGTCCAAAGATAAAAAGCAGATGAAAGTCCAAAGATAAAAATATAGATTAAAAATACGATAGAAAGATAGAATAAGATAAGGATGCTATGATATAGGAAAATGACAGAAGTAACTAAAAGGGATTTGGATAGGAAGGCAAGGTTGAACTATGTGTGTGGCGGTACCCGGTAAAGTAATCGAAATTAACGGTGATTTTGCAAAAATCAATATTATGAATAATATTACGGAAGCGAATATTAAGCTTGTGGAGGTAAAGCTGGGTGACTATGTTCTGGTCCATGCAGGCTGTGTCCTGGAGGTTATGAAGAAGGATGCTGCGAAGGAGCTGCTGGAGATATTTGAAGCCTTAGGGGAGGAATTTGATGAAAACCCTTGAACAGATCAAGAAAGAGCTTAGAGAATATGATCAAGGACCGATCAAAATCATGGAGGTATGCGGAACGCATACAGCAAGCATATTCAAATCCGGCATCCGAAGTCTTTTATCTCCAAAGATAGAGTTGATCTCCGGACCCGGCTGTCCTGTATGTGTTACTGCACCGGCTTACATCGATAAGCTGATTGAATATTCCTTGAAGGAGAAGTGTTGTGTATTGACCTTCGGAGATATGATGAAGGTGAGAGGAACCGACATGTCTCTTGAGGAAGCAAAAGCACAGGGCGGTAGGGTTATGATACTGTATTCTCCGTTGAGAGCAATCAAGCTTGCCAAAGAAGAGCCGGAGACTCAGTTCATTTTTGCAGCGGTTGGCTTTGAAACTACAGCACCTATCTATGGTTTAATCATGGATGAGCTGATAAAAGATAATATAAAAAATTTTAAGCTTTTAACCTCAATGAAATCAATCCTGCCTGCGCTGACTTATATTTGTGAAAATGAGAAAGAAATTGACGCTTTCCTATGTCCGGGACATGTCAGCGTAATCATCGGCAGCCGTATCTATACAGAACTGGTGGAAAAATACAAAAAACCCTTTGTGATTGCAGGCTTTGAAGGTGAGCACATCCTGTTAGCGGTATATGAGATTATCCGTCAGATTGAAAATCGGAGGGCTGAGGTTAAAAATTTCTATCCCAGTGTGGTGACCGAAGAAGGTAACAGAAATGCAAGGGAGCTGATGGAGAAGTATTTCGAGGCCATGGATGAGGAATGGCGTGAGATTGGCAGAATTCCTTCATCAGGGCTCTTTCTGTTAAAGAAGTACGAGGGATATGATGCCGGAAGCAGGTTAGATCCTGCCTCCACTCAACCAGAAAGAGGCTGCAGATGCCGTGATGTCATCCTGGGAAGGATCAATCCGGCAGACTGCCCATTGTTCGACAAGGTATGTACACCCATGAATGCAGTCGGACCCTGTATGGTCTCCAGTGAGGGAGCCTGTGGGATATGGTATAAAAACAGATAAAAATAATAAATAAAGGACTGATCCTTGATGAAAATCAATATGACCTACGGGAGCGGCGGCGTACAGACCGGCAGCTTAATCCATGATATTTTCTTAAAGCATTTTAATAACAGTATCCTAAACAAACTTGAGGATTCGGCTGTTATCCAGGTGAACGGGAAGCTAGCCTACACGACGGATTCTTTTGTTGTTACTCCTCTGTTTTTCCCGGGTGGAGACATCGGCAAGCTGGCAGTCTGCGGAACAGTGAATGACCTGACCATGATGGGAGCTATACCGAAATACCTGACGGCCGGATTTATCCTGGAGGAGGGAGCAGAGCTTGAGACTTTAGATCAGATTGCGAAATCCATGGCAAAGACTGCGAAGGAAGCTAACGTCAGGATAGTAGCCGGTGATACGAAGGTAATCGAGGGCAGAGGAAGTATTTATATCAATACCTCTGGTATCGGAGAGATTGCTATGAAAGGGGTCAGCGTCTCAAATTGTAAGCCGGGAGATATCCTCCTGCTATCCGGCAACCTCGGAGAGCATCATGCCGCCATTCTATCCCAGAGAATGGGGATAGAGAACGAAATTCAAAGCGATTGTGCTCCACTAACCGGGATCCTGAAAGGCTTTTTAAAGGAGAATATCAAGGTGCGGTTTATGAGAGATGTGACCAGGGGTGGTCTTGCTACTATATTGAATGAAATCACACAGAGCTCTCACTGCGGAGTAGAAATAGAAGAAACATGTCTGCCGATCAGTGAAGAAATTAAGGGGTTTAGCGCTATATTAGGCTTGGACCCGTTATATATGGCAAATGAGGGTAAGCTGATTGCCGTTGTACCAGAACAACAGGCACAGAAAGCTTTAAAAGCAATGCGTAAATCTAAGTACGGTAAGAATGCAGCAATAATCGGCAGGATTACGGAAGGCAGTAATGTGACTATGAAGACCTCATTGCAGGGAAAAAGACGCATTGATGTACTTTACGGAGAAGGACTGCCGAGAATATGTTAACCTAAGAGGAGGAGAAGATGGAAAGCGCTGTGGTCCCAGACATATCGTATTGTCCGAATCGGAAAAACTTCTTTATATCATTACAGAATACTCCAATGAAATACTGGTTTATGAGAATAGAGGAGCATATCGTCTTCTACAGAAGATCTCCACATTGCCGGAGGGATATACGGGGGACAGCAATTGTTCAACTCTGTGTTTTTCTAAAGACAGGAGATTTTTATATGCAGCCAATCGGGGAGCGGACACTGTAGCATTATTTTCAGTGAAGCAGGATGAACTGCTGGAACGAATTACGGAATATTACTGCGGAGGTAAACATCCCAGACATATGATAGTGACTGAGGATGGAAAGCGGCTGATCATCTGTAATCAGCAATCCAATTTGATATCGGTCTTTGCTTTAAATCTTAAGACAGGAGAAGTAAACGGTAAGGAAACGGAATATACCTTTCCTGCTCCAAGTGGAATACTGGAGCTGACTGCGAGGTAGGGCTTATTTTACTGCTTCACTTTCTTCTGAGCATCCCAAATATAAAGCAGATAACGGTAATAATAATGAAGATGAATACCGTGATGATATTTTCCATCACATGATAGGCTGAAATGCCTCTTTGATCAAACATACGATCAACAAGGGAATTGGTAAGTAAGTCAGCAGGGATACAGAGTAATGAAATAATGGATGCCTTTAGCCATGGACTTATTCTGACTTTTGTAATCAATAAGTAAACCAGCCAGAGGAAGACGATCCAGATCAGCGCAATAGGGAATTCCATCTTCCAAAGCACATTGGGTGTTATCAAAGACGATGCAGTTAAGCGGTATACTATTCCCAGAAAAGGGAAAATCAATACCGATAAAAAACAAAGGCTGTACAGCAGACCGTGCTTTTTATTCAAAAAGGGAGGTATCAAGAGACAGCCACCGAAGATGCAGCTTACAATAACAATCCTTGACCAGGTAAATTGCCAGTTTATGGCTAGGTCTACAATCATGCAAGTAAATATGGCAATAAAAAGTATCAGACCAAGGCTGATAGCAATGATTTTACCGATCCTGTTCTCCTTCTGCCGGATCAGATGATTCGTATAGCTGAGAGCATTCAGCAGAGTTCTGTTATTCCTTTCTTCAATCTTATTAGCATCATCTGGTTGCTCCTGAACGCTAAGAGAATCTGACAACGCACCCGACCCTCCCTCCAATAGCTCCGTGACCGTAACACCGAGTACATCTGCCAGAGGCTTTAAAGTACTGATATCGGGGTATCCTGCACCACGTTCCCATTTTGAGATGGCTTTATCAGTCACACCGAGTAGATCGGCCAGTTCCTTTTGCGTCATGCTCTTCTGCTTTCTTGCAAGGGTTATAAATTCTCCTGTTTTTCTGCTATTCATAGGTAACCTCCCACGATTTAGTGAATAATTTCATTGCTACATCATACCCTCTGCCTTTTATCACTGCAACCGACTTAACGTGTAGATGCAGGTAAACGGTACGTAGAGTGACCATTTATAACCATAGTAGCATAAAACTGGAAAATGTAAAGAAGGATTGGAACGGTAGGAAGAGAGACTTACATCAGCCTATTGCGACCGATCTCCAGCCATGGTAAAATAAAACAGTATTTATGTATATAAACATATAAATACTGTTATAAATGGAAGCTTACGTATTCTGTTAGGGAATGCACTGACTAAAATGGTGTAGACGGAGGGAACAGATGGAAAATGATTTAATCAATTTAAAAATTATGGAGCGTCGTGAGTTGATGAAGTCCTATAGCGAGGGTGGAGAAGAATTCATTACGGATCAGATGGCAGGTCTGACACAGCCTCCTTTGGAAAAAATAAGCCTTGGAACGAAATTCATCAAGTTACCAAAGGAGTTTAACCAAGTCATAAAAAACAATAACTTTCTGGAGATACTGAATAGCAGGGTCAGCCGCCGTAAATATAATGAGGAGAAGCTCACTTTGGAGGAGCTATCCTTCCTCCTATGGTCAACTCAGGGAGTAAAGACTATCATAGGAAACAACCGAAAGGCTACCATGAGAACCGTACCTTCAGCAGGAGCCAGGCATCCTTTAGAAACTTATCTGTTTATTAACAGAGTAGAAGGGTTGGAAACAGGAGTTTACCATTATATTGCTTCAGAACATAAGCTGGAGTTTATGAAAGCATTGAAGTTACAGGCTGACATAGTAACGGAGGCCTATTGCGGCCAATACTTTCTTGGACATGCCGCAGTAAGCTTTGTATGGACAGTTGTGCCTTACAGAAGTGAATGGCGTTATCTATTGGATGCACAGAAATATGCCTTGCTGGATGCGGGACATGTCTGTCAGAACTTATACCTGGCCTGCGAAGCCATTGGCTGCGGAACCTGTGCCATAGGTGCATATGATCAGAAGCTGGCGGATGAATTACTGGATTTAAGCTCTGAGCCCTCCTATGAGAAAGAGAATGAATTTGTCATATATGCGGCGGCAGTAGGAAAGATATTCGAGTGAACCTATGAGCAGCTCCCATAAAAATTTGTGGAGATTTCTAAATAGATTCGGTTAGGGAGGGTAAGACTATGAGAAATATGCCTAGGCTGTGCATCAGAAATACCTTAATAATTGTACTATTAATTATGTTTGTATCGACGGTTATAATCCTACAAAACCAACCGGTGGCTGCTAAAGAACAGGAAAAAACACTGACGATTCTTTTTACCCACGATCTTCATGATAATCTCTTACCCTTTCAGACTATTGAGAGAGGTGAGATAAAAACACTCGGCGGATATGCAAGACTAGCTAGTGCCATTCGGCTGCAGAAGGAACTGGATCCTGAGGCCTTGCTCGTTGATGGAGGAGATTTCTCCATGGGAACTCCTTTTCAGACCATATTTTCCAGTGATGCACCGGAGCTTAGGCTGCTTGGAGCACTGGGCTATGATGCCACGACCTTGGGAAATCATGAATTTGACTATCGCCCCGACGGCTTGGCAGGAAGTCTGAGGGCTGCAGCTGACAGTAAGGAGAAGCTGCCGTTTATTGTCTCCTCCAATATTTTGTTTCCGCTGGATAAAGAAGGAAAGCTAACTGATAGCCTGTCGGATTTGAAAAGCACCATGGAGGACTATGGAGTTAGGGATTATGTCGTGTTGGAACGTGGTGGGATAAAAATCGGAGTCTTCGGTTTGATGGGAGAGGAAGCAAAATCCATGGCACCAATGTCCGGAGCCACCTTTGCTGACGAGATCGAACAGGCAAAAAGAGTGGTAAAGCTGTTAAAGGAAGAAAAAAAGGTAGATTTTATCCTTTGTCTTTCCCATTCCGGCACACAGGAAAGAGAAAAGGACTCTGAGGATGTGCTCCTGGCCAAAAAGGTTCCTGAGATCAATATGATTGTCAGCGGCCATACCCATTCGACCCTGACCGAACCGATACTGGTCGGAAGTACAGTCATCGGTTCAGCCGGCTGCTATGGTAAATACTTAGGTCGTACCAGGATGACCCAAAAGGGTACCGAAAGCTGGAGCCTGGAGGAGTACTCACTGATTCCAATCGATGATAGCTTCAAGGAGGATAGCGAGATTAAGGAATTGGTTCAAAGCCAAAAGGATCTGGTCCAGAAGAATTATTTTGACAAATTCGGGTTGGAGTATGATGAGGAGGTTGCATATTCTGATTTTAGGTTCCAGACACCCGATGAAATCTTCGAAATTCACGGAGAAGCAACAATCGGTAATCTAATCAGTGATGCATATATTTATGCTGTGAAAAAAGCGGAGGGAGATCAGTACATTCCGGTTGATGCAGCAGTTGTTCCGGCCGGTACCATTCGAGACACGATATTTTCTGGAAAGGTTACAGCAGCCAATGCCTTTAGCATCTGTTCTCTGGGAATCGGAGCGGACAATATACCGGGATATCCGCTAATTTCTGTCTTTTTGAGCGGGAAGGAGATGAAGACCCTATGTGAGGTGGATGCCTCCATTACACCCATAATGGATGAAGCACAGCTCTATTTTTCCGGGATGAATTTTACCTTCAATCCGAACCGATTGATTTTTAATAAGGTGGTGGATACAGAACTAGTTAGAGTGGACGGCTCGACTGAAAAGCTTGAGGATCAGAAGCTGTATCGAGTCGTATGTAATTTATATTCAGCTCAGATGCTTTCCATAGTCGGGGATAAATCCTTCGGCTTAATGTCTATTGTGCCTAAGGATAAGGAGGGCAAGGTAATCTCTGATTTTGAAGATTCTATCATTTATTATACTGACAATGGTAAAAAAGCCGAGTTGAAGGAATGGTATACGATCGTTGAATATCTGAAATCCTTTAATAAGACGGAGGGAGTATCAGTGATTCCGGCTGTTTATGAAAATGCACAGGGCAGAAAGGTGATTAAGAAGGATATCTCTCCTGCGGCAATCCTTGGTAAACCCAATCATATTGGCATTGCAGTCTATATTATTGTAGTGGCATTGTTGACCATACTTATCTTAGGACTAATCCGTATCAAAAAAGGAAAAAAACATAAAAAATCTCGAAAAAGAGGAAGACATAAGACTTATAGGCCAAGAAGAAAACCAGGATAGAAGTATTAATTTTTGTTGACAATAAGAAATAGAATAGTATAATTAGTTTGATAATAGTAATTATTACTGATTGATATAGATTGGAGGCAATATACATGAAGATTGTTGTAATTGGTTGTACCCATGCGGGAACTGCAGCGGTAAAAACTATTTTAAAAGAAAATCCAGATGCGGAGGTTACCGTGTTTGAACGCAATGATAATATCTCATTCCTGTCCTGTGGAATTGCATTATATGTAGGTGGAGTGGTTAAGGATGCCGCCGGGTTATTTTATTCAAATCCAGAGGAGCTTCGTGGGTTGGGTGCGGATATAAGGATCAGACACAATGTAAAGAATATAGATACTGAGGCTAAGAAGGTGGTTGCTGAGGATTTAGCGACCGGAGATGAAGTCGTGGTAAACTACGACAAGCTTGTAAATACAACGGGCTCTTGGCCTATTATACCACCGATACCCGGAATTGACAGTAAAAACATCCTGCTGTGTAAAAACTTTACACAGGCCAATGAAATCATCACACGTTCAGGAGCTGCGAAGCGAGTGGTGATAGTCGGCGGTGGATATATCGGAATTGAACTGGTGGAGGCTTTCCGTGAATCGGGAAAAGAAGTTACCTTAATTGATGGATTGGATCGTATCCTGAATAAATACCTAGATAAGGAGTTCACGGATATTCTTGAAGAGGATCTAAAGAAGAGAGGCGTTACCTTAGCTCTCGACCAGGCTGTTACCCGTTTTGAGTCAAATGCTGCCGGTGAGGTAATAAAGGTTGTAACTGCAAAGGATGAATTTTTGGCAGATATGGTCATCCTATGCGTTGGCTTCCGTCCGAATAACGAGTTGCTTAAGGACAAGGTAGATATGCTGCCGAATGGTGCAATCATTGTGGATGAATATATGAGGTCCAGTAACCCCGATATCTATGCAGCAGGCGACAGCTGCTCGGTATACTATAATCCGAACGGAGGTCAGGCCTATATTCCTTTGGCTACCAATGCTGTCAGGATGGGTATGCTGATTGGTAAGAATATTAAGGAACCGAAGGTGAAGTATAGAGGGACACAGTCGACCTCGGGCCTTCATCTGTTTGGCTATAATATCGGTTCCACGGGTGTAACCGTTTCAAGCGCGCCACAGTTCGGCCTAGCAGTACGTTCTGTTATACTAAAGGATAATTACCGACCTGAGTTTATGCCGACTACAGAGGAAATTCTTATGCAGCTGGTATATGAGGTTGATACCAACCGGATCGTTGGTGGCCAGGTTATGAGTAAGTACGATATCACACAGTCTGCGAATACGTTATCTCTTGCAATTCAGAATAAAATGACCATTGAAGATCTTGCCTTTGTAGATTTCTTCTTCCAGCCGCATTTTGACCGCCCTTGGAATTACTTGAATCTTCTTGCGCAGGCTGCTTTGGAGCAGGAGAGAAGTCTGGAAGATAAGAATGCATAAAAAGGAGATCAGTGAGGTGTATTGCAGGAGAGGCTGCGGTGCCTGTTGTATAGCACCATCCATCTCATCCACCATACCGGGGATGCCGGTGGGTAAGCCCGCGGGAGTACGCTGTATCCAACTGACTGAGGATAATCTATGTAAACTATTTGGGAGCACCTTAAGACCGGATGTGTGTAAAAGTCTGAAGCCATCTTCGGAGATGTGCGGACAAAGCAACGAAGAGGCATTCCTCTATTTAACACAATTAGAAAAGGAAACATCTTAATAAAGCAAATTTGGCAGAGGTTAGCTAGGGACTGTACGGGTTAACCTCTTTTTTTCAGAATATTGTTCATTAAGATTACCATAATAAAGGCTGCCGCAGGTAAATTGTGCGGCAGCCTTTATAGTAGTATGCCCGGTGGGCATGCGTTATTTCAGATATCTAGCAAGACGATTCTCAAAATCCTCTCTGGATAGATTGATGGATGCAAATACACCATCATCAATTGGTGAGACGGCTGTTGCTCCGAGCTTTACCCATGCATAATATTGTGCGATATGAATGATGGACACCAACTCATTGTTTACGATTCTTACATCCAGAGGTCTATGGTGATATAATGCGGTTTCATAAATTGTAAAGGGCAGATCCCATAGATCTAAAAAGTGTGCACCTATTTCCTGATGATAGACCATTTGCTCTCCAAGCTCTGGGTTGTAGTCATCCGGGGTAAGAGTAGCTTTGTTGATTTCCCCCTTCCTATCGAGGCTGGAAATCAATATGATCAGTCCTATATTGTGCATCAAACCTGCAAACATAGTCGCCTCAGGGGGCTGCTTATGCAAAAAGGTCTCGTACAGGAAGAGGAATATTCGGTTGGTCAGATAAGCATGTTTCCAAAGTAATTCAGGTTCTTCCCCGATTTGATCCGTCTTTTTGGTGGTACTGAGAACACAGGCCCAGTGCAGGAAGCTTTTTAAATTATGCAACCCGATATATTTAGCTGCCTGGCGTACCGTATCCGGCATAACACCATAAACAGCGGTTTTTCCGACTTGAATGAGAAGTGCTGAGATATCGGGATCCTTCTCTATTTCTTTAACCAAAGCATCCATATTCTCTTCTTCTATCAACTGTATCATTTGTTCAAAATTACAGGGCATGATATTACGGCAATCCATATCTTCAATTACCTTCATCAAGTCCGTTGAATTTGAAACAACCTCGTCAGCGAACAGCTTCTCTATATCCTTAAGAAGAAGGTCATTATTCCAGGGCTTAAAAACATACAGCTTTGCCAGATTGTGCAGCAATGCACGAAACATGAGCTTTTCCTCTGCATAGCCACTAAGTATGATACGGATAGTCTTAGGGTATTTTTCTTTAACGATTGTTAAAAGCTTATAGCCGTCAAGAATTGGCATCTTCATATCACTGATGATCATATCAGTCTCATTTTCCTCAAGAAGCTTCAGCGCCTCCATACCATTCTCTGCAGTGAATATTTCATAATCAGTATCTAAAAACATTCTCGACAAAGCTTTCAAAATCTGTACTTCATCGTCAACTATTAAAATCTTTTTCATACCCCTTCATCCTTTCATTTAGTGGAATTTAGTTCTTCAAATGAAAAACCGATATAAGATTGCTGTCCCTGTTGCCTTTTCTTTTGTGTAATCAAGCATAGCTTAGTCATCTTAAGGTTCACATAAAGTCCATTTTGAGTGAAGTTATCTCGATATAGTGCGACGATATGATTCCAATATGTTTGTTTCGATAAAATCCCTCCCAAAGTAAGTATTCCATGGCTTAAGACCGGTATCTTATTGTGTTATTCGTTTGTTACAATCGGCAAGGAAATAAGGAAGGTTGCACCCTTTCCAAGCTCACTTTTTACCTCCATAGTGCCGTTGTGCTTATTAACAATAATATCATAAGATATACTTAAACCGAGTCCTGTACCCTGACCAATATCCTTTGTAGTAAAGAAGGGTTCAAAAATCTTTGAAAGATGGTCCTCCGATATACCGGGACCGTCATCGGTAAACCATAACCGGATGGATTGCTCCTCCTTACGCGCAACAATCCTGATTTGCCCTAGTTCATCCCGTTCCTGAGATTGAATAGCCTGAGCAGCATTGAGGATAATGTTCACAAATACTCGTCCAAGTAATACGCGATTGCAGAATAGCTGCAGGTCGTCCGGTACGTCCAGATCAATATTGGCAACATATTTTACTTCATTCTGTATAAGTAAGAGGACTTGATTTATTATTTCCAGTAAAATATAGGTATCCTTATCGTTGCTATTTGGCGAATGGGCAAATAGACGAAGAGATTTTACGATTTCGGTGACTCTATTTATACCGTTTTCAGATTCTGCAAAAATATCCTCTATCTCTGCAAGAATTATATCCAGCTTCAGGTTTTTATATCTTAATCTTATTTCCTCCGAAGTACTTTGCAGCTTTGGATGCTCGCAAAAATCCTTCTCGTTTATTCTATCCTGCACAAATTCAAGAAATTCTACGAGCCTCTTAAAATATTTATGCAGAGAATTAAAATTGCTTGTGACAAAGCCCATCGGATTATTGATTTCATGGGCAATTCCAGCTGCAAGCTGACCAATAGCCGCCATTTTTTCTGATTGCACCAGAGTAAATTTAGTCTCGCTTAACTGGGCATTGATGATTTTTAACTCCTCATATTGCTTTTTTGTTACCTCAATCAGGGCTTTCAGATTATTGGAATTGTTTTTGGCTTCCACTGCAACCTTAACACGCGCATTGAATTCCAAGGCATTGATCGGCTTATAGATATAATCAAAGGCACCAAGCTCAAAACATTTTTTATAGCTTTCAAGATCATCAATGGAGGTAAGCATGATAATCGGCATATCATCATAATCGGGATTGGAGCGTATTTGGGACAATAAGTCCAGACCACTGATCTCCGGCATGATGATATCCAATATTATGATATCGATTATATTATCGTAAAGTAAGGACTTTGCTTCTGAAGGGTCACTGCAAAGCAGTATCTGTGTGATATCAGGGATGGCTTCTAAGTACCTTTTGGCAATTGCCAGATTGAGTTGACTGTCGTCTACTACAAGTACATTCATTTCTCAGCCTCCATTCATAGGACACCAATGATAATTATTACCATTTCATTATAGCATTTGAAAATTATTATTTCAACCAATGATGTACAATTTAACAAAATACATTGCAGTTTATTTTAGCCTTATGTGACAATGTCACAAAGATTGACTAAAAAGTAACAAATATGACATTGACATATATATCGTAATATCGTAATATATAAATATACAGATATAGAAACGCAAAAGAAATATTCTAAGATATTGAGTTTATCTTAAGAAAAGAGGTTATGAAAATGATAATAGAGCAGTATATTGAAGCTGCAGAGCTTTTAAAGGGTTTAGCACATCCGGTCAGGCTTTGCATCGTGAAGGGTTTATTGGAAAAGGGAGAATGCAATGTGACAAATATGCACTCCTGTATGGACGCTCCTCAGTCAACGGTATCCCAGCACATACAAAAGCTAAAATCCGCAGGGATCATTGAAGGAAGAAGAAACGGCTTGGAGATTTATTATCATATCAAAAACGAAAAGCTGATTGAGCTGATTAAACTGTTATTTTCTGAGTAACAAAGGATGAAACAGCTGCTCCGAAAAAGTAAAAATTGAAAGGGGATTTATAACATGTCAAAAAAAGTTCTGATAGTCGGTGGTGTGGCAGGTGGTGCATCTGCAGCGGCAAGATTGAGAAGATTGGATGAGAACGCTGAGATTATATTATTTGAAAGAGATGAGTACATCTCTTTTGCTAACTGTGGTTTACCTTATTATATCGGTGAAAATATCAAGGAAAGAGGAAAGCTTCTGGTACAGACTCCGGCAGCGATGAAAGCCAGGTTTAATATTGATGTCCGCAACAACAGCGAGGTTACCGGGATTGACCCGACAAGAAAAGCAGTTACTGTGAACAGTAAGGAGAAGGGCCTCTATGAAGAAAATTATGACTATCTGATTCTGTCTCCCGGGGCGAAGGCAATTCGGCCGAATATACCAGGAATTCAGAGTGATAAAATATTTACATTAAGAAATATACCTGATACGGATAAAATTAAGGCCTATGTAGATAAGAAAGAAATTAACAGTGCAGTGGTCATCGGGGGTGGCTTTGTTGGTGTAGAGATGGCAGAGAATCTACGTGAAAGAGGCTTGTCCGTAACCCTGGTAGAAGCGGCTCCGCATATTTTGGCACCCTTTGATTCTGATGTTGTGGCTATCCCTGAGAAGGAGTTGATTGAGAATGGTGTCAATCTGTTTCTTGAAGACGGTGTTAAGGCTTTTAGCGAGTTAGGCGAGGGTGTGGAGGTAACTCTTCAAAGTGACACGAAGCTGATTGCCGATTTGGTCATTCTCGCCATTGGTGTGACTCCTGATACAGGCTTTCTAAAGGAAAGCGGACTGAAATTCGGACCTAGAGGACATATCCTTGTTAATGAGCGGATGCAGACCAATCTGGAAGGAATCTATGCTGTCGGTGATGCAGTAGAGGTGGTAGATTATGTTACAAAACAAATGACTGCAGTGCCTCTTGCAGGTCCGGCAAATAAACAAGGCAGAATAGCAGCAGATAATGTTGCAGGTATTCCCTCGGAATTTAAGGGCTCTCAGGGTACAGCAATTATTAAGATTTTCGGTCTGACAGCAGCTGCGACCGGAGCAAACGAGCGTACCCTGCAGAAAGCAGGAATTAAGTATAAGACAATTACCATACATCCGGTATCCCATGCCTCCTATTATCCGGGCGCGGTACCCATGACACTGAAGCTGCTCTTTAACGATGAAGGCAGGGTATTAGGAGCTCAGGGTACGGGGTTTGACGGAGTAGATAAGCGCATTGATGTTATCGCAACTGTGATCCGACTCGGGGGAACTGTTGAGGATCTGACAGAACTTGAGTTATCCTATGCACCGCCATTTTCCTCTGCTAAGGATCCGGTGAATATGGCTGGTTTTACTGCTCAGAATGTATTAGCCGGAAGAAGTCACATCACTACCTGGGATGAGGTTCATGCGATGAAGCAGGAGGATTATATCCTTGTAGATGTCCGAACCGAAGAGGAATTTGCGATCGGGCATGTGGAAGGGGCCATTAATATTCCGGTAGATAATCTGCGTCAAAGATTATCCGAGCTGGATCCGAATAAAACCATCGTAGAATATTGCCAGGTGGGTTTACGCGGTTATATAGCGGATCGCATTCTAACACAGCATGGATATAAGGTATGGAATGTCACCGGAGGATTTAAATCAGCTGAGGCAAGTAAAATAGATACCGGGATAGCTGTAGCTCCAAAGGGAGACCAGGGAAGTACCGGCGGTACTGCTCCAAGAGCAATCAGGATAGATCAGGATACTCAGACAGTTAAGGAGGAGCCGAATACACAGGAGATATTTCATAGAACCCTTGATGCCTGCGGATTATGCTGTCCGGGTCCGCTGATGCAGGTGAAATCCTGTATGGAGGAGCTTACGGAGGGACAGATATTAAAGGTAACCGCTTCCGATCCCGGCTTTTATGAGGACATTAAGGCTTGGTGCAAAAGAACGAATAATGAATTAGTTGATCTTAATAAATCCGGTGGAATTGTTATGGCGTACATCCGAAAGCTTTCAGGAATAAATCAAGTTATGCAATACGAACAGCAGGCTGTAAGAGATAATAAGACACTGGTTGTATTCAGCGGAGATCTTGACAAAGCAATTGCCTCCTTTATTATAGCCAACGGTGCTGCAGCTATGGGCAAAAAGGTGACGATGTTCTTTACCTTCTGGGGGTTGAACATTCTTCGTAAACCGGAAAAGGTACCGGTAAAGAAAGCTTTCCTGGATAAGCTGTTCGGCATCATGATGCCGAGAGGAAGTAAAAAGCTGAAATTGTCTAATATGAATATGTTTGGAATGGGCGGTAAAATGATACGTATGGTCATGAAGAAGAAAAACATATCATCTCTGGAGGAACTGATCAGAGCTGCAATAGACAATGGGATAGAGATCGTAGCCTGCCAGATGTCCATGGACGTTATGGGTTTGAAGAAGGAGGAGCTTCTGGACGGAATTAAAATCGGAGGCGTCGGCTATTACCTGGGTGAAGCTGAGGATTCCAACGTCAATCTATTTGTATAATTACTGCTTTATGGACTGCCTGCGGGCAGTCCCTTTTTTGTCTCGTAATTTCACTCTATTTCATTTCCATAAACACTATGACTCAGCCTCAGGTTTATATTTTTGTGCAGGCTTTGGTGATTTTTTGCAATGGATAGTGGAAAGTAGGAGGTGATAATGGTATAATATACATCGTTACAGCTTGCATCCTCAATAAGTATCGTAAATGGAGTAATTATGAAATATTTAGTAAATCATAAAAAGGGGCTCATTGCCCTCCTTATTATACCAATTTTGATTTTTGTTCCTACAAGAGTATCCGGTGAGATAAAACCAATCGAAGATACTAAGGGAAAGCTGGAGGAAATTTCGGAGGAAGAAAAAAGCGTACTCAATGAACTTTTTAAAGTAACACAAAGGATTGAGGGTTTAGAAGAGGAAGAAACAAATTTAAACCAAAGCATTTCTAAGCTGCAGGAGCAGATCGAGAGGCTGAAGCTGGAGATAGAGGACAAACAGAAAACCTATGATGAGAAGCTTGCTATTCTGAAAGAAGTCCTTAGTATATATCAACGCGGTGGTCCTGCTTCTTATCTGGAGATTTTGCTGAGTGCGGATAGTCTCTCTACTTTTTTGAAAAGTATAAATGTCATCAAGGATATCTCTCATAATGTCGGAGATCTACTCGATTCCTTAAAAAAAGAAAAAAAGCTTTTAGAGCAGGAGCAGGAAAACCTGGAAGTCAAGGAAAACCAACTGATAGATACGAAGAATGCACTGGTTAAAAACTTAGAAGACAGTAAGCTGCTCAAACAGCAGCGGGAAGAATATCTGATATCCCTTCAGGAGCAACGGGTACACTATGAGGAATATTTAAGCGTCCTTCAATCCATGTGGGAAGATGCAACAAAGTTGTTCACAGAAATAGTTGCCGAGATCAGCAGAGTGGTAGAGGAGGGATATCTTACCTATGAGGATCTGAGTATGAAGGCCGGACTGATCACCATGCAGGGAAGCATTATTGAGGATGAATTTAACAGGATACTCAAGCAAAATTCAGAGCTTCCGGATGATATTTTCCATTTTGGTAACGGAGAGGTAGTCCTTAAGGTACCGGATCTGCAGCTGGTGCTGCATGGTAATTTTGTGGTAGACAGCAAGACTGCGATTAGGTATGAAGTAACCTCAGGAACCTTTTACGGAATGCCGTTAGAGGAGGTCTCCCGGACTGAGCTTTTTGAAAAAGGACCTCTCCTACTGGATTATGATGTGATTGCCGGTGATATGATCATAATGAATTATACCATTAGAAGAGTGGAAAGCACGGAGGGACAACTAAACTTTGAAATCGGTCTGGTATGGTAAATTAGCTGGGAGGTACATAAAATGATTGAGGCAAAAAATGTTGCTCTGACTTATCCTGATGGCACGGAAGCTTTACGAGAGGTCAGTCTTTTAATAAATCCGGGAGAGCTTATCTATATCACCGGGCCAAGTGGTTCCGGAAAAACAAGCTTGCTTAAACTGCTGATCGGAATAGAGCAGCCGACTCTAGGTGAACTAAAGGTCATGGGTCAGCAGATGGAGAAGATAAGCTCCAAGGAGCTTAAGAAGCTTCGAAAAGCAATCGGACCTGTTTTCCAGGAATTTAAGCTGGTGGAAGGAAGAACTGCACTAGAGAATGTCATGATGGGTATGCGCTTTCTTGGAATAGCTCCGAAGAAAATCAAGGCAGATGCTCAGGACGCGCTTACTAAGGTCGGACTGGGACATAAACTGCATACCAGAGTAGAAAAGCTGTCCTGGGGGGAGGCACAACGTGTTGCCATAGCCCGGGCCGTTGCCAGAAAGCCCACCCTGATTCTGGCAGATGAACCGACCGGTAATCTGGATCAGGCTAATGCCACGAATATCCTTCAGATTTTAAAATCTTTTCTGAATGAGCATACGACGGTGGTTGTCACTACTCATGCGACGCATCTGATCGATAATGATCCTGATGCAAGTTTTGTCCGTGTGAACAGCGGCTTTATCACAATTGAGAGGTCAGGAGGGAAAGTCAATGAAGACAGCACTGTATAATATCGGATATTTTTTTACGGAGGCTGTTCGTACTATCCGTTTTGGCCTCCTATCCAATATATTTTCCATACTGGGAACCGGCCTAATTCTATTTCTCCTGGGTATGGTGCTGGCAGGCTGGTCAATCGGAGACCGTATGCTTGAAGCGATCGGTGAAGAGGCTGTGGTAAGTGCGTATTTTACAGAGGAAGGAAGTGAGGCTCAAGCCCAGGTTCTGACAACGGAGATTAAAAAGCTGGAGGGAGTACTGGATGTCAGGTATATAGATGACAGCCAGGCAAAGGCTCAGATGGAGGATATGCTTGGTGAGGAAGCGGATATCCTTTCCTTGTTCAATGAGAACCCCTTCGAAGCCTTCCTGGAGATCAGGATTGATCTCACACAGATGAATCAGGTAATCACCGGGGTGAAACAGCTTCCCGGTATTGAATATGTCAGAGATAACAGAGAAATCCTTGAGAAGCTGAAGCAGTTGACCAATGGGTTGAAGCTTGTGGGAGCTCTGATTATTGTTGCAGTCGGGGTAACCACCCTGATTATTCTATCTCATATGATCAGGCAGGGAATCTACAATAACAGAGAGCAGATTAACACCTTAAAACTGCTGGGTGCGCCGAGCGGTTTTATTGGCTTCCCCTTTCTGCTGGCAGGTACACTGCTTACTGTTTGCGGAGGTATACTGGCGATCCTTTTGGTACTTGCTTTACTGAATGGGATTTACGGTCAGTTAGACGGGACAATACCATTTCTTCCAATGCCACCGATGGGAAAGCTACAGACTATGATCAGTCTGCTTTTGCTGGGTATCAGCTTCGGACTTGGAATACTGGGAAGTCTGTTCGGTCTCTCTTCAATCTCTGAGGATAAGAATAGATAAAAGAAAAGACCCTAAAGAATATCATGATCAGGTTGAAATGATCATAGAAGGTCACACTGATAGGAGGCAGAATATGATAAGCTTTACGAATGACTACAGCGAAGGAGCCCATCCGAGGATATTGGAGCTATTGACAAAAACCTGCATGGAACAGAATAAAGGATACGGAGATGATATTCATTGTAATAAGGCAAGACAGTATATCAAAAAGCATTTGGGAAGGGAAGATGTGGATATCCACTTTCTCGCAGGAGGTACCCAGACAAATCTTCTTGTAATATCTGCGTTTTTAAGACCTCATCAGTGTGTCATCGCAGCGGACAGCGGACATATCAATGTGCATGAGACCGGAGCAATCGAGGCAACGGGGCATAAGGTTGTCACGGCTATGGGCAGGGAGGGAAAGTTGACTCCGGAAGCCATTATAAAGGTATTGGAATACCATTCGGATGAACATATGGTAAAACCCGGGATGGTTTACCTTTCCGATAGTACTGAGCTGGGAACCATATATACCAAAAAAGAGCTGGTGGCTATCAGGAAACTGTGCATCGAGAAGAATTTGATATTATTCCTGGATGGTGCCCGTCTGGGTTCTGCTCTGACCTGTAGAGAAAATGATATGACCTTGGAGGATATTGCGGCTTTAACGGATGTATTTTATATTGGCGGAACTAAGAATGGTGCGCTCCTGGGTGAAGCACTGATTATTTGCAACAAGGAGCTAAAGGAGGATTTTAGATATCTGATGAAGCAGCGTGGGGCAATGCTTGCCAAGGGCTTCATAATCGGTATACAGTTTGAAGCACTGTTTGAGGATCATTTATATTTTGAACTAGGCAGCCATGCTAATCGGATGGCTGAGAAGATTGCAGCATCATTAACAGACCTTGGCTTTCCTTTCTATACTCCTGTTTCCTCCAATCAATTATTTCCGATCCTGCCGGACAAGCTGATTGATCAATTGTCCTTGGAATTTGAATTTTTAGTACAGGAACGGCGAAAGGACGGAACCAGTGTGATCAGGCTGGTTACCTCCTGGGCTACTACGGAGCAGAGTGTAGAGAGGCTGATACGGTTTCTGTCAGATACTTGTTCTTCATCAGTATGACTTACTTAGAATAGGGAGGAGTACCATGCAGAGTAAAAGGAATGTGAAAAACGGGGATGATTTATCCATCCTTGGATTTGGTTGTATGCGTTTTCCATTGAAAGGAAACAGTGTTGATGAAGAAAGAGCCATAGCAATGATTAGAGCGGCTATTGAAAAAGGCATTAATTACTTTGACACAGCCTACTTCTATCATGGAGGAAAAAGTGAAGCCATACTGGGAACTGCTTTAGCAGGTGGCTATAGGGAAAGAGTTAAGATAGCTACGAAGCTCCCTCCCTTTATGGTGAAAAAGCTTGAGAACGCAAAAAAGATCTTCGAGACTCAGTGTACAAAGCTTAAGACGGATTATATCGATTATTATCTGCTTCATATGCTGCCTGATCAGGCAACGCTCGAAAGAATGAAGCAGATCGGAGTGATGGATTGGCTTGAACAGTTAAAAAATGCAGGGAAAATCAGAAATATTGGTTTTTCCTTTCATGGAAGCAGAGCCGATTTCGAAAGACTGATCAGAGCTTACCCTTGGGATTTCTGTCAGATACAGTACAACTATCTTGACGAAAATACTCAGGCAACGAAAGTAGGCTTGCAGCTGGCAGGAAGCCTGGGTATTCCTGTAATTGTCATGGAGCCCCTGCGTGGAGGCAAATTGGTAAATAACCTGCCCTCCGAGGTCAAAAAGGAATTTGAAAGCTACAGAGAGACAAGAACTCCAGCCGAATGGGCGCTTAGGTGGATTTGGAATCATCCGGAGGTAAATGTGATTCTATCCGGAATGAGTGACGAACAGCAGCTTACTGAAAACATTGCGATAGCTGAAGATGCGAGGGCAAATTCGTTGTCCAGGGAAGAGCTTGCTATCTTTGACCGTGTTAAGGAAGTCATGTTAAGAAAGACGAAAATTCCCTGTACGGGCTGTGCTTATTGTATGCCTTGTCCTTCAGGAGTTGATATCCCCGGTTGCTTCTCTGCGTATAATGACAAATATCTATTGGAAATGAAGAAAAACAGATGGAGTTATATGCAGACTCTTGGGATTATGTCAAAAAATCCATCCTTTGCTTCCCTATGTACCGAATGCGGCAAATGCGAACGTCATTGTCCTCAAAGCATACAGATTCGTAAGGAATTGAAGGTCGTGAAGAAGGAGATGGAGGGAGAATGGGTTAAGCCGATCATATTTGTGATAAGAAAATTAATGCGGGTCGGAAGTTGATAGGTGGAGAAAACCTACTCTAAATTTTGTGGAGAGTTTATAAAAATCTACTTGGATTTCTTAAAAAAAGTGCTATAATTTTCTTGTGCTACCAAGTTTTGTATAAATCAGTCAATTAATATGAATTATAAAATCACAATAGGAGAAAATACCACTGGGTATAGGTGAACGAGCATGAGAAGAGCGCATTTGAAACCGTTTTACATTTTTTTAGGCTTGATGCTTATGGGATTATGTATTTATTGGACTTATAAAACTTCACAGACAAGAAGCGGAGCCATATCCTATGCAATTGATTTCATCATTATCATTTTGCTTTTGATTGTTCTTTTCAGGATGAATGGAAAAACAAAAAAGGCACTGGATCATAATAATTTTAAAGAATGGATTACGGATGGCAATGTGGAAAGCAGCAGCAAGCTCAGTGTCGGAATCAAATCACTGGAGGATCTTGTAAAACTGGCAAGAGACTTAGATACGAGAGTTATCCACGATGCAAAGCTCGGTAAATATTTTGTACTAACTCAGGATATGACTTATATTCACGACCCGGGCTTGGTCTCCACATTGGATAATAAACCGCAGCTGGGCAAGATATTATTGGAGCGTGGACTTCTTCAGCCGGAGCAGCTTGAGACCGGTTTGTATTATCAGAAACGGATCGGAAGTAAGCTTGGTGAGAGCTTGATTGCCCTCGGCTTCATTGATGAAACCATTCTGTATAGTACGCTTGCAGCACAGCAAAATATCTCCTATTATGAGCTGGATACGAAAAGGGATTTTACGGACACCAGTTGGATAGCAAATATGAGCCTGAATAAGGCAAGAGTACTTCAGGCCCTTCCACTTGGTACCAGAGTGGACGGTAAGATGGTTGTAGCCTGTGGCGAAACAGCAAAGGCAGGGATCACACTGGCATTAAAGGAAGCATTAGGTACTGATATCTATGTAGTTGCTGCCAGGCCCTCCCATATCTATGAAATATTGGATAAAATTGAAAAGCAGGAGAAGGAAAAGAAAGGCATTGGACAGTTTTTAAGGGAGCACAAGACAGAGGCGTATGAGCGTCTGAGCGATAGGGAATGTGAAACCTTTACTGCAGCTTATTATAACGGTAAGATAGAAATGGACCTGTTCATCAAAGCTGCCGGATTGATTGATACCTTTCAATATTCAAAAATTCCAAGCTCTGAGCAGACCATAGGCTGGCTTACCGGCAAGGGTTTAATCAATGGACAGGTAGCAAGTCTGATTTCTACCCTTAATCATATGGTGGCTAGTCAGGATAGAGCAATCAGACAGAAGAAGGTGATTCCTGAACTGGTGGAGCTTCTGAAAAAGGCCTATTACCTGTCGAATGAGGGCGCAAATTGGATAACCAATGAGCAGCAGCAAACAGGCTTACCGATGAAGCAGCTTCTGGAGAACAACTTCTTGGTAGCGGCTGAGACAATCGAATATGCCGAGATGATATTAGAAACCTTAAAGAGCTTAATTAATAAGGCAAAGATATTCTAATAAATGAAAAATGACGAGAGGAACCAACGAAGGTTCCTTTCTGTTTGCCATAGAAAATGAAAAGAGGGTAATATTATACTATGATGGAGAAAGAATTGAAGGCTTGCTGTTTATGTCCGAGAGAGTGCAATGCTGATCGGATCAACGGATACAGGGGCCATTGCAAGATGACCTCGGAGCTGATGGTTGCCAGAGCTGCGCTCCATATGTGGGAGGAGCCCTGTATCACGGGAGAAGAAGGATCAGGGACGGTATTTTTCTCGGGGTGTTCACTGGGTTGTGTCTATTGTCAGAATTATCATATCGCGCAGGGACAAACAGGTAAAATCATATCAACAGAACGTCTGGCCGAGATTTTTCTGGAGCTTCAGGAGAAGAAAGCGAATAATATCAACCTCGTGACTCCCGGACACTATATACCCCAAATTATAGAAGCACTACAAAGAGCAAAGAAGCTGGGACTTCGCATCCCCATTGTCTATAACAGCAGTAGCTATGAGAAGGTAGAAGCCTTACAGCTTTTGGAAGGATATATC
Organism: Bacillota bacterium; assembly: GCA_023415635.1. GTDB lineage: Bacteria > Bacillota > Clostridia > Lachnospirales > Lachnospiraceae > Mobilitalea. Next base: position 2,064 of record JAEZJV010000046.1, on the reverse strand, counting down.
GATATCTATCTACCGGATTTAAAATATATGGATCGGGAACCCGCAAGGTTATATTCCTCTTGCGATGATTATTTCGAATATGCCCGGGAAGCAATCAGTGAGATGGTACGGCAGGCTGGACCTCCGAGGTTTGATTCTCGAGGGATGATGCAAAGAGGTGTAATCGTCAGGCATCTGATGCTACCCGGTTACCTGGCGGATTCTAAGAATATTCTAAAATACTTATACGATACCTATGGTGATACTATCTATATCAGCATCCTGAACCAATATACACCCTTGTCACAGGTAGAGGATTATCCGGCTATTAATCGGCGAATCTCTGACGAGGAGTATGAGGAGCTGGTGGATTATGCCCTTGAAATCGGTGTGGAAAATGGTTTTATTCAGGAGGGAGAAACCGCCGAAGAAAGCTTTATCCCTGAGTTTAATCTGGAAGGAGTTTAAAGAATGAAAGATAAGAATAACGGAAGAAAGTCTCATAAAGCTTCCATCACAATGGATCAGGGGAAGGCCCCCGATTGGAGTAAGAAGAAAATCTCGGATAAGGCTATATCAGGGTATGTAAAAGAAAAGAAAAAGCGGGAAGATTTAGAAAATTACGAAGATTTCATTGATTATAAGGAATTTGCCAAAGCTACTGGCTGGAAGACGAAGAAGGACAATAAGGAGAGCGGCAGGTATTCTGCAAGTATCCAAAGACCTGGTACAACTAAAAATAATGAGAAGCTATCCCTTACTAAAGGGAAAGAAAAGAAAACATCAGAAGGAAAGACCCCGCATAAATGGAGTGCTGATAACAGGTATTCAGTTAAAAGAAGTACAGATCAAGGATCCTGCCCCTATCTTCGGGAATGCGGTGGCTGCAATTTCCTAAGCAGGAGCTATGAGGCAGAGCTGACTTCAAAACAAAAGCTTGTGGAGGGCTTACTGAAGAACTACTGTAAGGTGGAACCGATCCTTCGCATGGAACAGCCGGATCACTACCGGCATAAGGTCCATGTGGTATTTGACCATGACAGAAAGGGCAATCCCATCTCAGGAGTGTATGAGGAAGGAACGCACCGTGTCATATCGGTGGAGCAGTGCCTAATCCACAATGAGAAGGCGGATGCCATCATCAAGACCATCCGTGGACTGCTGAAGTCCTTTAAAATCCTTACCTATGATGAGGATACCGGCTATGGCCTTCTTCGACATGTCTTAATCAGAACCGGCTACTACAGCAAAGAGATTATGGTTGTATTGGTTCTGGGTTCCCCCATCCTGCCTTCCAAGAATAACTTTGTCAAAGCACTTCGTAAGGAGCATCCGGAGATTACAACCGTTATTGTAAATGTGAATGATAAGAAGACAAGTATGGTGCTTGGTGAGAAGGAGCAGGTAATCTACGGGAAAGGATATATCGAAGATACCTTATGCGGCAAGACCTTCCGCATTTCTCCGAAGTCCTTCTATCAGGTCAATCCTGTCCAGACAGAGAGGTTATATCAAAAAGCGATTGAGCTTGCTGGCTTAAAGGGCACAGAGACCGTCGTTGATGCCTACAGCGGTATCGGAACCATCGGACTTGTTGCCTCTGACCATGCGAAGCGTGTCATTGGTGTGGAACTGAATAAGGACGCGGTGAAGGATGCCATTGCAAATGCGAAGCGCAATCAGGCTGAGCATATAGAATTCTACAATAACGATGCCGGAGTATTCTTAAGTCAAATGGCAGAGCAGGGAGAAAGTGTAGATGTTGTTTTCCTAGACCCTCCACGGACAGGCAGTACAACTCAGTTTCTGGATGCCCTTGCTAAGATTAAGCCAAGGAAAGTGGTTTATATCTCCTGTAATCCGGTTACTCTGGAGCGTGATCTGGCATACCTCACGAAGAAGGGATATAAGGCAGATATTGCTGTTCCGGTGGATATGTTCCCTTGGACTGTGCATGTGGAATGTGTCGTAATATGTCGAAAAGAATCGTAATAGCCATTAGCAACGAGTCAGTATAGTTGATTTTTTCATACGAACACCCTGTAATTTATAAAACAGTTTGGTTTAAAAACTTTTTTATAACAG
>JAEZJV010000019.1 GCA_023415635.1 Bacillota bacterium | reverse complement strand
GCTTAGTGCTGCTTCATTCCTGACCTGACACGGTTCACAAATTCCTGTTGCGTAAGACCCAGACGTCAACATCACTTATAAGGGGCAGCCCTACAGTAGGTCACCCGGGACAGAACATCACCCCTGCTGTAGCGGATTGCAGGTACAGGGCACCGCTATCTCCCCGGCTGCACGGAAATTTTATGACAGAATATAAATGATTATCAGCTATAATTGAGCCCTTCTTCCGGTATTCAATCCCGCTGAAAATCCACTCAAAAATGAGCTGTATGCCAAGTATACGGCATCGAACACGGAATGTCAACCCTCATGCCATTCCTTTTTATGGCTTGAGAGTCCTCATGCTTTTCCTTTTATGGCTTGAGGGTCCTCAGGCTTTTCCTTTTCTTGCTTGTTTCTGATACGCAGCTCCTGAAAAAACATCTGCAACACCTCTGTACATTCCCTCTCCAGCACACCGATCTCCAACTCCACCTGATGGTTAAATTCCTTCATCTGAAGCAAATTTAGGACGGAACCTGCACAGCCCGCTTTCGGATTCATGGTTCCTACTACTACCTTCTTTATTCTGGCCTGAACAATCGCACCCGAACACATCTGGCAGGGCTCCAAGGTAACATACATCACGCAATCCTCTAATCTCCAATCGCCCATTGCCTTGCTGGCCTTCTCAATGGCAACCAGCTCTGCATGGGCAAGTGTTGTTTTCTTCGTATTACGTTTATTATACCCTCTGCCTATGATTTTATCCTGATAAACGATGACACAGCCAATCGGGACTTCACCGAGCCTGTAAGCTTTCCTTGCCTGCCTTAAGGCCTCCCGCATAAATTTTTCATTCATTCTATCTGTTCCTTGCATCTGGACTAGTTCCTTGCTATCTGGTATAGTAATCAATATGATAACATACTGTAAATGAGGTGGCAATATGCAGATCCACGGCTTGAACAAAACAACCCTGCTTGACTATCCGAAGCATCTGGCGGCTTTGATATTCCTGGGCGGCTGCAATATGCGCTGTCCCTTCTGTCAGAACGCTCCTCTCGTAATAGCTCCAGGCACACAACCGGTGATTTCGGAGGAAGAACTATTTTCGTTTCTGAATAAGAGGCGAAACCTTCTGGAGGGCGTCTGTATCTCCGGAGGAGAGCCTACCCTGTATCCTGACCTACCCGAACTGCTCGAAAAAATCAAAGCACTTGGTTATAAGATTAAGCTGGACACCAACGGTACCAATCCGTCCATGATGAAGCAGCTTGTCAGGGATCACTTGATAGATTATATCGCCATGGATATTAAGAACTCCAGAGAAAAGTATGCAATAACCTCCGGTACATCAGAGAATTTCCTGGAGCCTGTAGAAGAAAGCGTCACCTTTCTAATAACATCCCCTGTAGAATATGAATTTCGGACAACGATAGTTAAGGAGCTTCATACTGCAGAGGATATCCTATCCATTGGCAAATGGCTCCAAGGCTCTAAGACATATTATCTACAGTCCTATCGCGATTCGGAGGATGTCCTGATTTCCGGTTATCACGCGCACCCGGAGGAGATCATGGAGAATTTTGTAACCCTGCTGGCACCTTATATAGAGCATGTCCGGATACGTGGCATAGATTGAAAGAAAGAGAGGATTTCCTTATGTTGAAGGGCTATGAAACCGATCGCCTGGTATTAACGGTTCTGAATAAGGAGGCTGCCCCTCTGGTCCTGTCTTTTTATAATGATAATGCTGAGGTATTCGAACCCTGGGAACCAAAAAGGAGCGCTAATTTTTATACCCTTTCCTATCATCGGTCCTTACTTACTGCTGAATATAATAAGATGGCAGATGGCAAGCTCCTTCGTTATTGGGTTTTTCTTAAGGATCATCCGGAAGAAATCATAGGCTCGATCTGCTTTCAGAACCTTTTAAAAGACCCCTATTACAGCTGCAGCCTCGGATATAAGTTCAGTCAGAAGCATCAGCACCTTGGCTATGCTGCTGAAAGCATAAGTAAAGGTATTGATATCCTTTTCAACGAATATAACTTACATAGAGTAGATGCCTTCATCATGCCGAATAATAATTCTTCTCTTAAACTGATAGAACGACTCGGCTTCGAATATGAAGGCACCTCCAAGTCTTATGCAAGAATTAACGGAATATGGGCGGATCACATGCACTACGCCCTTATCAATCATAATGAGATTGGCAGATACCAATAGCCAAAGTCACCCTGCCTAAGTTCTCTTTTCCTGATCGGTTTAAAGGCGTCAAAGCCGAACATCTTTGCCATAAATCGTTCCCGGTTATGATAAATACCCGGAACGCCAAGGATGAACCGGCAGCCGTAACGGTCCTTCATTTTAGCAATAATCAAATGATGGTAGCAGTAATATCCGTGCATCAGGAAGCTGTTATTGCTTAACGTCCACAGTTCCTTCGGAAGTAGCCCGATGTCCTTCGGTTCTATTTTGGCACAGATCAGAATTTCATTATCTTCAAACGGATATATTCTCGGATTATTTTCAAAAATCTCCTTGATTACCGTAGGCTCCTGCTCCTCCTGTCTTTGTGCAGACTGCATATCCCATTCCCCGGAAACAATTATCTCTTCTTCCTTTACAGGGGGCTCGTTCCGTACAGCATCTGACATCATATTCTGTAAGCTTTCCAGAAGCTCCGCAATCTGACCTCCAGCCTCACGCGTCACCTTAAGTATCGGTTCTTCCTTTTCGATGGTAGCTTCATTGGATGCAGACGCTGCTTCAGCCTCCTTTACCGATGTCTTCACCTCAGCAGTCTTTTTCTCTCCCTGCATTCTCTCAAGGATCTTATAGCCTCTTGGCAGTTTATATTTAGGAATCAGGAGCTCTTCCTCCAGCGTCATCTCCGCTTCCTTCTCTTCCTTCGGCTTCATTGCCTGAAGAACCTCCTTAAGTAGGATCGGTTTATCATCCCACTCTGTCGCAATGAATATATTATCGTTCAAAAAGAGGAGCATTCCGCCCATATCCGCAAGTGAATGCCCCGTGCCCATAATATTTCCTTCCCTGGCAGATAATTTACTATCCATTACCTGGTTCTTAAGAATTGAATCCCCCAAGTATACAAGCTCCATACCATCAGTGGTACGTTCTATTAAATAAGTCGGAAAGATACTATCGAGCTGTCCAAGCAACTGCATATGTAAGGTAAATCTGCATTGTCCGTCTTTTACCTCTATTTTGGCAAAGCCTATATTTTTTTTCTTGATTCCGTTCTCATATTGATACATATACGAGACCATACGCTTATAATCCGTCACATCCATCCCCTGCCTTCCAAAACGAGCTTGTTTTATCCATCTCGTTTATTATATTCCCGGGGCTGTAGGATTATTCCAGTATCAACCGGCTATGGTAATTGTATCGTATCAAAGCCAACGTGGTAATAGCCTAAGGTCTTATTGTAAATAAAATTGTAGAAGCCGTTCGTTCCTGGAGAGTATAGCTCACTCAATTTATTGGGATAAATGCCCGAATCGACATTATATCTTAGGATATCCTTCTTTCCTTCCGCGACATAAAGATTGTCAAAGTAAAAGTATCCATTATATTTGCAGTTCTCAGCAGAGATTTTAATTTTAACCCAAACCTTCTTAGGATTTTTCACATTGCATTTTACTGTTCCCTTTAAGCGGAGCAGGTAACAATCTTTAAATTCTTTAATTATTACGTTATCCTTTTTTGAAGAACTTCTAACCCGGTAAAGCTTTCCACCGTCCTGACAGACGCAGATTTCATCCTTCCCATATTTCTTAATATATGCGTTTGCCGTAGGACTGTCTTCTTCCGAAGCATCACATACAAGAGACATCCCGATAGCAATATGTGCATCCTCCTTGAGAAATCCGTCGAATGCTGCCTTCGGTATAATAATATCCCCTCCGAGGTCCACCTCCCTCGGAAGCGAAAAGTCATCCGAATATGCTATGGTCAGGCTGGTGAAATTACGCCAATCATTTCCTTTATTATGCAGCTCATAGCTTAAGTAATCCTTCATATCCTTCAGGGAATTCGCTACATAGGAGGTTCCGTCAAATATTACTCCGACACGGATTACATTTGCCGTATCCTCCCTGCCGATTTTCTTTAGCTGCCCCCATAACATCTGATGGGTTCCCTCTCCGGATTCATAATCAAGTCCCGCTTCCATATTCTCAACACCACGTCTACCGAAGCGTTGGTTAAAATTATAGGATATCAGCTGCTGATTACCGGAGAAGACCTTTATATTATCAAAGTAAATGGTTTTATCATAGCTGCTGTTATGGATTTCTATATGATTATTCACACTAAGCCTTTCTATAGTCTTCTCAAGAAGTGCGGCGGACTTAGCCGTATATTGAATCTCTGCTTTATAGTAGCGATCCATCTTTTTCAGCTTCTGCTTATAGCCGTCTGCTTCACGAATAAGAACCGGATTATCATTCTCCATCTGTATGAGATAATCCATTGTTTCCGTACTCTTCTCATCCTTCTCGTTCTTATTGTAGGTCCCCAAATAAATACTAATCCTGATACAGCTCTCCTTATTTTGAAAGTATTCTATGAACTCTTCCGGAAGAATTAGGTCATACTTCATAGATAAGTCGCTCTGAAGCCGATGCTCTGTGAGAAATCTAAAGTTTACATTCATTTTATCTTCAGGTTTTACAAAGAAATAGCAGGCAATATCATCCCCTTTATGCTGTGGAAGAACCGCCCTTAGTTCTTCGGATTCTTTCTGTGCCATCGTTTCTGCTCCCTTCTGCAGGGGCAATAAAAGAGTCAGGCAGGTTATGATTATAATCCGCAGAATTACTTTTGTTATACTCTTTTTCCGCTGTTCTTTGCTCATTGCTTACCCTCTCCTTCGTACATTTCTATTAATATTTTAAATAAAAAAGGTGCAGATTACCAGCACCTTTTTTATTATTCATAATCTAATTCGATTCTTTACAAATTGAGTCCATAGGAAAGGATCTTTATCATTTGATCTTTATATTAATTAATCCCTTTCAAATTGATTCCCTTGTCAAATCACCCTTTTACAGGACTCACCTATATCATATTCCTATAAATTGGTCTTCTATGATGTGATCTCCTTATGGAATTCCTGCAATGACTTCACACCCACTCGGTTGTTCTTTATCGCTTTGATTCCGGCGATAGTTGCCTTTGCTGCAGCCATCGTAGTTACATAAGGGATCTTTCCTTTAATTGCTGCTTTTCTGATATAGCTGTCGTCGTTGACTCCCTTCTTATCATTCGGAGTATTGACGATGATATCAATCTGCTTGTTGGTGATCGCATCCAGGATGTTCGGTCTGCCCTGATACAGCTTAAATATCTTTTCTGCAGGGATGCCGCTTGCTGCAATCAGTTCATAGGTTTTACCTGTAGCCAATATTTTAAAGCCGCACTCTGTAAAGCCCTTCGCAATCGGTATCAGCTCCGCCTTATCTCTGTTATTTACACTGATCAATACAGTACCGTTCTCCGGTAGCTTGGTCTTTGTTGCTTCCTGTGCTTTATAGAAGGCCTCTCCGAAGGACTCTGCCAATCCGAGTACCTCGCCGGTGGAGCGCATTTCCGGACCCAGTAACGGGTCCACCTCCGGGAACATATTGAACGGAAAGACTGCTTCCTTCACTCCGTAATGGGTAAAATGGCTTTTCTTAAGCTCAGGAACCGGAGAAGGCTTGCCGGTCAGCTTAGAGGTAATGATCTGAGTTGCAAGCTTCACCATCTGGATATTACATACCTTGGATACTAACGGCACTGTTCTTGAAGCTCTGGGGTTGGCTTCCAACACATATACCACATCGTTCTCAATAGCATACTGCATGTTCATCAGACCGCAAACCTTCATTTCCTTGGCGATCTTGATGGTATAGTCTGTAATTTTCTTCAAATTCTCTTCATTTATATGCAGAGAGGGTATTACACAGGCAGAATCTCCGGAATGGATTCCCGCTAGCTCGATATGCTCCATCACAGCCGGAACAAATGCATCTATTCCGTCACTGATTGCGTCCGCTTCACACTCCAGCGCATTATTTAAAAAGCGGTCGATCAGGATTGGTCTGTCCGGTGTTACACCGACGGCAGCCTTCATGTATATTTCGAGACTCTCATCGTCATGTACGATTTCCATGCCTCGCCCGCCTAGCACATAGGAGGGGCGGACCATGACGGGATAGCCGATATTACGGGCAATTGTCAGTGCCTCCTCTACATTTACAGCCATACCGGCTTCAGGCATCGGAATATTCAGCTTCTCCATCATCTCACGGAATCGGTCTCTATCCTCTGCCAGGTCGATGGTCTCCGGTGAAGTTCCCAAGATATTGACCCCGTATTCCTTCAGCTCTGCTGCCAGATTGAGTGGTGTCTGACCACCGAACTGGGCAATCACGCCAAGCGGTTTTTCCTTCTCGTAGATACTTAATACATCCTCCAGCGTAAGCGGTTCGAAATACAGCTTATCAGAGGTATCATAATCCGTTGATACGGTCTCCGGATTGCAGTTCACGATAATTGTCTCAAAGCCCTGTTCCTTCAAGGCAAAGGCTGCATGCACACAGCAATAATCGAATTCAATACCCTGTCCTATACGGTTTGGGCCGCCGCCCAGGATCATGACCTTCTGCTTGTCGGAGCTCGGTGAGGTATCCTTATCCAGATGATAGGAGGAGTAATAGTAAGCTGCATCTTCTGTTCCGCTTACATGAACACCCTCCCATGCCTCTTTGATTCCTGCTTTAATTCTTGCGTCACGAATCTTAACTTCCTCAATCTGGAGCACCTTGCTTAAGTATTTATCCGAAAAACCATTAAGCTTTGCCTTCTTCAATACATCGGCAGGAGGAACAGCTCCCTGATAAGCCTTGAGCTCTTCTTCTTCCTCCACTAACTCCTTCATCTGTTTAATAAAGTAATGCTTAATCTTTGTTAACTCGTGAAGCTCCTCGACGGTTGCACCCTTTCTCAAGGCTTCGTACATAATGAACTGGCGCTCACTGTTCGGTACATGGAGCATATTTAAAAGCTCCTCCCTCGTTCTCTCTGCAAAATCCTTGGCATAGCCCAATCCATAGCGACCGGTCTCCAGACTTCGGATTGCCTTCTGGAAGGCCTCCTTGTAGGTCTTACCGATACTCATGACCTCACCGACAGCCTTCATCTGAGTTCCGAGCTTATCCTCGGAGCCCTTGAATTTCTCAAATGCCCAGCGTGCAAACTTGATTACAATATAATCTCCATCGGGTACATACTGATCAAGAGTACCGTACTTACCGCAGGGAATGTCGCAAAGATCCAAGCCGGATGCAAGCATGGCAGAAACCAGTGCAATCGGGAAGCCTGTCGCTTTGGAAGCAAGCGCCGAGGAACGGGAGGTTCTCGGATTAATCTCGATTACAACGATACGTCCGGATTTCGGGTCGTGTGCGAATTGGACATTCGTGCCACCGATAACCTGGATAGCATCTACAATCTTATATGCCTGTCTCTGAAGCTCCTTCTGCACCTCTTCAGAGATAGTCAGCATCGGTGCCGAACAGAAAGAATCTCCGGTATGAACACCCATGGGGTCGATGTTCTCTATAAAACAGACTGTAATCATCTTACCTGTCGAATCTCTGACCACCTCAAGCTCCAGCTCTTCCCAGCCTAATATGGATTCCTCAACCAATACCTGTCCAACCAGGCTCGCCTGAAGTCCGCGGGAAACGACAGTCTTTAACTCTTCAAGGTTATATACCAGACCACCACCGGCACCTCCCATGGTATAAGCAGGACGGATAACCACCGGATAGCCTAATTCCTCGGCAATCGCAAGCGCTTCCTCCACCGAGTATGCCACCTCGCTTTTTGCCATTTCAATCCCGAGGGAATTCATTGCATTCTTAAATTCAATACGGTCCTCACCTCGTTCAATCGCATCCACCTGGACACCGATCACCTTAACGTTGTATTTATCCAACACACCTGCGTTAGCTAATTCTGCACAAAGATTTAATCCGGATTGTCCTCCCAGATTCGGGAGCAGTCCATCAGGTCTTTCCTTCTCAATGATTTGTGACAGCCTCTCCACATTCAGGGGCTCGATATAGGTAACATCTGCCGTACCCGGATCCGTCATGATCGTGGCCGGATTGGAATTGACCAATACAATTTCATAGCCAAGCTTCTTCAATGCCTTACATGCCTGTGTCCCTGAATAGTCAAACTCACATGCCTGGCCGATGATAATCGGGCCGGAACCGATAATCAGCACCTTATGGATGTCATCTCTTTTCTTCATTCCTATTCTCCTTTACTTATGGGGAATACTCCCAGTTTTGATTTCCTGATCTGAATTTAAACGCCATTGTTTAAAGATATTATTTACTAAACCTTGTACTGCTTACTAAAAATGGGCAAAAAAAATTTGCATTCTTTTTCCGTGTTTCCTTTATGCAAGTCATATTTCTACAGCTATTATCATAATCGAAACCTAATCATGATACAACAGAGAATTTTATTGTTTCTCCTGCGATCATTCATTGGTACACCTAATAGCATTGAAACTGCCTCTTCTGCTTGACCTCATGTTATCATATTAATTATATTTATGCAATAATATTTTTATTTATTACATAAAATTTTAGACCGCCGCTTCCCTCCCTGTGCCTTTTACAAAGCAAAAGCTGCATACTCCTTCTATCGGAGTCACAGCTTTTATGCATAATTAATTATTCACTTTGCGAAAGCACTTCGGAAAGCGCAGCAAACTGCTCCAGTGTCAATGCCTCTCCCCGGATGCTTTCCGACAGGTGAAGCGAAGACAGCGCCTTTGCAATCTGCTCTTTATCATAGGATAGTTCCGGTGAATTGTTCAGGCCGTTAACCAGAGTCTTCCTCCGCTGATTAAAGGAAGCCCTGATCATCTTAAATAATAGCTTTTCATCCGTGACCCTGACCGGTGCATTCTCGTGCAGTGTAAGGCGGATGACCGCAGAGCCGACATTTGGCCGGGGCATGAAGCAGTTCGGAGGAACATTTGCAGCAATATAAGGTGCGGCATAATACTGAACCGCCAGAGACAGGGCACCGTAATTCTTCCCGCCGGGAGAGGCCTGCATCCTGTCCGCTACTTCCTTCTGTACCATAACCGTTACATTCTTGAGTGGCAGATGACGTTCAAACAAATCCATGATGATTGGTGTCGTGATGTAATAGGGCAGGTTAGCCACTACCTTGATCGGCTTACCGCTGTTGCGCTCCTGTACCAGGGTATTTAAATCCAGCTTCAGGATATCCTGATTAATTACCGTGACGTTATCATACTCCGACAGGGTATCCTCCAGTATTGGAAGCAGCATTCTGTCAATCTCCACCGCCACGACCTCTCTGGCCTTCTCACAAAGATACTGGGTCAGAGTCCCGATTCCCGGGCCGATTTCCAGAACAAAATCCTCCTTGGTAATCTCTGCTGCTTGTACAATTTTATCCAGGACATGTGTATCTATCAAAAAGTTCTGCCCGAATTTTTTCTGAAAGACGAATTTATATTTATTCAGTATTTCTATGGTATTTTTGGGATTTCCCAGTGTAGCCATGCTCTTCCTCACTTATTTATATAGTTTATATTGATATACCTAATCTGCTTCGTCCTTCTTAAATTCTGTAAAAACGCTTTGCATTTTCATTGGTTACCTCTATTACGGTGTCAGGCCCTATGTTCTTAATGCGTGCTATTTCTTCTGCTACAAGGTATAGCAGGGTGGAATCATTACGTTTGCCACGGAACGGAACCGGTGCCAGATAGGGACAATCCGTCTCCAGTACCAGGGCTTCCAAGGGAACATATTCCACCACTTCCTTCAGCTTCCTGCCATTCTTAAAAGTCAGAACTCCACCGATACCAAGATAAAAGCCCATATTCAAGTATTGCCTTGCCTGCTCGACTCCATAGCCGAAGCAATGGATGATTGCACCGACACTATCCACCTTTGACTCCTTTAGCAGCTCATAGGTATCATTGGCAGCATCCCGGCTGTGTATAATGACCGGCAGATTGACCTCTTTGGCCAGCTCCAGCTGCCGATTAAACCATTTCTTCTGAGTGGCACGCGCCGAGGTGTCCCAGTAATAGTCCAGTCCGATTTCTCCGATCGCCACATTCTTAGGATGCTTAATCTTTTGCTTCAGCCATAAGAATCGATCCTCATCTAAATCCTTGGTGGCTTCAGGATGAATACCGACAGCCCCATAGATAAAGGAATACTGTTCTGTTAAATCAAGTACCTTGTCCACTGATTCCAACGTGGAGCTTACATCCACAACATATTCTATCCCCTTATGCGGAAGGTTCGCTAATAATTGTGCTCTATCATCGTCAAATGCTTCGTCTTCATAATGTGCATGTGTTTCAAATATCATAATACAACCTCTAAATTCATTAATGGCTTTCATTATACATCAGCATGTCCGGCTTTTCAACAAAATCAGTTATTTATAAAATGAAAAGAGTCTCCGGTAATTTAGTTTTGCAAAAGCCCCATGAATTACAAGACTTCCGCTTAAAATTTATCTTGAAATGAAAATAAAACAGTATCTAAACTATCAACGAACAATTCTATCATATTTATAACTCTTTTATGACTATCCGTATAATCTTTACACTCTCTTTATGTAAACAATATTATAATATTGATTTGGATTACATTCGTATTATTAAACAGACCTATAAAACCAGCATAATAAAACTAAAAGCATTATAACATAAAATATTTAAGGAGAAATGAATGAGCATTAAAGAGTTAATTTTAGGAAAGCCTTTGAAAAACAATGAATTAAGTCATGAGAAACTTTCACGGATTTGGGGTCTTCCGATTATGGCAAGTGATGCAGTATCCTCTGTAGCATATGCTATTGAAGAAATATTATTAATCTTAATCCCAGCAATCGGTCTCATGGCGTTCCATACTATTCCACTTATTATATTACCTATATTAGTCCTTTTATTGATTTTGGTAATTTCTTATTCTCAGATTATCGATCACTATCCCAATGGTGGTGGCGCATATGCAGTTGCTAAGGATAATATCGGTAAGACGGCTTCTATCCTGACAGCTGCAGCCTTATCAATTGATTATATATTAACAGTCGCTGTAAGTATTTCGTCCTCTACGGCGGCATTGGCATCCGCATTTCCCATTCTTACGGAATACAAAGTAGAAGTATCACTTATCTGTGTCTTTATTATTACCCTAGGGAATCTGAGAGGAGTCAGAGAAGCTTCAAAGGCATTTGGTCTTCCGACCTATCTATTTATATTATCTATGGTAATTCTCATTATAATCGGTCTTTTTAAATTATTAACCGGTTCTCTAAGTCCAATAGAATATTCTGAACCGATAATTCCGGCAGAAACAATAAGTGGAATCGGTATACTAATTCTTTTAAAGGCATTTTCCTCCGGATGTTCTGCAATGACCGGTGTTGAGGCAGTAAGTAATTCTATACCCAGTTTTAAGCATCCCTCCACAAGAAATGCAAAGCATGTATTATTTATGCTGGGGGGCATCATCGTCTTTATATTCGGCGGCACTTCAATACTGGCTTATAAGCTTCATGTCATTCCTGTTGAGGGTCATACTGTTTTATCACAAATTACAGCTGCAGTATTCGGTCATACCTTTATGTATTATGTAATACAGCTATTTACTTCACTAATATTAATTCTTGCAGCTAATACAGCTTATAATGGATTACCTCAGTTATTATATATTCTGGCTCACGATGGTTTTGTACCAAGACAATTTTCCTCCAGAGGAACTAAGCTTAGTTTTTCGAATGGGATAATATTCATACTTATTGCAGCTTCCCTTTTAATCATCGGATTTAAGAGTGAAACCCATGCATTAATTCCGTTATACTCCGTCGGTGTTTTTATATCCTTTACGATTGCTCAATACGGTATGTTTATGAAGTGGCGTAAAATAAAAGAAAAAGGCTGGCAATATAAGTGCTGGATTAATGGTATTGGTGCAATCGTGACCTTCGTAGTATCCATCATTGTCTTCTGTACAAAATTTAAAGATGGTGCTTGGATTTTGGCAATTGCTATACCCGTTCTTATGATAGTAATGTTATCCATTCATAAATACTATTCTAAAATTGGAGAGGCACTGTCCTTGAAGGAGTTTAAACCCTACTATAATCAAGGCGGCGCTGCTTCCAGTCATTGTATTTTATTGGTGCATGATATTAACAAATCATTTTTGAAGGCTATTAATTATGCCAGCTCAATCTCAAATAAAATTACCGCACTCCATGTATGCCGCCACCCTGAGCACGCAAAGGCACTTATAGACGAATGGAAAAAACTCAATATTCCCTATGAATTAGAAATTCTAGAAACACCTTACCGTGATATTATTCAACCACTGGATGATTATCTGTGGCAAAAGGAAGAAGTACTCGAGCATGGTGAAAATATTTCAGTGATAATCACTAAGTTTGTAACCGCTCATTGGTATGATCAGCTCCTGCATAATCAGACTACCTATTTTCTTAGTCATCATTTAAGTAAGCATAAGAATATCATGATTGTTATTTTACCTTTCCATTATCAATTAAGTGAAAAGCATAATAAAAAATAATTTATCCAGAAGTGACCTGCTCCCAGTCTTAGTGCCACTGGGATCGTTAGTCCTTATAATATTTTTCTTACTGTTTCCGCATATTCATGCGGAGTCTGATTACCCAGAGGACTGTGCGGTCTGAGCCCAGATTACCTTCTGCTATTATTAGCAGGTCTGTCAGTTTTATGATATGGTGGCATAATATATATTCTATCGGTTACTTCATTTAGCATTTTGTATTATCCTTCTCATTTAAAATTTTTTTCTAGTATCATTATAGCTGGTTAAGTTTACACAATCCGCATATTCATTCGTTATGTAATTTTTTTATTACTAAACTATACTATTTATGTATTTTTTTGTCTATATATTTATCTGATATCTTTGAGTGATCTTATAGAATGCATATGATAATATAGTAAAGAAAAACCCCTTCCATTAGATTATGTCTAATGAAAGGGGTAATAAAAAATTAAGGGTGGTTTCAGCTCACAGCTTTATTATTCAGTTCATATCTTTATTATCCAGCTCACAACTTTATTATTTCTTTACAACACTCTATGAAACAGCTACATAATTATTCCACCGTTACGGATTTCGCCAGATTTCTAGGCTGATCTACGTTAAAGCCTCTGTGTAAGCAGGTATAATACGCCAGCAGCTGAAGCGCGACTGCCGACGTGAAGGGGGTAAAGTAATCTGATATCTTAGGCAGCTCTATCAGATAGTCATAAGCACTTGCTTCGACCTCTGCGCGTCCGTTGGTCATCAGTATGACAAAGGCCCCTCTTGCACGCACCTCACGAACGTTGGAAACCATCTTTGTAAATACTCTGGACTGGGTGGCAAGCGCAACTACAGGGACACCCTCTGTCACCAGGGACAGTGTTCCATGCTTTAATTCGCCTGCCGCATATGCTTCCGAATGGATATAGCTGATTTCCTTCAATTTAATGGAGCCTTCCCAACAGAGCGCATAATCCAGTCCGCGCCCGATGAAGAACAGATCCTCCTTCTCCTTTAGGTGTTCACAGATTTTATCCAATACTTTATCATTCGCCAGCGTCTGTTCGATTGCCGGGATAATGTCGCGCAGCTCCTTCATATAGTCCGCACACTCTTTGGCAGTAATCTTATTGCGTAACAAGGCGAACTTAAAGGCAAGAAGATAAAGACAGGACAGCTGTGCAGTATATGCTTTAGTGCTCGCAACCGCAATTTCTGGACCTGCATGAGTATAAAGTACATAATCACTCTCTCTTGCAATCGTAGAACCCTTTACATTCACAATGGACAGGGTCGCAGCCCCTTCCTGCTTCGCCAACCGCAGTGCAGCAAGTGTATCGGCGGTTTCTCCTGATTGGGAAATCAGGATGACTAAGGTATTCTCATTCATAATCGGTTCCTGATAACGAAATTCGGAAGCAATATCCACCTCCACCGGAATACGCAGGAGCTTTTCTATCATTGCTTTTCCTACCATTCCTGCATGCATTGCCGTACCGCAGGCTGAGATGATGATCCTGTCTATTTTATCAAATAATGCCTCCGGGATTTGATCTCCCGTGAAATCCGGAACACCCTCGGCATTGATTCTCGGCAGAATCGTTGATCGAATAGAATCCGGCTGTTCATAGATTTCTTTCAGCATAAAATGGGGATACCCGTTCTTCTGCGCCGCAGCAATATCCCAATTTACATGAAGCATCTGCGGTTCTACCGTATTACCGTCAAAGTCAGTGATAATTATAGCCTGTTTGGTGAGCTTAGCCACATTCCGTTCCGGTAGCACAAAATAATCCTTAGTGTAGTCCATCAGCGCAACCAGGTCGGAGGCAATGATAGAACCATCCTCTACGTGGCAGGCTACTAACGGGCTTGCATTCCGCAGGCTGTAGATTACCTCCGGCTGATCGGCAAAAATAATACAGAACGCATAGGCACCCTCTATCTTTTTGGCTGCTTCCCGAATTGCGGCATAAGCATCCCCTTCATATAGGCTGTCAAGCAGCATTGCCACAACCTCTGTATCCGTCTGTGACACAGGTCTTCTGCCCGTGTCCGCAAGCTCAAGCTCGAGGGCATGATAATTTTCTATGATACCGTTATGCAACAGGGTTACACTCCCATGAGTATGAGGATGTGCATTCACATCTGTTACTCCTCCATGGGTTGCCCATCTTGTGTGCCCAATCCCGCAGGTTCCGTCAATACCCTGTTCCTTCTCCGCCTTATCTACTAGGTCGGCTACCTTCCCCACGGTCTTAACCGTACAGATTTTATTCTCATCATATAATGCTATTCCAGCGCTGTCATAACCGCGGTATTCCAGAGCCGCAAGCCCTCCTAAAAGTATACTTTTAGCCTTACGGCTTCCTGTATAGCCAATAATTCCGCACATAAAAATATCCTCCAATCAGATTTTCAAGATTCCTGATAACAGATGAATTCACAGCACAAATAAGCTTTGCCTCATTCACAAAGTCAGAATTGCACTTAATTCATTTTCCTGGTTATGCCGCTGTTGTTCCGCCGTTACCGGCGATTTTCTTCGACACATACGTACCCAGTAATACGAGAGAGCACCCGCCGAATATTTCGATGACTCCCTACCTCGTTAACCTCCAAGCTTCTGATCCCAATGGAGGTGCATGGCGCTAATTTATACATTTCTGTAAGACAGATCTTGGGCTAATCTTAGTGAACGGGTTCCTGTATCACAAATCTCATTTCATTTTATGCCGTATCCCCCCTTTATGTTCTTTATTCTTTTTCACTTTGCCCTACTGACGGAATTATTTACTCTTCCTATTCGGGGTTTATCCTTACTGAGATTAATGTGATGAAGTCATGGTATCATTCTGCCGATAATATGTCAATCCCTTAATCTTACTATTTCCAATATATTACAAAACCCCACGTCGGTTTCGTAGAGTGCTTTCGCTGTAGGAAGCATCCTCTGCTGCGATGTGGGGTTCTCTCCGGTTATCCTTTCATCACTTCTCCCGATATTTATTATTCTGCCTTCCGACTCCTTCCTTACGTACATTATGACTTTGGTTTTGGTTTTCGGGCTTAACGGAATTCGTGACATTATTAAATAACTCGTTCTGCTTTTTTTGGTTTGATTTTTCCTGTTGTTTACGGTCCATTGCTTCTCCCTTCTCCTGAATATCTGATCAGGATTAGTATGAAGCGGTTTGAGCCCTGCTATACACCGGAGCTAGCAATTCCCCTCATGAACATAGCGCAGCTTCCTTCTGGCTACTTCAGCTAAGCGGTATACCTTACTCACCGGAGTTGCGTTCCTGTCCTTCATATGATATCGCGGAAAAAACCTGGAGATATGAAGCGGGATTTCAGGGTTCAGATCCGCAATCCAGCCGGACAACTCCTCCATCTCCTCTTCACTGTCGTTCTCCCCCGGTATAATCAAGGTAGTGACCTCTACATGACTTTGCTCTGCTGCCAACCGGATGGTCTGCTTCACTGTTGCTAAGTCTCCGCGCAGCTTGTGGTAAAACTCTTCCGTAAACCCCTTTAAATCAATATTAAAGGCATCAATTAACGGCAGCAGCTCCCTAAGCGGTTTCTCACAGATATAACCGTTAGTTACCGCCACATTTTTTAGTCCCAGTTTTTTTACCTCCACTGCACAGTCACGCACAAACTCAAATCCTATCAGGGGTTCGTTATAGGTATACGCAATGCCGATATTGCCACTACTGCGAAGCTCCCATGCTTTTCCCACCAGTTCAGCTACGGTAACCTGCTGAGACTCTATCCCATTGGCACCTACCATAGAGATATCGCAATTCTGGCAGAAGGGACAGCTTAAGTTGCAGCCGTAGCTACCTACGGAAAGAATCCTGCTGCCAGGATAAAAGTGATACAGTGGCTTCTTCTCTATCGGGTCAAGAGCAAGTGCTGTCAGATTGCCATAATTACCGCACAGAATTCTTCCGTCCTGATTTCTTCTTGCTCTACACAGGCCCACATGACCTTCCTCTATCTTACAGCGGTGGGGACAAATCTCACATTCAGTCCTCATTTATGCCTCACCACCTCAAAGCGCTCCAGGGAAATGATTTCATTATCGTAGATACCTGCTTTCCTTTTGGCAATCGATACCTGCTGTTCGATGGTATCCACACCCTCCAGATTCGGTAACAGCAGTCCTCTTTTCCTGCCGGAGGTAACAATCACACCATAGCGCTTTACATCAAGCTCCTCCATGGATTTGATCGGCTCCGGCTCTTCCAGTACATCCACACTGTATACAAGCTCATCAAGCTCGGTTTTGGAAACCGGCGGAAATCTCGGGTCCTCTTCTCCTGAGCTAACCGCATTTCGAAGAATTTCCTCTGCAATACTGCCTGTTACCGGACTGATGGTTCCAATACATCCCCGCAGACTGCCATGCTTCTTTAAAGACACAAATACCCCGGCTCTACGGCTCGTCATCTCCTTGGGTAAGTCCTCCGGAAGCTTTGCTGGTTTTCCGGTTCGAACAAAGGTCTCCAGAGATAGCCTTGCCAATCGGACATATGCATCCTCCTGTATTTGAAGTTTTCTGGCGATTTCTTTCTGTTTATTCGTGAAAATCTCATCAAAATGTCGTTCCGGAGCTTCCCCTGCCAGCCTAAATTCGCATACGGCATAGCCGACACCGAAGGGCCCCTCGTAGGACAGAAAGTCCGGTATCACTTCCCTGCCACTTAATGCTCCTGCCAGAATGATAAAGGAGCGCAAACCGCACTCGGCAGCCTTCTCACAAAAATCCGGATCCAGCTCCAGGAACTTCAGAAAATCTCCTTCCCTCATGGCCTGAGTAACCTTTCTGTCAAATTCCGCTCCCTCCCAGGCATAGCCGTAAGGCCCATCCTCCTTCAGCTTGTGAGAAAGATCGCCGCTTGCTACAAACACAATCCTTCGACCCAGCTGCTCTGCTGTCTCATGGATGCATCTTCCCAGATGATAATGCATCGGAAGGGACAGGCCTGATAATCCTATCCGGACGAGCTTATAAGAGGATAAATATTGATTAATGAAATATAACGGCACCATTGTACCATGATCAAGCTCCGGATTCTTCTCCCCAAGAGTTCCTGCTTCGACACCTCTTCTTTCTGCTCTATTTTCCAGAGAATTCGCAAATTCCTCATCATATTCCACACGAAAGGAAACCTTACTTGCTCCAAACTGGCCCAGATTACCCTTCGCAGTCTTTCCCGGTGAGATATGAAAATAATCGGAATACAGGATGGAATGAGGTGTGGTAATAATAATCGTATCCGGCTTCAAAGCTGCAATTCTTCTTGCAACCTCACGATAGCTATTAAGTGTTGCGCTTATCTTGTTCTCTTCTCCCTTTCCGACCTCAGCGACAATCAGCGGTGGATGCGGGACGATGAATGCTCCGACAAGAGACATGCTTAATCACCTCCTTCAAGACAATTCTTTCTATTCGGTGATCATATTATATGCCTTTTTCGGTTATATATAAAGATGCTTTGAATATTTTATAAAGGAAACGGTATATGATCAAATTCCAAGCTGGTCAATAATCCGTTCTGTCAACTGCTCTGTGTCCTTTATGTCCTCTGCCTCCTCCATGATTTCAATAATCTTTAAAAGATTTCGGATCGACTTCTTATTCTTGATCAGGGAACCTATTACCATCTGCAATCTTGATAACGGAATTTTATCTGGTATGACTCCGCTGACAGCTGACGGATACTGTATGGAAAGATTATCTACCAGGGTCTGAATCATCTGACGATTGACAATTCTATCAAAATTATTTAGGACTGTTGCTTCGAGCTGTTCACAGATCGTCTGGAAGGTAATATCCGTAGCATTTTGAATACTACTCGTGAATAATACACGGTCATAGGATAAAATGCGGTATTCCAGTATATCCAGACTATCATTATCTCTAATTCTCAGGACCGGTAAAAGGATACCGTATTTTAGTGCCATGCTTTCTCTCAATTCCCGTATACTTGGGAATAGCTCTTGATATTCTTTCGTGAGCAAATCGACCAATCCGCTTCCTGTCTCTAATGTTAGCGGTTCAGCCAGCACCTTCTGAAGGAGCCGTTCTGCCTCCTGCTTATCCTTGGTTTCCGTCAGCCGGGAGCTAAGTACAGCTCGTCCGAGCAGATAATCTGCGGAGCAGTCTAAAATCTCGCAAACACAAAGTAATAAATCCATATCTGGATATCCATTACCTCTCTCCCATTTAGATATAGCCTGAGGGGTTACTCCAAGTCTTGCTGCAAGCTGCTCCTGGGTATAGCCCTGCTCCCTTCTTGCTGCTGCTAATCTTACTCCAAAATCCTTAAATTCCATATTATCCTCCGTTCTTTATACACCTAACCTTAGTAATTTTATAATAGTATATGTTATTTAGAATTAACATAACTTTATAGTCTGATGGTAACACAGTTAATAAGGATAGTAAAACAACGTATCATTGTACTTCGGGTCAACCTTCAGAATACAAGATTTGTCATGATGGTACTGGCAATTATTCCGGTCAGGGTTGCCAGCAGGCAGCCCAGTAGAGTATACCGGGTCTTTTTCACTCCTGCTGCCATAAAATAGACTGCCAAGGTATAGAAGATGGTCTCCGTACTGCTCATGATGACTGAGATGAGACGGCCAAGATAGGAGTCCGGCCCGTATTCCTTGAAGAGATCCAGCACAAGACTGGTTGCCGCAGAGGAGGAAAACATCTTAATAATTACCACCGGTACCAGCTGAGAGGGAAAATGAATATAATCAGTTAATGGCTTCAGGATTTCAGACAGTATATTTAGTGCCCCAGAAGCGCGTAAAACGCCGATTGCAACCATTAAACCGATGAGGGTGGGTAAAATATCAAAGACAACCTTAAACCCGTCCTTGGCGCCAATAATAAATTCATCAAAAATATTGACCTTAGAAATCAGGCCAAGGCCGATAATATAAAAAAATAGAAAGGGTATGATATAGTCCGAAATATAGATTAAAAACCTCAAAAATTCTCCCTCCTTCCTAATGTCTTCCATTTATATTACTTAATTTTCTTGCTATGACGGAGAAAGCAAGCCCCATACAGGTGGAGCAGATTGTTGCCACCAGTCCGCAGCCGAGGATTTCCGCCGGATTTACAGAACCGTATTGGCTTCGGTATGCTAATACATTCACCGGGATCAGCTGTAGAGAGGAGATATTGATAATCAGCAGGGTACACATATCACAGCTTGCCACCGGAGAATCCTTGTTTAATTTCTTTAACTCCTTCATAGCCATTAAGCCCATCGGTGTGGCAGCCCAGCCAAGACCCAGAATGTTGGCTATCATGTTGGAGGCTATGTACTCATTTGCAATATGTCCTGCTGGGATGTCAGGATACAAAAACCGGAGCAGGGGGCGTAATACTTTGGTAAAGGAATCGACCAGACCGCACTTTTTAGCCACCTGCATTAAACCGGTCCACATGGCCATAATTCCAAGCATAGTGATACAAAGCGCAACGGCCTCCTTCGAAGAGTTGATTGTGGCTTTGCTGATCGCTCCGATTTCACCCTTCAGAACTCCAACCACAATTCCCAATACAATCATGATACCCCACAGATAATTCAGCATATTGCATCTCCTTTACATATTATTCCATCTAAATCGTTTTCGAATTACATAATTGATAGAATTTATACACTTGTATTTTGTTGTTTATTATAACTATATTCCTGTTTTTGGTATATATTCCTCGTTTTTTTCGAGTTTTTTAGTATTATATATGTCCGATTTACATTTATTGTTTAAATAGTGCTATGTTTTGACAATTATTTTAGTTGACTTTAAAAAAATCCTATGATATCTTATTTTATGCTATTACAAATAATGTAAAGTCAGACTGCGAATCTGTGTGCATTTTTTGAAGCAATCTATTTTATTCCCCAATACACTTGAAAAAGGAGGCCTACTATGAAAAGTACAGGTATTGTAAGGAGACTTGATGAGCTCGGAAGAATCACTCTTCCCATCGAGTTAAGAAGGACATTGGATGTAAGCGAAAGAGATCCATTGGAAATTTTTGTTGATGAAGGAAAGATTATTCTTCAGAAGTATGAACCCACCGATATTTTTAACGGCAATAAGGATAATTTGCTGGAATATCAGGGAAAGAAAATTTCTAAAGACACGATAGTAGAACTGGCAAAGCTTGCAGGAATTATTGAATAGCTTACATACGGACTAACATCGTTCTTGCCAAACGTATTAACAATGTAAATATTCATAATTTGATTTGAAGCTATTCCTGTAAAATCAAATGACAAAAGAAAAGGGCCTGTCATCTCATGACAGGCTCTTTTATGCCTTCGCAGCTATTTTCTGATAAAGGGCTTTACACCCCAAAGTGTATCCGGCTCCGCTACATAGCTTTCTCCCGTTTTCTTTTCTCCACTATAAAACTCTCCGATTACATAGGGTTCTTTTGCAGGAGTCGGTCTTGGTACCTGCTCGGTGCTTTTCATTGCCATAGGGATACCGATCGAGGCACGATATTTGATCCATTTGATTTCTTTGCCGTTCTCATAGAAGCTCTTTTTCATTGCCCCATCCTCCAAGGCATGGAAGAAGGTTCCCTCCGTCACAGTCATATACTCGTAAACCTCTCCTGTAGTATTTTTCTTCAGCTCCGTGTCAACGATTTTGCCTTTTCCTCCCGGTATGTCGTTACTCCATTCCCCCTCATAATAATAATAGCTATGTCCAAAATCGCTCGAGGTAAGGGCCAGGTAAATACCCAATCCTTGCTTTATGCCGTTTTTCAGATTACCGTTATACAGCAGTTTCTCATTATAGATTACCAGGCTGTCTCCATTCCCGGTCACGTCCTCATGAACAATATTGTAATATACCGGTACCTCTTGTAATATCTCGGTCTGATAAAAATCACTGTCGATAATCGTAAGGATCGTAGCGATATCCTTCTTAATCAGTGCCTCCTGAAGCTCCGACAGCATACTGATCTTTTCTTCCTCTGCCTGCTGCTTCTCCTGCGCCTGATCAAGAAGCTCCTTTAGGTTCGAATTCTTATTATGCGAAATTCCTTCCTTTAACAAAGCAATTGCACTTCCATAATCCTTCTGATCAATATAATACTGTCCCAAATCTTGATAGCCTTCCGTTTCCTCAGGCAGAAGCTTTATGGCCTCCCGGTATGCGTTAATACCGTCTTCGTAATTCTCCTGATAGAAATATTCTTTTGCCTGTGAGATGATTTCGTCATATTCATCCTTGAGCAGGTAGTTCTCTATGGAAGCCAGTAGCTTATAAAGCTCATCATTTCCGGTAACCTCAATACCCTCCGTTGCCTCTTTTTCGGCCAACGCGTACTGTTCTCCTTTGATATAAGCCTGTATGATCTTCTGATAAGGAAGAATATCCTTCCTCTTTATCTGCTTTGCCTCCTCATATACCGCGATTGCTTTTTCATATTCCTGATTCGAAAAATAAACATCTCCGCGAGAAATAGACTGAAGAAAATCCTCGTCCGTCTTTGCAGACGTAACCTCCTCAATCTTATCCTCAAGCAATACCGTACCTTTTTTTTCGTAACAGGAGTGTAGGACCTCCAAAGCCTCATCATACTTCTTCAATCCGACATAAGCGTCTGCCAATCCTATGGATAAAAGCTCCTCATCTCTGCCCTTTTCGGACAATGCTTCCTGATAAGCCTTTACTGCCTCCTCGTAGCTTCCTGCATGCAAGTAGTTTTCTGCTATCACTGCTTTAGTCAGCTGTTGATTGCCGTCCGAAAATCCTCTGATCATATTTCCCCCAAGTATGATCAATACCATGCCCAGAATTACTCCCATTACCTTTCTCTCTTTTGTTCGAAATAGCTCCTGAAACATGCTTTCACCTCCAAAAGACAGTGTTCCCTTTCTTCTCCTTATGTTCCCTCTTTCATCAGTATCTGGTAAATGTCCCTTTTGCTTAGACCCCTGTCCTTAGCGACAGCCTTCATGGCATCCTTTTTACTAAGCCCCTGGCTAAGATAGAATTGCATATGTTCGTCTAAAGCAACAGCGCACCATCGCTCCCGCTCTTCAGCTATCAGTTCACTACCAGACCTGCCTTGAAGCACCAGGACAAATTCACCCTTCGCTTCCTGCTCCCGATAAGTTTTTACCGCTTCCGCTAACGTTGTCTGCCAAATTGTCTCATGCAGCTTCGTCAGCTCCTTTACAATGGATAGCTTACGATCTCCCAGTACCTCGTAAAGCTCCTGGAGTGTTTTACAAAGCTTATGCGGTGCTTCATATAGAATAATGGTCCTTGTATCCTCCTTCAGCTCTTGAAGTATCTGCTGCCGTTCCTTTTTATCGAAGGGTAGAAATGCTTCAAAACAAAATCTTCTTGTCGGTAATCCGGACATAATTAATGCACTGATTGCCGCACAGGCTCCGGGGGCAGAAGTTACTGTGATCCCCGCCTCAAGTGCCTGCTTAACCAATTCTTCTCCGGGATCAGAGATACCCGGTGTTCCTGCATCCGTAATCAGGGCAATATTAGTACCCTCTAATAATCGCTCCACAAGAAGCCTTGCCTTCTCTACCTTATTAAATTCATGATAGCTGGTCATCGGAGTCTTAATCTCATAATGGTTCAGCAGTTTTATACTGTGCCTTGTATCCTCAGCCGCAATCAGATCCACCTCTTTTAATGTCCTGATCACACGAAAGGTAATATCCTCAAGATTTCCAATTGGCGTAGCACATAAATATAATGTTCCGGACATAGCGTCGTCCTTTCCAGGTATTAATCAAAGGAATGATATGTAATCCTTTCCTTTCGTTAGTAACCGTAGATATCATAGATTTCATCCGTATAAACACCCTGCTCCTTATATACAATCAAAGGAGCTTCCACCTTCAGCATGGATTTGCCTCCCTTGACACATTCCAGCAAAACCATATTCGGCTCCTTATTAATGTAAGGATAAACCAGCTTCATTCGCTTAGGCTCCAGCTTATGAGCAGTCAGCTTATTCATGATTTCTACCAGCCTAAAGGGTCTGTGAACCAGATAAAATCTTCCTCCCGGCGTCAGAAGCCTGGCTGTTTCCCGAAGTACATCTTCCAGAGAGCAGAGA
The DNA here is from genome assembly GCA_023415635.1 of Bacillota bacterium. GTDB lineage: Bacteria > Bacillota > Clostridia > Lachnospirales > Lachnospiraceae > Mobilitalea. The sequence goes on along the minus strand of JAEZJV010000019.1, from coordinate 40,084 downwards.
AGCTCATGACGTGCTATCGCTTTCGAATCCCCCGGATTAACCAGACCATGCCCTTGGTTCATGTAAGGTGGATTACTCGTCACAACGTCAAAGGAAGCCAGTCCAAAAAGAGCAGAGGCTTCCTTGATATCTCCGGCGACAATATCAATTTTATCATCCAGTTCGTTCATGGCAACACTGCGCCTTGCCATATCCGCACTTTCCTCCTGGATTTCCAGACCGGTAAAATGCTTTCCTTCTGTTTTTGCCTCTAAAAGTATTGGTATAATTCCCGTTCCGGTGCCAAGATCCAACACCTTCTCTCCGGGCAGTACCTTGGTAAATCCGGAAAGAAGTACTGCGTCCATGCCAAAACAGAATTTCTCAACATTTTGTATTATTTTATAATTATTACGGTTTAGATCATCTATCCGTTCTCCGGGCTTAAGATAATCCTTCCTCTCATCCTTCCTATTCATCATCCAGCAGGGATTTCCCTTCCTTCTTCTCCAAAAGCTCCAGAACCCTCAGCTCTTCGTCCTCAAAAGAAGCTGTTCTCTCCTTACGTTTTCTTTGCTTAAAGCGGAGATCCTCAACCTTGTATTCACGAACCTCTTTCTCATCGTTCTCCAGAGTAACGATTACCTTAACAAGCTGCTTCAATACACTGACACTCTGAACCTCACCTCTTAGGTTATCTTTAGTTGTTACATAATCTCCTACATTAGGAAGCTTGCTGTTCAGCTCCTCATAAGCCTCTTCCTCATTCTTTAAGCAGCACATCAGTCTTCCGCAGACACCGGAAATCTTCGTCGGATTAAGGGATAGATTCTGTTCCTTTGCCATCTTGATAGATACCGGAGCAAATTCGGAAAGATGGGTATGGCAACAAAGCGGTCTTCCACAGATACCGATACCCCCTACAATCTTTGTCTCATCTCTGACACCAATCTGCCTAAGCTCAATTCGTGTTTTGAATACGGAGGCCAGATCCTTTACTAGTTCACGGAAGTCAATTCTTCCATCTGCCGTAAAATAAAATAATACCTTATTGTTATCAAAGGTATACTCCGAGTCAATCAGCTTCATCTCAAGACCATGCTTCTGAATTTTCTCAAGGCAAATTGAAAAGGCTTCCTTTTCCTTCTCCTTATTGCGTTTCTCAATGGCATCGTCCTCCTCGGTGGCTTGTCGGATGACGGGCTTTAGCGGTTGGATAATCTTATCCTCGGTGACGTCTCTAGGCCCCAATACGACATGACCGTATTCAATGCCTCTTGCAGTCTCAACGATAACATTGTCCCCCTGCTTGATATCATAACCTGCCGGGTCAAAGAAGTATACCTTGCCCGCGCTTCGAAATCTTACACCTATTACATTAACCATTACAATTCTCCTTTATTGTAAGTAACATAAGCTCGATGGCTATATCAAAGTTAACATTGGCTTTTAATCTTATCTTTGCCTTCTCCATTCCGCTTATAATATTTTCCACATTTTCATAGCTTCGAGTATTTGCCTGTTGCTTAATGAAGGATAGTTCTTCCTTGTATAGTAGAAGATTGGGATCTAAGGTTGCCTTATACATGACGACATCCCGATACCAAAGCATCATCAGATCGATATAATCTACGATGACAGGCTTATTGGCAGTAAGTACCTTTAAACCTGAGATTACTTCATAAAGCTCCATTTCATCAATATACTTCAGAATATGGAGAACATCACCCTTCATCTTCTCAAAATCCTCTGAAGAAGCGTATTTAATAGCTTTTCCCACATTACCGCTGGAAAAGGCTGCTGCCATCTCCGCTTTATAATCGGGAATATGATGATGTTCCATCAAAAATTCCTTAATGACGGTCTTATCTACCGGTTTCAGATTCAACTGAACACATCTTGACAGGATGGTGGGAAGAAGCGAGGTAAGATTGCTTACCAGCAGGAGGATTACGGCGTATTCCGGAGGCTCCTCCATGGTTTTTAGTAATGCATTTTGTGCCTGCTCCGTCAACTTATCCGCATCATCTATGATATAAATCTTGTATCTGCTGTCATACGGTTTCACTAAAATATCAGCATTTATCTGAAGGCGTATATCATCTACGCCTATGCTGAGCTTCTCATGAGTAACCCGGATAATGTCCGGGTGATTGCCGGAAGCTGCCTGCATACAGGATTTACAGCGGTCACAGGAGCGTATCCCGTTCTCTGCGCACTGCAGTGTCTTAGCAAAGGCATTCGCAAGCGTCTTTTTGCCCATACCCTCTTCACCGTAGAAGATATAGGCATGGGATATCTTCTGAGCGCTGATGGCGTTCTGAAGATGCTGTATAATACTTTCATGACCGATAATATGCCCAAAGCTTTGCATAGATCTCTCCATTCTAACAGACTATTGTGAAATGATAAATATATCTCCTTAAGACAATATATCGAGCAATAATCCCCTGATTTCATCTATTCTGTTCAGGATAGTGATATGATCCTTCTCATCCTTAATCAGTTCGGCAGCCAGCTCATCCAGGTTCTTATCTACCAGCTTAATCATGGTATAAACCCTGTGTCTGCCCTTTTTATCCAAGAAGTTTTCTCTTGAGAACTTATGGGAGCGGTTTACGATTTCATTCATGAATTCCTTGATTAGCTCCCTGTAGTGCTTCATGTCCTTTACGTCCATATGCTTGGCAATCTTCTTACCCCAGGTAGTGATCTCACCGAGCATAGCATTCAAACGATTTTGTAAATCCTGCTCCTCTATATTCGAAATAAGCTTAAACTTAAAAGTACCATCTGCCTCCGGCACCGGTGCTTTCTGCTCAACCTGATTGATTGGCTGCATCTGGTTCACTTTAATATCCATGCTGATCCTCCGAAAAGAAAGGGTTGCAGCTCGTGATCTTCGTTCACTCACGCTGCTTTCTGCGTACATAAGCAGCTCGTGATCTTCGTTCACTCGCTCGCGTTGCGCGGTTTGAATGAGTAACTGCACATTTGAAACAGTAAACTGTTTCCTGTGCAGTTACTCATTCAAACCTTTGCTTATGTACGCAGTATATCATATATTGTTCATTCTTTACAGTAGTTTTTTTATCGCCTCTTTAATCTCATATAGGCAGATATTGATATCAAGGTTCTGAAATCTTTTTGTTATATCGCATTTTTTGAGATTTTCTTCTGAAAAGTCCTCGTCGTCCGCAAGATAACGTCTACACATCTCAGCATATTTGGGTTCTTCCTGTTTCATCTCTCTCTTCAAGGCTCTGGTTAATCGCACTCCATCCTCTACCTCAATGTAGAGGGGAACAACCTTCTCAGTTCCAAAATAATCCCTGATCTGAGTATAGGTTTCCAAGGTCCCGATCATCAGGTAATTGGCTTCCTCTAGATTGATCTGTCCGTCATTTACCGTAAAATAATGCCAGGGACCGTAAATCGTCTCATAGGTACGCTGCTCAATGATTTTATTCTCCTTCTGAAGCCTGTGAAGCTCTTCCTCATCCACAAAAAAATACTCCACTCCGTTATGCTCCGAATTTCGGATGGGCCTGGTCGTGTACATGACAGCTGTTCTCAGCCTTAGCTCTTCAGCTTCCAGGAGTTTTTTGTAGATGGTATCCTTCCCGGTTGCACTTTTGCCCATTACAATAAATATCCTACCCATACTATTTCATCCTCTCTGTCTCACGGATTACCTCAATTTTATCCTGATCAGCTCCAGATAAACCTGTGACCGTAATTCCTTGCTGCTTAATTTCCAGGATATATTCAATCAAGTCCGTTGTTATTATCTCACCCGGCACCAAAATGGGCTGTCCGGGAGGAAACAGACAGAGAAAGGATGCACTGTATCTATTACCGCTTGCTATGAAATCTACTGTTTCACAAGGCTGCTCCCAGGCCTCACAGGGCAGTATCGCCATCTCCTGTTGACGCCGCTTTTGCCCCTGCTCTGAGCCTTCTGCCTTAGTATTAGCTGCAGCATGCTTTCCAGCTTCTCTTTCCTCCTCCATTTTCCGGTCAATATCAATCATTGCACTCACAAAACGCTGTAAGCCCTCCTCAGAATCACAGATGCTGGTCATACCGAGAATATAGTCCGTAGCTGACATTTCCATCACAAGGTGATATCTTTGGTATAGAAGCTCAGACAATTTTTGTCCGCTTATCTTCCCATTCTTTATTATAACCGTCAGTTTCGAGGGGTCCAGAGCATATACGCCGTTAGCTCCTACGAGCTCCCTGCCTAGCAGCCGGAAGTGCTGCATTTGGCCCAGAGTATGATAAACTCTGCTAAGTCTCTCGAGATAATCTGTAAAGAGCTCCTGTCGCCTCTCCTCCAGCAGGCTGATGCAGCGATCCATTCCTGCCAGTAGGATATAAGAAGGACTGCTGCTCTGATAGATAGCAAGATATTTTTTAATACCGGTATCCAACTCCCTGCAATTAGAATGCAGAACCGCTGTCTGGGTAAATGCCGGCAGTGTCTTATGGATACTCTGAATAATGAGATCGGCACCTAAGCTTATTGCACTGACGGGAAGCTGTTCATGAAAACCGAAATGGGCACCGTGTGCTTCATCAACCAGCAGGAGTGCCCCATGTCTATGAACGATTTTCGCTATTGCCTCAATATCCGATACTACTCCTTCATAAGTAGGTGAGGTTATGATTACCAGCTTGATCTTATGGTTATTGATCAACGCCTTCTCGATATCAGCGGGAAGAATTCCACCAAGTGGTGTGATTCCCGCAATGTTTTGTGGATAAATATAGTTCGGTACCAAGCCTCCGAGGATGACTCCGTGATAAATCGCTTTATGAGAGTTCCTTGCCATCAGCACCTGATCCCCGCGACGGGTCGCCGCCATGATGCCGGCCAGAATTCCAGCGGTACTGCCGTTCACTAGCGGATATGCCTTCTCTGAGCCATATAAACCTGCAATCCGTTCGGCAAGTGATAACAGCACCCCCTCCGGCTGATGCAGGTTGTCAAAGCCTTCTATCTCCGTTATATCTATCTCATAAGGATTCTCCATCCGGCATAGCGAAGCATTACGCTTATGCCCCGGCATATGCATTGGATAATAATCCTTCTTAGCAAATTCCGCTAATCTGTCATGTAAGCTGTCCAATCTCTCACGCCTTTCCATCCTATTGCTCCGGCTCCATAAGCTCACCCCTGTGCTTTAAGCGGAGCGCTTCCTTCTGATATTTCTGCTGGTACATCTTAGAATCCGAAAGTATCAGATATTCCTCCATATTGACCCCGGTATTGGGTTTCACAATGCTCCAGCCAAAGCTTACACAAACCTTAAAGGGCAGTTTGCTGGAACTGTTATACTGCTCCAGACAATCTTCAAAATTCGTGATGAATTCCTCCATCTTTATCTGGTCATACTCCATTCCGATGACGACAAATTCATCTCCGCTAACCCGGATACAGATTTCATCGTCCTTCGCCGCATGGATCAGTGCATCTGCAACAGCTTTTATGGCAATATCTCCAAAAGCATGTCCAAAATTATCATTGATAAATTTCAACTTATCCATATCCGCAGAAAAAACCATCAGTCTGCTTTGATTTTTAACACACTGATCTAAGTATTTCTGTGCAAGCTGTGCTAATGCCCTACGATTATATAGCCCTGTCAGCTCATCCTTAATATACATATCCTCCAGACGACTGACCAACCGATTTAGCATATTATGAATCCGTATATTCTCCAAGGAATTGCAGATATTAATCAGCCACCCCTGATAGGAGGCCTGATATGACTGATTATTATAAAAGCTGATGGCTGTATATCCATAACAGATTTCCTGGTAGTGGAGCATATTGAAATAGTAAATCTGTGGGCTATCATCCGTATAAATGGCCGGAATTAGTTCCCGCCTTGAGAATTCCGTCTTCTGTAACCATTCGCCGTTCCGGATGCCTACTTCCAGGAACATATTCTCTTTATTCGTATAATCTGTCTGCTCCTCCTGCCCAAAATCCTCCCAATTCTTATACAGGCACATATAGAAGCTGGAGAAGCCCTCGTTCATATACGTATAGGATGCCAGCTTCCGATTAAGCTCATCCACAGTCTTAACATTAGTCAATTCAACTGACATGAATGCATTATTATAAATCGCCTTATCTGCAGCTTCCAAATCCTTGATGACATTATTTCTCCGAAGGGTTCTTTCTTCACTGCGTCCTTGTATATTACATCCGCAGGACTCCCGATAGGTGGTTACTGTGGGCAGGAAGCTGTTCTGTGTTTCTTCCAAGCCGTTATTACACCTATCAATTTTATCTACTGCCTCAATACCCATCTCATAGACTGGTATCCCTGCTGTGGTAATGGTTGGGCTGAAATCCTCCGTGATCACAATATTATCACAACCGGATACGGCAATATCCCTGGGAACGGCAAGCCCTCTCTCTGCGAGTGCATTGCACACCGTAATTGCCATATAATCGTTGGCGCAGATGATAGCCTCCGGTACCAGCTCGGGCTTGGAAAACCAGTAATTTACTGCATCATAACCGAGGAATTTCCAGAAGTCCCCGAAGAAAATCTGTTCCTCCTTCACCTCCAGATTATTCTCCTTCATAATCCTGCGGTATGAATTAAGCCGCTCCAGGGATACGGGGTTATCCTTCGGTCCGGTCAGGAAATTGATTTTTTTATAGCCATGATCTATGATAAAATGCCTCAAAATCTCGTCCAATATTGTGGAATCCTCCACAAGTACATTATAAAATTCCTCGGATTTTTGCCTTATACTCACCACAGGACAATCAGTGAATTTTCTCACATGCTCCCGAATCTGCTCATCAAAGCCCTGAACAAACATCGTATCAGGCAGGAGGATAATCCCGTCCAGGTCCTCATACCAGGGAAGCAGCGCTATATTTCTTTCGCCAATTTCATACTGAAATTCTCCATAGCCCAAAAAATTAGAAAAAAAAGCAACGTTATAGCCCAACTCCTTTGCTCTTTTACTAATACCGCTTCCTAATATTCTTTGATATTCCTGATGGACCTGCGTAACAAAGACGCCGATTGTTTTCCGATTATTTTTATACATTCTCGTCACCTTTTCTAATATATAGATAAAATGAAAGACAAAAATCTGTTTACTAGTACATTATTACTATATAACAATATTAAACGAAAAACAAGTTATCCGGCAAATTCAAAGATTATATTTTTATAAATTTCGGAGTAATGTCATATAAACAGGCTGTCGCAGGGTAAAAATAGTATTCTTCTGCAACAGCCTACATCTCATTGCTCCTTATCTGTTCTCTTTTCCGTTCTTTTGTCGATACATCAGCTTATCGGCCACTCCGAGACAGCTCTCAATAGAGGTTTCTTCACCAGGATAAATCAGATGGTTTCCATAGCTGACATGCACACTAAAATCATAATCCTTGATGAAATTAAACCGATTTAGCGTAGCCTCAAAGCGTGTGATGAAGTGCTCCAGCTTGCTTTCGTCATAATCCCTGCCGATTGCCATAAATTCATCCCCACCAAGACGGATACAGATTTCATTATTCTGAGCCGCCTGGAGCATTGCTTCCGCTACCACCTTTAGAGCCACATCACCATAGGCATGTCCGTATTTGTCATTGATAAATTTTAATCTGTCCATATCAGCAGTAAATACCATCAGCCTGGAACCAGCTTCCGCACATTGCTTTAAATATTTACGTCCGATTGTATTCAATGCTCTCCGGTTATAAAGTCCTGTCAGCTCATCCCGAATAGAGGTTTCCTCGAGGCGGTTGATCAGCCTATTTAGCTCTCCGTGAACGCGTACATTCTCCAAAGCATTGCTTACATTAATCAGCCATGCCTGGAAGGTCAGCATATAGGTCTGGATTGTGTCGAAGCTGATACCTACATAACCAAAGTTATGCTCCTGGTGATGCAGCATAGCAAAAAAGTACACCATTGGTTTATCTTCCGCCAGCTCCGGAGGAATCAATTCCTCTTTGGGACAGTTCAGCTTACTGTAGCCGACACGATTCTTAAAGCCGATTTCCATGACCCATTCCTTTTCCTCCGGCTCCCGATCCCTTTCCTTACTGAATTTTTCCCAGTTTTTCCGTAGACAGAGACAAAAGTGTGTAAAGTTCATATTTTCATAGACATAAGCCCAGATTTTTTCATTAATATCCTCTAATCTCGTTAGTCCGGTCAAATCCGTTGACATATATGCATTGCGGGTGATTGCACGCTTCATATTTTCTTTGACTGCTATATGATATCTTCTTCGGCTGTTACCCTCCTGGCCTCTGACCTTCTTACAACCACAGGAGGCACGATATATGGTAACTGCCTTTAAGTATGTATTTTTTGGCTGTTCTATTCCCTGATTCAAGTTATGGATCACAGACACCGCTTCCATCCCCATCTCAAATACAGGCATACGGATACTGGTAAGTGACGGTATATATTCTACGCATTCCTCCACATCATCACAGCCTGTTACGGCAATTTCTTCAGGTACCAGTATCCCTCTTTCGGCAAAAGCATCACAAACCGTCAGTGCCATGTAATCATTCGCACAGATAATAGCTTGAGGCCGCTCCAGGGGGCTCTTCAGCCAGTATTCCACTGCCTGAGCACCGGCATGTTTCCAGAAGTCTCCGTAATAAATTCTTTCTTCTTCTATAGGGAGCTGATGCTCCGATAATATTTTCTTATATGCAGCCAGCCTTTTATCTGAATCCGGAAAACCCTTTGGCCCGGCAAGAAAATTAATCCTAGTAAAATGATGCACTTCTATCATATGGTGAATTAAGTTTTCCATCACGGTATAATCATCAATCAACACATTATAAAAATCCTTCGTCTCACTGCGTACACTGACAACAGGACAATGGCTTCTGTTTTTGATATTTTCCTTGTATGCATTCTCCAGATTCTGAATTATCATCGTATCCGGAGCCAGAATAATCCCATCCATTCCTTCGTAATTCGGAAGCTGAGTAATCGCAAATTCTCCCCTGTCATAGGATGGCTGCCCATAGCCTCCGAAATTGGTAAAGAACGCTATATTGTAATTAAGCTCCTTTGCTTTGGTAATAATGCCCCTGCTCAGTATGTCCTGATAGTCTTCATTTACCTGAGACAGAAATACACCAATTGTTTTTCTTTTGCTTCCAAGCACAGCCATCCCCCCTGCTTCTGCATAAATTCTGATATCAGCTGTATTTTACATTATTTTCATAATTATATGATAGTATACTTTTCTAAGAATTTCAATGATGCGTCCTACTTATTTCGTAATACACTGCTACAAATAGCTGCATATTCTGCCAAAGGAAATGGCACTCGAAAAACGAGTGCCATAGCTAATTTCTCTATTATGACCTATAACGAAAACATTAAGGAATCCATCCGTTGTCTTACCTCCAACATCACTACGGATATCAGGCTGACGGAAATGGGTTCTTTTCGTCATTAACGGTCTGCTTTAAAGATAACGTTTCTTAATCTCTTCGAACTTCTCTGCCGTCATCAAAGCATCCTTATTCATATCCTTAAAGGTGACTATGTAGGTCCACCTGCCGTAAGGTTCGATTTTCTTTATCTTAGATATATTAATCAGATATGACTTATGGCTTCTCATAAACTGCTCAGAATCAAGCTTTGATTCAATATCGCCAAGACTGGCCGAGGTTACAAAGAAATCCTTGGCCGTATATATTACGGTACTGTTGTTCTCTCTTTGGATAAGGATAATCTCGTTAATATCCACGAAGCTCATACTTTCCCGTCCCTTAACCAGAAGCTTCTCTAAACCCTTTCTATGCTTTATAATCTTATCCAGAAATTCATTTTCCTCAGACTCTGAAAAACTTTTGATTCGATCCAGTGTCTGATATACCCTCTCCAGGGGAAATGGTTTTACCAGATAGTCGAAGGCATATACCTCAAAGGCATTGGACATATACTCCGAATGCGCCGTAGCAAAGATAATCTTTACCTTTGGATCCAAATCCGCAATTTTCTTAGCACACTCAATACCGCTAGAACCGTTAATCTCGATATCCAGAAAGATGACCTCTGCCCTTGTCTTAAGAAATAAAGCAACAGCATCTGTTGTATTGTCACATTCTCCTACAACTTCGAAGCCTTCCCTCTGTTCGATTATTTTCCGTAGCAGCATACGGACGCCGCTTTCATCTTCCACGAGGATAATTTTTATAGCCATAAACACTCCTGTTATACAAATCTATTTCTGTCTCTTCTTCTTTTACACATCGGCTTTCCGAGAATCTCAGACCAGATGAGGGCCTCCTGCAGTCTGATTGCTGAGGTATCCAAAGCTTCTTCCTTTTTTGTAATTACAATGGGCTCTGAGGCTTCCTCTGCTTTATTTCTTGGAATTTTATTTGTCTCATCCACAAAGGGTTTCCCTTTCGGAATGGTTACGTGAAGCTTTTCCGGTGCTCTTTGAAAAACCGGCATTCTGCTTTGTTCCGAAACCTCGGTAAAATATTTTCCCATCTGATTCAGGGTTTCTTTAATTAATGTTTTATACAGCATCTGTTTCACCTCAATCGGCCTGTTTAACGCTTATCATCAACGATCGCCTTATTAGCATTCTCAGAGAGCTTTTCCCTCATCTTTGTATCTGCCTTAATATTCTGCATATCATAATAATCCATTACTCCAAGCTTACCTTCCTTAAGAGCGTATGCCATTGCCTTCGGAACCTCTGCTTCCGCTTCCACTACATAAGCACGCATTTCCTGTTCCTTCGCAACAGCCATGGCTCTTCTCTCTTCTGCCTTTGCCTGGGCAATATTCTTGTCAGCCTCCGCTTGTAAGGTCTGCAGCTGGGCACCAATATTCCTTCCTACATCAATATCCGCAATATCGATGGAGAGAATCTCAAAGGCTGTACCGGAGTCAAGACCTTTACTTAATACTCGCTTGGAGATATCATCAGGATTCTCCAGCACCTCTTTATGGGAAGCAGCGGAGCCTACTGTTGTTACGATCCCTTCCCCGATTCTGGCAAGCACTGTAGCTTCACCGGCACCACCGACCAGACGTTCCAAATTGGCTCTTACGGTTACTCTGGCCTTAACCAGCAGCTCGATACCATCCTTTGCAACCGCCGATACATTTGAAGTCTCGATCACCTTAGGGTTCACACTCATTCTTACGGCGTCAAACACATCGCGTCCTGCCAGATCAATTGCTGCAGCTTTCTCAAAATGCAGCTCTATACCGGCTCTTTCAGAAGCAATCAGTGCATTGACCACACTATCTACATTACCACCTGCAAGGTAATGTGCCTCCAACTGATTCACATTTAGGTTAAGACCGGCTTTCGTAGCCTTAATCAAAGGGAGTACAATCTTTGAAGGTATAACTCTTCGTAAGCGCATACCGATTAAATTAAAAACGCTGACCTTAACATTAGCCGCCAAGGAAGAGATCCAAAGACCAATCGGAACAAAGGTAAAAAACAAAACGATTAATAAACTGATAACACCGATTACAACAATTAACCCTATTATTGTCATAAATAATACCTTCTTTCTATGTAATATTTTATATTATTCCCTGTGGTAAGTTACTTATGTATGTTTAATCATTTATTGTCTTCACAATCAGCTTTGAGCCCTGCACCTTATAAATTACCAATCTGGTATCCTTCAGAATATATTTTCCCTCGGAAATAACATCAAACTCTATTCCATCAAAATCAGCTATACCTGAAGGTCTTAAATCCGTTATAGCTATTCCCTGCCTTCCGAGCAGATAGTCTAGGTCGCTGTTGCTGATGAAACCCTTCTCCTTATTCTGCTCATCCTTAAGTATTAATGGTGATTTCAGCTTCGCCTTTGATAGTAGTCCCAGTATAACCGCAAACATGATGCCCAATAAGCCCAGGACAATAAGTGCAATGACAGCTCCCTCTACAAAGGAATCCGAAACCAGAAAGATGGCAACTACCAGACAGAGAATACCTGATATACCTGGAACACCAAAGCCGGGAATTACCATCTCAACTCCTACCAGAATAAAGCCTGCAATAAAAAGAATGATCGCTAAAACAAGTACCGCTCCCAATTCTCCAAACATAAAGAACCTCCTTTCTATTTAAATTGCGGATGCTTATATTTAGGAGGGGCTGCCTCCCACATCTTATTCAATCTCTATTTATACTCTACACCATATCCGGTAAAAAGGAATACTTAAGCTCCAAGTTATACAACTTTTATGTCGTACTGTCAGCTTGAGCGCTCCAAATCACATTACCTTTTCATTTTAGGCAATCGGACATAGAAGCATGTCTTAGCAGCATCAGAAATCACCTCAACAGTTCCTCCTGCTTCCTTCACAATTCGGGATACGATATACAATCCCATACCATGCTCCTCTCCCTTCTTCGTAGAAAAGCCCTGTTTGAAGATATCCTCCAAATGCTTCTTCGGTATTTCCGGTCCGTTATTAGATATCTCAAAGGTATAGCTGTCCGCCTCCTCTCCGATAATTACATAGAGATTTTTCTCCGGTTCTACCTCTGTAAGGGCTCTCATTCCGTTATCTATAATATTTGCCAAAACCTTGCAGAGGTTCCAGGCCTCCATCGGAATATATTTTAAGTCAGAGCGGATTTCCAGAAATAAATCGATCTTTTTCTGCTCCGCAGTCTCAATTTTAGATTGGAGGAGAGCGTTTACAGCAGGCTGCGCTGTCTTGAGTGCTTTGCTTACCTTCATGATATCCTTGAAAACCGGGTCGATGTACCGCTTTGCCTCGTCATACTCTCCCAGTGTCATCAGACCATAGATTACCTGAAAATGATTCAGGTAATCATGTCTTTGCGCCTTAAGCCTTAAATTCAGCTCTTCAAGGTTGCGAATACTGTCCGTATAATTATCATTTTTATAAGTTATGGCAAAGTATAGGCCAATAATTGTAATTAAACAGCTTATCAGCATCAATACCATGGACAAAAACGCATAGCTACCGACCTTTGTAATTATAGCTTTACCCAGCCATAACCACATAATGAGCCCGATGCAAAACTCCATGAGATTAATGATCAGGAGCCCGGTTACAATCTTTTTTACATTCAAGTCCTTCTCCTCCATTTTCCTTCGTATGCTTTCTTTCCTAACATTAGTATACAACAGCTGGCATAAAATATCACTCATTTCTGTGAAAGCTATTACACGGCCTGTCACTATAATCTGCTCTGCTTAAGCCCTCTGGGAAATCTATTAAATTTTTTGAAGGCATTCTGGGTACTATTGAAACGAAAATAAAATAATGTTATATTATAAATATGGAGGTGGTTTATATGTTTAAAAAAGATAAAGCTAATTCAGAGAAAAAGATTATTAAAAAAATGAATTCCATGTCTTATGATGAGCATTTTACTAGAACTACCGCATCAATCGATCTTGCAAAGAACCCGAAATTCGTTGATATTGGAGACGGGACCTCCGCTCGTAAAGAGAGTGAGATTGATAAGCTGACCAGATAAAACATCTCGATAACCCTGTTAAATAACTTAACTGAAAAGAAGCCCGACAAAGTAAGGAACCTTACTTTGTCGGACTATTAAGAAATTCCTGCTTAGGGATGCTGCCATTATTATACCAAGCTTTGCAGAATGTTCCCTTCAATATAATAAAAAGTCTTATCTTAGCAGCTAAGCTAAAATAAGACTTATCTTTATCTCATTTATTTGATTATCTTACAGGCATCTCTGAAGGAATCGGGGGTGTTGCCGTAGAAGGTATCGGATTTGTCACTTCCGAGCTGTTACTATAATTTATGTCCTTCTCCTGTTGTCTCTCCGGTGTACCAGTATTATTCTCTTCTGTGTTATTCGATCTATTGTTCATATTTGCTCTCCTCTGTTTAAATATTGTCATTCCTTAGTATCCGCAGAAAGTATAATTTTATCCGCACTCATAGCAGCCTTGTCCGATAAAATCAAATATAATGTTATCTTGAAATAGTAAACGATAGTGTATTTTTGCATTCACGCTTTCGTACACCGTTCGAAGCATTCTTCCACTCACAGGTGCCAATAGATGACTCTCCTCTTTCTCGAGAATTTCCACCTGCAGATCGAATTTCCCTTGCTTTATCCACAATTGCTTCCGGTTATACACGAGGATTTTTGCTCCCAGATATGTCGCTATCCGGTATTCTCTTCCCCGATAACGAATAGCACAGATACAACCGGTAAAATTGATACAGCCGATTTTAACATTCGCAACTGACACCATAAGGGAGTTGATGTTTTTATCTCTCCAGCTACATTGAGTCCATATATAACGGCTCGGAAAGCCTTTTCCTAAATCGCCCTCCGTATAACCTGTTCCTCTATTGAATTCAATTCTTCTTCCGTTCAGATCAAGATAACCGTATATGGAATGAGCCATACTGTAGATACTGTGTCTACACTGTAGAAGCGGAGCATATCGGAAGGGTCCCATGATATCATGGTGGAGAGGCTGATAAGTTGAGTAGTAGAGTCTGCCGGACAGATCAAGTTCATTTGTCTTAATATCTACTATTATTCCTTTGTCAGAAAACAGATTATTACCAAGCCGTACCGCCAATCTTTTTTTAGATGCGTAGAAATCCTCTATCGGATAAAATAGCCGAAAGGATTTCTCCGATGTGATTACCTGAAGAGAAGCCCTATGGATTCCTTTAAGATCGATATGATATGCAGGTATAAAGGATATAACCTCAGAACCGCTCTGATTCTTAAAATACCAGCCTTTAAAAAAGCTTTTTTTTCTGATAATCCTATTTCCCTCCTTCGTGTTATTCAAAACTCAATAATATGATTAACTAAAACAGAGGGATTATACGATATGAAAGTCTATAGGTTCCGATTATTACGCAATTCGTCCTTTCACTAAAAGACCCCTAAAATCAGCAAACAAAAAAGCCCAAACCCAGCAGCTCATATGTCTGCCAAATTAGGACTTTGTGAGTGCGTCTCCAGGGGCTCGAACCCTGGACACCCTGATTAAGAGTCAGGTGCTCTACCAACTGAGCTAGAGACGCTTATTCAATTTTGTTCTTCGTAATTATTGAACGCAAAGGTTATTATATATGCTTCAAGAACAAATTGCAAGTGTTTTTTTTATTTTTTTAAAAAAACCGATAATTCTTGTATTGCCCGACATAAAAAGGGGAGAAACAACCACATATAACAGGTTATTCTTCCCCTTTTAACATACTTCTTAATCCTTAAGGCAATAGTTTCCATTCGCAGTCATTGATAATTATTTATGCGCTTCCAGTTTCTCCTTTAGAGCTGCCTTTGGTACTGCACCGACAATCTTATCTACCACTTCACCGTTTTTTATAATCAGTAAGGTCGGGATAGACATTACACGATATTTTTCTGCTGTATCCTGTTCGTTATCTATATTTAGCTTTCCTATCTTATATACTCCCGCATATTCCTCTGCAAGCTCTGACACGATAGGGGCAACCATTTTGCAGGGGCCGCACCAGTCAGCATAAAAATCTACTAATACAGGAAGCTCAGATTCAAGTGCTTCCTTCTGAAAATTCACATCTGTAAATTGAAATGCCATTTTAGATCCTCCATTCTACCCATCAACCAACCTGCTCTAAGCAGATAGGTATCGGTTTATCTTATTGTTCTTATTATCTCAATTGTTACTATTATTATGTGTCTACAATGTAATATTATAACAGCATACATGAAATAGCAAGTAAATCTCCCTTATCATCTCTTCCTTTTTTTCCTCCCTGTATTTAAGAGTCCTGAAACTTCATCCCAGGATTTCTTGATACGGAACATTTTCCTATCTATCTTAGGATAACTGCCAGTCATTTTTGCGATCTGAAGTCTCCAATCCTTCTTCATAGCATCACCTGATTTTACTGTTGTTATTATACTATGATGTTAATTCTCATTTTGCTTGCGGTAAGCAACCAGTCTGTGTATTGGGTTGCCCATTGCTGAGAAACGTTCCTCATATTCTGTCATAATATTTCCTTCCATATATTCACTATGGTGAAGGTCATATGTTACTTCCTTCAGCTTCCAGCCTGCAATCTCTGCTTCCTCGACAGAAAAATCGAACAAAACCCGATTATCCGTCTTGAACATAACCTCTCCTTCCGGTTTCAGGCAAAGATTATATTTTGCAAGGAACTCCTTCGAGGTTAATCTCCTCTTCGCATGGCGGTCCTTCGGCCAGGGATCGCTGAAATTCAGATAAATTCTGTCTATCTCCATCTCTGCAAATATATTGTTTAAATACTCTGCATCATATCTGATAAAATAAAGGTTCTTAAGCTCTATACCTTCCCTTTTTTCAAGTGCCCGTAATAAAACACTGGAATATTTCTCAATACCGATATAATTAATCTGAGGGTTGGCCTGTGCCAGCTCCATGATAAATTTACCCTTACCCATACCAATTTCAATATGAAGTGGATGATTATTATCGAAAAGTGTCTTCCATTGTCCCTTCAGCTTTTCCGGCTCATGTACTACATAATCGTTTGCGGCTACCATTTCTCTTGAGCCGGTAATGTTTCTAAGTCTCATTCTAACCTCCCATATAAAAAGTATTTTAGATGATTAGCAAAAATACTTTTTATATTTATCAAATGTCTTTTTCCTAATTATAAATAGAAACCTCTGGTTCGTCAATTCATTACATTTGCTACATAAATTGTAGAATCTAATTTAATTTATACTGGAAGTATAGTATACTGGAGGAGGTATATTCTATGATGAGAGGAGCGCAGAAAAATGAAGGTAATTGCTATTAACGGAAGCCCCAAGCCAAAGGGGAATACTTATTTTGCATTAAAGACAGTATGCGACGAGCTCGAGAAACAGGGCATAGAAGCTGAGATCTTACACATCGGTAATATGGAAATAAAAGGCTGCATTGGCTGCGGTCGTTGTAAGGATCATCATTGTATCTTCTCCGGTGAAGAGCTACGTACTATCTTTGATCGTATCCATGCTTCAGATGGTCTTCTGTTGGGAAGTCCGGTTTATTATTCCGGTATCGCCGGTACAATGAAATGTTTCCTTGATCGCCTGTTTTATTCCTCCCGTGGCTCACTTCGTTTAAAGGTCGGTGCTTCTGTCGCTGCTGTACGCCGTTCCGGCGGTGTCGCTACCTTTGACCAATTGAATCATTATTTCCTTATTTCTGAGATGCTGCTTGCCCCCTCGTATTACTGGAATGTTATTCATGGTAATGCCCCGGGCGAAGTCATGCAGGACGCGGAGGGTATGAGTGTCCTTCGCAATCTTGCAAATAATATGGCCTGGATGCTGAAAATGAAGGATTATACACAGGCTGCCCTTTTGTTACCTGAACCTATGCCGCGCGAATACACAAATTTCGTAAGATAAAATTCACAATTTTAGGAATACTTTTTATTTACACCGGAAATCTCTTATAGTACAATATTATGGACTGTTAGCGACCTATACAAGACCGAATTAAGTACTACTCATTCCTCAGGAGGTTTTATGAAACGATTTTTCTCTGCTTTTATAAGCATTCTCATATTGTTTTTTTCACCTGCAGTAATTGTACAAGCATCAAACACTAAGGATATTGAGGCTGCCTGGCCGGATGGTCCGGATGTCTATGCAGAATCAGCAATTATCATGGAGGCTTCCACAGGATTAATTCTCTATGAAAAAAATATTGATGAACGTCATTATCCTGCCAGCATCACTAAAATCATGACAGCTCTTCTGGCAATCGAGAATTCCAATCTGGGTGAGACAGTTACCTTTTCTAGAAACGCAGTATTTGATGTGGATTTGGATTCCAGCCGAATCGGAATTGATGTTGGGGAACAGCTTACAATGCAGCAGTGTCTATACGGAATGCTTTTAGAGTCAGCCAACGAAGTAACCTATGCGGTTGCAGAGCATGTCTCCGGCAGCATTGATGCCTTTTCTACCCTGATGAATGATAAGGCCTCTAGCCTTGGCTGTAAAAATACTCATTTTGTAAATCCGCACGGGTTACATGATGAAAAGCACTATACCACCTGTCGTGATATGGCCTTGATTACCAGAGAGGCGATGAAGAATGAGACCTTCCGCAAGATTTTCGGGACACGCACCTACCAGATTCCACCCACTAATGTTCAATCAGAGACCAGATATTTAAGAAATCATCATAAATTCGTATTGCGCCAGGATTACCGTTATGATGATTGCATCGGCGGAAAGACCGGCTATACCTCCAATTCAAAATTTACCCTGGTATCCGTGGCTAAGCGCGGAGATTTAGAATTAATATGTGTCATTATGAGGGATGATTCTACGCCTCATCAGTATAATGATACTGCTAAGCTCTTTGATTTTGCCTTCGATAACTTCTCTATCTATCCGATAGCTGATTTGGAGGACACAAAGGTAATAGATGAATCTCCTATGTTCACAAGATACAATCCCTTGTTAAGTAAATCAGAAACTCCAATCTCAATCGATGAGGACGGCTATCTGGTATTACCAAATACGGCTTCCTTCCAAGATGCGAAGAAGGAGGTTTCCTTCTATTCCTCTGACAAGGAAAATACTATTGGGAAGATTTCTTATTCCTATAACGGAGAATACGTCGGAGGTGCGGATATTCTGTATAACGATGCCTCCTCTTTGAAGCTTGCACAAAGTAAAACTATAAAAAATAACCCTACTAGCACACCAGCGGACATATCCTCCGAAAAGAAAGAAAGCAATCTAAGGCCCGTCATTCTGAGTGGTATCATAGGATTATTTATTCTTATTGCCATTTTGTATTTTATTCTGGTGGAACGTCCCCGTTTAAAACGGAGAAGTGCATATTATAAGAAAAGAGCCCGCCGTAAAACCTATCAGGAGGATGATTTTCTCGATCTGTAATAATTATTGACCAAAGGATGCAAATAACGCGGCAATCTCGTCCGCTGTCAAGCTCTTATTTGGATCCGAATAAGGCGGCGCAATGCTTGGCTTACTGGATTCGGGTTCCTGCTCTGCTGACGACGGCTGTACCAATTCCTCCTCAATTTGTAGTGCCTCGGGCTCTGTTTCAGCTGTTGCGGCTGTTTCGGCCTCCGGGGCATTTTCTTCCTTATCCCAATCACTGGTCAGATCATCGTACTCCACTCCGATCCTATCCCAGTTGGGTTCATCGTCTTCTCCCTGAGCTTCTTCAGATAGGGTCTCCGCTTCTGTACCGGCGGAATTCATGTTAACCTCCCAGCCTTCCGTAATGTTCTCCATTGTTAGCTCTGCATCTAAATCCCATCCGGTTTCTGTGAGATTATCTACCACCGGTTCTTTGCTGTCACTATCCCATACCGTTGATGTATTGCTCTCTGCTTCCTGCTGAGCGATATCGTTCCAATCAACTTCAATCACCTTCTCAGCCTGATAGTTATCCCTATCCGCTTCCTCCTCTATAGTCATATCAGATGATTTACTTCCCAAATTGTTCAATTTTTTCTCTAAAAGCTCATTATTTCTTTCCATGCTATTAAGCATCTTAATCAAAAGTTCACTAACCTCAGCACGGTTATTTTCTTCCCGAAGAGCTTGTATAAGTCGCTTTGTATTCTCTTTATTATAATTTATCTCAAAATTCAGAGCGTTTTTCTGTCCCTCCATGGCCTTCTTCTGTAGCTCTGTCATCGTGGATAGGGCTCTTGCCATATTCTTTTCTAATGCTTCCAGACGGTCCATTATTTCATCGACATGCTGTGACATCCTGGCAGAGCCTTTCTTTAATGCCGTATAGGTTGCTTTATGAAGGTTATTCTCTTCCGTAAACCTCTCACTGGTTTTTTCTGATTCTTCCTTATATAATTGGTCCAGATAAAGCTTTGTATCCTTGATTCTTTTGTCCAGCCCACACCTAATCTCTTCCATCAGCATATATCCGGTAATTAACGCTACTATACCAATCCCAACCACACTGAACAGGTTTGCTGTGCCGACGCGTATAAAATATGCCTCTGCTATCAATGCTGCTAAAAAGCATACACCTAAAAATGAACCATTCATGATTTTTTTCATAATCAATCTGCCCCTTCTTCGCTGAAGCCGCGAATCGTTATAATAGATAAAGTTTATATCGGCAATTTGAATGCAAAAGTTTACTTCTATCTACAAAAATTTGCAATTGCATGTAAAATTAATGTAAAGCGATAGATTAAAAGAAACATAATAAGGTACTGAATATTGTATACCCTACGGCTATCCTCCAATTAAAATGCAAGCACCTTCTTGCTAAAGGATAAGTTATACTTGGATTTTTGACATAAAAAAAGAAGTATTGAAAATCCAATGCTTTCAATACTTCCCAGCGTTCCCGAGACGACTTGAACGTCCGACCTATCGCTTAGGAGGCGATCGCTCTATCCAACTGAGCTACGAGAACATCTATGAAAAGCCTGCTAATAAGCAAGCTTAACACCTATGATACTACTGACAATTATGCTAATCCGGTAACTCATCACCTGTCTCCCAGGAGTTTCGGCTTGCAGCCTCCTTTTCCCTATGGAGCTCAGATTTCGCAACGTAATTATTCTACTATTTCCTTCCCTCTAAGTCAATAAAATAATTACAATCTATACCTTTCACCTAATCTCTTGATTGTTCTGAAAAACCGATGCTTCCCTGCATCCAGATATTTCCCTTAAACCGTCTGCCGACCATCGGCTCACCAAGCAAATCCTTCTGATTGATACATAAACGGAAGGTGATATCATTACAGACCAGCTGCAGATCATATATTTCTTCCTTTGTAAGCGTATTTCCAATCAGATTACATTCAGTAATTGTAGCAATTACACTGTAATTATCCGACTCTGAACCAAAGGGTATAAAAGAGGTATCAACGATAGAATATACATCTTCCTTTTTCGCTCTTTTGGATATCATGGCATAGGTGTCAATATCATCTATGGTCAAACTATCGATTGCATCCTGATTGCCTTTCTTCGCCTCTGCAATGAGATTATTACGATACTTCGTCTCGGCGCTGATATTCCGAACCTGTACCTCATCCATCTCAATCGGAAGGAGGATTCTTCCTTCCAGCGAAAGGGCTGCCAGAGTAACGGGGAAAGAGGTTCCCATCGGCATATTCTGATTCTTCTTCTCTAAGAATTCAATTACATTCTGTAAATAGAAAATCAACGATACCCCGAGACGAAAGTCGTCACACATTCCTGTATATGCTTCTGAATCAACACGTTTATTGATACCCACCTCTTCCCGGGTACTGATTGTCTGACCAAGAATATATGGATAATAGTGATCCATATGGAATTTATGGTTCTCGTCTGCTTCTCCGCGAACCGTAATTCCAATCCCTTCACCGAATTCCATAATTAATTCCGTCAGGTTGTTTGTCCCTCCTGCCTGAACGGTACGTCTTTTTGTAGAGCTTACTGTAATCATCTCTAGCAATCGATCTAATTCCATCCTATTATTAATATTACTGAAGCCGATCGCTCTTAAATAGCTGTGCATATAAATCTCCATTCTTAGAATGTCAGTGCCAATACTTATTGTTCACACTGCCCCCAATTTACCTGATGTGGCAATCTATGTGATAAACTTGTAGCTTTACTCCGATAACGTTTGAAGCAACCTAAAACTAATGATTTTGTTGCGTCTCATGTAATAATTATTTATATCATATTTTATACGAATGTGCAAGTATGTACTATATCCACCTGTTTTCCCATATTAAGGCACTCTATCCACAAGCTATGGCAGTTATCCACAGTAGTTTATATTGTATCCGTAATAAATAACGTCAGCTCCTCTACCAAATTCTTTTCTATCCATTGATTTGGCTTATCTCCGTTACTATATTCAATAATCCTTATTACCGGCCTTGTAGGACACTGGGGATTCTGCCGAAGAACGATAGCCGTATCTCCTTCATTGGTCCTGACAAGACAACCGGTCGGATATGCTGCAACAGAATCCACGAAGGCTTTGACTACCCGGAAATCGAATTGCGCACCTGCCTGGCTTACGATAAAGTCAATTGCATCATGCACCTTCATCTTCTTCATGAAGTTTCCGTAAACTCTACTATCAAATTCATCACAGACTGCAGCTATTCTGCTTCCGATTTTAATCCTTCCTTCTTTTACATGGAAGGGATAACCCGATCCGTCCAATCTTTCATGGTGGCTGATGATGATATCCTTAGAGGTCGCTGAAAGCCACTCCATTTTCTCAACTGCAGAGTATCCATATATGATATGCTTTTTAAGCTCTTTTAATACGTTTTCTGTATTGTCTTCCATAGAGGCATCAAGAAGCTCGCTTTTAATATAGGTAATCCCGATATCATGAAGCAGACAGCCAATCGCAATATCTCTGATCTTTACTTTGGGAAGCTTCAATTTAAATGATAACAGCACGGCAAGAGCACAGACATTCAGCGAGTGGGAATAAGTACTTCTACTCTTTTGTCTTATCGTCGACAGATTAAAGATCACACCCGGATCCTCCATAATATTACGAATGATCTCGTCTGCAATGTTAATAATCTGTTCCAATTCATTTTCATTATGATAGGAATATTTCTGCAGAATGTTCCTGACTGCTTCCTGACATTGCTCCTGAATCTGAAATTCCAGATTATTGGTCAGATTGATGCCTTGTGCTATTTCATCTTCAATATATAAGTATTCAACGTTTAGGTCCCGAAGTCTCCTTATATATTCTTTCTTAACGATAGAACCTGAGGGCATCAATAGAGCATCATTACCGGAATATACATCCTTTGCCAGTATTTCAGTACCTTTTATGGAATTTAATGAGACGATTCTCATTGTTATCACCTTTCATTCGCATTATTAAGTAGACTCTTGAAACATTTTTCTTGAAATATCCTGATTTTCTAGCTATATATATTATAATACATAATATAGTAATCATATATAGGTAGATTTTCTCTGTTTTTGCGTAATAGTCGTAACGCACAAATAAAAATACACTCATCAACAATTATTATACATTATTTTGTCCATATTGGCATATAATTTAGATTATTGTACATTATTTATATTTTGATAGTATTTTTGGTAATTAATTTGATTGTTATTTTTTTAACATAACTATTTACAAACCTATATTTTTCTGTTATATTCTACTCATAAATAATCTGTTAAATATTTAACAAGCAAAAGGAGGAGTATATATGGCTAAAGAAATGCACCAGCCCACACCCAAGGAGCATGTTGACCAATTAGTAAATAACGCACTTGTTGCTTTAAATGATTTCTTATCCTTAGATCAAGAGACAGTAGACAACATCGTTCACGAGATGGCACTTGCCGGTTTAGCTAAACAACAGGTTCTCGCAAAAATGGCCGTTGATGAAACAAAAAGGGGTATTTACGAAGATAAGATTACAAAGAATATTTTTGCTACCGAATATGTATGGCATTCCATTAAATATCAAAAGACTGTAGGCATCATAGAAGACAATGAGGAAGAGGATTACATGATTGTTGCAGAGCCTGTCGGTGTTGTAGCAGGTGTCACACCTGTTACCAATCCCACTTCAACAACTATGTTCAAATGCTTAACCTGTATTAAAACCAGAAATCCCATAATCTTCGGTTTTCATCCCAGCTCACAGAATTGTTCCAAGGAAGCTGCTAAGACCCTTTATGAGGCTGC
Organism: Bacillota bacterium; assembly: GCA_023415635.1. Lineage (GTDB taxonomy): Bacteria > Bacillota > Clostridia > Lachnospirales > Lachnospiraceae > Mobilitalea. The sequence continues at coordinate 16,387 of JAEZJV010000019.1, read as the reverse complement.
TTTAAAAGCTGGCGCACCGAAGAATTGTATTCAGTGGATTGAATATCCTTCCATTGATGCAACCAGAGAGCTTATGAATCATCCCAATGTGTCCATGATACTCGCGACCGGTGGCTCCGGTATGGTTAAGCAGGCTTATTCCTGCGGAAAGCCTGCACTTGGTGTGGGACCCGGTAATGTTCCCTGCTTTATTGAAAAAACAGCGAATTTGAAACGCGCCGTAAACGATTTAGTATTATCCAAGTCCTTTGACCATGGTATGATCTGTGCCTCCGAACAGGCGGCTATCATCGAAGCTCCTGTATATGATGAGGTTGTAGAGCTGATGAAGAAGGCCGGCTGCTATTTTGCTACCAAGGAAGAAATCAAGCTGCTTGAACCTATAGTTATTAATACTCAGACCGGCGCTGTAAATCCTGCTATCGTAGGCCAGTCTCCCGTGGCTATCGCTGCGCTTGCCGGAATTACCATTCCCGAGCAGACCAAGATTTTATGTACCGAGCTTGAAGGTGTAGGATCGGAATATCCATTATCCAAAGAGAAATTATCACCGGTTCTTGCAGTAATAAAGGCACAAACCTTGGAGAAGGGCTATCAGCTTAGTGAAAAGATGATAGAGCTAGGAGGTCTCGGTCATTCCTCAGTCATTCATTCTACGGATGAAGAAGTAATCAAGACCTTCTCTGCCAGAATGAGAACCGGACGTATCCTTGTAAATTCTCCTTCCACGCATGGTGCGATCGGCGATTTGTATAATACTAATATGCCTTCCCTTACCTTAGGCTGCGGCTCTTACGGTGGCAACTCAACAACACATAATGTATCTGCTGTAGACTTAGTTAACTATAAGCGGGTTGCTAAAAGGAGGGTAAATATGCAGTGGTTTAAGGTTCCCAGTAAGATTTATTTTGAGTCAGGTTCTACTGCTTATTTGGCAAAAATGCCTGGAATCTCCAAGGCCTTCATCGTCACAGACCCTTCCATGACACAATTAGGGTATGTTAGTAAAGTACTTTATCAGCTAAGAAAACGTACAGACTATGTTCATTGCGAGATTTTCGATCAGGTTGAGCCCGATCCCAGCCTTGATACCATCTTAAAGGGTGTAGAAGAAATGAATAAATTTAAGCCTGATGTAATCATCGCACTCGGTGGTGGCTCTGCTATTGATGCTGCAAAGGGCATGTGGTTATTCTACGAGGATCCTGATGCAGATTTCAAAAACATGTCACTGAAGTTCCTGGATATCCGAAAGCGTGCTTATAAATTCCCTATCTTAGGTAAAAAAGCTCAGTTTGTCGCTATACCTACTACCTCAGGAACAGGTTCTGAAGTAACCTCCTTCGCGGTTATATCCGATAAGCACGAGAATAAGAAATATCCTCTTGCTGACTACGAGCTGACTCCGGATGTTGCCATTATTGATCCTGATTTCGTCATGAGTGTTCCTAAGAAGTCCACCGCATGGACTGGCATGGATGTATTGACACATGCAATTGAAGCATATATATCCGTAGTAGCTTCCGATTATACCGATGCTCTCGCTATCCATGCGATTGATTTAGTATTCAAATATCTGAAGGAGTCTTATGATAAGGGCGCCGAGAGCCCGATTGCCCGTGAAAAGATGCACAATGCCTCTACAATCGCAGGTATGGCTTTCACCAATGCCTTCCTTGGAATTAACCACTCCCTGGCTCATAAGCTTGGAGGAGAATATCATATTCCTCACGGCTGTGCAAATGCAATTCTGCTTCCTCATGTAATCCGCTATAATGGTGTGGAGTGCCCGACCAAGTTTACCTCCTTCCCGAAGTATGAAAGCTATATTGTTGGCGATAAAATATACGAATTAATGAAAAAGCTTGGTAAAAACCCGAAGAGCAATGTTGATGCAGTAGAGATGCTTGCTAAGGATGTAGAAGAGCTTAATCACCACTTAGGAATTCCTGCAACTCTTCAGGAATATGGCATAGAAGAGAGAGACTTTTTGAATAAGGTTTCCCCTCTGGCAGACTTAGCTTTTGGTGACCAGTGTACTACAGCAAATCCCAGACTTCCTTTAATATCCGAATTGGAGGAGCTCTATATGCTGGCATATTACGGTAAGGGTAAGGTTCCCAACAAAAAGAAGTAACATGAAATATATTTCATGTTTGTAATGTTATGAAAGCTTAACGGTGTATTAGGAATTGATAGTAAAACGAGTAGGTACATGTACCTACTCGTTTTCTATTAATCTCATTATTTCTCTCATCTATTGTATCTACTAAAATTTTATGTAGATATTAAAAATCACTTATTCAAATTTCCCTACCAATATCTGTTATTAATCTCTGCTGGTTCTTCCTGCTGCTGTCCATCTATTCAGATCAAATTCTTTCCATAATTCAGCTTATTCCATAAAGTTCGTACTATTCAATGCCTGATTTAATGCCTTTGCTTCATCTTCTGATAACTCCAGAAAGGATTCTCCCTTTATTATTTCTTTCAAATAGGTGTAACAGCCTTCTCTGCTGCTGTGCACAGAGTTTAAAAGAACACCGTTATTGTTTTTATCCAAAAGGGCAAGAACAAAGCTGAGCTTTCCACCCATTTCCCTGAAGGCATCATACTTAACCACACCTACCTTCTGATAGGTGATCAATAGGTTTTCCTTAACCTTTGCCAGTTCCTCCTCTAAGCTTTTTGTACTTTTTTTCAATTGGTCGATGTCTGTAAATCTGGAAATAATCTGACCTTCCAGATTCTCCCCACTGGCCCCTGACATAAATGTCTTATATTTTTTCGAAAGCCTTTTTTGTTTTACAGCTAATACAATTAGCAATATTATAAGTAATAGAAATACTCCTGACAAGCCTATTACAATGTACCCTATATTACTATTTATCATATCTAACATGTTCATTATGAATTCCTCCCTATAGATCCAGTATTCTATATTGCTTGTAAATATAACGGACAATTAATGATTCATACCCTCGAATAAATCAATAATTCTTTCCAATTCATCTTTTGAATAGTATTCTATCTCTATTGATCCCTTATGATCTTTCTTATTATGAATTGATACCTTGGTTCCTATTATTGTCCTTATTTTATCTTCTAAACCCCGATATATGTAATCCTCTTCCATAGTTACAGCCGCCTCTTTACGAGGCTTCTCAGTAATTATATTCTTTACAAGTTTTTCAGTCTCTCTTACACTAAGCTTCTCATCAAATACTCTACACGCCGTATTATATTGTTTTTCATTATCCTCCAGAGATAATAATGCTCGTGCATGCCCACTCGTAATCATATCATCAATAATCATCTGCTGCACTCTATCATCGAGCTTTAGAAGGCGCATAGAGTTTGTAACAGCAACGCGGCTTTTTGATACTCTCTCTGCCACTTCGTCCTGCTTTAAATTGAATTCTTGAATTAGTCTTTGAAATGTCTGCGCCTCTTCAATCGGGTTTAGATCTTCTCTTTGAATATTTTCAATTAAAGCAATCTCTACAATTTCCTGCGGAGTGTAATCCTTAATGATTGCAGGAATTTCCTTAAGACCGGCAATTCTGGCAGCCCTCCATCGACGTTCCCCTGCGATAATTTCATACATCTTCCCTCTTTTTTGAAGTATCAATGGCTGAATTACCCCATATTGCTTTATGGAATCGGCAAGCTCCTGTAGAGAATCTTCATCGAATTTCTTTCTGGGTTGTAACTTGTTGGGTTCTATGTCACTGATAAGAACCGTTGTTTCACGTGAAACATTATTCAACTTCTCTTCGGTATTTTCAAAGATTTTCTCGGGAATCATGATATCAAGTCCCTTACCTAATCCCTTTTTAACAGCCATATTATCCTCCATTCATATAAATATATCTGATTAGTACAAGTAAAAATATTAAGGCAATTCTTTATCTTTTACTTCTGTACTTCAATTCACCTGGTTCGTTTTTTGCATAAGCCTCAGCCTCATCATTATCAATTACTTCCTGAGCTAATTGCCGATATCCATCGGCTCCAGCAGATTTTGAATCATATAGATTAATCGGTAACCCATGACTTGGTGCTTCAGCTAACCTTACATTTCTGGGAATAATGGTTTTATATATGTTTTGCTTTAGATTACTTTTTACATTCTCAACCACCTGAAGAGAGAGATTCGTCCTGGCATCAAACATGGTAAATACTACACCTTCCATTTCAAGATTTGGATTAAGCCTTTGCTTTACCAGATTAATAGTATGAAGAAGCTGTGTTAGTCCTTCCAAGGCATAAAATTCACACTGAATAGGAACCAAAATCGTATCCGCAGTAGTCATAGCATTTACAGTTAATGTGTTTAAAGATGGCGGGCAATCAATTATAATAAAATCATATTCATCCCTGATCCCTTCAACATGTTTCTTTAATATGTACTCTCTATCTTTTACACCAATAAGCTCTATTTCAGCTCCGGCAAGATTAACATTAGAGGGTAAAATATCGAGATTCTTTATCGGAGTACTAATTTTGCACTCATTTAATGTACAATTACCAATAATCATCTGGTATATTGTATTCTTGAGTGTATTCTTATCTATTCCCAAGCCACTTGAAGTGTTTCCCTGCGGATCGATATCAATCGCAAGTACTTTTCTGTTCTTTTCTGCTAAGCATGCAGAAAGATTGATAGCAGTAGTAGTTTTTCCAACTCCACCCTTCTGATTTGCGATTGCAATTATCCTGGCCATAAAGTTTCCACCCTTCTAATTTGAATTTGCTCCGATGTTTACAGTAATACTTACATGAGCATCATTATAACATTAATTATTCATTATATCTATATATATTTATATGAATTTCTGTTATAAAGCTGCAACGTTATATTGTTAAGCCAAAAAACTGCATAATAATTAGGTACTCTTATCAATTAAGCTTCTATAGTATCCTCATTGACTTCAACATTATTGATGCCGATCTGATTAGTATAAGCAATATAAATATCTCTATGAATAAATTATATGTTTCGAACTTTATATGTTTCACGTGAAACATATAAAGAATTAATTAATGGCTCTGTCACAACTATAATTGAAAAATCATATTAATTTAGCAGGGCATAAAATGCTCTGCTAAATTGGGCTTCATTTATTACGTAATATATATAGACTTAGAATTACTTAGACAATTTTGCTATCTCCCAAATAACCTCTGAACCTTTAGGAGAATTATGATAGGACGCAACAAAAAGACATTCAGGAGAAACATATAATCTCCAATTAGTTTTATTTCCATCTTTATCTTTTATATCATATTGATACTTAATCCCGTTATCCTGTAAGATATGGTCGTCAAATAATGCAGATGAATCAAATTGGACATCTTCTTTTACATAGCTTGGAGAATGTATTTCAACTTTTAAATCTTTGTTATCAATTTTAAATAAGTCGGCTTCAATTGTATATTTAGTATCTGTATTTGTTTTATTTGCATAATCAAGCGATGAAGATGATAATCCTGTTAAATAGATTAACTTATCAAATGTATAGGCACCATAAAAATCTTGTTTATCAAAGTTAACATTGCAAGATAGAAAGATTAGAAAGATTATCAAAATAAATCCCACTATAAGTAAAACAACCCTTTTCATAATTTACCCCCTTATAAAAGACTAATATATATTCATTAACAATTTATAACAATTACGACTTAACTATATTGTTATTATATAACATAAATTTCCAATACACTACCGTAATTTTTATTAGTTTTTAAGATACTTCCTTGACTAATGGAATAGCAGGTCGTTTTGTTAACTCCCTACATTTGACTGTTGCTAATGTTGACAGGGCTGTTCTTAAAAGAGTGTTCACTTTATCATCCATTGAACTACCATTCATATTGACACAATTATTCCATGTAAGATAATTGTTAAGGTATTTTGTTGACACTCCTTTAAAATCACGTATGAACCCTTTCAACTTACTATGGTAGGAGTTGATATGCTGTATATTGTAAATACCCTTCATTGATTTGCCAGTTTTTAGTTGTACAAGGTTTATATTATTACATTTAGCAAACCTTACATAAGAATTCATTTTGTCAGTACATAACGTTGATTCTGGTTTAATTTTATCATCATATATAAGGTGTAAATCCTTTGTCATAACTCTACCTAACGTAGCAATTTTGCTTAAAGAATGACCTTTTCTTTTATAGCACAAGGAACACGGACTTGTTCTTTCGATAATCCTCTTGTATGAGTAGAACTTCCACGTTTATGTGCTTTTCGTGGTATAACAAAAGAACGATTTTTATGATTACCTTTATAAGATAATGAAAAAATGTTTCATCTGCTTCCACTATACCTTCAAGTTTCGTGATATATAGAAGTAACAAAACATCTCCATGATAAATAATATGTTTCACGTGAAACATGTTGAAGATAAATATGAACAAGAATGCTTTCAATATCAAAAAGAGAATGTATTAAGTGAAGTCAATATTACTGGTATGACAGATATATAGAAATAATAAAACTATCTCTATGAATGAACCCTATGATTTAGTACTTTATACGTTTTACGTGAAACATATAAAGAATATATATATAATAAAAGTTTGTTTTACATATTAAAAAAAGGAATGCAGAAATTGAAGCATTCCTTTTTGAAAATCAAATCATTATTCTTCCCTACTTACAAAAGTTCAACGAAATTATTTCTAATAGCATAGACTGCCGCCTGTGTACGATCCGAGACATTAATTTTCTTAAAAATATTAGAGACATGGTTCTTTACTGTCTTCTCACTGATTGCCAGCATATAAGCAATTTCCTTGTTAAATAATCCCTCTGCGAGTAGCTTCAATACCTCAATCTCTCGCTTCGTTAAAGCATCTCCTTCTTCTGACAGTTTTTCTTTTTCTTCCAGCTTCATCTTAAGAATTGGAGTAAGCTCTGGCTGTATAAATGATTCTCCTCTATTTACACAAAAAATCGCTTTTTTCAAAACGATTGAGTCTGAATCCTTCAAAACATAACCATCGACACCCAATTCAACTGCTTTCATTAGATATTCAACTTCATTATGGATTGTTAGGATTAATACCTTTACCTTTTTTTTGTTTTCTCTAATGTATTGCAAAACCTGCAATCCATTCATCATCGGCATATTTATGTCTAGGAGCAGAACATCTGTTCTGGTTTCATCAAGTAACTCAATGCACTGCTTACCATTATTTGCTTCAGCAATAACAGCAATATCTCCGTCTAATTCTAAAAGTTGTTTTATTCCCTCTCTTACCATTGAATGATCATCGGCAATCATAATATTTACTGGTTTATTCATTTATTTCCCCCTCGTACATTGTTAGTGGAGCAGAAACAATTACTGTCGTCCCTTTTCCCTTTTCTGATTTAATATCAACCGTTCCTGATAATAAAGATATCCGTTCTTTCATAATAGATAGTCCAAAACTGGATGAGTGCTTTGTTCCGTCAGAAATTGAATTATTTATATCAAAGCCGGTTCCGTTATCCTTTATTGATACCGTAATATTATGCTCTTCATAATTGATATCAATTGTAATTAAAGAAGCGTTGGCATGTTTAATCACATTATTACAAGCCTCCTGGATAATACGGAATAAGGTTACTTTAATAACCGGCAATATTTCCTTCGTTTCTTCGTTGGAATGTATGATCACGTTAATATTATTCAAGTCCATCAATCGACTGGCATATCTTTCCAGTGTGATCGTTAGTCCTAAATCATCTAAGGTCATTGGCTTTAGATTATATATGATACCTCTCATATCATTGATTACCGTCTTTATGGTATTCGACATGGAAGTGAGCTCCAGCTTAGCCCTTGTCGTATCAATATCAATAAGCTTTACACATAGCTCTGCCTTATGTACTAAGCTGGTTAAGCTTTGTACTGTTGAATCATGTAAGTCCCTGGCGATTCTTTGCCTGTCAATTTCCTGTGCTTCTAAGACACTTAAGCCTTTATCATTATAAAGTACCCTGTTTTCACTCAACCTTTCTTTATCGGTCGGCTTTTCATTACTCTCAATATGATCAAGGTGGCCAGCTGCGATCTTTAATCCGTTGATTTCTTTTGTCAGCTGATCTTGCTTTATCGTCAACTCTTCAATTGTCTTTCTGATTTGATCTATAGCTATAATCAGCTCTTTCTCATCCTGTGCCTTATTATAAATAGGTGAAAACAAATCAAGATTATGAACCCTAATTCTTTCTCTTTCAGATAATTCATTTTCTTTATCCGCTAAAAGCTTCGTCTGTGTTTTTAATTGAACCTTAAGCGTATACAGTTTGTCTTCAAGCTCGATTGCCATGTCCTTCAGCAGAATACAGACATCTTTTATATCTTCACTATTTCTTTCAACCATATCCTTATTATTTTCTCTGCTGTCATTCATAGCAAAAATATCCTTTCAATCCGTGCCTCAATCGATATAACATTATATATGATCTCTGTACCATATGATACATATCGACATTAATAATATTTTACATCTATATCATATAACATAATTATTGATTTTTAAAGTATTTTCGATAGGAAGTAGCTAAAAATGACTATTTTCTATGACAACAGGTCTGAACATCTCCGTCACGAATAATCATAACATATTCCTTCTCTGGAACAACCTTTGTGATAGTTTCTTTCATTGAGAAGCCGATCTTCTTATAAAAATCGATTAGTTGACCGGGAACTTTAACACTAATATCATGAATTCCTGAAGTAAATGCTTTATTAATCAGCATTCTAACCGCGAAGTCCCCGTACTTCCTGTTTCTGTATTCCTTTAATACTGCAATATTGCTTATCTCACAGTAAGAACCGTCAAATACAATCCGTCCCGTTGCAACCGGCTTCTTCTTTTCATTTTGTTCATATACTATAACATGCATCGCAAAGGAATCGTACTCATCAAACACTTCCGTTAATTCTTTATGATATTCATCGATAAATACCTGTTTTCTAATTTCAAAGGCCTCTGAAAGATCCGACCCATAGGATAGTAACTTACCTTGAATTAACATAGCTTTTCCTTTCCATTAATATAAGTATTTTATATAGGCTCCTTTGAGGGCTTTCCTGCCGTACGCGGAAAGTTTTTCGGTGTATTTTCCTTCTTCTCCATCACAATTAAGGTTCGCTGCATATCAGTATTCGGTAATTGATATTCTAATACCTCTTTCAATTCAGCTCCAAGCAATTTTATTGCTCTTTTTGATGAAGCCAGCTCCTCTTCAATATTTCCTGACTTATAGGAGATAAAACATCCACCTTTTCGCACATAAGGGAGACAATATTCAGAAAGAGAAGAGAGCTTAGCTACTGCTCTTGACACACAAAGATCAAACTGTTCCCGATAAACCTTATCTCTTCCAAAATCCTCAGCACGACCATGCAATGTACTAATTCCGGTAAGACCTAATTGATCAATTACATCCTCTAAGAAAACCAACCGCTTTTTTAAGGAATCTAACAGTACGATGTTCAGATTTGGGAATGCAATTTTTAAAGGTATTCCCGGAAAACCGGCACCTGTACCAATATCAAGCAGCCGTTCACTCTCCGGCCTAAAGGCTTTGACAATTGCAAGGCTGTCTATAAAGTGCTTTATTACTACTTCGTCCAGCGCTGTAATTGCTGTTAGATTCATTACTCTATTTCGCTCAATCAGTAGTTCATAAAAGGTCATGAACTGCTGATATTGCTTCCTGGACAGGGTAATTCCTAGCTGTGTAAGCCCTGTTTCAAAATCATTGATTTCAGGATATCTATCAAACTCCATATTCCCTCATTCCTGCGTATATGCATACATTATCATTATAATACCGGCTATTGTGCAACTTAGTTGTGTGAGACTTGTTTCCTACTTTCAGTGAAAGCACCTTACCCTTATTACTATTTCTTCTCTTTTATTCATTCTCTGTTCTGTCCATGATTCGCTTGTGTCAGATATACCAGCAGTACGGAGACATCTGCAGGAGATACCCCCGATATTCTTGAAGCCTGTCCTATGGATATCGGTCGGAACTGCTCCAGCTTTTGTCTGGCTTCATTTCTAAGGCTGGGTACCTCAGCGTAATTAATATTCTCTGGTATTTTTCTACTCTCAAGCTTTCTAAACTGCTCAATCTGTTGAATTTGACGCCTAATGTATCCGTCATATTTAATATTAATATTGACCTGCTCGATAACTTCCGCTGGTAAGGGTAGGCGTGCTTTATCAATAGGTGCAAGTAATTCGTAATCCAGCTCCGGTCTGCGGATAAGCTCTGCCATAGTTGCAGCTGTACCAAGCGCAGAGCTTCCCAAGCGTTCCAAAAGCTCTTGAACCTCCTTAGATGCACCGATTATTGTTTGTTCCAGGCGTAGTATCTCCCGTCTGATATCTTCTTCTTTCTTAAGAAGCCTCTGATATCTTTTCTCATCGATCAAACCAACCTCGTAACCCTTTTTCGTCAGTCTTAAATCGGCATTGTCCTGGCGAAGAAGAAGACGGTATTCAGCTCTTGAGGTCATCATTCGATAAGGCTCATGAGTTTCCTTGGTAACCAGGTCATCTATCAATACCCCGATATAAGCTTCAGAGCGGTCAAGAATAAGCGGTTCTTTCTGCAGGATTTTTCTAGCCGCATTAATTCCCGCAACGAGTCCCTGAGCTGCTGCTTCTTCATAGCCGGAGCTTCCGTTAAACTGCCCCCCGCTAAATAGTCCATCCACTGCCTTAAATTCTAAGGAGGGCTTCAGCTGCATCGGATTGATACAGTCATATTCTATAGCATAAGCATTCCTCACAATATTAGCATGCTCAAGCCCTGGTACGGTCCGATACATCTGTACTTGTACATCTTCGGGGAGGGAGCTTGACATTCCAGCAATATACATCTCATTTGTATATAAGCCCTCCGGCTCTATAAATACCTGATGTCTTTCCTTATCAGCAAATTTAACTACCTTATCCTCGATAGAAGGACAGTAGCGTGGTCCGGTTCCCTTGATGTCACCGCTGTATAATGGGGATCTGTCAATATTGGCACGAATAATTTCATGCGTCTTCTCATTGGTGTAGGTAAGCCAGCAGGAAATCTGCTCTCTGCTTATATCCTCAGGTGTGTTTGTAAAGGAAAAGGGAACAATCTGATCATCACCTAATTGCTCCTCCATTCTGGAAAAATCAATGGACCTTGCATCAATTCTTGCCGGAGTGCCTGTTTTAAAGCGATACATCTCAATACCGAGTGCCTTTAAAGAATTCGTCAGGTGTTTTGCTGCCTGTAATCCGTTGGGACCGGTCATATTTACAGTCTCTCCATAGATGCATCTTGCATTCAGATAAGTTCCGGTACAAAGAACGACTGCTTTGCATGGGTAGATTGCTCCGGAATAAGTCCTGATTCCCGTTATTGCATTGTTCTCTGTAAGAATCTCCGCTACTTCCGCCTGTTTTAAGGTGAGCCCCGGGGTACTCTCAAGTACCTTTCTCATCGAGCGCGAATATTCCTGTTTATCAGCCTGTGCACGCAGCGAATGTACAGCCGGACCCTTGGAAATGTTAAGCATTTTAGATTGGATAAAGGTCTTATCAATATTTTTACCCATTTCACCGCCCAAAGCATCGATTTCTCTTACCAGATGTCCCTTCGAAGTTCCTCCGATATTCGGATTACAGGGCATCATTGCAATGCTGTCCATATTAATAGTAAACAGCAACGTATTCATGGATAATCTGGCGCAAGCCAATGCTGCCTCGCAACCGGCATGACCAGCTCCTACTACAACCACGTCATAGTTATCATATACATAGGACATAAACTTCCCCCTTCTATTTACCCATGCAGAATTCCTTAAAAATCATATTCACAAGGTCTTCCTCAATATTTTCACCTATGATTTTTCCTAGTGTCTCGTAGGCATTCATCAGATCTATTGAATAGAAATCCTCCGGCATACCATCATCCAGACTTTGCTGTACCAGCATAAGACTTTCCTTCGATGTAATTAATGCCTCTCTATGTCTTTCGTTGGTGATATAGATATCCTCTCGTAAGGATAATTCTCCTCCAAAGAACATCTCCTTGATTATCTTTTCTAACTCAGCTAATCCCGTGTTTTCTTTCACAGACACATTTATTACCGGGTGGAAGGTCATATCCTTGATCTGTCTGGCTGTTATGCGCTGCTCAAGATCAGCTTTATTCATTAGGAGGATTGCCTTTTTATCCTTTATCATCTTAAAAATATCCTCATCATTATCGTCTAGTTCCGTTGAAGAATCTAGTACATAGATGATAAGATCCGCATCTGCGGCAATCCGTAATGCCTTTTCTACACCCATCCTCTCTATAATATCCTTGGTATCTCTGATACCTGCTGTATCTATAATATTTAATACTATTCCACTTAAGTTAATCGTCTCTTCCAGAGTATCTCGGGTGGTTCCGGCTATTTCTGTAACAATGGCCCGTTCTTCTCCCACTAAAGTATTGAGTAGACTAGATTTCCCGGCATTCGGCTTTCCCACAATCACAGTCCTAATACCTTCTTTAATAATTCTGCCGTTTCTGGCTTCTTTGATCAGCTTATCAAGCTGCTCTAGCTCTTCCTTCAAATGTTCCCCTAGCTGTAGATTAAAGCCTTCCAGACTGATATGCTCCGGATCGTCCAGAGCAGCTTCAATAAAAGCCATATCTCTGAGAATCTTATCCCTTAATTCTCTGATCAGCTGACGTACACAGCCCCGTAGCTGATTCATAGAATTTTTCAGTGCCAATTCGCTTTTTGCCGATATGATATCGCTGACTGCTTCTGCCTGGGATAAGTCAATTCTTCCATTTAGAAAAGCTCTTTTTGTAAACTCTCCGGGCTCAGCCACCCTGGCTCCATATTTTAATACCACTTCGAGAATTCTTTGCGTCACAACAATTCCTCCATGGCAATCTATCTCAACGATGTTTTCTCTGGTATAGGTCGAGGGAGCATGCATTACTGCAACCATAACCTCATCGATGATTTCATCTCCATCTGTGATATATCCGTAATGAAGTGTATGGCTTGGTTCCTTTGATAATCTTTTACTTCCTTTTTTGGATCTATAAATTTTATCGATAATCTGAAAAGCTTCTGTTCCGCTAATACGTATTATACTGATTCCCGCATTACTTAAGCCTGTTGCTATTGCCGCGATGGTATCTGTCTTCATGCCATACCTCCTATCTTCCATTATTATATATTTCATTTCATTCTTCTTCGGGTTCAGAATAAAAAATGCGTAGACTTATATCCTATAGGAATCCTCTACTACGAGAATAAAAGGTGCCTTAAAGTACATAAAACCTTTAAGACACCTCCTGCTCAACATAAATCCTTTGGCTTACTTAGCTTCAACCTCTTGTTCCTTCTTTTCCTTGCTGAGCTTATAAAGCTCATAATCCTTTTTGTAATCTGTACTATAATTCTTGTTATAGCCACTTTTACTTACATTATAAGGTTTATTGTATCCTCTGTTATCGCCTTTTTTGTAGTCCTTATTGTAATCCTTACGATATCCTCCGGAGGGTTTATTATTAGGCTTTGTATCGCGGATGGATTTCTTAATATTGATAACTACCTTACGGTAAGGCTCCTCACCCTCGGAGTAGGTCTCAACATACTTATCATTCTGTAAGGCACTATGAATAATTCTTCTTTCATAAGGATTCATCGGTTCCAATGAAACAGGCTTTCTTGTCCGTTTTACCTTATATGCAATGTTCTTTGCCAGGTTCTCAAGGGTTTCTTTTCTTCTGGCTCTGTAGTTTTCGGTATCCAGCTTGACCTTAATATAGTTTTCACTGTTTTTATTTACTACTAAGCTGACAAGATATTGAAGTGAATCCAGCGTTTGCCCCCTTTTTCCAATCAGAACACCCATCTCATCTCCGTCAATGTTAACTTCGACCGTGGAATTCTCCTGATCATATTTAACCTCGATCAAAGCATTTATTCCCATTGCTGCAAAAACATCTGAAAGAAACTTCTTAGTTGAATTCTCCGTGGTCATTTTCAGTCTTACTTTAATTCTTGCAGGTTTACCAAACATACCCAAAAATCCGATTGTTTCTTTTTCTAATACTTCATATTCCAGATTATCTATCGTCGTGCCTAGTTCAAGCATAGCATTTGTTAAAGCTTCATCTATCGTCTTGGCCGATATTTCTCTCCAATCCATATTACTTATCCCCCTTATCAAGGTTCCTGTTTTGAAGAAGGTTTGCTATTTCAGAAATACTCTTCGCATTGCCTGTGGGTTTACTATTCTTATTCTGTTCTGTCTTTTCGTCTTCCTCCCCATTGCCGCTGTTGCTATTTACAGAAACCTTTGCCTTTTCAGATACAGTACTCTCTATTGATTTTGTCTGTGTCCTTGCTAACTGCTGCATGGAAGTTCCGGTTGTTGTCTTGGATGAAATGATATTCTTCTTTTTCTTGGATGCCTTTGCTACATTTTTTGCTATTAATTCATCTACGTTGATCTTATCCATATACTTATTTACAAAGAATTGCTGTACAATTGCAAATGCACTTGATGCAATCCAGTAGATACCGATACCGATCGGGAAAGTGACGCAGAAGAAACCTGACATGACCGGCATAACATAGTTCATTGACTTCATTGCATTTGCAGTAGGGTCTTGATTTCCGCCCTTATTCTTAACCTCCAGCTGCTTGCCCTGGATGAATTGAAGAACCATAGCAAGGATAGGAATTAAAATTCCCGGGAATTTCCATCCGGGGTTATTTGCAATATTAAAGCCCAGGAATCCATTGACCTTCGAAATACTTACTTGAGAAGTACTGATTATGCTTGCAATATCCGGGAAGCTTGTCTTTAACTGCTCCCAACGGCTCGTATCAAAATGAGCCAGCGCATCAATGACATAATTCAAGGATGAAAAATCATTCTTAGTTGATATTCTGGCAACCCCTTTTGATATCTCTGCTAAAACGGTCTTATAGTTAGGATCAGCCATGATACCGTTGGCAACGGTAGTATATAACTCCTTTACCGAATCTACATATGCAGGTACGCTATTTATTACATAATACAGTGCAAACATAATCGGCAATGTAATCAAAAGCGGAAGACATCCGGCTGTGGGGTTTGCACCGAATTTTTCATACAATGCCTGTGTTTCTTCTTGTTGCTTTCTTAAAGAATCTTGGTCTTTTTTCCCTTTATATTTTGCCTGAATCTTCTGCAATTCTGGATTCATTCTTGAGGATAGTTTTGTAAATTTCTGCTGCTTAATGGTTAACGGCAGCATTAATGCTCTTACTATAAATGTAAATACAATAATGGATAATGCAATATTTTGAATTCCGAATAAATGAAAAAATTCATAAATTGCATTCATGATCCAACCTAATATGACAGCGATTGGTCCTAATACTCCGCCTGTCTTCGTTAATAATACAACCACCACTTATTTTTCCTCCTTAGAGCTGCTGTCCACCGACATAATCCATATAATGCCTTGGACTACGGAACGGGGTCGTATCCTCCTTTATGGAAGGGGTGACACCTTAAGACCCTTCTTACAGCCAAATATGTTCCTTTGAAAGCCCCGTATTTTTCCACTGCTTCTATGGCATATAAAGAGCAGGTAGGTGTATAGATACAACTAGGTGTTCTTTTAAGAGGAGATATATATTTTCGATAAACATTTATCATAAATATAAGTATTTTCTTAATAATCACTTCTATACCCCTACAATTTACTTCTCTATACCAGTTCAGATGTTCTCAGTAACTAAAGCGTAACTGTTCATTCACATCTTTCGATTTTATGGAGCTTTCTTAAGTGTAACAGTGCACTTTCAATCTCATTATAATTTCTACCCTTTGCGCCAGCTCTGGCAACAACGATAATGTCTAATCCGCTCAAAAAGCTATCCTCCGATAATCGATAGCTTTCTCTGATCAATCTTGTTATTCTGTGCCTGATTACACTATTGCCGACTTTTTTGCTAACCGATATTCCAATTCGGTTCTTACCTCTATCATTTTTCTTTACATACATGATCAAATATTTATTCGCATATGATTTTCCGGTACGGTATATTTCTTTAAATTCCTCGTTACTTTTTATTGCCTCAGACTGTTTCATTATTTGGTTGCCCCTAAACTTTTCATGCACCTACTATGCATAGAAGAAAAGGTCACAAAATTGCGACCTATGCAGATAACTTCTTTCTTCCCTTAGCTCTTCTTGCAGATAATACCTTTCTGCCACCTGCTGTAGCCATTCTTGCTCTAAATCCGTGTACCTTGGAATGAGATCTCTTTTTCGGTTGGAATGTCATTTTCATTGCTATGCACCTCCTTT
>JAEZJV010000029.1 GCA_023415635.1 Bacillota bacterium | reverse complement strand
CGACATCACGTTGCGGTTCGCCTTCGACGCCTTCGACAAGGACACCTACGACGCCTGGCTGGAGGCCGCGGCCGACGTCGCGACCCTGCCGGCCTTCGCCGTGGCCGGCCCGGTGGGGGCCGGCGGCGTCGCCCTGGCCAAGCGGGTCGGCAAGCTGCTGCTCGGGCTGGCCGACCGCCTCATCGACGGCAGCAACGACAGCTTGATGAGCTGGACGCTGAACCTGGACGAGCCCGGGTTCGATCGCGCCCAGGCGGGTTTCGTGGTCTTCTACCCCGACGCCGGCAGCGCCGACGAGCGGCTGATGCCCTTGGGCCCGGGTGGTGTCGACACCCCGGAGTCCGGCACCTACGTCGTGCGCGACGGCACGCTGAGGTGGGCGCAGAAGCCCACCGAGGTAGTCCGCACCGGCCGTCCTTATGTCCTGCTCTCGATTGACGGCAAGGAGATCCCCGAGCTGGCCGACTGGGCACCCACCGCGGTCTCGGCGGTACTGGCCAGCAAGTTCCTCAACACCCCCGGCTCGGGTTCGGACGACGCCCTCGAGGCCTTCCGCCTGTTCAACGACATGATGTTCACCCGGCAGTACCAGGAGGTCGCCACCGAGCTCGCCACGTTCGACAAGCTCACGCAGAGCGAGAAGGCGCGGCCGCAGATCAAGGCGCGCATCAAGGATCTCCAGGCGAAGCGCGACTCCCTGCTGAAGAACATCCAGGACGACACCGTCAAGGAGTTGCTGACGGCTCGCTGATCGCCGGCGCAACCTGGCAGGTGACCGCACGGCACCTCAGCCGCCCCTTCCACCAGCGCGAGATGGACCCGACGTGACCGCACCCGACCCGCCTGCCCCGCCCGGTCCCTGGCGCGCCTTCCTTGTCTGGTGGCGGCCCCGTCGGGTCCGGTTGCGCGGCCTTCCCCGGTCAACCGCGATCGTGCTCGCGGCCTGCCTGCTGAGCAGTGCCTGGTCGATCGTCGTGCTGGTGATGCAGGGCCAAGGCGAGTTCCAGCTCATCCAGCCGTGGTACAAGACTGTGTTCGAAAGCGTGCCGCCACCGCTGATGGTGGCACTGCTCGTCGGGTTCGCGGCCTGCGTGGCTGCGGTCGCCGCAACCTGCCTCACTGCCTCACGTCCGGTGCGGCTGGCCACCCTGGCCGGGTGCGTGCTCCCCGCCGTGATCCTGCTGGCGGGCCCCTTCGGCAGCTCCGTCGCGGCACTGTACACGTCGGTTCCCGCCCCGGCCGCCACCCTGCTGGCCATCGCGCGACCCGTGATGGTGGCCGCGGTGAGCATCGCCGTGGCCAGCTCCGCGGTCGCCGTCGTCCGCCCGCCGAACCAGGTCCTTGCAGCGGCGCTCATCACGAGCCAGGCATTGCCGTACCTGGCCTTCCTCGCGCTGTGGGGCGCCAGCCTGGCGGTCGGCGGCGAACTCGGCGGCGTCCAGGACGCCCGGTTCCCCGACCCTCTCCCGGTCAATCGGTTGTTCGAGCTGCCCGCGGTGTGGGCAGGCCTGTGCGTCGCCGGTGTCGCGCTGGTCCTGACCCTGTGGCTGGCCTATACCGGTGGCCGTGCCGCCGCGGTGCTGGCGCAGACCGTCGTCGCCATCGGACGCCGCTACGCCGCGTCCTCGGTGATCCCGGGTCCTGGGCCGGGAGGGCCGGACAGACGCTGGTGGCTGGTGGTCGCGCTCTGCGCGGTGAAGGTGCTCGGGTACGGGTTGGGCCTCGCGGGGCTCCGGCTGGAGCTCGACGGCCTTGACACGCTGAGCCGGGACCCGCTGGAGGACGGCTGGGTGTCGTGGCTGGTGGCCGTCGCGATCGCGGCCGTGGCGGTGCGCTGGCTGGCCACCGGGGCCCGCGGCCCGCGCGACGAGTCGGCCCTGCTGGGGGCCGGCGTCACGATCGCCGCCCTGCTCGCCTTCCCCGAGATCCTGTACCAGGCGCTCGCCGGCGGGTACCTGGCGACCGGCGCAGACTGGCTGTTCACCGCGGCGCTGTGGGTGGAGGGCCACCAGCCGTGGGGCTACGTCCTGGCCCCCGTGGTGGCAGGGGTCGCCGCCGTCCTGCTCGCCCGGGGACCGCGGCGTGCGGCCGCCAGGCTTCTGCTGGGGATGTTCGCGGTCTGGGTCGGGCTGCGGGTGCCCGTCCTGGTCGCCGAACTCACCGGCTACCCCTGGTACCCGTGGCTGATCGACATGCCGAGCGAGGCCGGCTACGGCCAGCGCGTCGGGTGGGTCGACCTGACGACCATCGACCTGGTCCTGTCGGCGGCGCTGGGAGTGGTCGCCGTTCTCGCCGCGCGGGGCCGGGCGCCCGGCTTCCCGCTCGGGCCGACGGCGCTGGTCGCCGTGGCGTCCACCCTGCTGGCCAACAGTGCCCTGGTGCTGCCCGATCTCTTCCTGGTCGGGGCCGGGGTCTACCTGCGGTTCTGGATCCCGGCCGTGTACCAACTCGTCTTCGACGCGGAGAGCCTCAACGAGCCGGCCGGGGCGCGCTCGCGGCGCCTCCTCAGCTTCGCCGCGATCAACACGCTCGCGT
>JAEZJV010000002.1 GCA_023415635.1 Bacillota bacterium | reverse complement strand
ATCGCAGTGCTTGCAGATACGAAGCGGCTTTGCCTCATCCGTTATCATGAAGCTCAGCATCATCTGTATGCCGAGCAGCAGCGAATGAAAGTCCCAAACAATCGTGGGCTTGTCCAACAGGGCGATACGGTAGGTGGGCGCAATGCCGCCAAAGGCCGCCATGCCCTGCCGATACAGGTTGCGGGTATCTTCATCCATGCTGTCGTAATCCAGATAAAACATATAGCTGGACATGAACGTGAAGGCAAAATCCTTGAGCTGCGTGAGCAGCCAGTCGTACCGTTCGGCATATTCCCGCTGGAAACACAGGTTTAGCGCCATCGGCTTGTCGCTCATCGTCATCGCCAGCGCCATCATATCCGTGTCGCCCGAAATATCCCATTGTACGCCGCTTTCCGTGAACAGTACGTCCGGCTGGTCAAATGGAAAAAACAGCGCGGTATAGTTCTCCACAAGCATGGATTCGTCGCGGATAAAATGGTTTTTCGGCAGGTATGCAAAGTCGTAATCCAGAAATTGCGGCGTGGTGGGCAGCGCGGTCATAAAGCCAAGCAAACCATACTTTGAAACGAAATCCATCAGAACTTCACAGATGATCGTATCCTTGCTGCGGTTCATCATCAGCAAGCCGACGTTGAGCGCGTCCGATACCATCGTGACCGCATCCTCAAGCGGGTCAATAATGATTGGCTTGGCTTTGGGCGCGGGCATGACATACAAAGCGCCGTCCTTTTCCCGGCACACATATTCGCTGTATTTCACCCAACTGGAACTCGTCCTTTGAAACAGGCTGTTCATTACCGCCTCCAAAATGTAACCGGATATTAGGTTAATCATATAACTAGCGTCTGGTGTTGTCAAGTTCGGCATGTGCCTTGAGAAAATCCAACTGCGCCAATGTGACGGGCAGGCCGCTGCCTGCCCTTTGCGCAAGGCGCGGGATCAGCTTCTCATGTATCTTTTTCAGCATGAAAACGCGCGTCTTACGGATATTGCGGCCGGTCTGCTTGCGCAGAGCGGCAAGCCGGGCGCTGCTGTATAGGCGTATGGCGTTGAAATACAGTATCTCCCGGTGATTTTCGGATAAGTCACGAAGCGCTGCGGATACATCCGCATCCGTCACAAGCTCGTGCATTTCATACGGGCAATCAAAGATCACGTCAAGGAACTCCCCGCGCATCAACTGCCGCCAGAACACATGCCCCGCCGGATTGGGAAGAATCTCGCCGTCGTTGTATCCCAACGCCAGTATCTGTTCGGTTCGGCGTTTCTCGTGCCACCGCTCCCGCCGCTCACGGTTAGCGTCCAGCCTGTCCCATACCACTGTGACATTTTCAAAATCCGCCTCAGTCCTTGCCGCGGCCTCCATGCGGGCAAGGGCTTCCCGCTCGATTTCCCGTTTCAGTTTTTTGCGTTCCACGCCTACATTCACCCGCCGAAAAAATATTTTGAGATTTCTTTAAAAAAGGTTCCGCTTTACTCCTGCTTTTTCTCCTGTTAGTGAGGGATGTAATTTGTTTATGCAAACAACAGATTACAATCATCCCGGAAAGGAGGAAAGCCGTGACCGATCTATACCGGGAACTGACCGCCAGAGAGAAGCAGGCGATACGCAGGCTGGTCATATCCGAGTGCGCAAACCATGACCATGAGTATGGATGCCTGCCATTGGACGGAGCCTGCTATATGTCCGCCGTCGCTTTTGCGGGCAGTTCTTTGTGCAAGTGGTTCCAACACGCGGTATTGCCGCTCGATCCGGCGCTGGAAGCCGTGTTCAGCCGTAAACCGCTCAAAGCCTGCAAGCGCTGCGGAAGGAAATTCCCTGTCAACGGCAGGCAGGCGTATTGCGAAGCCTGCGCCGTACCCGCCCGCAAAGCCGCCGCCGCCGCTCGGGTGCGAAAGCACCGGGGGCGGGATGTAACGCTTTAGGCTCCGGGAAACCGCATAAACAGCGGGTTTCCGGGCCGGTTTCACGCAAGGCAAGGGTTTTACATTACCCCTGTCTTTTTGCGCCCTGTGCGCAGGGAGGAGGAAAATACACGCAAACAGATTACACCAACGGGAACAAATCCATAATTCAATTTTATCATCTGAAAGGGGGCCGGGTCAATGCAGACGACATCAACCGACGAAAAGGGGCCGCAGAGCGGGCCGAGGGCATTCACCAAACGAATCGGCTCCACCACTTACCGGGTGAGCGTTCATTTCAGCAAAACGAGCCGGGAAACGGTGAAGGATAAAATCCTGCGCCTTATCAAAGACGAGGCGAAGCAATGAAAAAGATATTCCTTTGCCGACGTTTTTGTGGTATGATACAGGCACTGCAAATGAGCCGGTTGCCTGAAAGGAGTTCGGTATGAACATCAGGCAGCCAGAATCTAAAATCACCGCTCTTTATGAGCGCCTCAGCCGCGACGACGAGCAAAGCGGCGAATCCAATTCCATCACCGCGCAAAAGAAAATGCTGGAGGACTACGCCGGAAAGAACGGCTTTGCTAATGCTGTCCACTTTACCGACGACGGCTGGTCGGGCGGAAACTTTGAACGCCCCGGCTGGAAAGCCCTCATAGCCGAAATAGAGAGCGGGCGCGTCGATACGGTCATCTGCAAGGACATGAGCCGGATAGGCCGCGATTATCTGCAAACGGGCTTTTACACGGAAGTGTTCTTCCGGGAGAAGAACGTCCGCTTTATCGCCATCGCCAACAGCATTGACAGCGTCAACCGCGACAGCGGCGAGTTCGCGCCGTTCCTCAACATCATGTCGGAATGGTATCTGCGGGACGCCAGCCGCAAGGTCAAGGCCAGCCACAGGGCGCGGGGCATGGAAGGAAAGCGGCTGACGTTCTTTCCCATCTACGGCTATATCAAAAATCCAAACGACAAAAACGAATGGCTGATCGATCCCGAAGCCGCCGGAGTGGTGCGGCGTATTTTCGCGCTCACCATCGGGGGCAAGGGGCCGTGTGAGATCGCGCGGATTTTGGCCAATGACAAGATCGAGCGCCCGTCGTATTACCTCTATACGCGCGGTATCGTGAAGCTTGCCCATCACGACCATTCCATGCCCTACGCGTGGAATGGCAACACGATTGCGGGCATCGTGCAAAAGCCGGAGTATATGGGGCATACGGTCAACTTCCGCACCTACAAGGATTCGTACAAGGACAAGCGGTCAAAGTTTTCGGACAAGGAGGATTGGATCATATTTGAGAATACCCATCCCGCAATCGTGGATTCCGAGACATGGGAAACGGCGCAGCGCTGCCGCAAGACCGTGCGGCGCACCGACAGCCTGGGCGAAGCCAATCCACTGACAGGGCTGGTGTTCTGCGCGGACTGCGGCGCGAAGATGTATAACCACCGCAGGCCGCACCCGATACAGTACCGGCATCCGAACGGCAGGATTTACAACAAATGCCCGAGCGATATCTATACCTGTTCAACGTATTCGCTTACCAGCAGACGGTTTGACGGAAAATGCACGGCGCACAATATCCGCACCGTTGTCATCCGGGAGCTTGCGCTGGAGGCGATAAGGACGGTGAGCGGCTTTGTGAAATCCAATGAGTCCGAATTTATACGGCAGGTGCGCGAAAGCTCGGCGGTGCGGCAGGCGCAAACGGCGAAAGCGCACAGACGGCGCATTGCCAAAGAGCAAAAGCGCGTGGCGGAACTGAACACGCTGATCCGCAAAATCTACGAGGATAATGTGGCCGGGCGCTTGACGGATAAACGGTTTGAAATCCTGTCCGCCGAATACGAGAACGAGCAGGCGGCGCTGGAGCTGTCCATTGAGAATCTACAAGCCGAACTCAGCGGTTTCAACGCCGATGGCGTGCGGGCGGACAGGTTTATTGAGATCGTGAAGCGGCATACGGATTTTTCCGAACTGACCGCGCCGATGATCAACGAATTTGTAGAGAAGATCATCGTGCATGAGGCGGACAGGTCGAGTGGGGAACGGGAACAGAAGGTCGATATTTATCTCAATTTCATCGGCAGGTTTGAAGTGCCGGAGATAACGCCCGCGCCGGAGGATATCGCGGTGGAAGAACAGGCGCGGGAGAAACGGGCGCGGCACAGAGAAGCGCAGCGGCGGTATGCCGGGAAGCAAAAACAGCAAAGCGTATAACAAACAATCCGCATAGGGCGGCTTACGGATAACACCGTGGGCCGCTTTTTCTATGCAAAAAATTGAAAGGAGTACCCATGATGGCAAAGACCACGGAAGAAAAAATAGAGAGCGTACTGGAGCAGATACGGCAGCTGGAAAATCAGAAAAAGAGGCTGATACAGGAGCAGAAGGAGCGCGAGCGCAGAGCCAGAACCAAACGACTGATAGAGCGCGGGGCGATACTGGAAAGCTTTATCCCGGAAGCGGATATATTCACCAACGAGCAAGTAAAGGCGTTCCTTGAAAAGATTATTCGGACGGAGTCCGCGCGCAAAGCGTTGGCAAATCTGACCGCGGAGCAGGGTGAAGCGGCAGCGGCCAAAGCTGTGGGAGCGGCGCAAAGCGACAATGTGGCTATGTCCCAAACAGGCGGTAGTATCACCGGGCAGTCGGGCTAACGGCCTCTCCCTTGCTTTGGCAAGGGCGCACTTATACGTTCTAACGAACGTGTGCGCCCTGCCGGGGGCTTTTTACGCTCTAACGAGC
>JAEZJV010000083.1 GCA_023415635.1 Bacillota bacterium | reverse complement strand
GGCCGGGTCATCGCGCAGCGGTCGTTCGAGCGCCGGGTCGACGCCAAGCGCTGGGAGGCGGACCAGCTCGCGAAGCTGGACGCCGGCTCGTGGATCGACCCGGCGCGCGGACGGATGACGTTCGCAGCGCTGGCCGAGGAGTGGCAGGCCTCGCGTGGTCACCTGGCGGTGCGCAGCCAGGAGACCACGCGGTTCCTGCTGGACAAGTACGTGATCCCGGAGATCGGGGCGTACCCGATCTCCGGGATCTCGGCCGCCGACGTCGAGCGGGTCATGTCGGCGCTAACGGCGCGCGGGCTGGCGACGGCGACGCGGCGTCGCGCGCTGTCGATGATGCGGCTGGTGTTCGACTACGCGATCCGCGACCGGCGGCTGAGCGTGAACGTCGCGCGGATGGTGGCGCTGCCGCGCGGGGGCACCAAGCGTGAGCCGCACTGGCTGCGGCCCGAGCAGCTCGGTCGGCTGGTCATGGCGGTGCCCCCGCTGTGCCAGCCGGTCGTGCTGTTCCTCGGGACCACGGGGTGCCGGTTCTCGGAGATGGCCGCGCTGCGGGTCGACGACGTCGTGCAGACCCCGCATGGGCTCGGCGTCCGGGTGCACCGGGCCGCGACGCAGTCCAAGCGGACCAGCGGGGCGGTGTTCGGGCCGACGAAGACCCACCAGACCCGGACCGTGCCGGTGCCTGCGGCGCTGGACGAGTACGTGCGCACGCGCGTCGCCTTCACCGCGCCGGGCGGGTACCTGTTCCCGAGCCCGACCGGGGCCGTGTGGACGAACACCAACTTCCGGGCGCGGTCCGGGTGGATGGAAGCGACCCGGCGGGCCGGCGTCGAGGGGACGACGATCCACGACCTGCGACACACCGCCGCCTCGCTGCTCATCGCCGCCGGGGCGGACGTGAAGGCCGTGCAGGTGATCCTCGGGCACTCGACCGCGACGATGACGATGGACTTGTACGGGCACCTGTTCAGCGAGGCGACGTGGCAGGCGATGGAGCGGCTGCCCGTGATCCCGCTGATGCAGGCGCCGCGGGCGATCGCGCCGCCCGGGCCCCCAGCTGGCTCCTCCGGCTGAGCCGCACGCTGCCCGATCATGCGGATGAGCGAGCGGGCGGAGGCCGCTACCGCTCGGCGGCCAGCTCGGCGGCCGCGCGCAAGGACTCTGCCACCATGTCGCCGCTCACCCGTCGCGCCGAGATGTCACTCGCCAGGGCTTCCACCACTTCGTCGTGAAAGGCGAGGAGGTAGTGATGAAGGCGTTCCCACGTGGCGTCAGAGTGGTAGTCGTGGACGGAGTTGATTCGACGGTGCTCTTCGAGCCATGGCGAGTTGTGGACGACATGGGCCTCGTACAAGGAAAGGCCCCTTCCCCACAACGGGTGCCCGTGCAGGACCTCGTCGTTCGGATGCCCCATCTGCACGTTCGAGCAGCCCTCGAAGCTGATCTCGATGACGTGCTCTTCCTCACCTGTTGCCAGGGACTCGTAACAGAGCACGACCGCCCTGCGAGCACCTGCAATGAGCATCGGCATCGGCGCACCGGCGTCCCACTTCAGGCCTAGATCTAGGACTTCAGCACGGTGTTCCTTCACGGCCACAGGGTTCCACAGCCGGTGAGCGCTAGGGCAGCGCATCAGGGATCGGGAACCACGTCCCGCAGTGCGGGCAGCCAGCTCGACCGAAAAACTGCAGCATCTCCCTTGCGACGTCTGGATGACCGCGCGCCTCGCTAAGCGTCACCAGACGCGCCTCAGCCGGGCCGAGATCCGATGGGGGCGCCTGCTGCACGCGCTGGCCGTCGGGCACCGCGTCGGGACCGGTCGTGGCCACCAGCGCGCCGTCGACGAGTCCCAGGTAGATGTAGTCACCGCACGACGGGCACTCGAGCTCAACCTCGTCGTTAGCCAGCCGATCCAAGTCCCGCTGCCACGGCGAAAGATCCTCGAGGGCCGCGACGACCTCGAGGGCCCACAGGACATCGGCCCGGTCGCGCACGAGCGCGACCTTGCCCTCTGCCACGGGCCGTAGGGCCGCGAGCTCCGCGGCGTAGACGCTACGGGCTCCGTCGATCGCCGAGGGGGCGTCGTTTGAGGCGATGATCGCCGCCAAGAGGAAGAGCGCCGGGTCCAGAGCAACCTCGGTGCGCGACGCCGCGATCTTCGCCAGCGCAGGCAGAGCGGCGTAACTTGCAGGCGACACGCTCCCTTGGTGGTAGAGCCTCTGCCACAGTTCCTGCCACGCCACGGCGTTCCAGTCGGCCGTTGCTGCCGCATCGCGCAGGAGCGCCGGGATGTCGGCCGCACTGCCGTAGACGTCGCGCAAGGCTGCCCAGTCGGTCACGAGCGACAGCCAACCACTGCCGCGGCGCCTAAAACCGCTTTCGACTCTCGCCGCACCGGACCTTTTCGTCATACGATATGTGCGTGGTGAGCGACGAGCAGATCCAGCAGTGGGCAGACGAGGCCGAGGCGGGCTATGACGTCGACGCCCTGAAGCGTCGAGGGCGCGGCCGCCCGGGCCGCGGGGCTGAGCCGATGCAGGTCGTGGCCGTCCGACTCACGGCTGAGGAGCTCGACGCCCTCGACGCCGCGGCAGCCAAGCAGGACATGACCCGCTCCGAGGCGATCCGGGCCGCGCTCGCCCACTTCGCTGCGTGAGAGTCCACCGCAGCGCGCTCAAGCACGGCGTCGCGGAGGAGGACGCGATCCAGGCCGCCGAGTGGCCACTGTGGATCGAGCCCCTGGACGACGACGGGCCGCCCTACCGGGAGTTGCGCCTCGGCTTCGACACCCAGGCGCGGCTGCTCGAGACGGTGGTGCTCACGTTCGAGGGCGGAGACGAACTCGTCATCCACGCGATGCCCGCACGCAGGAAGTACCTCGACCTGCTGCCGTAGGGAGTACCTGCCCACTGCGGCCACCTTGAGCGTGGTCAAAGCCCTAGCCTCGGCTCATGGAGCTGCCCGAGCCGGCCGACATGTACACACTCCTGCTTCGCACGGACTACTCCGACGATCTCGCCTGGCATGCTGCAGTCAACGCGGCGACCGCCGTCTACGACGCTGATGACTTCGATCGGTTCGGCGCCTCGCTGCAACCGGTCGAGTCGCCGGAACTGGATGGCCTGACGCCCGCCGGCCTGGTGCAACTGCCCCGCGACGGCTACCTCTCCCACCTCGCAGTCGCAGACGCCCGCACGATGAGCGACCTCACGATCCTCTTCGTCGACCTCAACGAGTACAACGAGCAGGTGGGCCGCACTTTCCGGGCACCTCCGCAGGAGGTTGAGCCCATCACGGCGAACCTCGCGATCGCCAACATGGACTTCTTCGAGTTCGCAGACGCCGCCGACCCGGATGGCGTCTTCCGCGGCTTCAAGGAGCCGGATCCAGAGCCCTAACAGGCCCGGCGCTCCGCCGCTCCAGTCCGAGATGCCAGAGAGGAAGTCCCCGTGGAGGCCGTAGCGGTTGCCGTCTCCGTCGCCTCGATGCTCGTCGCCGTCGCAGGAACTTGGCTCTCAAACAAGCGGTCGAAGGAGGCTCTCGCGGAGGCGAGGAAGGCAGCTCTCGCATCCCTCTGGTCAGCCGTGCAGGATGCCGTCCAACGCTTCGTTGGCTTCGACCCGAGCACCGAGCCAGTCGGCGACCGTCTGGCAAACCTGCGGATTGCCATGATCGCGCTGGTAGACGAGCTCGACGACTGGACTGGCCTCGACGAGTGGCTGGAGGCGGAGCGCACCCTTGGCACGACGCTCGGTCGGCAAGTCATGGCGCAGGCCAAGCCCGGCGACACCGTCGACGAGCGACTGAGGGCGCTCGATCCGTACCAGACCTGGGCTCAGGTGCTCGGAGGCAACCTGCGCCGATTCCGGAGCCAGGGCTACGACGCCGCGACCGCCGCCAAGCTCCGCGATCACGCTCTCGAAACTGCTCGTCAGATTCACCAGACGAACGGCTGGGCGATGCCGCCCACTGCGAACCCCGCCATCAAGCCGCTCGAACCATGATTCGGTCGGGGACACGCAGCCGGCCTCAAGGCGTCCGCGACTGACCTTGCGCGGCGGCCGTCCGCCAGCGTCCGTCCACGTCCTTGACAGGCCGTCCACGTCCTGAGACAAGTCGCTGACCACGCGCTGACCAATGCCCGGCAAATCGGACACAGCCCCCAGAACGGCCTGGGCACCGATACCGCCCTTGACCTGCAACAACACTCTGTGCGCCTGGGCAGATTCGAACTGCCGACACCCGCTTTAGGAGAGCGGTGCTCTATCCCCTGAGCTACAGGCGCGGGGGACCTGCGAGAAACGTGGTCAAAAACCAGGCGGCGGTCACGCCGAGCTGGTCCTTGGTGTTCTCGTTGGCCCCTTGCGTCGCCGGCTAGGCCCTGCTGGGGCCCTCCGGCGCAGGTCCAGACTACCGGCGCGGAGGTTGGGGATGCGCCAGCAGCCCCTCGAGGGGGCTGCGGTCGTGCTGTGTGCGGTTCGGGGCCTCAGGCGGCGCCGGCGGTCGCCCGGGTGCGTGTCCGGTGACGGTGGTACCAGTCAGCGACAGCGTTGTGCGTCACCGCGAAACTGAGCATCACGAGTGCTTGACGCTCGGTGGTGAGTGCCACCATCCGGCCGCGGTAGAGCCAGTCATCGAGTTGCGAGTGCGACGACTCCGTGTCGTTGCGCCACGCGTAGGTGGCGTCGTAGACCGCACTGCCGGGTGGGTGCATCCGCAGATGCTCCGCTCGGTTGAAGTCGTTCTTGGAGTCGGCCTCGGAGGACGTGAGCCGCACGCGGTGGATGTGGCCGCACGGGAGAGTCAGTTCGACGTACCAGCGGACCTCCGGGGCTCTGCCTCGAGCGATGACCTTGCGGGGCAGGGCATGGA